>DASXZJ010000040.1:0-20778 GCA_036502025.1 Acidimicrobiales bacterium | reverse complement strand
TTAGGGTCCTCCGATAGTTAGTACGCGCGATGTAGGATGGCCTGGTGGAGGCCAGTCGAGATGAGCTCGCGCGATTCTTCGACGTAGTCCTGCCCCATCTGAACGAGCTGCAACGCCGTGTGGTGGCCGGCGCGATGGCCGAGGCGCTCGGACGCGGTGGCAAAAGCGCGGTGGCTGACGCCTCGGGCATGAGCCGCAACACGGTGATCAAGGCCGAACGAGAAGTGCGTGAAGGTCTCGAGCCCTCAGAACGCCAGCGCGCGGTTGGTGGTGGCGACATCAAGTCAGAAGACAAGCAGCCCGGCCTGCTCGAAGCGCTCGACGAGCTGGTGTACCCGGGCACCCGGGGCAACCCGATGTCGCATCTGCGCTGGACTTCCAAGTCGACGGGCAACCTGGCCCAAGAGCTGGTGCGCCAGGGCTTCAAGATCACCGACGATACGGTCGGGCGGATCCTGCGCTCCATCGGCTACTCGCTCCAGGCCCCATCCAAACAGAAGGAGGGCGCCGCCCACCCTGACCGAGACGCCCAGTTCAACTACCTCAACAAGGAAGTGGACCGTTTCATGAAGGCGGGTCAACCGGTCATCAGCGTCGACACCAAGAAGAAGGAGCTGGTGGGCGAGTTCTCCAACGGTGGGGTCGAGTGGCACCCCACCGGCGATCCGACGCGCACCAAGACCCATGACTTCATCGACAAGGAGCTGGGTCGAGCCGTTCCCTACGGGGTCTACGACCTGGCCAACGACGAGGGCTGGGTCTCGGTCGGCGATACCGCCGATACGGCCTCCTTCGCCGTCGAGGCCATCAGGCGCTGGTGGTACTCGATGGGACAGCCTCGCTTCCCCGACGCCACCAAGCTCTTGGTCACCGCTGACGCCGGTGGGTCCAACGGCTACCGCCTCAAACTCTGGAAGGTCGAACTGGCCAAGCTGGCTGAGGAGACCGGCCTCGAGATCACCGTGGTGCACTACCCGCCGGGCACCTCGAAGTGGAACAAGATCGAACACCGCATGTTCAGCTTCATCTCGATGAACTGGCGCGGTCGTCCCCTCGTCTCCTATCGCACCATCGTCGAGCTCATCTCGAATACGACCACGGCCACGGGACTCAAGATCAGGGCCGAAGAAGACCTCAACTACTACGAGACCGGCACCAAGGTCGGTGCGGCCGAACTGGCCGCAGTGCCACTCACGCCGCACAAGTTCCACGGCGACTGGAACTACACGATTGCGCAATCAGTCAATCGGTGAGCACTTAGCGGGTAGTCCGGCGCTACATCAGCGGTTGAGCGACGGTCACCACGAAGCGTGAACCACCGTTGGCATCGACGGGCGACTCCGCCCGCACGTCGGCCGACATGGCCGCCGCCAACTCGGCCACGATGGCCAGGCCTAATCCCGAGCCGATGTGACGGTTCGGACCGCGGTCAGCTCGGTAGAAGCGCTCGAAGACTCGGGTGAGGTCGCCGGGGGCGATCCCCGGCCCGTCGTCGGCCACCACGATCGCCTGCCCTCGGTTCCCGGCTGAGCCATCGGAATCGAACAGTGACACGTCAACTGACGAGCGGGCGAAGACCATGGCGTTCTCAATGAGATTGGCCAGGATCTGCGCCAGCCGGTCAGGATCGACGGCGATGTCGGGGACGCGTTCGGGCGGCAGGCGGACGGTGAGGCTGAGCCCGTTCTTCTCGGCCAGCGGGCGAAACCCTTCGGCGGTCGTCGCGACCACTTCCGCCCCGTCAGTCGGGCGGATGTGCATGGAGAGCTGCTTCGCCTCGAGCTTGGTCAGATCCAGCAGGTCACCCACCAGGCGCTCCAGCCGGCGCGACTCGGCGATGATCACGGCGGCCGCTTGGCCGGTGTCGTCAATGGCGCCGTCCGCGATGGCTTCGGCGAAACCGCGAATGGAGGTGAGCGGGGTGCGGAGGTCGTGGGACACCGAGAGCAGCAGGTGCCGTTCCCGGGCTCGGCCATCTTCCAGCCGCTGGGCCATTTCGTTGATGGATCGTCCGAGCGAGGAGAACTCCGAGTAGTCGCCTTCACGTATTTGCACTCGGCTGTCGAGATCCCCCGAGGCGATCCGTCCGGTGGCCTCCATCGCGTCGATCAACGGGCGCGACATCCGCCGGCTCACCTGCCATGCCATCAGCGCAGCGATCAGGAGCGCGGCACCCCCGGCGGCGATGAAATAGCCCCAACTCGGACCCAGATCACCCACCTGGCGCGTGAAGACAACGGCCACCTGACCCCGCAGCTTCAGCCGGGCGCGCTCGGTCGCCGTGAGCTGGACCGGCGATGCCGCGAACACCAGGCTGCCATCGCGGCCCGAGACCGTCTGACCGTTCAGCAGTCCCTGAGGATTCAGATCCGACTGGGTGAGGTCGGTCGGCAGGTTGGGGATCGTCCCGAACGCCGTGACCCGTATGAACACGGCGTCCTCCAGACGAAGGGTCTTGCGAACCGCGCGCAGCACGGCCAGCGACTGCGAACCGCTCTTGGCGGAAGTCAGAGCCTTGACTTCAGCGACCAGCTGGGTGGTGGCCTGGTTCCGCGCCGCGTTGCGGGTCAGGATGAGGCTGCCGGCGCCGGCGATCACCAGCACGACCGCCACCAGGCCCACAAAGGCGAGCATCAGCCGCCGCCGCACGAGATCACCTCCCGCATCCGCATCGATTCAGCCGAACCGGTACCCGACGCCCCAGACCGTGGCCAGGGGAAGCTCGTCGCCCACCTTCTTCCGGAGCTGCGCGACGTGGACGTCAACCGTGCGCTCGTCGCCGTACCAGTCCGAGCCCCAGACCCCGTCGAGGAGCTGCTGGCGCGACAGGGCCAGACCGGTGTTGATCGACAGAAACGCGAGCAGGTCGAATTCGCGGGTGGTGAGGGCAACCACTTCGCCGGCCAGGCGCACCTCGCGTCGCCGGAGGTCGACCTCCAGCTCACCGACGACGACGATGTCCTGCTCTACGCCGGCATCCCGCGTCCGGCGGAGGATCGCCCTGACCCGAGCCACCAGTTCACGCGGCGAGAAGGGCTTGGTCAGGTAGTCGTCAGCGCCCAGCTCCAGGCCGAGAATGCGGTCGACCTCGTCGTCGCGGGCGGTCAAGAAGAGAAGCGGCAAATTACCCTTGGCCCGGATCTCCCGGCAGACGTCGAAGCCGTCCTTTTCGCCCGGCAGTCCGACGTCGAGAATGACGACCCACGGGCTCGCCTGCTTGACCAATGCCAGTCCATGCTCGCCGTCCCCTGCCAACAGGACGCGAAAGCCCTCCCGTCGGAGGTACAGGTCGACCAGGTCCGCGATATGCGGATCGTCCTCAATGACGACGACGGTGCCGGACTCCGTGCTCACCTCCTAAGCCTGGCACTTCGCACACCGGCAATGGCGGGAAACGGCGAGCCCTCACAGAACCCTCATGTTTGCCGAACATCCAGATCACGGCGCCCGCCCACCATGTGACGACAGGCCCGCGGCCACACCAGGTGACCCGACCAGAGGAGGACCGATGTCCAAGACCACCATCCGTGTCGGCGCAGTAGCAGTCACCTCGGTGGCGGTGCTGGTTGGCCTGGCCACGTCCGCCGGCGCGGCCGCGCCGGTGAGCCTCTCGAGTGTCCAGGCCAAGGCTGCGACCGCCATCACCCTCAGGGTGAACGACCTCAACGCGGCGATGGCCAGGGTCAGCGCAGCCAAGAACCTCGGCTCCGGGGCGGCCACCCTCACGGCGTACCTGCAGAACGGCATTGCGCCTCTCCAGGCGCTCGGTCAGAAGATCGCGGCCGACACGACGGTCTCGGCCGCCCAGGCCGATGCGTCGACGATCTTCACCAACTTCCGGGTCCTGGCCCTCGTCCTGCCCGCGGCCCGCCTGGCCGCCGACGGTGACGGCATCATCAACGGCTCGGTCCCCACGCTGACGGCCGACTCCGCCAAAGCGGCCGCACGCGTGAGTTCGTCCAATGAGGGCACCCTCGATCCACTGATCACCGACCTGAACGCGCAGATCAGCGCAGCCACCAATGCGGCGTCAGGCATCTCCCCGACCGCCCTGGGCTACACGCCGACCCAGTGGAACGCCAACCACGCGCTGCTCTCCACCGAACGGTTAGCCGATCAGACAGCGCGCAACGACATCAAGCAGGCCCGGTCGGATCTGCGGCAGATCTCGAACTTCCTGAAGACGGATCACGCCGCGGCCACGCCCACGACCGCCTCGTAGCGGAAGGTCGCTAGGAGACCAGACCGGCCGTGCTGACGTTGAGGCCGTTGGCTGCCTTCGAGCGGTGCATGGCCTGGAACTCGGTGAACTCGGCCAAGCCCCACGGACCGTTCTCGACTCCGAGCCCGCTCCACTTGAAGCCGCCGAACGGCTGCTGCGGCGACAGCGCCAGGTGCGTGTTCACCCACGCCGTACCGCACTCGAGCTGGGCGGCCACCGCGGCGGCCCGATCGGAGTCGGCACTCCACACCGAGCCCGAGAGCCCGAAGTGGGTGGCGTTGGCCCGGTCGATGGCGTCGCCCTCGTTGCGGTAGGAGATGACGGGCAAGGCGGGGCCGAACTGCTCCTCATCGACGATGCGAGTTCCGTCGGCCAGGCCGGCCAGGATGGTTGGCTCGAAGAAGTACCCGGGACGGTCCATCGCCTTGCCGCCCGATGCGGCACGAGCTCCCTGCGCCAGGGCGTCGGCTACCAGCTCCTTGACCCGCTCGTACTGCGGCTCGTTGTTGATGGGGCCGAGCTTGGAATCGGGATCGGTCCCGTCGCCCACCTTGACGGCCTTGGCGTGCGAAGCCAGCGCGTCCACGACGTCGTCGTACATCGCTTCGGGGACGTACACGCGCTTGATGGCCGAGCAGACCTGTCCGTTGTTGTTGAAGGCTCCCGCGAAGATCGCGGTGGCCACGGTCGCCGGGTCGGCGTCGTCGAGGACGATGGCCGGGTCATTGCCACCCAGCTCGAGCGTCACCCGTTTTAGATCGGGCGCGGCGGACATCGCCACCTTCTTCCCCGTCTCGATCGACCCCGTGAAGCTGATCTTGCGGGGCACCGGGTGGCTGGTCATCCACGCACCCAACTCGTCGCCCCCGCTGACCACGTTGACCACGCCCGGAGGGAGGACGTCGCGGAGCACTTCGGCCACCTTGAGGGTGGACAGGGGCGTGAACGGTGACGGCTTGAGCACCATCGTGTTGCCCGCCAACAGCGCCGGGGCGATCTTCCAGAAGGCCAGGGTCAGGGGAAAGTTCCACGGGGTGATCGCCGCCACCACGCCGAGAGGCCGGCGGACGACCTCGACGAACGCGGTGTCGTCGTCCTGGATCACCTGTGGCGGTGTCTCGAGGTTGGCGAAGTACTGGCACCAGATGGCCGCGGCGAAGACCTCGACGCCGGCTTCAGCCAACGGCTTGCCCTGCTCGGACGTGAGCACGGGGGCGATGTCGCCGGCCGAGGCCATGAGGACGTCGGCCACCCTGAGCAGGGTGGCGCGCCGGGCCGCCTCGTCGATCTTCCAGTCCCGGCCGGCTTTGGCGGCGGCGTCGAAGGCAGCATCGAGCTGCTCTCTGGTGCATTCGGGAGCTTCGGCGAACACCTCGCCCGTGGCCGGATTCTTCACCCCGAAGGTTGCGGCGGTGGGCATGGACTCGCCGGCGACGGTCATCACAAAGTCAGCCATGGCACTCCGATCGATTCTGTGCGGATGAGGCGTTCTCCTCCGCTGGAGTCGCGATTGGACCCGGCAGCCATCCTCCCAGACGCGCCGCCTCGGCTCAATCGTGACCCGGTCACCCGAAGAGCTTGGTGAGGAAGACGTCCACGCTCGCCGAGACCCGGCGCCGGAGCGCCACGTCGTCGGGGGAAGCGGCAACAAGGGCGGCCGCCTCGTTGAGCATCCCGAGCAGCAGGGTGGCGGCCACCCTGGGGTCACCCGGGACCTCGATGCCTTCGGCCAGCGCCCGGGCGAAGAACTCCACCAACAAGGGCACGCAGGACGCGGCGTCCAGGGCACGGCAGGCTTCCAGCCCGAGTACCGCGGGAGCATCGGCGAGGATGCGGGCCATGGTCGGGTCGGCACAGGCGTCCATATAGGCCCGACAGCCCCGGTGCAGCTGCTCGCGCCCACCCGCTCCCCCGCGGGCGGCCGCCACGACCAGGTCCACCAGCTCCGCTTCGAGCTCCTCCACGACGGCCGCCGCCACCTCGGTCTTCGAAGCGAAGTGGTGGTACAGCGCGCCCCGGGTGACCCCGGCCCGCTCCGCGATCTCCTCGCGGCCCGTCTGGGCAAAGCCGTCCCGGGCGAAGAGCTCCCGGGCCGCTTTGAGCAGGGCCGCCCGGGTCCGGGCCGAGCGGGCCACCTGGGTCTCACGAGGCCTTGTCGCACCCGGACCGGTCACTGCACCTCCAATTTACATGCGGGCCGCACGCATGTTACTCTACTCCAAACCGAGGAGGCCTGGCCATGCCGAGCACGCGGATCGAAGCTGACGTCTGTGTCGTGGGAGCCGGGCTGGCCGGGCTCATGGCGGCCCGGCTCCTGACCCAGGCCGGGAAGTCGGTGGTGGTCCTCGAGGCCCGCGACCGGGTGGGCGGGAGGTTGTGGACCCGCACCAGCACGACCGGGGTGCCCGTCGACATGGGCGCGTGCTTCATCGGGCCCGAGCACGACCGGATGCACGAACTAACCAAGGAGATGGGGGTCTCGGTGTTCCCCACCAACGTGCGGGGCGACAATGTCCTCGCCACCGGCGGCAAGGTCCGTCGCTACAAGGGGGACATCCCCCGCATCAGCCCGGTGGCGCTCCTGAGCGCGGCCCAGGCGATCTCCCGGATGAACGCCATGGCCAAGACGCTCCCGGTCGATGCCCCCTGGGACGCCGCGAAGGCGCTCGAGTGGGACGCCCAATCGTGCCGCTCCTGGCTCACGCCGGTGCACGTGCCGACCCGGCTGGCCCGCGACCTCATCGAGGCGACCATACGGGCGTGCTTCGCGGCCGAGCTCTCCGAGGTCTCGCTCCTCAACTGGCTCTTCCTCGTCCGCTCGTCCGGTGGGATCGAATCGCTGATGAACATTGAGGGCGGCTACCAGCACGAGCAGTTCGAAGGCGGCGTCCAGGCGGTCCCCATCGCCATGGCCGCCGCCCTGGGTGATGCGGTCCTCCTCGAAACTCCGGTCCAGTCCGTGACCCAGACCAGAGAAGCCGTCGAGGTGAAGAGCTTCAAAGCGACGGTGACGGCACGCCGCCTCGTCATGGCGCTCCCCCGGGCCCTGGCGGCCGGGATCCAGTTCGATCCGGTCCTCCCGGCCGATCACGTCCTCCTCATCCACCAGGTCCCAGCCGGCACCGAGCTCAAGGCCGTGGCGATCTACGAGGAACCCTTCTGGCGCAACGACGGCGTCTCGGGCAACTCGGTCGCCACCGACGATGAGATCGAGATCTCCCTCGATACGACACAGCCGGGGCACGCAGAGGGAGTCATGGCCACCTACTGCGCCGGGCCCCGGGCCCGAAAGCTCGCACAGATGACCCGCGAGGGTCGTCAGGCCGTCATGCTGACCATGTTGACCACACGATTCGGTCCAAAGGCGGCTAAGCCAATAGACATCCTCGAGCAGAACTGGGCCGAGGAGCAGTGGACGCGCGGGTGCTCGATGGGTCATTTCCCGACCGGCGTCCTGACCCAATACGGCCGCAAGCTCCGCGAGCCGGTCGGTCGCCTGCACTGGGCCGGCACCGAGACTGCCGCGGTGTCCTATGGATCCATGGACGGTGCGGTGCGCTCCGGCGAGCGCGTTGCTGAGGAGATCCTGGAACTGACCGAGTAGTTCATTCGGCGCGCAGCATCAGTGCCGTCGGCGTCCGGGCCGCCATGCGCCCGGGAATGGCGGCCACAATGTTGGCCAGGACGAGGGCGCCGAGGGCCACGAGAGCCACCGACGCCACCGGCACGGTCGGTTGGGGGACGGCGTAGATCAGTCGGGCGAAGAGATCCCAGAGCCATCGCCCGAGAATGATGCCGATCGGTACACCGATCACCACCCCGATCAACGCGGATACGGACGCATGCCAAGCGACGGCCGCGGCCAGCTGCCGCTGGGTGAAGCCGAGCGTCTTGAGGAGGGCGAGGTCACGCCGCCGCCGCCGGACTGAGGTCATGAGGGTGAGGGCCAGGGCGACAACCGCCCCGATGGCCAGCGCAGCCACCAGCAGGGCGGGAGTGAAACCAATGGTCCGGTAATCAACGATCTCAGCCGGACGCTGGACGCCTTGGACGATAACGGTGTTGCCCAGACCAGCACCACCGGGCACGAGAGCAAAGTCCCGGTTGGCCGAAGCGGCGATTCGCCGCAGGTTGGCGAGCCCCGCCGATGGAGCAACTCCCGCACGGATCCGTACGAACACGAGATTGGGCCCGTTGAGAGTGCGATAGGGAGTACTGACGGCGTTCTGGAAGCGCGCCGAGATGATGCTGTCCGGAACGAGCGCGCCGTTGCCCATCGAAGTGTGATCAGAAACAAGACTGGCGAATCCAACGGCGGGCATGGTGGCCGTACCGACAATGACCAGGTGGGTCGGCGGTATGTACGCGGGACCGTTTTTGCTCGATGCGTAGGACACGACCACGGTGTCTCCCAACCGTTTGTGCAGTGCTGCCATCGTCGCCGCACCGAGCACGATCTGATCTGGTTTCTCCAGAGCATGACCACTGAGGATTGGCGGCGTGATCGAGGCGTTCAGATCTCCAAAGATGAAGGGGGTGCTCTGGCCATCGAGGTACACATCGTTGTAGTTGACTCCGGTGGCCGCCGCGACATCGGGATCTCGCTGCAGCGCCGAGAGCGCCTGTGGAGGGATGCCGGCGCTCCCGGCCCCCACCTGATTGAGCATGTACGTCCAATTCCACCCGTAGAGGGCGGGCCGATTCACCAGAGTCTGCAGGCTGCTACCGAACGTGACCGTCGACACCACAAGGATCACGGCCAGGGCGGTACCCAGCAAGGCCGAGCGCACGGGAACGGCAGTGCGCCCACTACCCGACTCAAGTGCCATGCGTACTCCCACTACGGCGGAGGCCGGAAGGCCCGCGCCCGACGCCGCTTGCACGACCTTTGAGCCGGTGGCAGAAGCCAGGCGAGATCGTTGCGCCGCCCGGTGTGGCGCGCCTCTTGCCGCAAGCACGACCGCGATGGTGCTGAGGCCGACCATCAGCACTGCCTCACCCAGACCGAAGACCGCCCAGTCGACGGAGAGGCCCAGGGACGGGTACACGGCGCGAACCGGTCCCAGTGGTGACAGGGGTGAGAGACAGAGAGCCACCAAGGCCGCCAGGAGGGATCCCAGCACGATGGCGCCCAAGATCCCGATCAGCCCATCGGCCGTCGTCGTGACCGGGTCGGCCCCGAGCGCCCGTAGGACCGTCAAGTCATCGATACCGCTGCGAAGCCGGCGCGAGATGGACTGCGTCGCGATTAACAGAGCGGCCAAAAGGGCCACGCCTCCGAACATTCCGAGCGCAATGGATATCGGCTTGATAGCTCGATCCGTTTTGGCGGCCACCGGTGCCACGGCATGCAGACTGAAGGTCGCATCCCCTGGGATGACGCCGCCGAGTTCCTGCTCGACGGCGGGAAGATGGCGACCGGGGCTCTCCACCTGAACGCCGTAGGTGGCAGCCGATGAGAACGACTGCGCGCCGTCGGCCAACACCTTGTCTGCGAGGGCCGGGGTGAAGACGACGAAAGTGGGGAACTTGTCGATGTCGTCTTCGACGATGCTCGAGCTGAAAACGGCAAAACCCACGAGCTTGGCTTCGACCCGGATCCCTGGATGGACCGCCGGAGTGCCAAACCCGGGCAAACTCTCTTGCCCATTTGTATAGAAGCCGTAGGGCACGATTTGACCCAGATGAAGACCAAGTAACCGCGCCGCCGAAGCCGTCATCATGATCTCGTTGGAGTTGTCGGGGTTGGCCATCCGGCCCTGGGTCACCGTGGCGCGGTCCTGATTGAAGAAGAGGCCGTCAGGGCTGGCGACCGGGTACACCTTGCCTGCCTCATTGAGGCGAGGCGCCCCGGACGCCCCCAGGAGAAACCCATTCAGGACGAGTCCGACTCTCGAGTGACGCACGTACCGAAGGTGCCCGATCTGTCTGGTGAGAGCCGGCGTGTAGCTGAGGCCCGACCCGGGCGGACCGGTACCGCTGTAGATCGACATGTTGAGATCCGACGGATTGGTGCTGCCCACATACGTGGAGAACGACGACTGCGTGCGCCGAGCGGCCGCCACACCACCCAGGGCGAGACCTCCGATCAGCCCTATCAAGAGCGCCAATGAGAGGTATCCGCTCCATCGTCGCCTGAAGGTGACCCTGAAGCGGTACCAGGCCACTTTCATCACCTGGGACTTCATGGCGACTCACCCGTCATGTGGATCATCGAGTCCAGCTCACTCGGACCGCAGCAGTACGGCCGTGGGCGTCCGAGCCGCGATTCGTCCCGGCACGGCCGCGACGGCGTCGGGCCCCGGCGCCGCCCCCGGATGTACCCACCCCAGCGCTGCTTGACGGTGGCGCGAGAGCGGTACCAGGTGACCCTGAACAGCCCCTTGCTCACGGTCGGGCACCAGCGAGTACGTGCTTCCTCACAGCCTGAGTTACCTCCTGCGCCCGGTGTGCCGATACCTCCCCTTCAGTCTCGCCGGGAACGTGAACTTGTCCAAGGGTGTCAGCATCCGCCCCGTCCTGGGCACGGGGTGGTGTCAGCACCACTCTTCTGGTGGGGAAGGCGCCCTTGGTCTAGAGCGAGCCAATTGGTTCAATCAGATCACCAGGAGGCAGGCCCCCGTGGGCTGCCGGTGAGGGAGGTTCGATCCAGTGACGGTCAGCCCGGAGATTGTGACTGGTAGGGAGAACGACCTCGCCGCATGGCGACGCGGCGTCGACCAGGTGTACGCCTACTTGAGCGGCCTCTTCGTGCTGGCCGTCCTGGTGCAGGTGTTCCTGGCCGGCGTCGGCGTCTTCGGCGACCACGCCGCCCAGGTGGCCAACGCGAGCAGCTTCGATCCGCATCGAGCCCTGGGCACGGTGCTCGGCGTCGTCGCCGTCGTTCTGTTCCTCGTGGCGCTGGCCGCTCGCGAGTCCCGCCGGACCGTTGTCGGTGCCCTTCTCCTGGCCGCCCTCGCCATGGCGGCTCAGCCGGCTCTGGCCAACGGCGGCGACAGCAACAAGTGGGTCGGCGGGTTCCATGCCGTCGACGGGATGTTGATCCTGCTCATCTCCGTGTGGCTGGCCGGGACAGCGCATCGCCGCGAGGCACGGAGACGAAGAGCCTGAGTGAGGTGGCTATCCCTGACGCCTCCAACGCGGGTCGGTAGCCAGGACATGCTCTGCGGAAGTACGGCGCGCTACCGTGACCGAACACATGGAGTCGATCCGGGTCGCACTGGCTGAAGACAATGCGCTGCTGCGGGAGGGAATCTCCCGGATCATTGACGCGAACGACGGCTTCGAGCTGGTCGGAACCGCCTGTGACCTCCCGGAACTCCTCTCGCTGGTTGAAGCGCAGTCTCCAACCGTGGTGGTCACCGACATCCGGATGCCTCCGACCGGTACGGACGAGGGCATCCAGGCCGCCTCGTGGCTGCGGGAGAACCGTCCCGAGGTGGGCGTCGTCGTGCTCAGCCAGTTCAAGGCGCCCGCCTACGCGCTGGCTCTCCTCGAGACAGGTTCGGCGGGGCGGGCCTATCTCTTGAAGGAGCGGGTGGCGGGCGTCGACGAGCTGGCTCAGGCGATTCGCACCGTGGCTCACGGTGGGTCGATGATCGACCCCCAGGTGGTGGACGAGCTCATCGAAGCGCGCTCGACGCGGCGCCGGTCGGATCTGTCCTGGCTCACGCCCCGTGAATTCGAGATCCTCGGGGAGATGGCGCAGGGCAAGAGCAACGCGGCCATCGCCTCGGCCCTCCAGGTCTCCGAGCGCGCGGTGGAGAAGCACACCAACTCCATCTTCTCCAAGTTGGGGCTCACCGAAGAGAAGGAAGTCAACCGTCGCGTCAAGGCCGTCTTGGTGTACCTCAGCGATCCCGGGGGTAGCTGACCTCACCCCGCGGGGTGTGGCAGCACCATCGGGTGTGCGAACGGACCATGCGATGATGAACCGATGAACGGGCCGCTCGGTGTGATGGTCGTGGATGACCAGGCACCCTTCCGATCGGCGGTCAAGGCGGTGTTGCGGCGCTCCACGGAGTTCGATCTGATCGGCGAGGCCGCCAGCGGGGCCGAAGCCATCTCCATGGCCGACGAGCTGAACCCAGCCGTCGTCCTCATGGACATCAACATGCCCGAGATGAACGGTATTGAGGCGACCCGGCGGATCGTGGCCACCCACCCTGATGTGATGGTGGTCCTGTGCTCGACCTACGACGTCGGGGACCTCCCGCCGGACGCCGCTACCAGCGGCGCCCACGCCTACGTGAACAAGGAACGTCTGGCGGCCGACACCCTGCACAACCTGTGGCAAGAGAGGGACTCAGGCAGCTTCATCACCCGGTAGGGCAACCCGAGTCACCCCGATCAGAGCAGCGGTACCGAGCCCCGGACGGTCGAACCTTGGCCAGGCGCCGACTCCCAACGCGCGGTGCCCCCGATGGCCCCCAGGCGGTCGGCCATGTTGATGTACCCGTGGCCGCGGCGAGCCTTCTCGGGCTCGAAGCCCGGGCCGTCGTCACTCACCGAGAACAGCAGACCCCCTGACTCCTCCCAGAGTCGAACCTCCACCCTGGCGTCGGCGGCGTGCTTGGCGGCGTTCTGCAGCGCTTCGAGACAGCAGAAGTACACCGCGGCCTCTATCTCAGGGGAGTACCGCCCGATGCTCTCGGCCACCACGTCGACCGGCAACGGATTGCGATTGGCGGCGGCCTTCAAGGCTTCGAGGAGACCGTTGTCGACCAGCAGCGGAGGGTAGATGCCGTGGGCCAGCTCCCGCAGCTCCTGGATCGTTTCCTGCACCTCGCCGACCAGCTGGTCGAGCAGCTCCGCGCCACCCGAGGGGTCTTCGACGATGGTGTCCCGCGCCAGGCGCAAATTGACCGCCAGAGCCACCAGGTGCTGCTGGGCGCCGTCGTGCAGGTTGCGCTCGACTCGGCGGCGCTCGGCATCGCCACTGGCCACGATGCGGGCCCGTGACTCCCGGAGCTCGACCGTCTGGTTGCGCAATTCGTCGAGTGTCGTCTGGAGCGCCGAGTCCAGCTGTGAGTTGTGGAAGGCCAACCCGACCTGTCGCGCCAGATCGGTCAGCACCCGATCATCGTCCTCGGAGAAGGAATCCGCGTCGGCCAGCCGCTCGACGACCACCAACCCGAGAAGCTCACCCGCGTGGCTGATCGGGGCCACCCGGAGTTGTGCGCCCTCCCGCCCATCGAGGAGGGCGGGCAACCACACCGAAACCCATGCGCTCCCCGACACGCCGGCGCGTGTCACCACCGGTCGTTCGCGGGAGCTCACCACGATCGAACGTGGACCGGCGTCCGGTACCGAGGCGGCCCGCTCGAGAACATCCCCCATACCGGTGTAGACCTCGGCGCTCACCAGGCCCATGGTCTTGCGCAGGGACTCGGCCAGCTGCAACAGCAACTCGTCCATCGGGATGGCCCGGGTCAATCGGCTGCCGAAGGTGCGCAGCACCTCATCGGGCGCCTGACGGGCCCCGTAGACGTAGCGGGTCGCCGAGGCGAGGAAGCGGTCGCGGGCCGGGACGAACACGAGGGCCGCCACCCCGGTCGCCACCATCGACAGCGCCAGGACGTCGCGGTCCGCCGATCCCTTGGGGGCGTGACCGAGGCCGAGGACCACTACGAGATAGATGGCCGAGACCACCACCACGAAGCCGAAGATGGAGAGGACCTGGACCAGGAGGCGACCGCCGTGGGGAGCCAGTCGACCCCGCTCCCCCGCCAGGAGGCCGAGCGGGATGAGCACGGTCGCGCCGGCCGTCACCGCACCGAGGGGTCCGGGCCATCCGATCAGCAGATGCAGGACGGAGGCCAACAGGGCCATCGAGGCCGCCAGCACCACACCGATGCCGAACCACTGCATCCGCTCCCGGTCGTGGCCGAGTACCTGGGCATACCGGAGCCGAAGGGGGACGAGGGCCGCCGCCGCGGCGAGTGACCAGCTGATGGCTCCCTCCTGCAGTGAAAAGGGCTGGTGCCGCAGCGCCAGCACCAGGCCGGTGCCCAGCGCCGCCACGTACACCACCAGCACGGCTCCTCGCCGGGCCCGCGCCGGCAGGCGACCGTCGGGCAGCGACAGGAGGAGGTGAAAGGAGATGGCCGTCACCAGGACCGCAGCCACGGTGGCCGTCGCTCTGGCCGCGCCGCCCGAAGCGGTCGTCCCGCTCTCGGCCAACCGGCCCATGGCCAGCGCCAGGGCGGCCGCGAGCGCATCGATCCCGATGAGCACGGAGAGCGACGGAGAACGCGTCGGGGTCGCCTGGGACGCGGACCCACGAACCCCGAGCAAGCCCACCAAGGCCCACACGGTGCTGAGGACGAAGGCGACCGAATTGACCGGGTCGACCCCACCGCGGGCATGCGCCCGCATACCGACCACCACCAGGACCACGGTGGCCAGGAAGAGGACACCTCGCAACGGCAACTCCACCGGCGGCGCGGCGCGGCGGGGTTCGGGAGAGACGACAAGCACGTCCGCCGCGGCCGTGTCCATTTTCATGGCCGGCTCAAACCCCCCGCCCGACCGCGCATCAGCCTCACGCCCCCGCCGAGCCGGAGCTCGAGCCTTCGGCGACCAGGTCATCGCCATCGTCAGTGGGGTCTTCGACGATCCGGCCGTCGCGCATGCGCACGATGCGACCGGCCGCGGCGGCCACGCCGGCATCGTGGGTCACCAGGACAATGGTCTGTCCCCCGCCATGCAATCGGCTCAACAGTTCGATCACCTCCTGGCCACCCTCGGAGTCGAGCGCGCCGGTCGGTTCGTCGGCCAGAAGGAGGGTCGGCTCGTTGGCCAGAGCCCGTGCGATGGCGAGACGTTGCCGCTGCCCACCTGAGAGCATGCCGGGAACGGTCGCCGCCTTGTCCCCGATGCCGAGGAGGTCGAGCAGGTCCCGCGCCCTCGTCTCGGCAAGGCGACGCTTGCGTCCCGCGATAACCGCCGGCAAGGCGACGTTCTCCTGCACCGTCATGCCCTCCAACAGGTTGAAGAACTGGAAGACGATGCCGATGTGACGGCGTCGCAGCAGCGACAGTTCGTCCTCGCTGCGGCCCGTCACCTCCTCTCCGGCCACCTTGATCGTCCCCTCGTCGGCGACATCGAGTCCGGCGACCAGATTCAGCAGCGTGGACTTCCCGCAACCCGAGGGACCCATCAGGGCGACGAACTCTCCCTGCGGGACGATCAGGTTGGCCCCGCGCAGGGCGCGCACCGGCGCGTTCTCCGCCTCGAAGGTCTTGCGCACCTTGTCGACCACCAGCACGTCGCCCTCGTCGGTCACCGCCGCAGGATTCATCGCCATGTCATTGCCTTTCTGGGAGTATCTCGGCGGTGGTTGCCGCCATTGGCTCGGTCAGCTTGAAGGCGATGACCGGCGTGTCCCGTCCCTTCACGATCTGCGACGGAAGGGCAGTTGCGGCCACCGGGATCCGGAGGGACTGCCGGGTGGCGTCGGACATCACCGTCTCCCCGGCCGACGCCAGCTGCTGGAGCCGCTGCGAGAGGTTCACCGTGTCGCCCACCAGGGTGTACTCCAGGCGCTCCTCGGAACCGAGGAGCGCGGCCGCAGCTTCTCCGGTGGACAAGCCCAAACCCAAGCCGAATGGGGGAAGGCCTTCGCTCTCCCACCGGGTGTTGATCTCGAACTGCTTGGCATGCATCGCCAACGCGGCGGCGACGGCCCGATCCGCGTGGTCTTCCTGGGCGAAAGGCGCTCCGAACACCGCCATGACGGCGTCCCCCACGAACTGCATGACGGTCCCATTCTCACCAAGGATGGCATCGTTCATGGCGGCCCGGTGGATATTCAACTGCCCGGCCAGCTGACTCGGATCGGCGTGCTCGGCAATGGTGGAGTAGGAGCGGATGTCGCTCATCAGCACCGTCACCACCACCTTCTCGGTCTCACCGATGTGGCGGCCGTCACGCCGGAGCTTCTCCGCCAAGCCTCCGGGGAGCAAGCGGGACAAGGTCTCCCCCTGCTCCTCCCGGTCGACGATGGCCTTGTGCAGCAGGCGCAGACGCTGCAGCGCACCTTTGGTCCCCGCCGAGACGCCCTCGGCCAACTTGACGAAAACAGCTTCCACTTCGGCGTCAACGGCTTCGGCCGGCAGGTGGCGGGCCGCCGCGATGGCCTTGATCGGCTTGCCCTCGGCCACCATTCCGAGCAGCTCCTCCTCGGCCGGCGAGAGCCCACCGTGTGACGTCACCGGTCGCACCAGCGCCTCGACGATCGCCGGGTCGAGGGCGGTGCCGCCCGTCGCCACCGCCCTAATGGCGTCGACCAGTTGGTCGCCCTCGGCGATGTGGTCCTTGAGGAGGTACCCGTACCCCGCCGAGCCCTCGGCCAGGAGCGCCACGGCGTACTCGGGATCGTCGAACTGCGACAGCACCACCACCCCGGTCCCGGGATGCCGCTTGCGCACCTCCTTGGCCGCGTCGATTCCCTCGCGGCTGAAGGCGGGCGGCATCCGGATATCGGTGACCAGCACATGCGGCTCGCAAGCCATGGCGCCCACGATGACCTCGTCGTAGTCGGCCGCCACGCCGACGACCCGGAGGTCGGCATGGCGTTCGATCAGGGCCCGCACCCCTTCCCGCACGATCAGGTTGTCGTCAGCCAGCAGCACGTCGATCGTGCCCGAGGGGGCGGTGACGATGGAACCGGCTTGGGGGAGAACCATTGGCTCTAGTTCTCCCATACCGCGCCCTCCCGTGAAAGGGGGCAGCCTTCCCGGCTGGGGTGGTGGTAGGCCCACCGGTCGACGCCTGTCAGCACACTCGTCAAGAGGAGCCACTGAGTAGACGCTGGTCGTATGACCATCGCTAACCCAGCCCGACATGAGGGCAAGGTGACCTCGCTCTCGTGGATCCCTTCAGAAGCGATCGAGAGCGCTCAGCGCGTCGCCTTCGACACCGGCGTCGCCCACTACGACGACCCCCCGCCCGCGGCGGGCTTCGATCTGGAGGAACTGCACGCGGCCGATCGCTTCCGCTTTGCCAATGTCCTCGGAGCGTGGATCGACGTCGACGCCACGGGTACGATCACCGATTGCGGCTATAGCGCCGGGGGCGTGATGGGATCGACCACGGTGAAAGTGGCCGGCCTGCGGCACGTCTTCCAGGCGGTCCAGTTGCCGGACATCCAGCACGAGCCCGAGCACGGGAACGGATGGGTGCGCTTCGTGCAGACGGTGGGCGGACGCACGGGCATGCCGGCCCCCCGCCGGGTCCGCCGTCGGCCCTACGTGCAGTGGCAGGCGCCACTGGTATGGACGACCCTCTCGCTCACCCTGTACGCCGACGGCCGATCCGAACATGCCCTGGTGGGCGCCAGCCGCTTCCCGAGGCACTGGGTCTATGACGCCGACAACACGCTCACCCACAAGTCGGGGCTCACCGACTTCAAGGACTGGTACAAGCGCTCATTCGGCCGCTACAGCCCCTGGGGGAACGAGGACTCCGAGGCTCTGGTCACCGCGGTCGAGTCCGCGCTGGAACGCACCCTCTCGGTGGACCTCATGCGAGGGGACCACAAGAGCCGGTTCGAGAAGTTCCCCGCTGGCGCCAGCATCTTCACCCAGGGGGAACCCGGCACCGAAGTCCTGCTCGTCCTCGACGGCGTCGTGCGCGTCGACCACGACGGTGAGCGCCTGGCGGAGTACGGGCCGGGGGCGATCCTGGGCGAGCGCGCCCATCTCGAGGGTGGGATCCGGACCTCAAGCAACGTGGCCGTTACCCGCTGCCGGGTGGCGCTGGTCGAGGCCGAGCACTTCGACCGCGGCAGCCTGACCGAGCTCTCGGAGGGCCACCGGCGCGAAGACCAGGCGCGATACTGAGCGGGTGCGGGTCTACGTTTGCGGTACTCGCGGCTCGACCCCTGCCCCCGGACCGGAATTCGTTCGCTACGGCGGCCACACCTCGTGCCTCGCGCTGGCTCCGGGCGCCGATGGGGACGGGACCGACGACCGGCCCACGCTATTGCTCGATGCGGGGACCGGGATCCGCCGCGTCTCAGCGGTCCTCGGCGAGCGCCCGTTCGAAGGCACCATCATGCTCACGCACCTGCACTGGGACCACGTGCAGGGCATCCCGTTCTTCCGCAACGGCGACCACGAGGGCGCCCGGGTCACGCTGCTGATGCCGCCACAGGATGACGGCGCGGCGGCCGAGGACGTGTTGGCCCGGATGATGTCGCCTCCGTTGTTCCCGATCCGGCCCGGTGAACTCCGCGGCCACTGGACCTTCGACCTGTTGCCGCCGGCTGTTTTCGGCGAATCGGGGCTGGCGGTCGAGGACTTCACGGTCACGGCCAGGGAGGTGCCGCACAAGGGAGGCCGGACGGTCGGCTATCGCGTCACCGACGGACACGCCACCATCGCGTACCTGCCGGACCACTGCCCGACCGTCGTCGGACCCGGACCCGACAGCTGGGGCGACTACCATCCCGCCGCGCTCGAGCTGGCACGGGATGTCGACGTGCTCTTCCACGACTCCCAGCTCGTCTCCGAAGAACTGGCGGCGCAGGCTTCTTTCGGCCATGCGGCGGCGGACTACGCGGTCGAGCTCGGACGTCGGGCCGGGGCCCGCAAGGTGGTCCTGTTCCATCACCGGCCGGACCGGATCGACCACGACATCGACGAGATCGTGCGCCGGTTCTCCTCGGCCCCGATCGAGGTGGTCGGCGCCGCCGAGGAGACGGTGCTCACGCTGTGACACCACCGTGAGACGCGTCGATGCCATCGTCGTCGGCTCCGGGCCCAACGGACTGGCGGCCGCGGTCACCCTGGCCCGGGCCGGACTGACCGTCGACGTCTACGAGGGGGCCGAGACCCCGGGCGGCGGATGCCGCACCCAGGAGCTGACGCTGCCGGGCTTCCAGCACGACGTCTGCTCCGCCGTCCACCCGCTCCTGGTGGCGTCTCCCTTCTTCCAGCGCAACGACCTGTCCGATCTCGGGGTCCGATTGCTCACCCCGCACGTCGCCTTCGCCCACCCGCTGGACGGGGGCCGCGCCGGCGCCGTCATGGGGACCGTCGAGGAGACGGCCGCCGCGCTCGGGGCGGACGCGGCAACCTACCAGCGCCTCTTCTCGCGCCTCGTGCGCGACACCGATCGGATCGTGCCAAATTTCCTGGCCCCCTTGCGGTCGCTTCCGAGCAGCCCGGTCGCCACGGCGAGGTTCGGTGCGACCGCCCTGTTCTCGGCCCGGCGGGTGTCGGCTCGATTCTCCACCGAGGAGGGCAAGGCCCTCATCGCCGGCGCGGCGGCCCACTCCATGCTCCCGCTGACCAGCCCCCTCTCCGGCGTGTTCGCCCGGCTGTTCACGATGCTGGCCCACTCGGTCGGCTGGCCCCTGGTCCAAGGGGGCAGTGCCCGGGTGGTGGATGCCCTCGTCTCGCAACTCGAGTCCCTCGACGGGCAGGTGGTGACCGGGCGCTGGATCACCAGCCTCGACGATCTTCCCCCGGCCCGGGCCACTGTCCTCGACATGACGCCGCGCCAGCTGGTCGCCCTGGCCGGCGCCCGGCTCCCGCATCGGTACCGCCGCAGCCTGGAGCGCTTCGCCTACGGGCCCGGGGTCTGCAAGGTGGACTGGGCCCTGAGCGGGCCCGTCCCGTGGGCGGCGGAGCGCTGCCGTGAGGCCGGAACGATCCATGTCTGCGGGACCTTCGCCGAGGTGGCGCAGAGCGAGGCCGAGGTCAACGCCGGGCGCCATGCCGAGCGCCCCTACTGCCTGGTGACGCAGCCCAGCCTGATCGACCCGACCAGGGCACCGGCCGGCAAGCACACCCTCTGGGCCTACTGCCATGTGCCCAACGGCTCGGACGTCGACATGCGCGAACGGATAGAAGCGCAGATCGAGCGGTTCGCGCCCGGCTTCCGGGACCTCATCCTTGGCTACGCGACCAGCACCGCCACCCAGACCGAGGCGCACAACCCGAGCTATGTCGGCGGCGACATCAACGCCGGCGCCGCGACGCTGCGCCAGACCGTCTTCCGGCCCACGGCGCAGTGGAACCCGTACCGCACCGGGGCCAAGGGGGTCTATCTCTGCTCGGCCTCCACCCCTCCGGGTGGTGGGGTGCACGGCATGTGTGGTGAGGGAGCAGCCAATACCGTGCTCCATGATCTGGGCCGCCTCGAGGGTCCAGAACGACTTGAGCGGTCGGTGAACGACGTGCGACCTTGAAGACCCGGACGCCGTCCTTCGCCTGGTACCGCTTCCGCACCACGTTGCGGCACCGCCGGGGCGGCTTGCTGGCCGTGGTCCTCCTCACCGGGTTGCTGGGCGGCCTCTCCATGGGGGCCATCGCCGCCGCCCGGACCACCGAATCCTCGCCCGCCGACTTTGCCGCCAGCACCGACACACCGGACCTCTTCGTGCTCGACGGCTTCTACAACCCCGAGATCGGCCTCAACTCGGCCTACAACCCCACCCTCCTCCGCAAGATCGCCCACCTGCCCCACGTGGAGAAGGTCGAATCAGAAGTGGGGATCAACGCCGGGCCGGTGACCAAGGACGGGAAGTCGCTCCCGGCGTCAAACGG
>DASXZJ010000039.1:0-5708 GCA_036502025.1 Acidimicrobiales bacterium | reverse complement strand
CCGGGCCGATCGGGCGCAGGTTCCGGCGGTCGGCGACCTCGACCAGGCCCAGGTGGTCCAGCAGCTCGCCGAAGAGGGCGATGCCCGCCACTCCGGTCACGTCGTCCTCGGTCGCCTCGACGACGACCGGGGCGACCCGCTGCCACGACCTGGTCACGACAGGGTCCGCGATCTCGAAGAGCGTCGGGGTAGCCTTCACTTGGCAGGTGCTCCTTGTCCTTGGAATTGTGTGTTGTGGTGACTCACATTCTCCCAGGCAGAGGAGCACTTTCCGCGTCTTTCAAACGCCCGCCGACCAGCGCGGTTGCAATATCAGGGTCTGAGCTCTCAGCCCGCGTGAACGTGAGGTGCTTGGCCCCATGGCGGAGGGCCGATCCAATGCCGCCATCGCCCAGCAGCTCGTGATCACCGAGCGCGCCGTGGCCAAGCACACGGCGTCCATCTTCGTGCGGCTCGGCCTCCAATCGTCCGATGACGACAATCGCCGCGTGCTGGCGGTGCTGGCGTACCTGGGTACCTGATAGGCGAGCCATGCCGACTTGCACCGTCATTCCCGAGCGGTGGCCCGCGCTCCCCGTATGGCGATAACGGCGGGCCCTCGAACGGTCATGTGATCTCAATACGCCGGCCGGGAACGGCTCCAGGCGATCCTCAAGCGCCAGTGAAGGGATTCCTGCTGACCTTCAGATGGCATTGTGCTACAGTGTCGCATATGGAGATCGGCGTACGCGATCTGCGAAACCGGACCAGCCAGGTGATCGACGCCGTTCGAGCAGGTGAGCGAGTGATCCTCACCGTCCACGGCGAGGCGATCGCCGACATCGTCCCCCATACCCAACGGTCCCGCTGGGTCCCAGGAGAACTCTTGCGTCGCGGACTGGCCGAGTGGGCGGCCGACCCGAATCTGCGTGAAGACCTCGATGTGCTCGCCGGGCAGACCTTGGATGAGCTTTGAGCGACCCGGCCGGGCTTCTCGACACCTCCGTGTTCATTGCTCGTGAGGCGGACCGACCGCTCGGGGAGTTGCCCGACCGGGTGACGGTGTCGGTCGTGACCATCGGCGAGCTCGAACTGGGTGTGCTGAGCGCTGCAGACGACCCGTCGCGCGCCCGCCGAGCGGGCACGCTGACACTGGCACGAAGGGTGGATCCTGTGCCGATCAGCGAGCCGGTCATGGCCGCGTGGGCTCGTCTCGTTGTGGACTGCCGGAACGCCGGCATCCAGCGAGCCGTGAAACTGACCGACGCCCTGATAGCGGCCACCGCCATCGACCTCGGGTTGCCGGTGGTGACTCAAGACGAGGACTATGACCAGATGGCGAGAGCCCACCCCCCACTACAGGTCCGCAAGGTGTAAGGGCAAGGTGGCTAGACACCTCTACGAGATGGAGGCCACGATCGTCGGCACGAAACCACCGGTGTGAGCGCCGGACCCGATTGGGGGCCGTCGTTGAAGAAGGCACGGTGTTCCTCGGGCCGGGTAACGGTGGAGCTGATGGGACGCCGGTCGAACCAATGCTGACCGCAAGAACGTCTCGAAGCTGGTCGCCGCCGGTCATGGTTGCTGTAGCGCCGAAACAGGCGGTCTTCGGCCTCGAGTGGACGTCCTCCGCAGAGCTCACTCGGGCGGTCGGCCGGCACTCATGCGGCGGACACGATGGCCTGGCGTGCTACGCTGTGCGACATGAGGACCGTCACGCATCGGGAGATGCGGAATGAGAGCGGCGAGATACTCCGCCAGGTCGCCAACGGGGAGACGATCCAGGTCACCAACCACGGCCAAGTGGCCGCGCTGATCGTCCCGCCGGGCACCGACACGCTCGCAGAGCTCATCTCGCGAGGACAGGTACGACTGGCAGCACGCCCGCTTTCCAGCCTGGGGTCGATTGTGCGACGCAGACCTGGAACCGACAGCGAGACCATCGTGGACGACGTCCGTAGCCGCTGGTGACGATCGCCTATCTGGATACCTCAGCAGCCCTGAAGCTCGTCTTGGACGAGCCGCAATCCGAAGCATTGGCGGCGGAGCTGGCAGCCAGCGACGACCGACGGCTGGTCTCGTCGTGGCTGCTCCACACCGAGATGCACTGTGCAGCGGGACGCCACCCCGAAGACGTCGATCTCGACGCAGTCCGAGCTGTACTCGACACGGTTAACCTGATCGATCTCATCCGCGGGGACATGCTGGCAGCTGGGACGCATCCTCCGCTCCGATCCAACGACGCCATCCACCTGGCTGTTGCCCTCAGAGTCGGCGCCGACGAGTTCGTCACCTACGACGCCGAGCTTTCCCAAAGGGCACGGTCGACGGGGCTCTCCGTGGTGGCGCCAGGCGTTCGCACCAGCTGACCGGGTCGCTGCCCCATCCGCTGTCTTTGGCAATTCCGGCAGGGCAGCCGTCTAATCGACCTCGACCAGTTGGTCGCGGTACCAGAGATGGAGGACGAGACCGACGGAGATATCGCCCGGCCGTCGTCGAGCCCTCAATGATCCGGTCGCCCGGGAGATCGGTGTTGGGCGGCCACCTACCGGTTCGACACCCGACGGGGAACCTCCGCCGTCTGCAAGATGGTCGGGAAATCTCGACGGGCGATGTCGAAGGATCGGATGCCCGTTCGACGTACGTGCGAGAAAGTACTTCTGAGGAACCACAAAAGGAGTGATTGAGATGCCGCGATTCATGGGATTTGTGCGGATGGAGGAGGGTGTCGGGACGCCACCGCAGGCGCTGTTCGACGCGATGGACGAGTACATCAGCGAGCGGGCCGCCAAGGGCGTCTTCCTCGACGGGGGCGGTCTGTACGGGACTGAGGACGCCGTGAACTACGTCGTCCGACAGGGCGAGGTCACCCGGGTCGACGGGCCGTATGCCGAGGCCAAGGAAGTCGTCGGCGGCTGGTCCATCATGGAGTACCCCAGCCTCGAGGAAGCCGCGGCGGACCAGCAGTCGTTCGCCGACCTTCATGCGAAGTACTGGCCCGAAGTCACCGTCATCTCCACCCTGCGCCAGATCTCGACCGGCCCCGAGGCGCCCGGCGAGTGACCCTGGATCCGGGCTCAGTACGCTGGCATGGTGCCGGCGGAGACTCGTCCCGATGATCCGAACCAGGCCATCTACGCCGCCTGGCGGGCCGAGTCGGCCCGCCTCATCGGTGCCCTCACCCGGATGACACGCGATGTGAGCCTCGCCGAGGACTTGGCGCAGGACGCCCTGGTCGCCGCGCTTGAGCAGTGGCCTACTACCGGGGTCCCGGACAACCCGGTCGCGTGGTTGACGACCATCGCGAAGCGACGCGCCATCGATCACTTCCGGCGTGCCGACAGCCTCCGCCGCAAGGTCGCAGAGCTCGAACGCGCCCGAGGGAGAGAGGAGGAGACGGTGCCCGACCTCGAGATCCAGGTCGACTACATCGAGGACGACGTACTCCGGCTCATCTTCCTGTCCTGCCACCCGACTCTGACGCCCGAGTCCCGGGCGGCGCTCACGCTTCGACTGGTCGGCGGGCTCACCACCGCTGAGATCGCCCGGGGATTCCTGGCCACCGAGCCCACGATGGGCCAACGGATCTCGCGAGCGAAGAAGACCCTGTCCGAGGCCCACGCCAAGTTCGCGCTTCCCGCGGGGCCGGAGCGGACCGAGCGGCTCGACGACGTCATGGCGGTCATCTACCTGATCTTCAACGAGGGCTACACCGCCACCGCCGGCGGGGAGTGGATGCGCCCGGAACTGGCGAACGAGGCGATCCGGCTCGCGCGCATGCTGGCCGCTCTCGCCCCCGACGAGCCCGAGGTGCTCGGCCTGCAGGCGCTGCTGGAGATCCAAGGATCGCGGATGCCGGCCCGGCTCGATGAGAACGGCGCTCCGGTCCTGCTGGAGGCGCAGGACCGGAACCTCTGGGATCAGTTACTGATCCGGCGTGGCATGGTCGCCCTGGACAAGGCGGAGCAGCTGGCTGCCCGCGCGATCCCGGTTGGAAGGTACTTCCTGCAGGCCTCGATCGCTGCGCAGCACGCCCGTGCGGTGCGCGCCGAGGACACGGACTGGCGCCGGATCGCGGGGTTGTACGACGTCCTGGCCCGCGCCGCGCCCGGCCCGGTCGTAGAGGTGAACCGGGCGGTCGCCCACGGGCGGGCGTACGGTCCCGGCGCCGGGCTCGCCGTGCTGGAGCAGGTAGACGCCGATTCACTGGGCGACTCACCGCTGGTTCCAAGCGTGCGCGGGGACCTACTCGAGCGGGCCGGGTTGCATACGCAGGCGCGCGAGGCGTTCACCGAGGCAGCCTCGCGTACCGCGAACGCGGGCGAACGTATCGTCCTGCAACGCCGGGCCGACCAGAACGGGGCGCGTAGCTCGAACCCCGATGCGCCGCCCCAGCTGACGAGAGCTTGATCAGATCGGACCAGCGCTCAAATACTGCTTTCTCCGGGGAGGAGCACGGAGCCCGCAGGTCCGCGACCCCAAGAACCTGGGGGCGGCGCGTTCGGGGTCGTCCCGGCGCAGGTCCTCGTAGGCGGCAACCATCCAAGCGGTGGTCGCTCGTCCAGACTGGCGGCGTCGAGCGCGTAGTAGCCGCCGAGTGCCCCCTTGGTATCGGCGAAGGGGCCGTCGGTGATCAGGGCCTCGCCGAAGTTGTCGCGAACGGTGGTCGCTGTCTCGCCGGCTGTAAATGGGCGCCGCCGAGGCAGCGTGGGTCGTCGCGCAGCGCCAGGTAGGCGGCATTCACCGGTCCGAACTCATCCGGGGGGAGCGCCTCGTGGCTACCTGGCTCCGGGAAGAAGGAGGCCGACTCCGGCATCCATGCCTTGACAGATATATTTCTAGATAGGCATACTGATGACGTGTCGTCCACTGCCACGATCGAGGTGATCGCCGAACCGAGCCGGCGGCGGATCCTCGACGTCCTGGCCAGTGGCGAGCAGCCCGTCCAGGTGCTGGTCGAGCGCCTGGCGATGAGCCAGCCGGCAGTGTCGAAACAGCTCCGGGTGCTGCGCGACGCCGGGCTGGTCCAGGCCCGTGCCGAAGGCCAACGGCGGATCTACCGGGTCCGCCCCGAACCGCTCATGGAGCTGGACCAGTGGCTCGAGCCCTACCGTCGGATGTGGCGCGAGAGCCTGGACCGGCTGGCCGACCACCTCGACCGCGACGATCCCCGATCCTGACAAGGAGGAGACGATGAACGACGACGAGGCCACGCTGGTTCGTGTCGGCGAGCGGCCGATCCTCCGCTTCCGCCGCCACCTCCGCCAGCCCGTCGAGGCGGTGTGGCGCGCTGTGACGGACCCGGTCGAGATGCGCTCGTGGTTCCCGACCCGGATCGAGATCGACGAGTGGAAGGTCGGCGCCACCATGACTCACCACTTCGACGGGAGCGACGTCGGCCCGCTCCCCGGTGTGGTCGTGGAATGGGACCCGCCCCTCCGGGTGCGCTTCACCTGGGGCGACGACACCATCGGCTTCGACCTCGCAGCGAGCCCCGATGGCGGCACCGTCTTCGTGCTGACCGAGGAACTGCGCGCCGACCACGCGGCCCGCAACGCCGCCGGATGGGAGACCTGCCTGGACCATTTGGAGCAGCGGAGCGAAGACCAGGGCTGGCAGGAACGATTCGAGCACTACGTGGCGATCTTCGAACCGGTCCTCGGCCACCAGGAAGGCCCACCCACCGGTCACGGCGGCGACACGACAGACTGACCCTGGTCGTTCGTGTG
>DASXZJ010000038.1:0-53661 GCA_036502025.1 Acidimicrobiales bacterium | reverse complement strand
CACCGAGATCTACACCGAGTTCAGGGTCGGCGGCTTCAACCAAGCGGCGGGGTGCGCCTTCTCGCTGATCCTCGTCCTGCTCGGCGCCGTGCTCCTGCTGGCCGAGACTTCGGCCCGGGGCAGAGGGAGGGGGGCGAGGATCGGGTCGGGCGTGGCCCGCCGGCCGCGGCCCCGCCCCCTGGGCCGAGCCCGCCCGGCCGCCCTCAGCGGGGTCGGCCTCCTGGTCGCCCTGGGTCTCGGGGTGCCGGTCGGATCGATCATCTACCTCATGGTCCGGGGGGGCACCTCCACCCTGCCGGCGGCCACCGGCCTGGCCGGTGCGGCGGGCTACACCTTCTTGTACTCGGCCGGGGCCGCGCTGATCGCCACCGCCGCCGCGGTGCCGGTGGCGCTGCTGGCGGTGCGGTTCCCCCGACGGCAGGTCCACGTCCTCGAGCGCAGCAACATGCTCGTGCTGGCCGTCCCGGGCCTGGTCATCGCGCTGAGCTTCGTCTTCTTCACCGAGCACTACCTCAACGGGAGCCTCTATCAGACGCCGTGGCTGCTGGTCCTGACCTACGCCGTCATGTTCTTCCCCATGGCTGTGGTCTCGGTGCGGGCGGCCGTGGCGCGGGCCCCGGTGGGGCTCGAGGAGGTCGGCTACTCGCTCGGCGTCCCCCGCCACACCGTGTTCTGGCGGGTCACGCTGCCGCTGATCGGACCCGGCCTGGCCGCCGCCTTCTGCCTCGTCTTCCTCGAGTCGGCCACCGAGCTCACCGCCACCCTGGTGCTCATCCCCACCAACGCGCAGACCCTGGCCACGCAGTTCTGGGCGCTCCAGGACAACCTCTCCTACGCGCAGGCGGCCCCCTACGCCGGGGTGATGCTGCTGATCGCGGTCGTGCCCAGCTACGTGCTGGGCCGCTGGTTCGCCCGGCTCCCGAGCTGGGGCGGTGCGGCGCCGACGCCAGTGGTGGCTCCGGGCGCGACCGAGGCGGCGGGCCCGGCATCGGGCACAATGGCCACCTTGTGAAGAAGGGCCTCTCGATGGTCGGGATCGCCAAGTCCTTCGGCACCCACCCGGTGCTGCGCGGGGTCGACCTGAACGTCCCCGAAGGATCCTTCACGGCCATCCTCGGGCCCTCGGGCAGCGGCAAGACGACCCTGCTGCGCATCATCGCCGGGTTCGAGCGCCCCGATGCCGGCGCGGTCAACCTCGGTCCCCAGATGGTCGATGACGCCGGCGGGCTCTTCGTCCCGAGCGAGAAGCGCCGCATCGGCTACGTGCCCCAGGAGGGCGCGCTGTTCCCGCATCTCAGCGTCGGGCGCAACGTCGCCTTCGGGCTGCCCCGCGAGGGGCGGCGCCGGGACCGGGTGGAGGAGCTGCTGGAGCTGGTCGGGCTGTCCGGCCTGCACCGCCGCTACCCGCACCAGCTCTCGGGCGGACAGCAGCAGCGGGTGGCGCTGGCCCGCGCCCTGGCCACCGACCCCGAGATCGTCCTGCTCGATGAGCCGTTCGCCTCCCTCGACGCCTCTCTCCGGGCCTCGGTGCGCGCCGACGTGCACCGCGTGCTCAGCCAGGCCGGGACCACGGCGGTCCTGGTCACCCACGATCAGGACGAGGCCCTGTCCATGGCCGACCAGGTGGCCATCCTGCGCCACGGGGTGATCGGGCAGATCGATACGCCGGCCGGCCTCTACGGGCTGCCCCGCGACGCCGAGGTGGCCCGGTTCCTGGGCGAGGCCAATCTGATCCACGCCGAGGTCAACGGCCGCAGCGCGGTGACGGCCTTCGGTGTGCTGGCCCTGACCGGTGCCGCCGCGGGGACCGGAGGAGGAGCCGGGGCGGTGCCCGGCAGGGTGATGATCAGGCCCGAGCAGCTCGACGTGACGCCGGGTGACGGGGGAGGGGGGGTGCCGGGCGTGGTGCGCAGCTACGAGTACTTCGGCCACGACGCCGTGGTGCACGTCGAGCCCGACGGCGCCGGCCTGCCCGAGCTGGTGGTGCGGGTGACCGGTGGGCGGCCGATGCAGCCGGGCACCCGGGTTGTGCTCGCCGTGCGGGGGGCGGTGGTGGCCATGCCGCCGGAAAATCTCGAAATCGTCGAAGAATGACGCGTTCGTAACTACGTGGCTGTGGTCCGCTCGACTAGGATTCCGGGCGAAGCAGAGCGCAAAGAGATGGCTCAGGGCGTTCAGGGCGTAGCTGAGGAGGTGCGATGGCTGAGGTGTCCACACCCGATGTCGGAGGGTTCCACGGTCCGCAGGTGTGCGGGCTGGTGGGCATCACGTACCGGCAACTCGACTACTGGGCCCGGACGGGCCTGTTGCAGCCGTCGGTGGAGGTGGCGCGGGGGAGCGGGACCCGGCGGGTCTACTCGTACTCCGACGTGCTCGAGCTCAAGGTGATCAAGCAGCTGCTCGATGCCGGCCTGTCCCTGCAGTCGGCCCGCCAGGCGGTCGAGTGCCTGCGCTCGGACTTGGGGGCCGATGTGGCCTCGTCCAACCTCGTCCTCTCGGGGGCCGGCTCGGTACTGGCCCGTTCCAACGGTGAGGTGGTGGACCTGCTGGCCGGGGGGCAGGGCGTGTTCAATATCGTGCCGCTGGCGGGAGTGGTCGACCAGCTCGAAGCGGACATCGTGCGCATGGATCGCACCGCACAGTCCCGGCCGTCGGGGGAGAGCCCCGGCGTCGCCGCGTCCGCGGCCGCGGCGCGGTCCAGGGCCGCCGGGGAGTGAGCCCGAAGCACTCCGCTCCCGACCGGCGCCGCTCGCACCACCCGGCCGGCGCGCCGGCGGGCCAGGTGCGCTTCGCCCATCCGTCCGAGCGGTTGTTCGCCGCCCTGCTGGACCTCTACGAGGAGCGCTGGGAGTACGAGCCGGTGGAGTTCGCGTTGCGTTGGGACGGGGACGGCTCGCCGACCGCGGGCTTCCGGCCCGACTTCTGGTTGCCGGACCGGGGCGTGTTCATTGAGCTGACGACGGCCGACCAGCGCCTGGTGACCCGGAAGAACGGCAAGGTGCGGCGGATGCGCGAGCTGTACCCCGAGGTACCGGTCGTGGTGGTGTACCAGCGCGACTTCCTGGCGCTGCTCGAGTCGCACGGCCTGGATCTGCACGTTCCCTCGGCGGCCTAGTCTGGCCCGGTGACCGCCGACGACGCCGACGACGCCGACGACGCCGCCGACGCCGAGGACCGGGCGGCGGGGACGGGCGATCGGGTGTCGCCGTTGCATGCGGCGCATCTGGCTCTCGGCGCCAAGGTGGTTCCGTTCGGTGGGTGGGAGATGCCGCTGTCCTATCCGTGGGGGACGGTGGCCGAGCATCGAGCCTGCCGTGAGCACGCCGTGGCGTTCGACGTCAGCCACCTGGGCACGGTGCGGGTCGAGGGGGCGGCGGCCTTCGACCACCTGCAGCGGTCGCTGAGCAACGACCTGCGCAAGATCTCGCCCGGTCGGGCGCAGTACACCCATATGCTCGCCGAGGACGGCTCGGTCACCGACGACATCATCGTGTGGTGGGTCGAAGACGAGCGCTTCGACGTCATGCCCAACGCGTCGAACACCAGCCGGGTGGTGTCGGCCCTCGGCGGCCGCGACGTGACCGAGGAGCGGGCCATCATCGCGGTGCAGGGTCCCGAGGCGAGGGCCCGCCTGGCCGAGATCGCCCCCGACGCCGCCGCCGTGCACCGTTTCGCCGTGGCGCCCTTCGAATGGCAGGGCGTCGGGTGCCTGGTGGCCGGCACCGGCTACACCGGGGAAAACGGGGTGGAGTGCTCCGTGCCGGCGCCGGCGGCGGAGGGGTTCTGGGCCGCCGTGCTGGCGACCGGGGTCACTCCGGCCGGACTGGGGGCGCGCGACACGTTGCGCCTCGAGGCGGGCCTGCCGTTGCACGGCCACGAGCTGGGGCCCGGCATCACGCCGCTCCAGGCCGGGCTGGGCTGGGTCATCGGGTGGGACAAGGGCGACTTCACCGGGCGGGTCGCGCTCGAGGACGAACGGGCCAACGGGCCGTCGCGCCGGCTGCGGGGCGTGGTGGCCGAGGGCCGCCAGCCCCTGCGCGACGGGGCCGACGTCTGCTCGGGGGGCACGTGGGTCGGCACCCTGACCAGTGGCAACTACTCGCCCATGCGCGAGCGGGGGATCGGGCTGGCCCTGGTCGAGGCCGACGCCCAACTGCTCGACGGGGACGCGGTGACCGTGCTGCAACGGGGGCGTGATCTCGGAGCCAACCTGGTGCGGCCGCCGCTATGGCCGCCCAGAGAGGAGGAGGCGGGCCCGGGGGGCGCGTTATAGTCCAACGCAACAGCCATCAGTAGTCCAACCACAACTGAATATGCCGATTGAACTGGAGCGGAAGAGCCCCCGTAGTGCAGGCGAGGGGGCGCCGGAGGAGCAACTCTCCCCGAGAATCTCTCAGGCCGACACACCGCTTCGGCGAGGCAACTCTGGAAAGCAGGGCGCGCGCCGTTGTCCTGCACCGAAGGTGTAAGTCGCCCAGCCGGGCGGCGAGGCTCTCAGGTTCCACGACAGAGCGGGGAGGCCGACCACCGACCTCCGCGAGACGGCGGAGTTACTTCTGGAGACCTCCGTGACCGAACTGCGTTCTTCCTCCTCCGACTCGGATTCTGCCGGCGCCGCGGGTACGTCGCCGGCCCCGGTGGGTGACCTGGCCTTCCGGCGCCGCCACATCGGGACCAGCGCGGAGGACCAGGCCCGCATGCTCGAGACCCTCGGCTACCGGAGCCTCGACGAACTCCTCGATGCCGCCGTGCCGGGAAGCGTCAGGGCGCTGGCCTCGGTGGACCTGCCGCCCGCCGCCTCGGAGGCCGAGGTCCAACGCGAACTGCGCCACCTGGCATCGGGCAATGTGGTGGCCGAGCCGATGATTGGCCTCGGCTACTACGGGACGATCACGCCGGGCGTCATCCGCCGCAATGTTCTCGAGAGCCCGGCCTGGTACACCGCCTACACCCCCTACCAGCCCGAGATCAGCCAGGGCCGGTTGGAGGCGCTGCTCAACTTCCAGACCGTCGTATCCGATCTCACCGGGCTCCCGACGGCCAACGCCTCGCTGCTGGACGAGAGCACGGCGGTGGCCGAAGCGGTGACGCTCATGCGCCGGCGCACCAGCGGGGCGGCCAACCGGGTCATCGTCGATGCCGACTGCTTCCCGCAAACGCTGGCCGTGCTGGCGACCCGGCTGGAGCCGCTCGGGGTCGAGATGGTGCTGGCTGACCTTCGTCAGGGCCGCCTGCCCGACGGCGACTTCTTCGGCGTGGTGGCGCAGTACCCCGGCGGTTCGGGCGCCATCGGTGACTTCGCCCACATCACCCAGGAGGCCCACGGGCGCGGCGCGCTGGTCGCCGTGTCGGCGGATCTGCTGGCCCTGACCCTGCTGACGCCGCCGGGGGAGTGGGGCGCCGATGTCGTGGTCGGCTCCACGCAGCGCTTCGGTGTGCCGCTCTGGTACGGCGGTCCCCACGCGGGATACATGGCCGTCGGCGCCGGCCTCGAGCGCGATCTGCCCGGCCGCCTGGTGGGGTTGTCGATCGATGCCGAAGGGCGCCCGGCCTACCGGTTGGCCCTCCAGACACGCGAGCAGCACATCCGGCGCGAGAAGGCGACCTCGAACATCTGCACGGCCCAGGTGCTGCTGGCCGTGACCGCCTCCATGTATGCGGTGTACCACGGGGCCGAGGGACTGCGCGAGATCGCGCTGCGGATCCATCGGCGCGCCGCCGGGCTGGCGGCCGGGCTGGCGGCCGGGGGATTCGAGATCGTGCACGCGCAGTACTTCGACACCCTGCTGGTCCACACGCCGGGGGGATCGGCCGAGATCATGGAGCGGGCGGGCGCCCGGGGCGTGCAACTGCGCCAGGTTGACGCCGACCACGTCGGCCTCTCCTGCGGGGAGACCACCACGGCGGACCACGTGGCGGCGGTGCTGGAGGCCTTCGGCGTGGCGGGGGCCGGGGCGAAGGCGGACGCGGTCTCTGATGCGCTGCCCGATAGTTTGCGGCGGAGCACGCCCTACCTCACCCATCCGGTGTTCTCAGCCCACCGCTCCGAGACGGCCATGCTGCGCTACCTGCGGGGCCTGGCCGAGCGCGACTTCGCCCTGGATCGGGGCATGATCCCGCTGGGGTCGTGCACGATGAAACTCAACGCGACCACCGAGATGGAGCCGGTCAGCCTGCCCGGCTTTGCCGACGTCCATCCCTTCGCGCCGGGGGGCACCACGCCGGCTTACCTCAGGCTGATCGAGGATCTCGAAAGTTGGCTGGCCGACCTGACGGGGTACGCCAGGGTGTCAGTCCAGCCCAACGCCGGCAGCCAGGGTGAACTGGCCGGGCTCCTGGCCATCCGGTCCTATCACCGAGCCACCGGCCACCCCCAACGGGACATCTGCCTGATCCCCTCGAGCGCGCACGGGACCAATGCAGCCTCGGCGGTCATGGTCGGTATGCGGGTGGTCGTCGTCGGCGCGCTCGAGGACGGCACGATCGACCTGGAGGATCTCCGGGAGAAGTGCAAAGAGCACCGTGAAGCGCTGGCGGCGATCATGGTCACCTATCCCTCGACGCATGGCGTGTACGAGTCGGGGATCAGCGAGATGTGCGCCATCGTGCACCGCTACGGGGGCCAGGTGTACATCGACGGGGCCAACCTCAACGCCTTGCTCGGCTTGGCCCAGCCGGGGGCCTTCGGAGGCGATGTCTCGCACCTGAATCTCCACAAGACCTTTTGCATCCCCCACGGCGGTGGCGGCCCCGGGGTCGGGCCGGTCGCCGTGGCGGCGCACCTCGTCCCGTATCTGCCGTCGCACCCGCTCCACCCCGATCCGGCGCAACGGCAGGGGATCGGTCCGGTGAGTGCCGCCCCCTACGGGAGTGCCGGCATCCTCCCCATCAGCTGGGCCTACATCCGTCTGCTCTCGGCGGACGGGTTGGCCGAGGCGACCAAGTGCGCCGTCCTGGCCGCCAATTACGTGGCGGCGCGGCTCGCCTCGGCGTACCCGATTCTCTACACGGGGAGCGGGGGCCTGGTGGCCCACGAATGCATCCTCGACCTCCGGGCGCTGACCAAGGCCACCGGCGTCACCGTCGACGACGTGGCCAAGCGGCTCATCGATTACGGCTTCCATGCGCCTACAGTGAGCTTCCCCGTGGCCGGGACCCTGATGGTCGAGCCGACCGAGAGCGAGGATCTGGGCGAGTTGGACCGGTTCTGCGCGGCGATGATCGCCATCCGCGCCGAGATAGACGACGTGGCCGGCGGCCGGTGGGATGCCGCGTCGAGTCCCCTGCGGGGCGCGCCGCACACGGCGGCGGCGCTGGCCGGTGAGTGGGATCGCGCCTACGGGCGGGAGGAGGCCGTGTTCCCCACCGGGGAGACGGCCGGGAAGTACTGGCCGCCGGTGGCCCGGATCAACCAGGCCTACGGCGACCGCAACCTGATGTGCACCTGCCCGCCGCCTGAGGCGTTCGAAGGGCTCTAAGCCCTTCACCAGCCGACCGATTCAGACCAGGGCAGCCAGTCCGATGCCGGCGGCCGCGGCACCGACCGCCACGGCGAGACCCAGCAGTGTGTAGAGGGTGGCCTGGGTGAAGAGGCGCAACCGGGCCAGCTGGAATGACTCCCAGATGGCGGTCGACCAGGTGGTGAGGCCGCCGCAGAGGCCGACGCCCCCGACGGTGAGCGCGTCGGCAGAGAGCCCGTGGTACCAGGCCAATCCGGTCAGGAGTCCGAGGAGGAGCGACCCGGTCAGGTTGACGCTCAGGATGCCCCACGGGAAGTCGGATCGCACGCGGTGGGCGATGGCGTCGTTGACGAAGGTGCGGGCCAGGGCGCCGAGACCGCCGGCCACGGTCACCCACAGGGCCAGGACCAGGTGGGAAGAGGAACCGGTGCTCATCGGCCGTTCCCGCGCCGGTAGCGGACGTAGGTGTGCGCCGGGCTGAGGAAGAAGCCGCCGCTCACGAGGGCGACGCCGCCCACGACCGTGGCACCCAGGTCGCCCAGGGCGAGCAACGCGTGGCCGGACTTGGCCAGCGTGGCCGCGTCGGTGGCCAGCGCCGAGTAGGTCGTCCAACCGCCCAGGATCCCCGTCACGGCGAACGGTCGCAGCAGGGGGCGGCGGCTCGCTTGGGCCAGGGCAACGGGGAGGAGCAGGCCGATCAGCAGGGAGCCGCTCAGGTTGATCACGAGGGTCGCGGTGGGGAAGTGGGCCGGGGCGGTGGGCCGCGCGCGGTCGAGGGCGTAGCGGGCCAGGGTGCCCAGCGCCCCACCGAGGGCGACGGCGAGCAGGATCCCAGGTGAGCGCGTGCTGGGGTGGAACGGGGCCCGTCGATCTGGTCGGGTCATCGGCGTCCGGTGCCTCCTGTGCCTCGTGGGCGCCGCGGCATGGACCGCGACACCGTGTGGTCAGGAGCCATCAGCCGGCCATACCGGCGGTTCGGAGGTACGCCTCCCCGGCGGGACCCATCGCCGGGCCTCCGGGTGCCCGCAGGTGGCGGCACTCGGAGAACGGTCAAAGGCTAACCGCTCAGGCCAACGCGGCGACGAGGCGGCGCATGCCGTCACGCCAGGGAATCTCGGTACGACCGAGGATCTCGTGCATCCTGGTCACGTCGGGCCATAAGGGCCAGGGCGCCGCCGGGTCGTAGCGGACGGTCAGAGGGCGACCGACGAGCTCAGCCAGGTAGGCGCAGTAGTCCTCGGCGCTGACGGTCTCGCTGCCGGCCCAGTTGACCACCGTCGCATCGAGGGAGGCCACGTCGAGGGCCCGGATGCCCAAGCGCACGTAGTCGTCCTCATAAATCGGGTTGTAGTTGTTGGGGGCGTCGGGGTGCAGGACGATGTCCCGGCCGGCCAGGATGCGCCGCAGCCGGTCGGCCGGTGCGCCGCCTTCGGGCCCATAGGTCGAGAAGATCCGGATGATGGTCAGCGGCACGCCGCGGTCGCCCGCCACGGCGCGCACCACGGCCTCCCCGGCGATCTTGGACAGGCTGTAGAGGCCCAGGTGCACACCGGGCGGGTCGTCCTCGCGCAGTGGGCGGTGGCCCTGGTAGGCGTAGGCCGAGCCCGTCGAGCAGAACACGAAGCCATCGACGCCGGCCACGGCGGCCACCAGGCGGCCCGAGGCCTGCGCGTTGACCTCGAAGCTCTCCCGCCAGTCGGCGTGCGGGCCGGCACCGACCACGGCACCGGCGTGGAAGACGTGGGTGAGGCCCTCCGGGAGGCCAGCCGGATCGAAGCCGGCGAGGTCGGCCTCAATGGGAATGACGCCGGCGGCGAGGAGACGGCCGACGTCCCCTTCCTTCGAACATCGAGCCAACCCGAAGACCTCGTGGTCGGCCGCCAGGGCACGGGCGATCGGGAAGCCGATGCGGCCGGTGGCCCCGGTGACCAGGACCCGGCGGCGGCCCGACGAAGTGAGGCGGGCCGTCATGGGGGCAATCTAAGAGATGGCCGTCCCCCGCCGGGGGAGTGGCGGCGTCAGTCGAGGCGCGGGCCGGGGGCGTGGTGGAAGCGGAAGGGCTCGCTCGGCCGGCCGGCGACGACGTACCAGGCCTCGCCGGTCGTCTCGGCGTCGAGGATGCGCTCGAACGCGTTGACGACGTCGGAGACGTCGAGGATGGGGAAACCCATATCGAGGAGGGACTGCTCCGAGCCCTTGATGATGTTCGTGTAGGCGAACGAGGGGCACAGGGCGTGGACCCGGACGCCCTCGGAGGCATAGAGGTCCCCGATGGAGCGCACCAGGCCGACCACGGCGTGCTTGTTGGCCGAGTAGATCGGGTCGAACGGCACCGCCACCAAGCCGGCCATGCTGGCCGTGGCGACGATGGTCCCGCCCCCCGAGGCGATGATGGCCGGGCGGGCCGCCGCGATGCCATAGACCACCCCGTCGAGGTTGATGGCCATGGAGCGCCGGTAGGCCTCGGCGTCGAAGTCGTCGCCCATGCTGCACCACGAGGTCACCCCGGCGTTGAGGTGGGCCACGTGGAGGCCCCCGAACTCCTTGAGGGCGAAGGCCACGGCGGCGGTGCTGGAAGCCGGGTCGCTGACGTCGGTGTGGATGAACCGGCCGTTCAGCTCGCGGGCCACCTCGGCGCCGTGGGCGTCGTCGATATCGGCCAGCACGACCTGGGCCCCTTGGCCCGCCAGATGACGGGCCACGCCCTCACCGATGCCGTTGCTGCCCCCGGTGATCAGTGCGACTTTCCCTGCCATGTCCATGGGGGCCGATCGTAGGGGAGGTAGGGCGGGCGGTGAGTGGTTCGGTTGGGTGTCAGGAGTGATACGGGCGGTTCTTGTTTAAACTTAACATAATGACCATTATCGGCGGTCCGGGGGAGAGGATGGGCGGGCCCAGGGGGCCGCACTGGAACGGGCCCACTGGCTTCAGCGCTCTCCCGCCGGTGCGGCCATAGCAAACCGCACCGGCGGGAGCGCCGAGTTGCCGTCTGGGGTGGGACGGCATTTCGCGGACCTCCCGCCGAGGGTGCTGGAGCCGTGCACTGGGAGTCACGGCGCCCTCGATGGGCGGTCGTTGCGAACTGCTGCGACATGACCGGTATTACCGGGCGACCAGATCAGCCGGTCAGGCTCGTGTGGGCATGATGCAGGGCCAAGCTCGGAGCGACGGTGGGGTCCACTGTGCGCCCTCTGTGGATCGGTGGCCCGCTCCCCCGCTGTTATGTCTGAGCTGGGGTTTTAACGACGTGGGCGGCAAAACACTACGGGGGCTCACAGCGGGCTTACGGCTGGCTGTGAAATGACGCGGTTGTACTTGGCTCATGCCCGACTCGGGATCCTCAGGCACCGCCACGAAGCCGCTCGACATCACCCAGGAGCTGGCCCTTTCCGACGAGGACGTCTTCGCGGCGGCGCCCAAGCCGTGGTGGAAGCGGCGGACGCCGCTCATCGTGGCCGCCGTCGTCGTGGCCGGGGGCGGGGTCGGCCTGGGCCTGTGGCTCACCGGCGGGTCCACTCCTACGGGGCTGACCATTACCAACGAGACCGTCTCTGTCACGACGGGGACGATCACCCAGGAGGTCGGGGCCTCCGGCACCATTGCGCCGGCCAGCCAGGCCAGCTTGAACTTCGCCGTGTCGGGCACGGTCACGGCGGTCAACGTCAAGGCCGGGCAGACCGTGACCGCTGGAGAGACCCTGGCCACGCTCAGCACCTCCGCCCTCCAGTCCGAGGTGGACGCCGCCCAGGCGCAGCTGACCTCGGCGCAGGACCGGCTTTCGAGCGACCAGTCATCGAGCGCCAGCACCTCGCAGATCGACTCTGACGAGGCGTCCGTCACCTCGGCCGAGTCGTCGCTGTCCTCGGCGCAGACCAACCTGGGCGACGCCTCGCTTACCTCGACCATCGCCGGCACGGTGGCCTCGGTCGACCTGACCGTCGGACAGGCGGTGTCGGGTGGTGGTGGCGGCGCGGCCGCGGCCAGTGACAGCTCGTCGGGTTCATCCGCTCAGGTCACGGTGATCGGCACCACCTCGTATCTAGTGACCACCACGGTGGACGACACGCAGGTCGGCGAAATCGCGGACGGCGACCAGGTCACGATCACGCCCTCTGGGTCAACGTCCACGGCGCCCATCTTCGGCACCGTGGCGTCGATCGGCTACATCGCCTCGCAGAGCTCGAATGTCGCCAGCTTCCCCGTGACCATCGACGTGACCGGCAGCCCGAGCGGCCTCTACGACGGGGCGACCGCCAACGTCGAGATCATCTACAAGCAGCTGAACAACGTGACCGAGATCCCCACCGCAGCCATCACCTACGACACCAGCGGTGACGCCCAGGTGACCGAAGTCGTGGGCGGGCGGCACGTGACCAAGAACGTCACGGTCGGCGACGCCGAGAACGGTGAGACACAGATCACCTCTGGCCTCTCGCCCGGCGACAAGGTGATCCAGCGGGTGATCACGTTCCGGCCCGGTAGCGGCACCACCACCGGTGGCCTCCTCGGCGGCGGCGGCGCGACACCGGGCGGTGGTCGATTCAACTTCCCCGGTGGTGGTGGTGGCGGCGGCGGCTTCCCCACCGGCGGCACCAAGAACTTCGTCGGCGGGGGTGGCTGATGAGCCAGCCGGGCCAGCAGGGGGCCGATGGCCGCCCGAGCTCCGCCCGCAACGGCACCCGGACTGCGGCTGGGACTGAGAGTGGGACTGGGACTGGGATGGCCGTCGGGACCGCCACCGGAACCGCACCGGTCATCGAGCTCGAGAAGGTGACGAAGGTCTACCGGACCGGCACCATCGCGGTGGCGGCGCTGCGTGGCATCAGCATGACCATCAACCAGGGCGAGTACGTGGCCGTCATCGGCCCGTCGGGTTCGGGCAAGTCCACGCTCATGCACATCTTGGGGGCGCTCGACGTCCCGACGTCGGGCCACTACCTCCTGGCCGGCGAGAACGTGAGCGCCATGACCGAGGCGGAGCTGGCCGAGGTGCGCAATCGCCGCATCGGCTTCGTCTTCCAGCAGTTCAACCTGCTGGCCTCCATGACGGCGTGGCAGAACGTCGAGCTGCCACTCTCCTATGCCGGCGTGGGGCGGGCCGAGCGCAAAGAGCGGGCCATGGGCGCCCTCGGCCGGGTGGGGCTGGCCAGCCGCGTGCAGCACCGGCCCGGCGAGTTGTCCGGCGGCCAGCAGCAGCGCGTGGCGGTGGCCCGTGCCCTGGTCACAGAGCCCGACCTGATCCTGGCCGACGAGCCGACGGGGAACCTCGACTCGGTGTCCGCCAGTGACGTGCTCTCGCTCATGGACGAGTTGCACGGGGCCGGGCGCACACTCGTACTGATCACGCACGACGCCGAGGTGGCGTCGGCGTCGGGCCGCGTGCTCGGCATTCGGGACGGGCTGCTGACCGAGAACGACCCGCGCGTCAAAGAGCACGTACGGTGAGGTGGCTCGAGACCTTCCGCACCGGCCTCAACGGGGTGCGCAGCCACCGCCTGCGGTCCGCCCTGACGGTGCTGGGCATCCTGATCGGCATCGCCGCCGTTATCCTGACCGTGGGTCTCGGCGAGGGCGCGCAGGCCCAGGTGAGCTCCGAGATCACCTCCCTCGGCACCAACATCTTGACCATCACGCCCGGGAGCTCCACCTCCAGCAGTGGCATCCGCCAGGCGCTTGGCTCGGCCTCGACGCTGACCACCGCCGACGCGACCGCCCTCGAAACCAGGACGGTGGCACCGGACATCTCGGCCGTGGCGCCCATGACCCAGTCCGACGAGACGCTGACCGCCGGCAGCAGCAACTGGACCACCACCGTGGTGGGGTCCACCCCGTCGTGGCTGAACGTGCGTTCCCGCACGCTCGAGCAGGGCCGTTTCATCGACAAGCAAGACGTGACCGACCACGCAGCGGTGACGGTCCTCGCCCCCACCACCGCTTCGGAGCTCTTCAGCCGTGGGGACCCGGTGGGCCAAACGGTCGACATCGACGGCGTGCCGATGACCGTCGTGGGCGTACTGACGGCGACGGGTGCGTCGTCCTCCTCGTCCTCGACGACCGACCAGGACGACCAGGCCATCGTGCCCATCACGACCGCGGCCGAGCGCATCTTCGGCGGCACGGCGCGCAACTCACTCAGCTCGATTGTGATCCAGGCGCGTGCGGCGACTGACCTGACCGCCGCCTATCAGGAGGCCAACCAGGAGCTCTCCGCCCTGCACGGCATCACCTCAACGGCGGACGCCGACTTCACCATCACCTCGGAGCAGTCCCTGCTCTCGACGGCCACCTCCGTCGACCGCACCCTGACGATCCTGCTGGCTGGGATCGCCGGCATCTCGCTGCTCGTGGGCGGTATCGGCGTAATGAACATCATGCTGGTGTCCGTCACAGAGCGAATTCGTGAGATCGGCCTGCGCAAAGCACTAGGAGCCACCCCAAGCCTGATCCGCCGCCAGTTCCTGGTGGAGGCTTCCGTCCTCGGCCTGAGTGGGGGCGCGCTCGGAGCCCTGGTCGGCATCGTGCTGGCGCTGGTGCTCCCGGGGTGGATCGGTGACCCGATCAGCATCAGCGCGCCGTACACGGGACTGGCCATCGTGGTGGCCCTGGGCATCGGGGTGGCCTTCGGTGTCTACCCCGCCAGCCGGGCCGCTCACCTGGCCCCCATTGATGCCCTGCGCAGTGAGTAATCGCATGAAGGACCGGAACAACGTGAATACCAAGGAGCGAGAAGCAGCCATGTCCAGTCGCACGCACCGCACCCCCGCCCGCCGATGCGGTCGGTGGGCTGCCACCGGCCTCACCGGGGTCGCGCTGTGCGCTGTCTCCATCGCCGTCCTGGGGCCTGCCGCCGGAGCGGCCACACCGAACTTTGGATCGGCCAGCGGGAGCGTGGCGGCGCTCAGCGCCTCCTCCATGGAGGTGCAAGGCACCAGTAGCCAGACCACCGTCACCTGGACGGGCACCACCACCTTCTCCAAGACGGTCAGCGAGACGCTGAGTGCGATCGCCAGCAGCGACTGCCTGACCGTGACGGGTACGACGTCCAAGAAGTCCAAGACGACCATCGCCGCCCGGTCGATCACCATCACGCCGGTGCCCTCGTCGGGGAGCTGCACCGCCGTCGGGACTCAGCGCTCGTCGGGTGCGACTCCTCCGAGCTTCCCCGGCGGCGGGGGCCAGTTCCGGGCCGGGGGGGCGCCCGGGGCCGGGGGCGGGAGCGGAACCACCAGGGGAAGTTTCCCGGGCGGTGGCGGCCGGGGTCGGACCTTCCTGGCCAACCTGACCCTCGCCTCGGGCAAGGTCACCGCGGTGAGCGGCAGCAGCATTTCGCTGACCGGCATCGTGCTGAGCGGGTTGGGTCAAGGGACCTCCTCCACCTCGAAGTCCTCCAAGTCAAAAACCTCTTCGAAGTCCAAGGCCAAGAAGCCGGCGACCCCCAAGACACAGAAGCTCAAGATCACCACGTCGAAATCGACCACACTCAGTGAGACGCAAGCGGCGACCTCGTCAGCTCTGGCGGTCGGTGTCTGCGTCAACGCGCTCGGTCCGATGGCGACCAACGGTGCTGTAACGGCATCGACTGTGCGCATTACATCGCCCGTCGGTGGCTCTTGCACCACTGGAGCTGGTGGCTTCCCCGGCGGTGGGGGCTTCTTTGGCCCCGGCGGTGGCGGCGGCGGCCCCACGGGGTCCAATGGCTGAGTCGGCTCGGATCAGTCGCCACTGGTGGGGACGGCGCCGCGCCGCGCTCGGCGTGAGCGTGGTCGTCCTCGCCCTGATCGCCGGTGGGGCGGCCGCGTGGGCCGCCGAGAGCTCGGGGAACTCCGGCTTCCGCACGACCGCGGTGGTCAACGCCTCGGTCAGCAACGACATCGCTCTGGTGGGGACGGTCGAGCCGGTCAGCAACGCTTCGGCCGCGTTTCAGGTGGGCGGCAAGGTGACCGCGGTGAGCGCCACGGTTGGTGAAAAGGTCACGGTCGGACAGACCCTGGCCACCCTCGACACCACCGCGCTCAGCGAAGCCGTCTCGTCCGACCAGTCGACCTTGGCCTCCGACCAGGCCAAGTTGATCGAGGACGAGGACAGCGAGACGTCATCCGCCACGAACACGAACACGAACACCAAGACCACGACTACGACTGCCCCGACTCACAGCACGTCAACCTCGAACCCCTCGGGCTCATCGAGCCCTGACACCGCCACCATCACGGCCGATCAGAACACCCTGACCTCTGACGAGGCGCAGACCGCGACCGACCAGCAGCAAGAGGCGGCCGACCTGACCCAGGCGGAGTCAACGTGCGGCGTGGGGAGTGGCTCGGGATCTCCGACCAAAACCCCGAGCACGTCGACCACGACCAGCACCACGACCTCATCGACCACGACAACGACGGCGACCCCGACCAACACGAGCGCCTGCACGACGGCCCTCCAGCAGGTCAACACCGATGAACAGCAAGTCAGCACCGACGAGGCGACCGTGGCCAAGGACGAGACGAACCTGTCCAAGGCGCTGGGCGACAGCGGTTCCGGCTCCTCGCCCGGCGGCACCACCGGCGGCACCGGGTCCGGGACGCCGGGGGGCGTGAACTCCCACGCGCTATCCAATGGCACCCCGTCAGGCAGCAGCGACAATTCATCGCCTTCCGGTGGCACCGGCAGTGCGGCATCGGATAGCCCGGAGCAGATCGCCACCGACCAGGCCAACATCGACACGGCGCAGGCCAACCTCGTCGAGGACCAGCAGTCGCAGGCCCAAGCCACGCTCACCAGTCCGATCGACGGGACCGTGGCTTCGGTGGGGATCGGCACCGGCGACACGGTCAGCGCCGGCTCGAGTACCGCGGTGATCGTGATCATCGGGACGCAGTCATTCGAAGTCGAGAGCACGCTCTCCAGCGGGCAGGTGCCCAACGTGAAGGTGGGTCAGCCGGCTGAGATCGAGATTGATGGGAAGAGCGACCCGAACAACGGCACTGTCTCGCAGGTGGGCCCGGTCGAATCCACCTCGGACGGGTACTCCTACCCCGTCGTGGCGACACTGCCGGCGTCGGTGCAGGGATTATTCGCCGGCTCGACCGCCAACATGACGATCACGACCGGCGGCGTGCACGACGTGGTGGCGGTGCCGACCTCAGCCGTCATCACGAATGCGTCGACCCATTACGTCGACATGCTGAAGAACGGCACCATTGCCCGGCACGTCGTCAAGATCGGCATGGTGGGCTCCACCTACACCCAGATCACCTCGGGCCTGCACGTCGGGCAGTCCGTAGTGCTGGCGGACCTGGCGGAGGCCGTCCCCTCTTCGAACACCGCCACGCTGGGGGGACTCGGCGGCGGTGGGGGCTTCCCGGGTGGCGGCACCTTCCAACGGGTCGGCCGGGGCGGTCCCGGCGGCGTCGTGTCCGTCAACATCGCACCCTGAACCGGTCAGCAAGCCGGTCACACGGGTAACACAGGCGCTCTGGTACCGTGCCCGTGCGGTGAGCACGGCCCGCGACCCGATTCGGCAACCCAACCTCGAGGCGATGGACCTCATGGACCTCATCGACCTCGAGCGCTACCCCATCCTGAGCCCCGACTCCCCTATCTACCTGGCCGCGGTGGACGAAGCACGGCGCCAGTTGCGCGTCAGCGGAGCCGTCGAGATGCCGGACTTCATCTCCCCCAAGGCACTCCCCCACCTCGTGGCTGACGCCGAGAGCCTCGTTCCCCGGGCCCATCCATCGGGCGGACAGGGCACGGCCTATCTGGAGTTCCCCGACTTCAGCCTCCCGGCCGAGCACCCGCGGCTGCGGTTCGCCGACTACGCCGTACGTGCGGTGGCCTATGACGTCATGCCCCGCACGTCGCTGCTGCGGCTGCTCTACGAGTGGGACCCCCTCAAGGATCTCATCGAAGCCGTCCTCGAGCGGGGTCCCATCTACCGTTACGCCGATCCGTTCGGCGCACTCAACCTCGCGGTCATGGGTGCGGGGGACCAGTTGCAGTGGCACTTCGACCAGACCGACTTCGTGGTCTCGCTGGCCATCCAGTCGGCCGAGGCGGGCGGCGACTTCGAGGTGGCCCCGCGCATCCGCCAGGCGGACGATGAGCATTACGAGGCGGTGGCCGAGGTCCTGGGCGGGGCTCGGGAGCCCGTGCAGACCCTGGCCATGCGGGCCGGCACGCTGCTCATCTTCGAGGGGCGGCACTCGCTGCACCGGGTCAGCCCGGTCATGGGCGGTCGCCGGCGGCATGTCGGACTCCTGGCCTACGACACCGCGCCGGGGACGATGGGGAGCGATCTCCTGCGGGCCGACCGCTACGGACGGACCGCGCCCTTCGAGATGCCCCCGGCGACCTGGCCGGCTGCGCAGTGAGCTTGGCCACGCAGTTCGGCGAGTCGTTCGTGGGGGACGGTGTGGACGCCGCCCACGTCAACACGGTGCTCGGCGCCGTGGGCGGGCCAGTTGAGACGGCGTGGGTGACTGCACTGGCCACTCCTCGGGCCGGGTTCGCCGCCTTCGTCACCGTGGTCGAGCCCGGCATCGCGGTGCGGCCGTTTACCCTCTTCGTGAACAAGGCGGCCATCGTCGGCGAGCGGCACGGCAAGCTCACGTGGGGTGCGGCGCAGGCGGGCGTGGCCGGTGGGGTGCTCGATGCAGTGGCCGACGGGGTGATTGAGCCGTCGAGCGCGACCGACGCGGTGCTCATCGCCGCGGTGTGGGTCAACCCCGATGCCGGCGACGAGGTTGCGGTCTACCGCAACAACCGGGCGGCCACCCTCGGTGCGCTGCGGGCGGGCCGTGAGGGGCGTCCCAGCGTGGCCGAAGCGCTGGCGGCGAGACGGGCTCCGTGGAACGCCTTCTTCCGTAGCACCTGAACGGACCACCCGATACGGTGGGTGGGCATGGCCCGATTCGACTCGATCAACATCGTCGTCACTGACATGGCGGCCAGCCGGGCCTTCTACGCCCGCCTCGGCCTGGACTTCGGTAACGCTCACGATCCCGTCTGGGACAACCATCACATCACTGCCGTCAGCCCGGCCGGGGAGGCGGCATCCATCGGTCTGGACCTCGACAGCGCCTCCTTCGCCAACAAGTGGAACGCCGGTTGGCCCGGGGTCGGAGGCGCAGTGATCGGGTTCCACGTCGACTCACGCCAGGCGGTCGACGACCTCGTGGCCGAACTGGTCGCCGCCGGAGCGCCAGTGCAGCAGGTGCCCTGGGACGCCTTCTGGGGTGCCCGTTACGCCGTGGTGAGCGACCCCGACGGCAACTCGGTGGGGATCATGAGCCCGGCGGACGACGCCCACCGCAGCGCGGGTCCAGACCCCGAATGACAGAGACCGGCGTCGAATGAGCGAGACCGACGACCCGGCCACGATCGAGGTGGTCATCGAGATCCCCACGGGCAGCCGCAACAAGTACGAGTACGACCACGAGCAGCACGTCATCCGGCTGGACCGGCGGCTCTTCACGGCCACCTCGTACCCGGCGGACTACGGCTTCGTCTCCGACACGCTCTCCGACGACGGCGATCCACTCGATGCGCTGGTGCTGGTGGCCGATCCGACCTTCCCGGGCTGCGTCGTGCGGGCGCGCATCCTGGGCGTGTTCTTCATGCGCGACGAGGCCGGGCTCGATGCCAAGCTGATCTGCGTCCTCGAGCACGACCCGCAGTGGGACGACGCGCAGGACATCGGTGACGTCCGCCCGCACCTGCTCAACGAGATCGAGCACTTTTTCAGCATCTACAAGGATCTCGAGCCCGAGAAGTCCACCGAGGTGATGGGGTTCGAGGACCGGGCCGCCGCCCTGAAGGAGTTGGCGGCGTGCCGGGATGCCTTCGCCGCCGCGGGTCGGGCCAGTAGGAGTGAGAGTCACGCCGGTACGAGTTAGGGAAAGAGGGGGCGGCCATGCCATATCCACGTGAGGAAGTACAGGCCACAGTCGATCGGTACCACGAGCTGCGCACGCGCATCGACGAGGGGCTGGAACCCGACGCCTTCGGGGCGCTGGCCGGGTTCTACACCGAGGACGCCGTCTACATCGACGGGGCGTGGGGGCGCATGCAGGGCCGTGAGGTGATCGCCAAGTGGCTGGTCGACTCGATGCTGGGCATGGAAGACTGGAAGTTCCCGGTGGAGTTCACCGCGATCGAGGGCAACGACGTGGTGGTGAAGTGGACGCAGATCATGCCGCGGACCCGGCCCGACGGGACGCCGTACCGGCAGTCGGGGTACTCACGACTGATCTACGCCGGGGACGGGAAGTTCTCCTACGAAGAGGACACGTACAACATGGCGCACGTGCTCGAGGACGTCGAGGCGAGCGGGTGGGCGCCGCCCGACGGGGTGATGAACTACCCGCCGGCCCACCCGGATCGGAACTTCGACATCTGATCTTGGCGCGGCGTGGGCCGGGCGGGCGGCGGCCCCGCCGGTCAGCCGCTGCCGGGGAAGCCGCCGGCGCCGAAGGGCGAAGTCTGGGTCTGGTTCTGCTGCGCCTCCTGCTGCTGGGCCTCGGCCTGGGTGCCCAAGGTGACCGGTGAGGTGCGCTTGGTGTCGCCCACGTAGTACGTCACCTGTACGGTCTGGCCGGCCTTGTCCTTCTGGACGGTGCTCTGGAGGTCCTCGGCCGAGGTGATGGCGTTGCCGTCGATGGACACGATGACATCGCCCTGCTGGAGGCCCGCCTTGTCGGCCGGGGAGCCCGAGACCACGTTGAGGACCACGGCGCCCGAGTTCGGGGTGAAGCCGTACTGCTGGCGCAGGGCCGTGGTCAGCGTCGTGATGTCGACGCCGAGGTAGCCGCCGTTGTTGGAGGCCGGGCCGCCCTTTTCGAGTTGGGGGATGAGCTGCTCGACGCTGGCGATCGGGATGGCGAACCCGATGTTCTGCGCGCTGGTGCCGTCATCGGAGGTGCCGGCGACGGCGGTGTTCATGCCGATGACCTGGCCGTCGGTATCGATGAGGGGGCCGCCCGAATTGCCCGGGTTGATGGCGGCGTCGGTCTGGATCAGGTCGGTCAGGTTCTCCGACGTCGTGCCTGAACCGCCGGCGGTGACCGAGCGCCCGAGTGCCGAGACGATGCCCTGGGTGACCGTCGGAGTGCCGGCTTGCAGGCCGAGCGCGTTGCCGATGGCCACCACGGCGTCGCCGACCACGGTCTTGGCCGAGCTGCCGAAGGTGACGGTCTTGAGGCCCGAGGCGTTGTTGATCTTGAGCAGCGCCACGTCCTGCTGGGTGTTGTAACCGATCAGGGTGGCCGGGGCGGACTTCTTCTGGCCGTACTCGGTCACGGTGATGGAGCCGGTGCCACCGCCCTGGTTGAAGAGCTCGATGACGTGGTTGTTGGTCACGACCTCGCCGTCGGAGGTGATGATCATGCCCGTCCCCTGGTCCTCACTCTGACCCGACTTGACGTCGATGGAGACGACGGCCGGGATGACATCGCGCACGAGTTGGGGGATGGTCACGTTGCCGCTGAGCACGGCCGCCCCGGGGGTGGCGTTGCTCTCGTGGATGGTGACGTTGTTCCCGCTCCCGTTGTTGTTGTCGGTCAGGGCCGTCACCCCAGCCCCGACGCCGGCGCCGATGACGGCGGCGATTATGGCCACGGCCAGCCACCGGCGATTCTGGCCCTGGCCCTGGCCCTGGCCCTGGCCCGGTCCGGTGGTGGTGGGGCCCGTCCCGTCCGGCGGGCCGGGGAGGGGGGCGCCGTAGCCGGGGTAGGTGAAGGGGACGGCCGTCTCGGCCGTGGCGGGTTCGGCCGGCGGAATCGTCGTGTCCACCGGCGGGAGCGGCCAGGTGGGCTCGGTGGCGGTTGGCGGTTGGAGCGGCGGTTGGATCGGCGGGGGCATGGGCGGCGGCAGGGGCGAGGTGATCGGAGCGGCGGGGTCCGGGGAGGCCGGCGTCGCCCAGGTGGCGGCGGTGGTGGCGGTCTGAGGCTGGCCCTGGTCTTCTACGGGCGCGGCAACTCCGGGATCGGGTGCCGGGGCGGACGGTACCCCTGGCTGCTCGATGTCGTCACTCATGCAAAATCCTCCTGAACGGACTGAGTCCGCCGGACCAGCACCCTCGGTGGCACCGGCCGTCGTGGGCGCGCCGCCATGTTACGGGACGCGCCAGGGCACCTGACATCGCCCGGGAACGTGCCTCGCCCGTGCCCATGCGCCCAGCGCGGTAGCGTGTCCGCCGCATGTCACGCCACATCGATATCGAGTTGACGAGCCAGAGTGGCGACGGGTCTTGGACCTGGCGCGCCGCCGGGGCGCGCCAGCCCAAGGGTGTGGTGGCGGGCTCGTTGGTCCCCGAGGGCCAGTCCCCGGGGTCGGTCCTGCGGGCCGAGGTGGAGATCGGGTTGGAGGGCATCGAGGTCCTGTCACTGAGCGCCGCCAAGCCCTTGCGCTCGGAGCAGAAGGCGGCCCGCATCGAGGTGGTCGGGACCCCCAAGCGGGCGCCCGACGTGTCGGTGATCCTCGCGCCGGGGTCGGGGAAGCGCCCTCGTCGGCGCGACGACGAGCGCGACGGGGACGACCGCCCGCGCGGACCGCGCAAGGACGGGCGGCGGAGCGATCGCCCCGGCGCTGAGCGCACGGGGGGCGAACGGCCCCGATCGGGTGGCCCGGGTGGTTCCGGGTCAGGCCCGGGGTCGGGTTCGGGCAGCGGGCCACGTCGGCCCGGCCCCCGGCGTCCGGGCGAGGGCGGAGGCGGAGGCGGAGGCGAGGGCCGACCCGCGCGCGGCGAGCGTCCGGCCGTGCCCACCTCGACGGTTCATCGCAACGCCATGCTGGCCACTTTGCGGCCCGAGCAGATCCCGGTGGCCGAGCAACTTCTGCGGGGCGGTATCCCGGCCGTACGCCAGGCCATCGACGCCCAGAACGCCGCCGCCAAGACCTCGGGTGCTCTGCCCGCCTCGACCGACGCGCTCATGGCCATGGCCGAGGAGCTGCTGCCGGTGGTCAAGCTGGCCGACTGGAAGGACCGCGCTTCGGCCGCCCAGACCGCCGGAAAGGACTTCCGCCTGCGGGAACTCCGTGCCGTGGTCGCCGCGTCGCGCACGGTCATCCTCGACGAGGAGGGGCGCGGCCTGGCCAAGGCCCTCCGGGAGTCCCTCGAGCGGCGGGTCACGGCGCTGCGCGAGGAGTGGCTGGCCCGGATCTCCAACGCCCTGAACGACGGGCGGGTCCAGCAGGCACTGGAAGCCTCCATCCGCCCCACCGAGCCCGGGACACGCGTGCCGGCCGATCTGGCGGTCCGCCTGGCCGCCGCGGCCGGTGAGGCGATGACAGCCGAGCTCGCGCCCGAGGAGTGGATGACCCTGCTCGATACGGTCGTGCAGTCCGCGGTGCGGCGCACGGTCAAGCCCGCCGGCATCCCCAAGGACGAAGTGGCCCAGCAGGCGGCCCGCCACGCCGCTGGTTCGGTGCCCGCCTTGGCCAAGTTGCTTGGCCTCCGCATCCCTCCCCCGCCACCCCGGCGGCTCGTCACCGCCCAGAGGATCAGTCCAACCGGCGGTTGAGGGTCAGCAGGCGGGCCGTGAAACCGGCCGCCTCGAGGCGCTGCTTGGTGGAGCGGTCACCGGGTAGGGCCAGAGCGTCCAGGTCCGCGCAGCCCTGAGCGGCGCACCACGACACCATCGCCTCCATCAGGGCGGTCCCCACACCGACCCCCCGGGCCTCCTCCTCGACCCAGCAGCACTCGATGCGGCCACTCGGGGCCCCGGCTGCCTCCTGCCGGCGGAAGGTCTGGGCCGCGCCCAGGCCGACCACGGCCTGGTGGAACTCGCCGAGAAAGATGACGGCGGGGTCGCCGCCAGAGGGCCCGCCAGCCGCATCTACGGCCGTCCAGCGCTCGAGGAGGTCGTCGGGTGAGGTCGAGGAGCCGACCAGGGCCGGGCCGCCGCGCATGGTGCGGGCCGTCCGGAGCGCCTGGGCGAGGAGAGCGGCGACGATCGGCTGATCGGCCTCCTGGGCCAGACGGACCGCTTCCATCGATTACGGAGGCGCCCAGGGCCTAGGGGGCCGACGGGCTGTCTTCGAGGAGCTGGCTGGTCCGGTTGAGGATCGTGCGTCGATTCCGGTGCGACGCCTCGTGCCGGTACACGGCCCGCAGCTCGTCGGACCCGAGGCTCTCCAGCCGGCGCACGACCTGGGAGGCCGAGAGCGTGTCATAGCCGGCCAGGGCCCGTTCCACGGCCTCGCCGTCGGCCGGGTCGGGTGCTGGTGTGGGCGCGGGGGGTGCGGCCGCCGCGGCCGGCTGGTCGGGCTGGCTGGGCGGCTCATGGGCCGAAGGCCCGTCGGACGGGCCATCGACCGGCTCGTCGTTCGAGTGACCGTGCAGCAGCTGGCCGACCCGCTGGGTGACCTCCTGCTGGCCCTGGGTGACCACGAACTCGCCCACGGCCCGGGCGTTGCGCACCTCGGTCTCGACGCGCTGGCGACCCTTGGCGATGAGCCCCGGAAGGTCCTCCACCGCCGTCAGCACCAGACCGACGGGGGCGAAGACGAACAGGTCGAGCGTCCGGCGCATGGCGTTGGGCTCGCGGTCCGGGGCGGCGTCATCGTTGCCCTCCCCGGTGCCCTCAGACACAGTCCCGGCAGAGCATCTTCTTCTTGTCGGCCAATTGACTCGGGTGCTTGACCAAGAAGCACGAGCGGCAGACGAACTCGTCGGGTTGCTTGGGCAGCACCCGCTCGTTGCCCTCGGTCTTGTCCTCCTGGTCCGTCGCCTCCTCGTCCTCGGGCTCGTCCTCGACGACCAGGCGCTCCTTGAGGATGACATCGAGGCTGGCCTCGACGTCCTCGTCCTCGGGCTCCTCCTCTTCCTCCTCGTCCTCGGCCTCGCCCGTCTTCTCGACCACGGCGGCCGGGGAGGGCACCAGTATCTCGGCCACGTCGTCTTCGAGGTCGTCCTCGTCATCGACGATGGCCGCGTCGTCGTCAGAATCGAGGGGGTCGTCGTCCTCGATGTCCTCGAGCGCGTCCTCGTCTATGTCGCCCTCGAGCTCGTCGTCATCGAGGGCTTCCTCGTCGTCGATGGGCGGGGTCTCAGCGTCGAGATCCTTCGGCATATCCTTCTTCTTGGTCGGCATGTGCCGCCGGAGCATAGACGTTGGCGGGATGGGTTCAATCGCACTGCGGGCGTGGTCATCGTCGCAGCCCAGCGACTGGTTTGGCTGGTCAGGCGGCTTGGCCCTGGAGTCTTTGGCACCATCTCACCGGCCCGGCGTGACCGGGCGGGCAAAACGTTCTCTACTCGACCTCCAGGGCCACCCTCCGCCTCTCACAGCATCCCCCCCCTAAGCCTCAACAAGCGAAGTGGTTGTCGGTTCCGAAGGGGCGTTTGCGTCTGCGCCGTACACTACGCATCGCGAGGGTGGGGTCGTCAAGGACGATAAATCGGCCTCTACCTGGGGCGATGGCGGTTCTTCCTGGTCAGTGCGTTGAAGATTTCTCGCCACGCCGGCGCTCGGCCCGCCGCTCGGATTCGAGGCGCTCCAAATCGGTGGTCCCGTGGTCGACGAAGACCATGGCGTCGGCCAGGGCGCGGTGCCCGGCGTGCTCGGCAATGGCCCGGTGCATCTGCTGGGCGACCTGCCGGTAGGCCGGATGGCCCTGGGGGCCCGACCGCAACTCGATCAGGTGCATGGCCTCCCGCGCGTTGAACTGCATCACGTAGCGGATGCGGTGGGCCAGGGCCACGGCGTACGAGGCCTGCTCGGGGAATTCGGGGAGGAGCACGCGGTAGAGGTCCTCGGCCCGCGCGATGGCGTCGGCGTAGCCCTCGCCGAGGCCGGCGTCGGCGACGAGGTCTGGCATGTCGTAGCCCAGCGAGATACCGAGGCGCTGCCATTCGATGGTGAGTATCCGGTGGCGCTGCAGGTCGCGGAACGCGCCGTAGTCGGTGACCAACTCGAAGCGGTAGTCCGTCCGCTCGAGGGCCCGGCCGGGGCGATGCCGCCGGTTGCGCCGCTCGCCCACGTAGGCGGCCAGCAGCGCCACCTTCTCGTCGTGGTTGAGGCGGCGCACCCGGGCCTGGGCCTCGTGCTCGGAGCAGCCCAGGTGGCTGAAACAGGCGGCAGCCAGGACCTTCTCCTCGCCGTCGGGATCGAAGTCGAGCAGGGTGACCTCCGCCGGCGGTGCGCCGTCCGTCGCGGGCGCGGGCCCTGCCGCTTCGGGCCACAGGCGGGCCACTACCCGCGCCGTGTCGTCACGGGTGGCGGCCAGATACGCCGTCCACTCCCCGCCCCGCTCGGCCACGTCGACCCGCTGGAGGAACGACGGGATCACCTTGCGCAATTCTTCGAGCATCATCTCGGCGTACCCGCGCGCCTCGGGCAGCGGATGGGCCCGCATGCGCAGCAGCAACTGCTCGTAGGACTGGCCGGTCCCGTAGAGCCCGATGTTGGAGAGCGACGCGGCCGGCAGCAGGCCGCGCAGCGCATCGAGCGCCTTGGCCCGGGTGGCCTGGCGGTAGACGAAGTCGCTGTCCCCCGCCTGCTGGGGGAACCGGCTGGCCACCCAGGCGTGCATGGCCGGCAGCAGCTCGCCGTAGGTGTCGAACACCCGGTCCATGTCGCCGACGTAGCGGGCGCCGTAGGGCGAGTCGAGGATCTCGGCCGGGCGGAAGTAGCGGTAATGGCCGCTGTCGAGCCGGTTGTTGTAGGCGATGTAGCGGGTCGACTGTTCGAGATACGCCATCAGCCGTCCCCACTCGAGCACCTTTGACAGCACGTTGGAGGACTGCTCGCAGGCCAGGTGCACGCCGCCGAGTTGGGCCACCGAGTCGTCGCCGTACTCGACGAAGACCTTCTCGTAGAGCTGCTCGGCCCGCTCGAGGCCGACCGTGGCGTCGACGCCGGCGTCGCCGGTGATATCGAGGTCGCCCACGAACTCGTCGAGGAAGAGCCGCCGCAGGCTCTTGGGCGAGCGCGAGTAGCGGGCGAAGAGGGCGCCTTTGACCACTTCGGGCAGGTTGACCAGGGCGAACACCGGCAGGTGGAGGTTGGTCACGTAGCGGCGGAGGACGGCCTCCTCGGCCTCGGTGAACTGCTCTTCGACGTAGGGGAACATGGGCGTCCCACCATAGGACTGGCTCCATGGGCCGGTGGCGGATGGCTCAGGGCGTGGGCAAACCGACGGCCACGACGCCCCGGAGGAGCAGCCGGACCGCCTCCCGGGCCGCGCCGGCGGTCTCGGCGTCGGGGGCCACGTGGGCCACCTGCTGGACCAGATCGGCCACCGACTTCACCGTGCGCACGAAATCGCCGGGGGCCAGGTCGCCCACGTCACGGGCCGCCACGCCCAGGGCGGTGGCGAAGCTGGCGCCCCGGGCCCAGGAGGCGACCGCGGTGGCCAGGCCGTCCGACGGCTGCCTCGTCCGTGGCACCAGGTGCACCTCTTCTATGGCCCGTATCGCCTCGGCGGCGTCGGCCAGGGCGGCGCAGCGCCATTTGAGTTCGGCCGCCCGCTTCTCCCCCAACCGGTCCTGCAGCGGGGGTCGCTTCGGTCCCCGACGGGCCGCGTGCCCGCCGCGCTGGCCGCTGGGGCCGGCCAGACGGCGGGCCCGACGCGGTTCGAAGACCACGGCGGAGACCACCCCGGCCAGCACCGCCGGTTCCGCGCCGACGAGGAGGTCGGCGGCGAGCGCCTCGGCCACCAGGAGGTCGGACTCGTGGTAGATCCGGGCCAGTCGCTCCCCCGCCGGGGTGAGGGCCCATTCCTTGGTGTACCCGAACTCCTCGAGCACCGCCACCCGGTTGGCCAGCTGGAGCGCCAGCAGGTCGGGCCGTTTGGCCTGCCATTGGGCGAAGGACCGGTGCAGGACCGTGTGCGCCGTCGCTTCGTCGAATCGCGACACCAGGTTGACGGCCAGGTTGTAGGTGGGCCGGAACGCCGAGCGCAGGTCGGGGGGCGGCGCCGAGGCCACCCGGGCGGCTTCGCCGAAGGCGGTCTCGGCCGACCACTCGACGATGGCGTGGCCCTCCTCGTCGAGGCCCCGGCGACCGGCCCGCCCCGTCAGCTGGAGGTACTCGCCCGAGGTGAGCGTCGCCCTCCCGGCGCCGCCGTATTTGGTGAAGCGCTCGATCACCACCGAGCGCGCCGGCATGTTGATCCCGAGCGAGAGGGTCTCGGTGGCAAACACCACCTTGAGCAGCCCGGCCGCGAAGCACTCCTCCACCGTCTCGCGGAAGACGGGGACGAGGCCGGCGTGGTGGGCCGCCACTCCAGCCGCCAGGCCTTCCAGCCACTCGTCATACCCCAGCACACCGAGGTCCTCGTCGCTCAGCGACTCGACCCGCCGTTCGGCGATCAGGCGGATGGCCGCCCGTTCGTCGCGGTCGGTGAGTCGGACGCCGTCGCGGACCACCTGGCGAACGGCGTCGTCACAGGCGGCGCGGCTGAAGATGAAGACGATGGCCGGCAGCATCTCCTCGCCGTTCAGGACGGTGATGAGCTCCGTGCGCAGCGGGGAGCGGTAGGGCAGGCGCGGTCCCCTGCCCCGGGGCTGCCAGGTCGCCGGCCGGCCCTGCATGGCCCGGCGCACCGACTGGTCCACCCGCTGGCCCTCGGTGCCCGGCTTGCCGTTGACCAGCAGCGGCAGGAGCAGCGTCTCCTCGTCCTCCCGCCGGTGGGCCGCGAAGTGGTGGCGCAGGATGATGGGCCGTTGCCGCTCGACGATGACGTCGGTGGCGCCGCGGACCGAGCGCAACCAGGCGCCGAGCTCGGCGGCATTGTTGACGGTGGCCGAGAGGCAGACGAAGCGGATCTCGGGTGGGGCCAGCACCAGCACTTCTTCCCAGACGCCGCCGCGGTAGGGGTCCTGAATGAAGTGCACCTCATCGAGCACGACGGTGTGCAGCCCGGCCACCAGGTCCGAACCGGCCAGCAGCATGTTGCGCAGCACTTCGGTCGTCATCACGACCACCGGGGCATCGGGCTTGACGGCGGTGTCCCCGGTCAGGAGGCCGACATGCGCCTTGCCGTAGGTGGCCACCAACTCGCCGTACTTCTGGTTGGAGAGCGCCTTCAAGGGCGTGGTGTAGAACGCCTTGCCTCCCGCCGCCAGGGCGCGATGCACGGCATAGGCGGCCACCAGCGTCTTGCCCGATCCCGTCGGCGCCGAGACGAGGACGGAGCGGTCGGCGTCGATGGACCGGAAGGCATCGAGCTGAAAGTCGTCGGGTGGGAAGGGCAGCCGGGCCTCGAACTCCGCTCCCCCGTCCGTCGCCTGGACGGGCCATGGGAAGACGGTCAACGGCCGAACAGCTTCCCGATGCCGATGGAGACGAAATAGAAGAGGACGAGGGGTAGGGCGAGGGCCAGCATGGAGAAGGGGTCCGAGCTCGGCGTGAACACGGCCGCCACCACGGTGATGATGATCACGGCCCAGCGCCAGGAGCGCAGCAGGCGGGCCGGCGTGACGACCCGGGCCAGTTCCAGGGAGACCAGCACCACCGGGAACTGGAAGGTGAGGCCGAAGAGGAACATCATCAGCAGGATGAGGCCCAGGTAGGGAATGGGGTCGTAGATGGCCTGGAGGTTGGGCCCTCCGACGGACTTGAGGAAGCCCAACGCGTGGGGCAGCGTGAAGTAGGCCGTGGCGGCACCGGCGAGGAAGAGGACGAAGGCGGCGCTGACGAAGGGGATGGCGTACTTCTTCTCGCGGGCCTGCAGCCCGGGGGTGACGAAGCGCCACACCTGGAACAGGATCACCGGGGCGGCCAGCACCAGGCCACCGAAGGCGGCGATCTTGACCCGGAGGGTGAGGCCGTCGAGGGGCGAGGTGACGAAGAGGTTGCAGGTGCCGTTGGGCCCGAAGAGCAGGGCCCCGTTGCCGGTCTTGTTGTGCACCGCGTTGGCGTCGACGTTGCACAGCGGCTTGATCAGGAAGTGCAGGATCGGCTCGTAGGCGATCACGGCGATCAGCGCGGCGATGACGAAAGCGATGACGCAGACGATGAGCCGATGGCGGAGCTCCCCCAGGTGCTCGCTGAGGGTCATGTTGTCAGGGTGCGGCTTGCCCTTACGCCTGGTTGGGAAGAGGGTGGTCACGAGGAGGGCGGGGCCGTCAATTCAGGTTGGGGTCGCCGGCCGCGTAGACCTGGGCCGGGCGGTCGGGCTCGTCGGGTCCGGCGCCGGCGCCATCGGTGTGGCCGTCTGCCCCCGAGCCAACCGCGGGGTCGGAAGCCGGGTCGGAGTCGACCCCGACCCCGACGCCGGTGTCACCGGCGCCATCTTCCCGGCCCCCCACCGTGCCGCTGCTCGCGTTGCCGTTCGCGTTGCCGTTGGGCGACATGTTCGAGAGGTGATTGAGCAGGGCCGAGGGAGAACGGGCCAGGCGGGCGATCTCGGTCGAGGAGGGCAGATCGGGGATGGAACTGCGCACGTCGGCCTCCATCCGGTGCCGGAACTCGTTGAACGAGCGCCACGCCCCGCCGACCTGGCGGGCCACCTGGGGCAGCTTGTCCGGCCCGAGCAGGATGACCACCACGACGGCGATGATCAGGAGTTTCGCTGGATCGAGGTTAAGCATGTCCCCTCACTCTACGGGGCCGCTACAGAGACTGGATGAGCCGCTCGACCCGCTCGTCGTGCGACTTGAAGGGGTCCTTGAGCAGGACCGTCCGTTGCGCCTGGTCGTTGAGCTTGAGGTGGACCCAGTCCACCGTGAAATCACGGCGCCGCTCTTTGGCCCGCCGGACGAACGCCCCCCGCAGCCGGGCCCGGGTCGTCTCGGGGGGCTGGGTCATGGCCTCGGAGATGGCCTCGTCGGTGCAGGTGCGGTCGATCTGGTCCCGGTTCTGCAGCTTGTAGTACAGCCCGCGCGTCCGGTCGACGTCGTGGTACATGAGGTCGACCATGGCCACCTTGGGGTGCGACAGGGGCACGTCGTGGCGGGCCCGCATCTGGTCGACCAGGCGGTACTTGGCCACCCAGTCGCACTCGCGCCACAGCGACAGCGGGTCGGCCTCGAGGCCCTTGAGGCAGTGCTCCCACATGCCGAGCGCGATGTCCTCCTCGGCGGAGAGGCCCTTGCGGTCGCGGAACTTGAGCGCCCGCTCGAGGTACTCGCTCTGGATGTCCAACGCCCGCATCTCGCGCCCGTTGGCCAGGCGGACCCGGCGCTGGCAGGTGATGTCGTGGCTGATCTCCCGGATGGCCCGGATCGGGTTCTCGAGCGTCAGGTCGCGCAACACGGTCGAGGAGTCCTCCAGCATGGCCAGCAGGATGGAGGTGGTCCCGATCTTGAGGAAGGTGGCGTACTCGCTCATGTTGGAGTCCCCCACGATGACGTGGAGCCGCCGGAAGCGCTCGGCGTCGGCGTGCGGCTCGTCGCGGGTGTTGATGATGGGCCGGCTGCGGGTGGTGGCCGACGAGACGCCCTCCCAGATGTGCTCGGCCCGCTGGCTGAGGCAGAACACCGCTCCCCGGGCCGTCTGGAGCACCTTGCCCGCGCCCGAGTAGATCTGCCGCGACACCAGAAAGGGGATGAGCACTTCGGTGTAGCGGTTGAACTCGTCGTTGCGCTCGGTGAGGTAGTTCTCGTGGCAGCCGTAGGAGTTGCCCACCGAGTCGGTGTTGTTCTTGAACAGGTAGACCTCGCCGCGGATGCCCTCCTCGCGCAGGCGGGCCTGCGCGCCGGTGACCAGCTGGGCCAGGATCCACTCGCCGGCCTTGTCGTGCACCACGACGTCGCTGATCTTGTCGCACTCGGGGGTGGCGTACTCGGGGTGGCTGCCCACATCGAGGTACAGGCGGGCCCCGTTCTCCAGGAACACGTTGGAGGAGCGCCCCCACGACACCACGCGCCGGAACAGGTAACGGGCCACCTCGTCGGGGCTGAGCCGGCGCTGGCCGCGCAGGGTGAAGGTCACCCCGTACTCGTTCTCTATCCCGAAGATGCGCCGTTCCACCTGGCCAACCTACAGCCGACTATGCCAGAAGCAGCGCCAGCTCCTCATCGGCGATGCGGGCGAAGGCCCGGCGGCCGTTGCCCCGCGAGAGCGTGGCCACTTCCAGGTCGCCGGCGGCCAGGGTGCGCTCGGGTCCGGCCAGGGCGGCCGTGGCGGCCTTGAGGGCGGTGGGCAGGTCCCAGCCCTCCTGCCAGGCGGCGCCCACCCGCTCGGTGATGGTCTCGGCGTCGCCCCCGAGGACGGCGAACCGCTCCTCGTCGGTGATGGTGCCCTCGTAGGCCACGTGGTACAGCTGGTCGGGCCGGCTGGCGTCACCGAGCTCGGCCACGAGGATCTCCACCTCGAGGGGCTTCATCTCGTGGGTGAACACATTGCCGAGATACTGCGCGTACAGATTGGCCAACCCACGGGCGTCGACGTCCTCCCGGCTGTAGGCGAAGCCCTTGGTGTCGGCGTGGCGCACGCCGGCCACGCGCAGCTGGTCGTACTCGTTGTACTTGCCGACGCCGCCGAAGGCGATGCGGTCGTAGATCTCGCTGATCTTGTGCAGCGACCGGGAGGGGTTCTCGGCCACGATCACTATGCCCACGTCGTAGGTGGTGGCCACCAGACTGCGGCCCCGGGCAATGCCCTTCTGCGCGTACTCGGCCCGGTCCTTCATGACCTGCTCGGGGGCCACGTAGTACGGCATGCTCATGGCGTCTCGTCCGTCCTCGGCGCGGCCTGGCCCGCCTGCTCGGCCCGCTTCCGGTCGATCAGCGCGCCGAACCGTTCGGCCACCTCGGCCTCGGTCACCTCGCGGTACCCCGTGGCGTCGACCACGGCGATGAGGGGGTAGATGCCCCGGACCAGGTCGGGCCCGCCGGTGGCCGAGTCCTCGTCGGCGGCCTCGTAGAGCGACTGGATGGCCAGGTCGACCGCCTCGTCGCGGCTCAGGCCCTCCCGCCAGGCGCTCTTGACCGTCGAGCGGGCGTCGCGGCCCCCCGAGCCGGTGGCCTGGAAGTCGGTGTCCTCGTAGTGGCCGCCGGTGGCGTCGTAGCTGAAGATGCGCCCGACGCTGCGGGTGGTGTCGTAGCCGGCGAAGAGGGGGACGACGACGAAGCCCTGCATGGCCAGCGGCAGGTGCTGGCGCACCATCTGGGCCAATTGGTTGGCCTTGCCCTCGAGGGAGAGCACGGAGCCCTCGACCTTCTCGTAGTGCTCGAGCTGGACCTGGAACAGCCGGACCATTTCCACCGCCATGCCCGCCGAACCGGCGATGGCGACGGCCGAGAAGCGGTCGGCCGGGAAGACCTTCTCCATGGCCCGGTGGGCGATGACGTTGCCCGCGGTGGCGCGGCGGTCGCCGGCCATGACGACGCCGTCGGCGTAGCGCATGGCCACCACCGTGGTGGCGTGGGTGTCCGTCACCGGCGGGCGCGCCGTGCCGGCGTCAACGTTGGCCATGGAACCCGACTGGCGTAGGAGCCCGACGAAGTCGGGGCCCGGATCGCTCTCCGGGGGAAAGAGAGGGAGGGCCACTGGTGACTACTGCCCGCCCTTTTGCACGTAGTTGCGCACGAACTCCTCGGCGTTGTCCTCGAGCACCTCGTCGATCTCGTCGAGCAGGTCGTCGAGTTCGGCCTTGATCTTCTCGCCGCGCTCGGAGGTGGCCGGGGCCGCCTCGGCCGCCTCGGCCTCGGTCTGTGTCGTCGTGCTCTCCCGAGCCGGCGCTTTCTTCTTCTGTTCCTGTTCTGCCATGGTCGGTCCGTCCGTCCTCTTCGCCTCGTCCGTTAGGAGTTGAGCCGATCGAGCAGGTCCGCCGGACCCGTGCTCTGGGCCAGAAGCGCGCTCGTGTGCTCGGCTGTTCCCTTTAGGGGATCCATCATAGGGACGCGTCGGAGGGGGTCCGACCCCACGTCGAAGACGAGGGAATCCCAGTTGGCCGTGACCACCGCATCGGGCCATCTGGCCAGGCACTTGCCGCGGAACCAGGCCCGTGTGCCCGGTGGCGGTTCGGTGACGGCCGTGGCGGCCTCGACCGGGTCGACCACCCGGCGCAGGTCGAGGCGCTGGTAGATCGACCGGCCCGGGCGCAGGTCGTGGTACTGGAGGGCCAGGGCGGCCAGGCGGGGGTCGTCCCACCCGCACGAGTGGCGGTCCTGGTAGGCCAGGAGCAGCTGGTGCTTGGCCACCCAGTCCAGGGTGTCGGCCAGCGTGGTGGGGTCCGCTTCGAGGCCCTCGAGGACGGTTTCCCAATGGCCCATGACCATTTCGCCCACGCTGCCGTGGCCGCCCTCGTCGCCGAGGGCCGAGAGGCCGTGCTCCTCGGCGTACTTGCGGGCGGCGCCGAAGAGCTCCCACTGCAGTTCGATCGCCGTGGCCGACGACCCGTCGCTCAACGCCAAAGGACGGGCCAAGGAAATGTCGGCCGAGACCATGTGCAAGGCCCGCACCGGGTCGGCCAGCGAGAGGTCACGGGCCGGGAGGGCGTCGTCCTCCACCATGGCCAGGACAATGGCCGTCGTCCCGACCTTCAGCAGCGTGGCGATCTCGCTGAGGTTGGCGTCGCCCACAATGACGTGGAGCCGCCGGAAGCGCTTGGGGTCGGCGTGCGGCTCGTCCCTGGTGTTGACGATGGGCCGCTTGAGGGTGGTCTCCAGCCCGACGATCTCCTCGAAGAACTCGGCCCGCTGGCTGATCTGGTAGTGCACGGTGGACGAGTCGAGGGCCGGGGTCTCGACGCCCACCTTGCCGGCGCCGGTGAAGATGGTGCGCGAGACGAAGTGCGGCACCACGCCGTCGATCACCCGGGCGAAGGGCACGGCGCGGTCCATCATGTAGTTCTCGTGGCAGCCGTACGAGTTGCCCTTGCCGTCGGAGTTGTTCTTGTAGACGACGGGCGCCGGCTGGTCCGGGATGCGCAGGGCCGCCGCCGCCATGGCCCGCCGCAGCACCTCCTCGCCGGCCAGGTCGTGCACGAGGCACTCCAGCGGCGTCAGGCACTCGGGCGTGGAGTACTCGGGGTGGGCGTGGTCGACGTAGAAGCGGGCCCCGTTGGTGAGCACCGTGTTGGCCAGGTGCGTCTCGACCATCGGGGCCAACGCGCCCTCGCGGGCGAAGCCGCGGGCGTCGTTGCCCGGCGTCTCGTCCTCGAAGTCCCAGCCGATCTTCTGCTCGACGCTGGCCGCGTAGGCGTTGACCAAGACCGATGAGGCGGCGATCGGGTTCTGCTCGGGACCCGGTGTCTGGATCCCGTACTCGGTCTCTATCCCGCACACCTTGGTGGTGGCCACGACCCGACCCTACCGGCCCCTAGAGGTACTGCCCGGTACCCACGCGCTCAATCGACCGGCCACCGTGCACCTCGCGGTCCTCGGTGAGCAGGGTGCGGACATAGACGATGCGCTCGCCCTTCTTGCCCGAGATACGGGCCCAGTCGTCGGGATTGGTGGTGTTGGGGAGGTCCTCGTTCTCCTTGTACTCCTGGCGGATGGACTCGGTGAGGTCCGAGGTCCGGATCCCACCCGAGTCGCCGGCGATGACCCGCTTGATGGCCAATTTCTTGGCCCGCCGCACGATGTTCTCGATCATGGCGCCCGAGGCGAAGTCCCGGTAGTAGAGGATCTCCTTGTCGCCGTTCTGGTAGGTCACTTCGAGGAAGCGGTTCTCGTCGTCCTCGCGGTACATCTCGGTCACCGTCTGCTCAATGATGGCCTGCACCGCCTTGTCGGCGTCCCCCCCACCGAGGCGCTCCACCTCGTCGTGGTCGAGGGGCAACGCCGCCGTGAGGTAGCGACTGAAGATCTGGGCGGCAGCCTCCGAATTGGGCCGCTCGATCTTGATCTTCACATCGAGCCGGCCCGGGCGCAGGATGGCCGGGTCGATGAGGTCCTCCCGGTTCGACGCCCCGATGACGATGACGTCGCGCAGCGACTCGACCCCGTCGATCTCGGCCAGCAGCTGCGGCACGATCGTCGACTCCATGTCGGAGCTGATGCCGGTGCCCCGGGTGCGGAAGAGCGACTCCATCTCGTCGAAGAACACGATGACCGGCATGCCCTCGTCGGCCTTCTCCCGCGCCCGCTGGAAGACCTGCCGGATCTGACGCTCGGTCTCCCCGACGTACTTGTTGAGCAACTCGGGGCCCTTGATGTTGAGGAAGTAGCTGCGCACGTTGGCGTTGCCCGTCGTCTCGGCCACCTTCTTGGCCAGGGAGTTGGCCACGGCCTTGGCGATGAGCGTCTTGCCGCACCCGGGCGGGCCATAGAGCAGGATGCCCTTGGGCGCGGGCAGCGAGTACTCGGCGAAGAGGTCGCGGTGGAGGTACGGCAGCTCGACGGCGTCGGTGATGGCCTCGATCTGGGTGTCCAGCCCGCCCACGTCGGCGTAGGTGATATCGGGCACCTCTTCGAGGACGAGGGACTCGCTCTCGAGCTTGGGCAGCTTCTCGATCAGCAGCCCGGTGCGCAGGTCCATCAGCAGGGAATCGCCCGAGCGGAGCTTGACGTCGAGCATCTCCTCGGACAGCTCGGCCACCCGCTCCTCGTCGGCCCGGGCGAACACCACGCACCGCTTGCGGTCCTCCAGTTGCTCCTTCAGGGTGACGACCTCGCCGCTCAGCTCCCCGTCCCGGACGAGGACCACGTTGAGTGACTCGTTCAGCACAACTTCATTGCCCTTGCGGACCACGCCGGGGTCGATGTCGGGATGGAGCGAGACGCGCATCTTGCGGCCGCTGGCGAAGACGTCGACCGTGCCGTCCTCGTTGACCCCGAGGAATGTCCCGTACGCCGCCGGCGGCTGGGTCAGCTTCTCGACCTCTTCTCTCAGCGCGGCCAGCTGCTCCTTGGCCTGCTGGAGGGTGAAGGTCAGCTTCTCGTTCTGCGACGTCGCGTGGGCCAATTGGCCCTTGGACTCGAGCAGGCGCTCCTCGAGGGCCTGGACCCGGCCGGGGCTCTCCTGGAGCCGGCGCCGGAGCGCGTGGATCTCGTCCTCGGCGTCGGCCAGCTCGGCCCGGAGGGCCTCGGCCTGTGCGTCGCCGTCCAGCGGATCCTCGGTCGTGCTCACTGCGTGTCACCCTAGCCCTGAGGTAGGGCCAATCGGCCCTCATCTGCCCCTGGTCTGCCCCGGAGACGCGTTCCAACGGAGGTGCCAACCGAGGTGGCTCTGGGGTACGGGGGCTCCCGACTACCATGGAGGGGTCAGGCGTCACGTTGACGGCGCTCCAGGGGCCTCATTACGGTCCCCATGACGCGGCGGGCGGACACGATCGAGGAGAGAGACGACGACATGAAGGTCTGGATCGACCAGGATCTCTGCACGGGCGATGGCCTGTGCGAGGAGATCGCGCCGGCCGTGTTCACCCTTCTCGACGACGGCCTGGCGTATGTGAAGGAATCCGACTCGGTCAAGAACGACCCGGGCGGCTCGGCCGGCATGGCCGCCGTGCCCTCCGATCTCGAAGAGGCCGTGGTCGAGGCCTCCGAGGAATGTCCAGGGGAGTGCATTTTCATCGAGCGCGACTAGCGCGAGCCGGGTTGGCCCGTCCGCCGCGTAGCCACCCGGGGACCCGCCTACTGACTGATGCGCCGGGCCGTGGTGAGAAATCCCGTGTGCCCGACCATGCGATGGTCCGGCCGCACCGAGCGGGCCTCGACGTGCCAGGTACGGCGCATGATCTCTTGCGTCTCGGACAGGCCGAAGCCCGAACCCTCGGCGTCGAGCGCCTGGCGGAGGAGTGCGGTCTGGTTGATGGTCGGCAGGTAGGCCAGCAGGATGCCGCCCGGACGGAGCGCGCCGGCCGCGCCGGGGATGACCTTGTGCGGCTCGGGCATGTCCAGCAGGATCCGGTCGAGCTCGCGCTCGTCGATCCCCTCGGTCACGTCGCGCAGTTCGACCCGGTACGGGACATCGGAGCCGAGCGTGGCCGCCACATTGGACGTGGCCCGCTCCGCGAAGTCCTCGCGTAGTTCGTAGCCGACCACGTCGGCGCCGGCCCGCAAGACCGTCATGGAGAGGGCGCCCGAGCCGACCCCGGCCTCCAGCACGCGCTGCCCGGGCCCGATGTCGGCCGCGATGAGGATGGCCCCGAGGTCCTTGGGGTAGATCACTTGGGCCCCTCTGGGCATCTTGAGCACGATGTCGCTCAGGGTGGGCCGGAGCAACAGGAACTGGCGACCGGTCGAGCCGGCGATCGTCCGGCCCTCGGGCCCGCCGATGATGTCGTCGTGCGCAATGATCCCGGCGTGGGTGTGGAAGGTGGCTCCGGCGACCAGGGTCAGGAGGTAGCGACGCTCTTTGGGGTCGATGAGCAGGACACGCTCCCCCGCCTCCAGGGCGTGCGGCACCGGGTTCAGGATTCGTCGACGATGAGCTCGACGGGCACGATCTCGGCGCTGACGGACGGCGCGTCGCGGTCGCGGACCGATATCAGGACCTGCTCACCCGGGGAGAGCTTGAGCGAGGAGACGACGTCGCCGTTGTCGTTCAAGGTGCGCCGCAGCACGAAGATGCACAGCGCGATGACGAGCCATGACCAGTTGCCCGCGATGCCGCGCCGGAAGGCGGCCCGCAGGATGCGCTGTAGGAGTCGGTCCATCGCCTGAGCTAAAGACGCCGGATCTCGACCACCGCGGAGCGGCTGCGCCCGCGCCGACGACCGGCCAGGAAGGCAACGGTGATCACCACGACCGCGACGGCACCGGCCACGGCCAGCCCGCGTGGCGCCGCCGCGCGCGCCGTGGCCTCACCCTCCCCCATGACCTGGGCGTAGGCCGCCTGTAGGTCGTCCCGGGTGATGCGCCGTCCGTTCGTCCTTGTCCCTGGCCTCGCCATCAGCTACTTCCTTCCTGTGCGTCCTGTGTCTGTGTCGCTGGCGGCAGAAACTCCGGCAGCGGGGCGTCGTCGCCCGATCGAACCTTGGGCAGCTTGCGCTGAGCCGGGCCGGCCATGATGCGCCAGGCGGCCAGCCCGACCACGGCCAGTCCGAGTGCGCTGACTGCGAAGTACGGCACCCACGACCAGTCTCCCGTGAGCGCCCGGCCGGTCTCGCCCTGCAGCAGGCGGAGCACCCCCACCAGCAGCAACAGGACACCGACGGCGATGGCCACCGACCCGGCCAGGCCCCAGGCGAGGAAGCGAGCCAAGCCCTTGAGCGGTTCGATCGTCTCCTGTTTGACGTAGTCGACGGTGAGGTGGAAGGCGTCATCGCCGGCGCCGCGGAGGCCGCCGCTACTGCCGTCTTTGCTCGAGCGCAATGGTGCCATGAGGCCCGCCATCCTGGTCGAGGGACTGCAACGGTGCAAACACCCGCGGTATGGGCAGCCCCGACGACGGGCCGCCCCACGCGTCCCAGCCCCGCCTACTCACGCTCCCGGAACACGTAGGTCGAACTGGCCCGAGCCACCAGGCGCCCGTCGCCGTCGCCATCACCCCCAGCCTCACGGGCCACGATGCCGGCCTCGACGAAGGCCACCCGCCGCCCGCCCGACACCACTTCGGCCGTGCACCACAGCGCCGCACCGGGTGGGACCGGGGCCAGGAAGCTGATCTTCATCTCGGCGTTGGCCGCGAACACCTTGCGCCCCTCGACGAAGGTGACGGCCGCCGCGCCCATGGCCGAGTCGGCGAAGGCCCCGAGGAACCCGCCTTGCATGATCCCGGCCGGGTTGGCGAAGCGCTCGTCGGCCGTCATGCGCCACGTGCAACGCCCCGGGACCGACTTGTCGACGCACACCATGCCGAGGGTCAGGTCGCTATTCGGCGGCACCTGCATGCGTCGAGGCGGCCGTGGCCCTGGCCCTTCCGTACTCATCGCCGCCTGACGCTAGGCGCGTACTAGATAGGGTTGGGCCAATGGCCCGTGTCTCCGTCCCGGCGGACCCTCCCCCATCCGCCCACGTGCAGGATCCGACCCTCGTCGAGCTCGGCATCAACGTGATCCGCGGCCTGGCCATGGACGCGCCCGAGGCGGCCAATTCAGGCCACTCCGGCACCGCCATGGCCCTGGCCCCACTGGCCCACGTCCTATGGACCCGCATCATGCGATACGACCCGACGGCGCCCCAATGGCCCGACCGTGACCGTTTCGTGCTCTCCAACGGCCACGCCTCCATCCTCTTGTACTCGATGCTCCACCTGACCGGCTACGACCTCTCCCTCGACGACATCCGCCAGTTCCGCCAGTGGGACAGCCGCACCCCCGGCCACCCCGAGCACAGCCACACGCCGGGAGTCGAGGTCACCACGGGCCCCCTCGGCCAGGGCGTGGGCAATGCGGTCGGCATGGCCATCGCCGAGCGCTTCGTGCGGGCCCACTTCGGCCCCGAGGTGTGCGACCACCGCACTTTCGCCATCGCCGGTGACGGTTGCTTCATGGAGGGCATCTCGCACGAGGCCGCCTCCCTGGCCGGTCACCTGGGCCTCGGCCGCCTCCTGATGTTCTACGACGACAACCACATCACCATCGACGGGCCCACCGAGCTGGCCTACAGCGACAATGTGCCCGAGCGCTTCGCCGCCTACGGCTGGAACGTGCGGAACCTGGGCGAAATGGCCAACGACGTCGACGCCCTCGAAGCCGCCATCCGGGAGGCCATGGAGAATCCTGCGGATGGACCGGGCGCGCCGCCCACCCTGTTGGTGCTGCGGAGTCACATCGGCTGGCCCTCGCCCAAACTCACCGACACCGCGGCGGCACACGGCTCGCCCTTCGGGGCCGAGGAGATCAGGGTCACCAAAGGCCTCCTGGGCCTGCCCGTCGACGAGACGTTCTGGGTGCCCGACGACGTGCGGGCCTTCTACAGCCAGCAATTGGCCCGTGGTGCCGCCTACCGGGCCGAGTGGGAGGCGCGGTTCGAGGCCTGGAGCGGCGACCGAGCCGCCTGGGACGCCGCGCAAGCCGGCCGCGGCCTGCCCGGGTGGTCCAACCCGCTGCCCACCTTCGAAGCGGGGAGCAAGCTGGCCACTCGGCACGCCATCAACCAGTGCATCAACGCCACGGTCGACGGGCTCCCCGGCCTGCTGGCCGGCTCGGCCGATCTGACCGGCAACAACGGCGTGGCCGTCAAGGGCGCCGAGATACAGGCGGCAGCCACGCCCGGCGGCCGTCAGCTGCACTTCGGGATCAGGGAACACGCCATGGGCGCCGTCATGACCGGCATGGCCCTGCACGGCGGGGTGTTGCCGGTGGGCGGGACCTTCTTCGTCTTCAGCGACTACATGCGCCCGTCCGTTCGCCTGGCCGCGCTCTCCGGCGCCCACGTCATCTACTCGTGGACCCACGACTCCATCGGCCTCGGTGAGGACGGGCCGACCCACCAGCCGATCGAGCACCTGGCCTCGCTGCGGGCCATGCCGGGCTTGACCCTGGTGCGGCCGGCCGACGCCAACGAGACCGCCGTGGCCTGGCGCCTGGCCGTGGAAGTGGCCGACGGGCCGGTGGGGCTGGCGCTCACCCGTCAGGACATCCCGGTGCTGGCCGAGACGGCCGAGCGGGCCGGGGCCGGGGTCGAGAAGGGCGGCTACGTGCTGGCGGACGCGCCCGGGGGAACGCCCGACGTCGTGCTGATCGGCACCGGCAGTGAGGTCCAGCTCTGCCTCGGTGCGGCCAAGGAGTTGTCCTCCTCTGGCACCGCTGCCAGCGTGGTCTCGCTGCCCTGCTGGGAATGGTTCGAGCAGCAAAGCGAGGGCTACCGGGCCCAGGTTCTGCCCCCTGGCGTTCCCGCCCTCAGCGTCGAGGCGGGTTCGACTTTCGGCTGGAGCCGCTACGCCGACGACTCGGTGGGGATCGACCACTTCGGAGCATCGGCGCCCGGGGCCGTGGCCATGGAGAAGTTTGGGTTCACGGTTGCCAACGTGGTGGAACGGGCAAAGGCACTTTTAGCCGCCCCGCCCCGTTGAGCCCGAACGAACCGAACCAGACTGACCCAGTCCGACCCAGTCCGAACAAGGGAGAAGCAGCGATGACCCGTCTCCACGATCTCTATGACATCGGGGGCCAGAGCCCCTGGCTGGACAACCTCCGCCGCGACTGGCTGAAGGATGGCCAGCTGGCCCAACTCATCGCTGACGGGGTGCGGGGCCTCACCTCGAACCCGACCATCTTCGCCAACGCCATCAGCGGCCAGGACACCTACGACGACCAATTCCGGGCCCTGATGAAGGACCACACGGTCGAGAGCGCCTACTGGGAGATGGCGATCACCGACATCAAGGACGCGCTGGAACTGCTGCGGCCGACCTACGACTCGAGCGACGGTGAGGACGGCTTCGTCTCGCTGGAGGTCTCCCCGGCCGTGGCGCACAGCACCGATGACACGGTTCGCGACGCCCGCACGCTGCACGAGCGGATTGGCCAGCCCAATCTCCTGGTCAAGATCCCAGCCACCAAGGAGGGTGTCCCGGCCATCAACACCATAATCAGCGAGGGCAAGAGCATCAATGTCACGCTGATCTTCGGGATCGACCGCTACGACGCCGTCATGGAGGCGTACATCAGTGGCCTCGAAGCGCTGGTCGCCGCGGGTCGGGAGGCCGAGCTGCCGCACGTGGCCAGCGTGGCCTCTTTCTTCGTCAGCCGGGTCGACACCGAGGTGGACCGCCGGGTGGAGCAGCTGGCCGGCGGCGAGGACGGCGATGCCGAGATACTGGCCCTGCGCGGCAAGGCCGCGGTAGCCCAGGCCCAGGTGGCCTACCAGCACTTCAGGGCCGCGTTCTCCGGCCCGCGCTGGGAGGCCCTCGACGCCAAGGGCGCCCGGGTCCAGCGCCCGCTGTGGGCCTCAACCTCGACCAAGAACCCGGCCTACCCCGACCTGCTCTACGTCGACTCCCTCATTGGCCCGTCCACGGTCAACACGATGCCCGACGGCACCATCAAGGCGTTCCTCGACCACGGGGTCCTGGCCCGAACGGTCGACGCCGATCCAGAGGGCGCATCGGACATGCTGGCCCGGTTGGCCGACGCCGGCATCGACATCGCCGACGTCGAGCAGACGCTGGAGGACGAGGGCGTGCACTCATTCGCCAAGTCCTTCGATGAGCTGTTGCAGAAGTTGGGTGACAAAGCCGCCACGTTCACCTGAGGTCGAACGTCTACGTGAGGTCGAAGGAGTACACATGAAGATCGGCATGATCGGTCTGGGGAAGATGGGCGCCAACATGTCCGAGCGCCTGCTCAAGGGCGGGCACGAGGTAGTCGCCTTCGACCTCCACGCCGAAGCTCGCGACGCCGTGGGGGCCAAGGGCGCTCAGACGGCGGCGACTCTCAAGGAGTTCGCGGAAAAGCTCTCACCGCCCCGGGCGGCCTGGGTGATGGTGCCGGCCGGGGAGCCCACCAACAGCACCATTGACGAGCTGGCCACGCTCTTCGAAGCGGGTGATGTCATCGTCGACGGCGGCAACTCCAACTACAAGGAGGGCATCGAGATCGCGGCCCGCCTGGCCAAGAAGAGCATCGGCTTCGTCGACGCCGGTACCTCAGGCGGCGTGTGGGGCCTGACCGAGGGCTACTGCCTCATGGTTGGCGGTACCAAAGAGTCGGTGGCGTTGGTCGAACCGGCCTTCCTCACGCTGGCCCCGGAGGGCGGCTACGCCCACGTCGGACCGGCCGGGGCGGGCCACTTCGTCAAGATGGTCCACAACGGGATCGAGTACGGGCTTATGCAGGCCTACGGCGAAGGGTTCGAGATCCTGGGCGCCGCCGACGAGTTCAACCTCGACCTGCACGAGATCGCCTCCATCTGGCGCTACGGCTCGGTCGTGCGCAGCTGGCTCCTCGAGCTGGCCGAAAGGGCCCTACGACCCGCCGCCGGCTTTGCCGACATCAAGGGCGTGGTCGTCGATTCCGGCGAGGGCCGCTGGACGGCGCAGGAGGCCATCGACCGCGGCGTGGCGGCACCGGTGATCCTCACCTCGCTGTTCACCCGGTTCGCCTCGCAGCACCAGGACTCCTTGGGCCTCAAATTGGTGGCCGCCCTGCGCAACCAGTTCGGCGGCCATGCGGTCACGCTCGAGACGGGCAAGCTCGGCCTGGAGACCGAGACGCCGACCGCCAACTGAGTGACCACGCTCCCACTGCCCCCTCCGGTACCCGACGTCGCCCCTGCCTTCACCGACGTCGTCGTCGATGCGTTCAAGCACCGCGGCGGACCGCGCTTCACCATGGTGCTCTCGGGTGGCCCGACCGCCCGCGCCTGTTATGAGCACCTGGCGGCCAACTCGGGAGCTATCGAGTGGCCGTTGGTCGAGGTCTACATGGGCGACGAACGCGTGGTGCCCCCCAATGACGAGGACGCCAACCAACGACTCGTTCGAGAGGCCCTGCTGGACCGGGTCGGCCCCCTCGGTTCCTTCACCCCCATGCCCACCTCGGGCCCGGTCGAGGAATGTGTGGCCAGCTACCAGCGCAGCATCCGGGCGCTCATCGACGGCCCGGGCATCGATCTGATCCATCTCGGCTTCGGGCCCGACGGCCACACGGCGTCCCTCTTTCCCGGCGATCCCACCCTCGACGCCGGCCCGGACCAACTCGTCGCCGCCACCCAGGATCCCAACGGGCGCAACGCTCACCCGCGCCTGACCCTGACCCTCCCGGCCATCAATGCGGCCAGGTGCGCCGTCTTCACCGTCTCAGGCCCGACCAAGACGGAGGCCCTCGCGGCGCTCCGCCGGGGCGATGACCTTCCGGCCGCCCGGGTCATCGCCGAACGCGTCGTCTGGCTGGTGGACGACGCCGCGTTCGGCAACGCCCCCTAGATTGGCCCCAATGCTCTCCAACGCCGATCTCCTCCACACGCCGCTCCATGAGCTCATGGCCCTCGCCCGAGGCGTGCGCGACCTGGCCCACGGCCGCCGCATCACCTACTCCCCCAAGGTCTTCATCCCGCTCACCATGCTGTGCCGGGACCGTTGCGGCTACTGCACCTTCGCCAAGGCGCCGGCCCGCCTGACCTCGCCGTATCTCACCCCCGATGAGGTGCTCACCATCGCCCAGGCCGGCCGGGACGCCGGTTGCCACGAGGCCCTCTTCACTCTGGGCGAGCGGCCCGAGCTGCGCTACCCCCTGGCCCTGACCTGGCTGGAGGAGCATGGCTACGAGTCGACGGTGGACTACCTCGCCGCCATGTGCCGCCTCGTACTGGAGGAGACCGGTCTACTCCCCCACGCCAATGCCGGCGCTCTCTTTGCAGATGAGCTGGCCCAGTTGCGCCCGATGTCGGCCAGCCAGGGGATGATGCTCGAGTCGCTGACCGACGATCTCGACGCCCACCGCAGTGCGCCCGACAAGGAGCCGGCCCGTCGCCTGGCCACCCTCGACGCGGCCGGCGAGCTCCGCATCCCCTTCACGACCGGCATCCTCGTGGGTATCGGCAACGACCGCGCCGACCAGCTGGCCTCGCTCGGGGCGATCGCCGCTTCGCACGCCCGCCATGGCCACGTCCAAGAGGTCATCGTGCAAAACTTCTTGCCCAAGGCCGGAACCTCCATGGCCCGTATGCCGCCGTGCCCGGCCGAAGATCTCCAATGGGCCATCGCGGCGGCACGGCTGGTCCTTCCGCCCGAGATCCACGTGCAGGCTCCGCCCAATCTCTCCGACGACCTGGCGCCCCTCCTACTGGCCGGCATCGACGACTGGGGCGGGGTGTCGCCGGTCACCGCCGATCACGTGAATCCCGAACGCGCCTGGCCTGCCCTCGACATCCTGCGTAAGGCCACCGAAGCCGCGGGCCATACCTTGGCGGCGCGGCTCACCGTCTACCCGGCCTACGCCCACGCGGCCGAGACGTGGCTCGACCCCAACCTCCACTTCCCGGTGCTCGACCTTTCTGATGCCGAGGGCCTGGCCCGTGACGCGGCATGGGTCTCAGGGGGCGACATCGCACCGCCTCGGCTGATCACCGAGGACCGCCCGCCCACACCCATGCCGACCACCCGCCGAGGGGGCCCGGTGGCCGAGGTGCTCGACGGAGTCGCCCTCGGCCAAGAGGTCGGCGTCGACGAGATCGTCACCCTCTTTTCTGCCCGCGGCCCTGAGGTGCGCATGGTGGCCGAGGTGGCGGATGACCTGCGGCGGACAGTGGTGGGCGACGCCATCACGTTCGTCCAGAACCGCAACATCAACTACACCAACGTCTGTACGTTCAAGTGCCGCTTCTGTGCCTTCTCCAAGGGGCCGCTGTCCTTGAACCTCCGTGGCGCGCCCTACCTGCTCGAACTCGATGAGATCACCCGCCGTGTCGCCGAAGCCGAGGCCGAGGGCGCGACCGAGGTCTGCTTACAGGGCGGCATCCACCCGAACTTCGACGGCGACTATTACCTGCACGTGCTCGGGGCTGTGCGCGCCGCCTCGGAACAGATCCACATCCACGGCTTCACCGCGCTGGAAGTGACCGAGGGAGCGCGGCGCTCCGAGATGCCACTGGCTGACTACCTGATCCTTCTCAAGGAGGCCGGCCTCAAGACGCTCCCTGGCACCGCCGCCGAGATCCTCGACGATGAGATCCGCGCCCTCATTTGTCCAGACAAGATCGACACCGAGCAGTGGCTCGAGGCGCACCGGACTGCCCATTCGGTCGGACTGCGCTCCAACATCACGATCATGTTCGGTTCGGTCGAGCACCCCGTCAGCTGGGCTCGCCACATCGTGCGCACCCGGGCCCTCCAACGCGAAACGGGCGGCTTCACCGAGTTCGTGCCACTCCCCTTCGTCCACATGGCCACACCGATCTACCTCCAGCGCAAGGCCCGCCGCGGCCCGACCTTCCGTGAGACGCTCCTCATGCATGCCGTGGCCCGCATCGCCTATCACGGCGACATCGACAACATTCAGGTCAGCTGGGTGAAGATGGGCGTCGAAGGGTCACGCCAGGTCCTCATGGCCGGGGCCAACGACCTGGGCGGCACTCTCATGGACGAGAACATCTCGCGCGCCGCCGGGGCCCAGCACGGCCAGCGCATGGGCGTTGCCGAGCTTGAAGCCCTCGTGGCGCCACTTGGGCGCCCGCTGGTGCGGCGCTCCACCCTGTACGCCCTGGCCACTGCGGCCGGTACGTGAGCGCCGACGCACCCGAGTCGGCCGAGGAACAGGCCTTCGACTCCCTGGCCGCTGGCTACACCCTTTCCCCGGCCCAAGCCCGGGAACTCCAGGGCATGATCGGCTCACTGAGCGACCTGGCGCGAGAGGGCACGTCGGTCGGTGACCTCAAGATCGCCAGCGCCGCCCTGGCCGAAATGACCGAGGCCTTCCGCGTCTTCCGGCCTTACCGCAACATCCGCAAGATCACCATGTTCGGCTCCGCCCGCACCCGGCCTGAGGACCCGGTGTACATCCTGGCTCGGGACCTGGCCTCCCATCTGGCCGCGGCGGACTGGATGGTGGTCACCGGCGCCGGCCCCGGCATCATGGCGGCCGGCCTCGAAGGAGCCGGCCGCGAGCACTCCTTCGGCGTCAACATCCGCCTGCCCCACGAGGAGGGCGCCAACCCCTTCATCGCACAAGACCCCAAGCTCGTCGAGATGAGGTACTTCTTCACCCGGAAGTTGATGCTGATCAAGGAGTCGCACGCTTACGCCATCCTCCCGGGCGGCTTCGGCACCCAGGACGAGTGCTTCGAGCTCCTCACCCTCCTCCAAACCGGCAAAGCCGAACCGGCCCCGGTGGTCATGATGGAGACCCCCGGCGGCTCCTACTGGAAGGGCTGGCTCGACTTCCTCGACCAAGAGGCCATCGCCTCGGGCTGGGTCTCACCCGACGACAAGGCCCTGTTCAAGATCACCACGTCCGTCGATGAAGCGGCGGCCGAGATCACCGGCTTCTACCGCAACTACCACTCCTGCCGTTGGGTGGGCGATCTGCTCGTCCTGCGACTGCAGACAGCACCCAGCAAGGCCGAGCTGGCCGACCTCAACGATCGCTTCGGCGACATCGTGGCCCGGGGCACCATCCGCAACGCCGCGGCCTTTCCACCCGAGCGCTCCAGCAATGACCACCCTGAGCTCCCCCGCCTCGCCTTCCGCTTCGACAAGTGGCACTTCGCCCGCCTGCGGATGCTGATCGACGCGGTGAACCGGTGCACCGGCGCCTGAGGCCCCGCGCCGCCTAGTCGCTCGGCGATCTCCCTCGGGCCGCCGCCACCCGCCGCCGACTCGCCTGCAGCCGGGGCGACACCGGGAAGTCAGGCGCCGACCAGGTCCACTGCCCGGGCCCACCGGTCAGCTTCCAGCACCCGGTCGTCACCAGGTCGTGGTGGACCGTGCAGAGGCGGCACAAGTTGTCGAGCTGTGTCGGCCCGCCGGGGCTGAAGTCGACCCTCCAGTGGTGCGTCTGCAGTCCGACCCCGACCGTGCATCCGGGCACCACGCACTCGATATCCCGCTCGAACAGCGCCGCCTCGACCCGGGCCGGCACGTGGCGGGTCGGGCTGGTGATGGTGGTGACATCCGCCCCGTCGACCACCAGCAGTTTGACCCAGGACTCGCCGAGGAGGTCACGGGCAGTGGCGACGGACACGGGCCCGACGCCGGCGATCTCGCACATCTCACCGGGATCCAGCGAGCCGCGCCGCAGTGCGGTGGCGTCCACCCGGACCACCGTGGTGATGGAGGACCGGGCGCCACCGCCCCCGTCTTCGGCCGCGGCCCGGCCCGAGACGATGTCGACAAAGGCATCGGCCATGTACTGGTCTCGGGAGGAATGCACCTTGGCCGATCGGCCCCGCCGGAAGAGGGTCTCGGTTCGATGATCCAGCGCAGGGAAGCATTTCCCCCACGACTCCTCGGTCAGATAGATCTGCACTCGCACCCCACCCTCGGGTAGGAGGCAGAAGCGAAGGGAGCGCCGACGATGGGCGCGGGCGCGCCTGGCCTGCTCCTGCTCACGACGGCGGGCGGCCTGCTTGACCCGGAGGGCGTACCGGTCAAGATCGCGGTGGGAGCCATCCTTCGCGTGGCGCAGCAGCTCGGGCCCGCACGAAGGGACGACGGTAAGGACCTCCCCCATTGTCTCGGCCTGCGCGCTCGACAGCTCGCCGTGAACGAACGCCGTCTGCACCGGCGGCGACAGTGCGACCCGGTCGGCCAGAGCCAACCAGTCCACCGCCCGGGCATGAGGGATGCCCGAGACGTGGGCCAGCCAATCGGCGGCGTTGCGGTGGCCCGACAACGAGTGCGCCTCGAGCTCCGCGCCTCGATGCGCCGCCAACGCCAGCCCGGCCGACGATGCCCGTCCCAGCGCGTCGAAACAGGAGACGATCTCGGCGACGGCACCGACATCGGCACTCGAGAGAACCTCGCTCAGCCCCTCCAGCTGTGTCCGGACGCTCGCCAGCGCCTGCCGCAGAGTCTGGCTCGTCGTCGTCGCACTCGAACTCGCCGTCGCCCCCGCATTCGCACTCGCAGTTCCAGCCACCGGGCCATGACAGCAGAGCAACCTTGCCCGGAACCTCACCGAAATCCTTGCTCAGCGGTGAATCTTCACCCTGCCCCGTCGTCGACCAAACCATCCGCCGCCGGCGGCGCCAGCGCGACAACGGCCTTCTCCAAGGAACGCCGGGCCCGCACGATCCGCTTCTCCAGCGCCAGCGCCTCTCCCGCCTCGGCGGCATCAGGGTCGCCCGACGTGGCGCGCCTCAGCGCGTCGATCGCCATATCGGTGAGCTCGTCGACCATGCCCTCGAGCCGACCGGCCATCTCCGCCATGGCCGGCGTGGTCACCGGACCAGGGCCACTAGGCCCCACTATTTGGGCAAGGCGACCGTCTGCACCTTGTAGTCGCCCTCGGCGAAGGCGGCCCGCATCACCTTCTTGTCGAACTTGCCCACGCTGGTCTTGGGCACCTCGTCGATAAAGGTCCACTGGTCCGGCAACCACCACCTCGGCACCCGGTCGGCCAGGAACGCCACCAGATCCTCCGGCGCCGGAGTCCGCCCCGGCCGCGGCACCACCGCCACCAGAGGCCGCTCCGACCATTTCGGATCGGGCACCGCGATGACGGCCGCCTCGAACACGTCGGGATGGGCCATCACCGCGTTCTCCAGCTCGACCGACGAGATCCACTCTCCGCCCGACTTGATGACGTCCTTGGTGCGGTCGGAGATCGTCATGTAGCCCTGGTGGTCCAAGGTCCCCACGTCACCCGTGCGCAGCCACCCGTCGTGGAACTTCGAGGGGTCCTCGTCCTTGTAGTACGAGCCGGTGATCCAGGGGCCCCGGATCTCGAACTCACCGACCGACTCACCGTCAGACGGCAGCACGGTCTTGCCGTCCTCGCCCATCACGCGCACCTCGACGCCGCCCACCACCCGCCCGGCCTTGATCTTGTAATACATGTCGTCGTGCCCCTCGATCTTGCGGGCCGGCGGTAGCCCGAAGGCCGCCAAGGGGGAAGTCTCGGTCATGCCCCACCCCTGCACGATGGTCACCCCGAACCGCTCCTCGAAAGCCGAGATCAGCACTTCGGGCACCGCCGCTCCACCGGCCGTGATGGCCCGCACCGTCGAGAAGTCGACCGGCGAGTCCAAGGCCAGCAGCCCGTTCCAGATGGTCGGCACCCCGCACGCCAGGGTCGGATGGTGCTCGTTGAAGACAGCGGCCAGGGCCTCACCCATCAGGAACATCTGCGGCATGATCATGTCGGTCCCCGCCATCCAGGCGCCGTAGGGCGTACCCCACGCCATGGCGTGGAACATGGGCACGATGATCAGGATCCGGTCCTTCTCGGTCATCCCCACCGACGAGGCCGACTGCTCGGCCATCGTGTGCAACCACACCGAGCGGTGCGAGTACACCACGCCCTTGGGGCTGCCGGTGGTGCCGCTCGTGTAACACATGGCCGCCGCCGAACGCTCGTCGAGCACGGGCCACTCGAACCCCGGCGCCTCGGCCGCCACCAACGACTCATACGACAGCGTCGAGCCCAACGCCGACGAATCGCCCTCCCCCACCACGATGATGGTCTCCACCGTCTTGAGATCGTCCTTGATCGCCGCCAGCAGGCCGATCAGCGACGCGTCCACGATGATGAAGCGATCCTCGGCGTGGTTGATCACGTAGGCCAACTGGTCGGCCGGCAGCCGGATGTTGAGCGTGTGCAGGACGGCGCCCATCGACGGGATGGCCAAATATGCCTCGAGGTGCCCCTGGTTGTTCCAGCAGAACGTGCCCACCCGGTCGCCCGCCTGGACGCCCAGCCGGGTCAGGGCCGCCGCCAGCTTCTCGGCCCGCTCCGTCACCTCAGTGAACGTCGCCGACCGGTGCCCCCCCGCTTCCACGGTGATGACCGCGCTGTCCCCGTGCACGGCTCGTCCGTAGCGGAGGATGTCGCTGATCAGGAGGGGTGCGTCCTGCATGGTGCTTTGCATGGCACCAAGTATGGCCACTCCGACCGTTCCTTCGCATGGCCGCCCCCTTCCTCACCTGCCTCGGTCTCTTCGTCGGTGCGCTCAGCAGCATGGCCGTCGTCCTCGGCGGCACCGTCGCCACCATCTCCATTGGCCCGTCCCCCGCCCCGACCGGTCCTTCAGCGGCCATTGCGCCGTCGGGGAACCCGGCCCTCAACCCGGCCCTCCAGGCCGAGGTCGAACAGGCGGCGGCCACCTGTCCGGGTCTCGATTGGGCCCTCCTGGGCGGCGCCGTCCTCATCGACCCTGCGGTGGCGGGCAGCCTCACCTCGGCGGCTACTGACCTGTGCCTCGCCTCCGACCGGGCCGCCGCGCTCTCGTCGCTGCTCCCGGGCCCCACGCCGGGCCAGGTGGCCCTGGTGCTGGCCCATGCCCTCGACGCCGACCCTTCACTCAGCGGCACCGCCGCCGCCGCCATCACCTTCGCCGCCACCAATCTCGGGGCGCCCTACCGCTGGGGCGGCACCGGGGCGGGTGGGTTCGACTGCTCGGGGTTGGTGCTCCAGGCCTACCGGGCGGCGGGGGTGACCCTCCCCCGGGTGGCCCAGGACCAGTACGACCATGGCCCGTCTCTGCCGGCTGCCGTTGCCCTCGAACCAGGAGACCTCGTCTTCTTCGGCGGCGGTCCGGGCGACGTGTCCCACGTCGGCCTCTACATAGGCGGTGGCGAGATGATCGACGCCCCCCACACCGGGGCCTTCGTCCGGGTCGAGGCCACCCCGATCACCCCCGGTGCCCACTTCGGTTCGGACATCTACGTCGGGGCGACCCGGCCGGCCGGATGATGACGCCGAGCGACGGAAGGCTCAGTCGAGCTTGGCTTCGGTCACCGTCGGCTGGAACAATTCGACCGGGTTGCCCGACGGATCGTCGAGAAGGATCTGTTTGCCGCCCACCCCGGTGACGATGTCGTTGCGGAAGGTCGCTCCGGCCTGTCGCAACGCCTCGACGGTCGCCGCCAGATCGCTGACCTCGAGCGCAAAACGGTTCCACCCCCCGGGCTCGGGATGTCGTCCGTCGGGCATGGCCTGGGACCCTCCACCTGGCCCGCCGGCCAGGCCGCCAGCGCTCAGTAACAGCCGGAGATCTCCCCGGGAAAGCATCGCGAAGGCTGGCGCCGGATGCATGTCTTCGTGGAACCCGAGATGACCGCAGTAGAAGGCGATGGCCTGGTCGACATCATCGACGATGTAGCGGACACTGACGGTGGCCATTGAAGGCAACCTCCTACTTCTCGATTACGAAATACGATATCGTAAAACGATATTTGTTACAATACTTTCGTGCGTGAGTTCCTCCGGGGCGCGGTACGGCTGCACATCCTGCATCACGCGGCCCACGGTGAGGTCCATGGCGCCTGGATGGCCGCCGAGTTGGCGCACCACGGTTACCGCATCAGCCCGGGCTCCCTCTACCCCACCCTGCACAAGATGGAGGCCGGGGGCCTCCTGCGGTCACGCCCGAAGGTGGTCGACGGTCGGGCCCGCCGCACCTACGTGGCCACGGCCAAAGGCCGGCGCACGCTCGAGGCCGCCAAGGGGCAGCTGCGTGAGCTGGCCCACGAGGTCTTGGGCACCGCCACGCGTTGAGCACTAACGACGCTGTCCCGCCGTCCCGGTCCGGCCCACCGGTGCCGCTCAGCACGATCGTCAAGGAATGGACCCGTCTCGGGTGCATCGGCTTCGGCGGGCCGCCCACCCACATCGCCCTACTCCGTCGCCTGTGTGTCGACGAGCGACACTGGATCGACGCCCGGGAGTTCGAGGAGGCTATCGCCGCGACCAACCTGCTCCCCGGGCCCGCCTCGACCCAGCTGGCGATCTTCTGCGCCTGGCGGCTGCGCGGCGCAATGGGAGCGGTGCTCGGTGGCCTCTGTTTCATCGTGCCCGGTCTCGTGCTCATCCTGCTCCTCTCGGCGGTGTTCCTGGCCGGTCACCCGGCGGACTGGGTCCTTGGCGCCGCGGCCGGGGCGGGGGCCGCGGTTCCCGCCGTGGCGCTGCACGCCTCCTGGGGCTTGGTGCCCTCCAGCTGGCAACGGGCCGGCGTCGAGCGGGCCCGGCGGGTCCGCTGGGTCGCCTACGCCGTCCTCGGCGCGACCGCCGCCGCCACCATTGGCCCGTACCTGGTCCTGGTGCTCGCCCTGTGCGGCGCCGCCGAGATCTTCCTGCGCCGTCCGGCCCGCCCGTCGCGGTCGTCGAACTCGGCCCACGCCGCGTTCCCCGCGCTTGTTCTGCCGGCCGGCGTGGCGGCCGGCGGCCTCGGTGCACTCTCATGGGTGGCCCTCAAGGTGGGTGCCCTCTCCTACGGCGGCGGGTTCGTCATCATCCCGCTGATGCAGCACGACGCCGTGACCACCTACCACTGGATGACAGGGCCCCAGTTCCTCAATGCCGTCGCCCTCGGCCAGGTCACTCCGGGGCCGGTTGTCCAGACCGTGGCCGTGGTCGGGTACGCCGCGGCCGGGGTCGGCGGGGGCCTCCTGGCCGCCCTCATCGCATTCGCCCCGTCGTTTGTCTTCGTCCTCGCCGGCGGACCCCGCTTCGCTCAGATACGGGCCAACCACGCCGTCCAGTCGTTCTTGACCGGGGCCGGGCCGGCCGTCATCGGCGCCATCGCGGGCTCGGCCATCCCACTCGGTCGCGCCCTGCAGCACCAGTGGGCGCTCCCGGTGTTGGCCGGGGCCTTGCTCTGGTTCTTCGTCCTGCGGCGCGGCGTCGTGAGCGGGCTCCTGGTGGCTGGAGGCATCGGGATCATCGTGGCGCTCGCCGGCGTCCCGGTCTGAGCAGCCAGACCGCCCCCTCCCCTGAGCCAGCCTTAGACCGGTCGCCCCCGCAGGCCCCGGTAGTTCCTGACCAACGCGGCAGTCGAAGCGTCCTGCCCCGAGAGGTCCGGCACGGCTTCGGCGCTGAGCACCGG
>DASXZJ010000037.1:0-16291 GCA_036502025.1 Acidimicrobiales bacterium | reverse complement strand
GATCCCGAGCTCGATCACCAGGTTGGTCGAGGCGAGTTCGAACACCATGGCGGCGGTGAAGTTGGCCCCCTTGCGAAACAGGCTTCGAGCCAGCGCCACGGCGGCATAAGAGCACGACGAGCTTGCGATCCCGAGCCCGGTTGCCACCGCCAGTGACCTCGGCGAGTCACGGCCGAGAAGCCGTTCGATGGTGCCCCTCCGCACCAGCGCCTGGACGATGGCCGACAGGACGAATCCCAGAACGAGCGACCAGAGAATCTGCCAGGTCATCCCTCCCGCCACGACCAGCGCATGTCCGATGGCGTGCAGCACTCTCATTGCAGGTCGGCCCCAACTTCGCCTTGCGCCCATGCCGGCATGCGATCCTCGTCTCCTCTCGACCGGAGCGGCCAGGGGGCGAACGAGGTCGCTCTCCCGATCGCTCCTTATACCCTATGGGGGTATGATAGGTCCTCTCCGAGGAGGGCCATGTACGGGTACACCGAGCACAAGGACCAGGTGGCCAAGCGGCTGCGGCGCATCGAAGGTCAGATCCGCGGCCTGCAGCAGATGATCGAGGATGACCGCTACTGCATCGACATCCTCACGCAGATCTCGGCGGCCACCAGGGCACTCCAGGCGGTGGCGGTCGAGCTGATGGGTGACCACCTGAGTTCGTGCGTGAGCGACGCCATCGAAGCGGGTGGGCCCGGCGCCCAGGAGAAGATCGCCGAAGCGACCGACGCCATCGCCCGACTGGTCCGGTCCTGAACAGGAGGGATCCGGGCCGCGGTGCTCGTCAGTGAGCTGCGACCGCTGGGGGCACCGGCGTCGAGGTCGGGCTCCGTTCGCAGAGGCCATCTGAGCCGATATTGAGGCCGATGTTGCTCAGGTTGTACAGATGCTCACTGGCCACCAGCCACACGATGTCGCAGATCTCCCGTTCGCTGTAGTGGCGGGTCAATCGCGCGAAGGTGGCGGGCGTGACTTCCCGGTCGGACGTGAGCTCGGTCGCATAGTCCAGCGCGGCTCGTTCCGCCTCGGTGAACAGTGGGCTCGTTCGGTACTCCCCCAGAGCATCGAAGCGCGCCGCATTGTCCGGGGACGCCTTCGTGGCATACCAACGGGAGGCATCCATGCAGAACAGGCAGGTGTTGATACTGGCCACCCGCTCGCGGATGAGCACCGCCGTCACACCCGGCAGCTGGAGCTTCTGGTCGAGCTTGGAGACCTTGCCGTAGAAGAACGTGAAGGCCAATGGCAGGCGCGCCGAGAACACGGAGATGGGCGTCATCACCTTTCCGAACTGGCGGCGCATGAAGAAGTACATCAGCTTCAGGAACAGGCCCCGAGGCCTCTCGATGGGGGGCAGATACGTGGTCATGCGTTGATCTCCTCTGTGGTCGTCCTGGGCCCGGTGTTCTGCGGGTCACCTCTATGACCCGCCCGACCCCCACCGTGTGACCGGGCGAGATATCCCGATGGTGTTCCATAATTGAGGGAGGGACCCGCGAGGGCCGGACGGCCTTCGGAGCGGCTCCGGTCACATCCGCCGTGGCTGGGGGGTCATGTCTGTGGCATCACGCGGAAGAGGGTGTGAGCGATGGAAGACAACGAGTGGCTAGCTGATCGCTTCGAGGAGCATCGGGACCACCTGCGGGCGGTGGCCTACCGGATGCTCGGTTCGCTGACCGAGGCTGATGACGCGGTCCAGGACGCGTGGATGCGCCTCAGCCGGTCAGGAGCGGACGACGTCGAGAACCTCGGCGGGTGGTTGACCACGGTTGTCGCCCGGCTGTGCCTGAACATGTTGCGATCCCGCCGCGTTCGGCGCGAGGAATCCCTCGAGGTGCACGTGCCGGACCCGCTCCTCAGCCCAGCGGGTGAGCTCTCGCCGGAGGAGGAGACACTGCTGGCCGACTCCGTTGGCCTGGCCCTCCTGGTCGTGCTCGATACGCTGGCTCCAGCCGAGCGCCTGGCGTTCGTGCTCCACGACATGTTCGAGCTGCCGTTCGACGAGATCGCTCCGATGATCGGACGCAAGCCGGCGGCGGCGAGACAGCTGGCCAGCCGGGCCCGCCGGCGGGTCAAGGGCGCCGACATACGGACACCTGACCCTGATCTCGCTCGACAGCGAGAAGTGGTCGACGCCTTCTTCTCGGCGGCGCGCCGCGGTGATTTTGAGGCCTTGGTGGCCCTACTCGATCCCGACGTCGTCCTCCGTATCGACGCCGGGTCACGCCGGCCCGCCCTCTCCATGGTGATGCAGGGCGTCGACGCGGTGGCTGCGCAGTCACGCAAGGGTCTCCGCGCCTGGCTCTCACGGCCCACCACCGACCTGCGTGCCGCGCTGGTCAACGGGGCGGCCGGAGTGCTCGTCATGGATCGTGGCCAGCCCGTGACCGTCATGGGCTTCACCATTGCCGACGGCAAGATCGTCGAGATTGACGCGATTGCCGACCCCGAACGCGTCCAGGTGATCTCAGCTGAGGTCCTCGACGGCGGATAATCCCGGGTCGCCTGGACCTTGGTCCGCGCTGCTATTCGCGCGTAAGTGAGATCGCCAGGTCCGGCTTGACGATGGACGCAACATACCTGGGCCAGATCTGGGCTCCATGGCAGCGGAAGTTGACGACTTCCTCGGTGCCGATGTCGAAGGCGCGTTCCTGGCTGGAGTATCGGCCTTTTCGTAGACGGAGGGTGTGATGTCCTCGCTCCAGCGGCGTCTCGACCGTTTGGTGAAGTTCGATTGAGCCCACGACCCGGCCATCGACGCAGATCTCGAATTGTCCGCGCCGAAGTTCAATAAGCGTGGCCTCCCTCGTCAGATTGAGCATTGATGACATACGTGCTCCCTACAGCGGCAAGTGTTCTCGTGCGCCTGGCATGGGTGGCTTGTCCCCCTGTCTAGCCCAACCGCATCATTACGTTCCGGGTGATCTGCTCGATCTGCGGATCACGCCCAGCCAACCCGTGGGCCCAGTCGGTCGACCCCGACGTCACAACGGTTGCGCCCGTGTCGTTCGTGTACGCGCCCAACACGGCATGGCCGTGACGGAGGCGTTCGATCGCCTCGGGCTCACGGGTCCCGAAGACGCGTGATGCGATGTACTCCAACTCGCTCGGCTCGCCCCGCTTGGGTGGGCGGGGCGCGGTCTCGCGGGTGAAGTGCTGGGTCGGGCACGTGCCGAGAATCTCGAAGGTCGACGGCGTGCCGTCCTCGCCGGTCGGGTACGGCAAGCCGTCTCGATAGGTGAACACGCAGCCGTCGCATTCGTACCCCACGACGGTCGCTCCGGCACCGAGCACGTCGCCGTAGCCGAGGCCGGTGCCGTCGAAGATCCAGTGACCGGCGCGGTGCACGGTGTAGCCACCGAGGCCGGCGGTCACATTGCGACCGATGCGGTGATAGCCGCCGCGGGTGAACGTGACTCCGGTCATTTCGTTCTCGGGACGACCAACAACCACGTCGGACCAGAACGTCGTCACCTCGACCTCCCGGTCGGTCCCCATCAACGGGTCGTCCTTGAAGAAGCCCTTGTACCCGACCATGACGTCGTGGTCGTCACCCTCGAGACGCACCTGCCACAGCGACGTGTTGCCCGAGAAGAACGCCGCATTGCCGCCACCGGCGATGAAGGTCTCGACGGTGTCGCGCATGCCCCGGGACCAGTACTCGTCATGGCCGACGGAGAGATACAGGCTGGCGCCTTCCAATACCTCGGGGTGTTCCTCGAGATCAGCGTTCGTGCACACACCGATCTCGAACCCTTCGCGTTCGGCCCACTCGATGAACGGCAGCTCCCAGTCGGGCCAACCGGCCGACCCGGCATAGCCGGATAGGTGGTTGAGCTGGATGTAGCCGACATGCGCGGCATTCTGCGGATCGGGCGCGCCGGTCCCGGTGACGCGACGGCCCTTGCCGGGCGGCTTGTAGAGGTAGCCCGCCGACATCGGCCGCTGCACGGAAACATGCGTTCCCCCGGTGTACAGATTGGGTCCGCCGAAATCGTTGTAGGCCTGCCACGTATTGGTCGCCAACGCGAGCACGATGCGGGCAGCGGACGGGCGCACGACAAAGAACGCGTAGTCGCGGCGCACCCTCTCGCCCACGTCAATCTCCATGACGACCTCGTAGTAGCCCGACCGCCAGTTCGGATCGACTTCCAGCCTGAGTGCGGCTGGCCAGCCGCACCCCCTCGCGGCGGCATCCTTCGGCGTCTCGTGCTCGTCGACCGACACCGCGCCAGAGCTGAACACCGCTTCCCGTTGCCCGCCGACTCGCGCCACCTCCACTCGCACCGGACGCCCGCCCGAGGATGACATGTGCAGGCCAACCTGCTCGCCGGGGGCCACCGATTGCGGCCAGCAGTACCCGGTCACCACTTCGCGCGCCATCGCGTGACCCTAACGTGACCGGATTACTCCCTGCATGCTGCATCCGCCCGACACAGCCTGCGTCAAGCGGTGGGGGCACGCCGGCAGCGGCCGGCGGCTGAGCGGGCCGAGGCCCACGGCAGTCACGCGCTTTCGAGACTACGACTGACGGTAGTAGTGGTCCTGCTCGAGGTCCTCGATGAGGCTGGGCCCGGTTGGCTCCCAGGCGAGCAGTTCCCGGGTAACGGCCGCGGTGGCCGGGCTGTCGAGGCCGACGAAGAGACCGAGGTGGCCGAAGTGCTCGAGGGCATCGGTGGGGGCCACCGACGCCGTGGGGACGTCAAGGTGACGGCCCAGCGCTTGCGCGATGTCGCGGAAGGGGACGCCCTCGTCGCCGACCGCGTGCAGGACCGAGCCGGCGGGAGCGGCCTCGACGGCCAGCCGGGCCAGCCGGGCCGCGTCGGAGCGGTGCACCGCGGTCCAGCGGTTGGCCCCGTCACCCACGTATCCGGACACGCCCCGCTGGCGGGCGATGGCAACGAAGGTGGAGACGAACCCGTGGTCGCCATCACCGTGGACCGTCGGGGCGAAACGCAGCACCGACGAGCGGACGCCGATCCCCCGCAGGGACAGCGTGAGCAGGGCGGTGGCCGAGCGGACACCGGCCGGGTTGGCCCGAGTTTCGGCTCCGGGCACCAGCCCGTCGTTCTCGGTCGCCACGTGCCCGACCGTCAGCCCGAGCATGCCCGAGGCCAGTACGAAGGGTCGATCGGAGCCGGCCAGGGCCGCGCCCATGGCCTCGACGGCCCGCCGGTCGGCCGCCCCGGCGGCGGCGAAGTTGCCGCCGAAGGCCACCTCGTGCTGGAAGGCGAGGTGGATCACCCCGTCGGCGTCGTTGGCCGCCTTGGCCAGGCCGTCAGGGTCGTCGAGGTCGCCGCGCTGCACCGAGGCGCCCGCCGCCTCCAGCTGCTGCGCCGATGCCTCGGATCGAGCCAGGCCGACCACCTCGTGGCCGGCGCCGAGCAGTTCGGGCACGACAGCCGAGCCGATCCAACCCGAGGCGCCGGTGACAAAGATCCTCATGATGTACCTCCGTGGAACTACGGTTGATGTCAGTAACTGCCATCAAACCTATACCCGATGTCAGTGACTGTTAACGTTAGGATCGGGAACATGGGCCGATGGGAGCCGGACAGCCGGGGCCGACTGCAGGAGGCGGCTCTCGCTCTCTATTCCGAGCGGGGCTTCGACCAGACCACGGCGGCCCAGATCGCCGAAGGGGCCGGGCTGACCGAGCGCACCTTCTTCCGGCACTTCGCCGACAAGCGAGAGGTGCTCTTCGGCGGGTCTGCCCTCTTGAAGGAGCGGATCGTGGCGGGCGTGGCCGGCGCCCCGGCGGCCGACGGTCCCCTCGCTGCGGTCTCCCAGGGCCTGGACGCCGCCGCCGCCCTGCTCGGCCAGTTTCGACGCGACCTGTCCCGCCAGCGCCAGGCCGTGATCGCCGCCAACCCCGAACTGCACGAGCGTGAGCTCGCCAAGCTGGCGGACTACGCCGCTGCCATCGCAGCCGCCTTGCGTGAGCGGGGCGTGAACGAGCTGCAGGCCACCCTGGCCGCCGAGACCGGCATGACGGTGCTGCGCGTGGCGCTGCAGCGATGGGCCACCGGAGATGACGGCCGGGACCTGACTGACATCATGCGCGACTCGGTCAGTGAACTGCGGGCGGTGGCGGCGAGCGGGTGAGTTCGCGCCGCTCGCCGGTCCGCCGAGCGGCATCAGGTCCGGGCCAGGATCTCACGCAGCACCGCGGCGGCCGACAGATCGACCTGCTTCGTCGCGGTGACCAGGGTGATGTCGTTCTCACCGGCTTGGGCACGTAGATCCTCAAGCGCCTCTCGGGCCGGGCTCTGCCCCAGCTCCTCGCGGTAACGGCGGGCGAACTCCTCGAAGCGCTCCGGAGCATGCCCGTACCATTTTCGTAGCTCGGTGCTCGGTGCGATGTCCTTCATCCATATCGAGAACGGCGCGTGGGCTTTGGCCAGCCCACGTGGCCAGAGTCGGTCCACCAGGACGGCGCGCGTGGCACGGTTTCCGAGGTCGTCGTAGACGCGCGCTGTTTCGACCTTCACCGGTCCTCCCTCGGCCGACTTCACGGGTCAAGGATATTTCACTCAACGACGCCAACCCGACTGCGCCTTCGACTTCGGGAGAAGTTGCCAACGGCGGTTCGGACATTCACACCGTGCGCAACGCCTCGGTCGGTGAGAGGCGCGCCGCCCGCATGGAGGGGTACAGACCGGCGAGGGCGCCGATAACCAGGGCGGCGCCGACACCACCGTAGAAGGCCAACAGCGGGATAGCCACCGACCAGTGCTGGCTCACGGCGTAGATGAAGGTCGCCGCCACGCCGATGATGGTGCCCGCCACGCCGCCCAGGAGCGACAGCATGATCGCCTCGGCCAGGAACTGCTCGGCCACGTGGCGCCGGGTGGCGCCGAGCGCCCGGCGCAGGCCGATCTCGGAGCGGCGTTCGAGGACCGAGATGACCATGACGTTGGCGATGCCGACGCCACCCACCAGGAGGGCCACCGCGCCGAGTCCGAGGAACAGGCCGTTGTAGGCCCCCTGGGTGACCGCCTCGGCCTTCAGGATGTCCGATGGCAGATTCCACGCCACGGTCGAGGGGTTGGCCGGGTCCACCGTGGCCGGCAACACGTCAGCCACCGCAGTGACCTGGCCGGGCGCGGCGCGTAGGAACAGCTCGGTGGGGTGGCCATCGAGCCCGAAGTACTGCTCGGCGATGGGGAACCCGATGAACGCCATGGAGTCCATCTGGGAGACCAGTTCCACGGGATGCAAGATGCCGACCACTGTGAACCAGTGCCCGCCGATCCACACCTCGGTCGGGTTGGCCAAGCTGTCGATACCGAGCAGGCTGGCCGACTCCGCGCCGAGCACGACCGCGGGGAAGTGAACCGTCGCCGCGTTCAAAAAGGCGCCGTGGGCGATGGTGGCGCCGAGAGTGGCCGGCAGGGCGGCGTCGCTCGCGCTCAGCGAGATGCCGTTGGTGTCGATGGCCGGGACCAGGGAGTTGCGGTACACGTACGTGTTCGAGATGGCGCCGAGCGCGGTCACGTTGGTGACCGGTCCGATACGCGACACCATGCCTTCAGAAGTAGTGGGCAGCTCGGTCTGCTGGCCGAAAGCGGTACTGCTGGCCTGCACGGTGATGAGGTTGCCGAGCTGGTCCAGCTCCTTGAGGAGGCCCGACTCAGACGATTGGGAGATGCCGAGCACGCCCACGATGGCGGCGATGCCGATGCTGATCCCGAGGGCAGACAGCAAGGCCCGCACCCGCCGGCTGCGTAGCCCGAGGCTCCCGACCCGGAGCAGGTCCCGGCGGGTCAGCTTGGAGCTGCCGGCGTCAGGAGGCGGTCGGCGTATCACCGATGATCTTCCCGTCCCGGATCTCGATGCGCCGCTCCATGGCTGCGGCCACCTCGAGGTCGTGGGTGATGACCAGGATGGTCGTGCCTTCCTCGTGCAACTCGCGCAGCAGCTCGAGGATGGATGCGCCCGTCGCCGAGTCCAGGTTCCCGGTCGGCTCGTCCGCCATGACCAGGGCCGGTCGGCCGGCCACGGCCCGCGCGATGGCGGCGCGCTGCTGCTCGCCGCCCGAGAGCTGGTTCGGCCGGTGCTCGACGCGAGGGCTGAGGCCGACCCGTGCGATGGCCCTCTCGGCCAATTGGCGGCGCTCGGCCAGCGTGCCGCCGCGGTACAACAGGCCGTCCGCGACGTTGTCAAGCACGCTGAGGCCGTCGAGGAGGAAGAACTGCTGGAAGACGAAACCCAGTCGCCGGGCCCGCAAGCCCGACAACTGCGGGTCGGACATGGTCGAGGTGTCCTCTCCCGCGATACGGACGACACCACGGCTGGGTCGCTCGAGGGTGCCCATCACATGGAGGAGGGTGCTCTTGCCCGACCCCGACGGGCCGACGATGGCGACCAGCTCTCCCGGGTCAACGCGCAAGTCGACACCGGCCAAGGCAACGACCGGCGGGTCGCCTGGGTACTCCTTGACCACATCGATCAACTCGAGGACCGGCGCAGGCCTCGACGGGGCCTCTCCCAGCGGGATCGGGGCGGTCACCGTCACGACGACGGCACTTCGACCCGGGTGCCGACGCTGAGACCGGACCCGCTGACTTGGACCAGGTTGTCGCTGTAGAGCCCGGTGGTGACCCCGACCAGATGGCTGGTGTGGCCACTGACCACGTCCACGCCGAACCCGCCGCCTTGGAGCGCGAGCAGAGCGTTCACCGGCACGGCCAAGACGTTGGGGGCCCGTTGTGTGGTGATGTCGACGTTCACCGGCGCCTGGTCCAAGGTGGCCAACTCCGGGGTGCTGTCCAACGAGATCGTGACCGTCACCGTCGGGGTGGAGCTGCTGCCGCTGCCGCTCGAAGAGCAGGACGACTGGGCGGCCGTGCTGGAGCCATTCGTGGCGCCGGTACCCGAGCCGGTGCCGCCACCGCCGGGGCAGGTAGCCACGCTGCCGACCGTCTCGATGTGCCCGCCCACCGTCGAGGTGCCGTCGGGCAGGACGATCGACACCGCGTCGTCGGGCTTGACCAGGTACTCCTGACTCACGTCGAGGTTGACGGTGACGATGGGCGTGGTGCTGGTCGCGGTCAACACCGTCCCACCCCCACCCCCGCCACTGCCAGCCCCGCCGCCGACGGTTGAACCGACCGAGGGGGTGACCGAGGTGACCCGGATGGGACCAGGCTCGAAGACCATCTGGTCAAGCAGGATTTCACCCGTGGCCGGCAGGCCGAGCGCGTGCTGCCAACGTTCCACCGCGGCGGCGGTGGCAGCCGAGTAGTGGTTGCTCTGGGTCAGCCCGGCGCCGTAGCCGAGGCGGATCAGGTCCTGGGTCAGCTCGCCCACATCCCAGCCGTCCGACATGCCGACGTCGAACGCCCGGTACACGGCAATGGTGCCGTAGAGAAGCGGCACCGGGACGTTGCTGACCGAGTAGACCGACTGGTCCTCCTTGACGATGTCGCCCACCTGCGGCAACGCGGTGAAGGTCGTGCCCGGGTTCACCGCGCTGGCTTGCTCCAACGACAGGGTGGCTTGATCACCCTGCAATTTGGTCTGGTCGGATTGGACCTTGGCCTGGCTCTGATCATGTTGGCTGGTGGCGTTCGACCGGGCGGTCGCCAGCTGCTGGTCAGCTTGGGTTAGCTGGGTCTGATCCTGGCTGACCTTTTGCATGTCCTGGTTGCACGCCGCGGTGGACGCACCCGGCCCGCCGCAGTCCTGGGCCTGCTGGGCCTGGTCCGAGCTCAGAGCTAACCGGTCGCTGTTCACGTTGGCCTCGTCAGACGCGATCGCCTGATTGTCGCCGGCCGACGCGTCCGATTCGGCCTGCTCGTCGGCCGACAGCGCCTGTTGGTCCTGGGTGACGGCCTGCTGGCCCTGGTCGACCTGCTGGGCGCCCGCCCCCGAGGGGGCGCCGATGGTGTACGAGCCCTCGTAGCCGATGGACCCGCCTTCTTGCACGGAATTGCTGAGGTTGGTCCGCACCACTGCCGCCGTGGTGACCGAGATATTGGCCCCCGCGGTCGAGGCCGGGCTGTCGTTGCGACTGGTGGACGACCAGGCCACTCCCGCGGCCACCGCTCCGCCGACCACGGCGCCGGAGATGGCGGCGATGGCCACGACCCGTCTGGCGGAGAAGTCAGCCATTGGCGCTCCCCGCTCCGGAGTTTGCGGCCGGGCCGCCGTTGCCGCCGGCTTTACCCCCGAACCCGCCCGGGCCGGGATTGACATTGATCGTCCCCGGCGACGGGGTGCTATTGCCGAACTTCTGGAAGCCGGTCTTGTTGGCGCACAATGTCGAGGCTGCCTGGAAGATCGGGTTGGCCGGGTCCAGGTCGCTGCCGGCCGTGGCGTGGACGACCGACTGACCGCCGGTTGGGTCTGCGTAGTCCGGGACCCCATTCGCCCGCATGCACTGGGCGAACTTTTCTGCCGTCGCCAGGCTCGGCGTCTGGGGCGGCTCGCCACCCCGCAGCGCGCTCTGTGCCGCGGTCATGAACGAGGCGCACGAGTGGCCACCGCCCCCGTTCAAGAGCGCACCCAGCCCGTCGGTGAACCCGGCGGGCAGGGTGAGCTGGATCACCTTGTTGGCGTCGACGGTCGGGTCGACCTGGTTGGGATCGCCGTGGCTGCGCATACACGCGGCCCACTCATCGAGCAGCTGGGTCGCATTCCCTGTCAGCACTGTGGTCGTGGTCGCGCCGCTGTGGCTCCCGGTCGTTCCGAGACTCGCCACCCGCGGGGTGCTCGGCCCGCCGCACGCGACCAGTGCAAGTGCGGCCGCCGCGACCAGGATGGCGAGCACCCCCGATCGCCGGCATGTGATTGCCATACTCCGTCCTCCATGGATCTCAGCCATTGGCAGATGATCCGCCGTTCGTGCCCGATCCGCCATCGCCCGGTGGCGCAGAGATGGGGCTGCCACCAGAGGGCGCGGTGCACTTCGTCGGTCCGTTGCAGCTCGACACGGTCACATCGCCCGGTGGACCGGTGCCGGCGATCCACCACGCCGGCGCGCCGATCTGCTTGCCGCACACCTTGTTGGCGTTCTGGACGAACGGGCTGTTCGGGTCGACCCCGGTGCCATTGAAGTTGGTCGCATTCCCTGTGGGGTAGGGGTATTTGGGGACCCCGTTGGCCCGCATGCAATTGACGTACTTCACCTGCTCGGTCTGGTCCGGCGGCGCCGCGACGGGATCGGCGGCTCGCAACGCGCTTTGCGCCGCGGCCAAGTAGTTACCGCACGGACCGCCGCCTGCATGCACTTGTGCCGAAGTCGTCTCCGAGGCCCCTGTCCCAATGGTGATGTTGATCACTCCGTAGGTGTCGACGGTCGGATCGACCTGGTTGGGATCGCCATTGCTGCGCATGCAGGTGGCCCACTCGTTCAGGAGTTGAGTCGAGTTGTTGCCCGACGCCAGGGTGGTCGAGGTGCTGCCATCATCGGCGATGGCTGTCCCCACGGTCGTGGTCCCCAAGCTGGCGACGTGCGGTGAGCCGGGCCCTCCGCCGCACGCGGCCATCCCGAGCGCTGCCGCCATCACGAGGAGGACGAGCCCGCTCAATCGCCCGTACGTACTCGTCATGTCTCGACCCCTTCCACGCGCCATCCAAGCTCCACGATCGGTGCTCTCATTGCCTCTCATCCGCGTGCTCTCCTGGGTCGAAGGGGTGTTGCCAGCGTCGTTGTGCTCCCGCTGCCCGTGCCGCCGCTCTTCCCCAGGGTCGCGACGTGCGGGGGGCTGGGTCCGCTGCATGCGGCTAAAGCGGCGGCGGGGGGTGAGACGAGGACCGCGAGCCCATGCGATCGCCGGATTGGTGTGCTTTCTGGGCGACCTCCCGGCGCGCTCCATGCTCCTGCCATCTACCAATTCAGAGTCTTCCTGGCTGCCCTTCATCTGCTCTCCACGGTCGAGGCGGTCTACGGAGCAGTTGTACGAAACGGAAGGTCACAGCCCGGTCATGGTTGTGACCTGCCTGTGACCTGCGACCTGCCATCTTGTGAGGGGACGAAGAACCACCGAGCGGGGCGGCGCCCCCTCGGCGACAACCGCTGCCACGCTGGTACCCGGGAGAAGCCATGAGAGTGCTGGTAGCAGAGGACCACGAGCGGTTGGCCAGGGCAGTCGCGGCCGGGCTTCGCCGGTACGGGATGGTGGTCGACGTGGCGCTGGACGGCGACGATGCCCTCGCTCGACTGGGTGCCAACCGCTACGACGTGGTGGTGCTGGACCGGGATCTCCCCGGCACCCACGGGGACGAGATCTGTCGCGCCCTGGCGGCCGAGCGGTGCGAGAGCCGAGTGCTGATGCTCACCGCGGCCAGCTCGGTGCAGGATCGTGTCGAAGGCCTCGGTTTGGGGGCCGACGATTACCTCCCCAAGCCGTTTGACTTCACCGAGATGGTCGCCCGGGTCCAGGCGCTCGGCCGCCGGCCTGGCGCCCCGAAGCAGGAGCGCTTGGGCTACCGCGATCTTACGTTGGACCTCGAAACAAGTCGTGCCACCCGCGCCGATCGATTTCTGGCGCTCAGCCCGAAGGAGTACGCCGTCTTGGAATGCTTACTCGTTGCCGAAGGAAGACCCGTCTCGGCGGAGGAACTGCTCGAACGGGTGTGGGACACGGCAACCGATCCGTTCACCACGACGGTCAAAGCCACCATCAGCCGGCTGCGCGCCAAACTCGGTGAGCCGCCGCTGATCGAGACCGTTCGCGAGCGCGGCTATCGCATCGGAGGGCAGTCATGAGCGTCGCACCACGATCGTGGCTCCGTTTGCCGCGCCGCACCGCCCGCCTTCGGCTGACCACCCTCTATGGCGGCCTCTTCCTGGCCTCCGGAGCTGCCTTAGTCGCCATCACCTACGCACTCTTTGAACGGGCGACCGAGTACAAGAAACCACACCTACCTAAGATCCCCCACGCTCCCGACATCTCGAGTCTTTCCGCCGGTCCGCTGTCACAGACTCTGCCAAAGCTGGCACAAGCCCAGTATCGGCTGACGCAAGGCCAGAATCAGTTGGGGCTGGTCACGCGGAACGGTGTGGCAATCTCTGCGGGTCCGCTCAACCGAGCCCAGAGTCAGTTGACCCAGGCCCAGCATCAGCTGGCTCAGGCAGTGCGCCAGGTGGCCCACGCAGTCCATCAAGTGTCACAGGCCGGATCCGTCCAGGCTCAACAACGCGCGGTCGACTCGCACCAGCTTCTGGTCAACTCAGGAATTGCTCTCGCCATTGTTGCCGTGCTCGCCCTCCTAGCCGGCTGGCTCATTGCAGGCAGAATGCTGCGCCCCATCCGGACCATCACCCGCACGGCCCGAAGGATCTCGTCTACCAGCCTGCACGAGCGCCTGGCCCTCGACGGGCCCGAGGATGAACTCAAGGAACTCGGGGACACCCTCGATGACCTCTTCGGGCGACTTGACGCGGCGTTCGAGGCCCAACGCCACTTCGTCGCCAACGCGTCCCACGAACTCCGCACACCTCTGACCGCCGAGCGCACCCTCCTGCAAGTTGCGCTCGACGATCCCGACACGACGATTGATGCCTGGCGTTCCACGGCCGAGGAGGTACTTGCCTCCAGCGACGAACAGGCGCACCTGATCGAAGCTCTCCTGACGCTCGCCAGCAGCGAAGGCGGTCTGAGTGGACATGAACCCGTCGACCTCGCAGCGACCGTCAGTGCGACCCTGCTCGACCTCCAGCCAGAGATCGAACGACTGGGAATTCACATCGAGGAAGCGACGGCTCTGGCGCCTCTCGAGGGAGACACCCTGCTCATGGAACGGCTCGTCGCCAACCTCCTCACCAACGCCGTACGCCATAACGTGGTCGACGGCTGGATCGAAGTTGTGATCGGATCGGAGAAGGCTCAGGCCGTGCTGTCAGTGACCAACACCGGACCACTTATCCCGCCGGCCGAGGTCGACCGCCTCTTCCAGCCCTTCCAGCGTCTGGATCGTCGCCGCACGCACTACAAGGACGGCCACGGTCTCGGGCTCTCCATCGTCCGAGCCATTGCCACGGCCCACGGAGCCAGCGTCAGCGCCCATCCGAGGCCGGCCGGCGGGCTTTCCGTCAGGGTCATCTTTCCGCAGCCCACGGACGCGCAACCTGTCCCCGGAACGATGTCGCGGACGTCGGTGGAGGTCTAGGCGTGGAAGATCTCGTCCCGTTCGTCAGGTTCTGCGGTGACCAGCACGGGAACGCCGAGGAGGCCGTCACCTGGTACTGCTCGCCCTTCCCCGACTCGCGCCTCCTTCGCCTCGACCGCGACGGTCCGGCCGAGAGAGAGCCTGAGGAGACCGTCCGTTCGGCATCCTTCGAGCTCGGAGAAGCCGATGATGGCCATCGACAGCACCGGTCCCCGCAACTTCACCTTCACGCCGGCGATCTCGACGTGAGTCGGATGCTCGACGTCGGCTGAGACAGAGAGCCTGTTGGCCGCGCCCCGTTGAGGGCGGAGCTGCCCTCATGCTGCTCGGCCCCTCGAACCCCCACTCGCCTCCCGCCTGACGCGGGGTCGTTGATGATCCGGATTGTCATCAGGGGCGTGTTCTGTTTCGAACGCCTCAGTTGAGCTGTTGGGCCAGCGCCAACGTGATGCCCTCGGGGCCGCGGACGTAGCAGAGTAGGTAGCTGTCCCCGAATTGTTCGACCGCTCCAACGAGTTCCGCGCCGTGAGCGCGCAGTCGGGCCAGAACGTCCTCGATGTCGTCGACCGCGAACATGATGCGACGGATCCCTAGCGTGTTCGCCGGTGCGTTCGGCGCAGCGCCGACCGCCGCCGGCGTGTGGAACGTCGTCAGCTCCAGCCGGCTGTGGCCGTCCGGCGTCCGCACCATCGCAATGTCGGCCCGGACGTTGTCGAGCCCGACGACGCCGTCCACCCAAGGCCCCTCGACTGTCGCCTCGCCGTCCAACTCCAGACCGAGTTCGACGAAGAACTCCGTAGCCGCGGCCACGTTCTCGACAACGATGCTGACGTTGTCCATCCGTTGGAGAGTCATCGGTCTAAGCGTAGAAGAGCAGGCGACCAAGCGTGCCGGCGGCGAGAACCAAATTCAGCGTTGTCCGTAGCTCCCGTCGATGAGATGATCCTTGTCGACTGCATCCGGAGCGGGTTGGGTCTTTGTTGCAGCAGACCGTGGCCGACCCTGGATACGCTCGTGCTCGTGTTCCCGCTCGACGACCACGAGGTGGGACGATGACCATCGTCGCGACGATTGTTGGCCTATTCGTGGTGGTGATGACTGTGGCCGATGTCGTGCTCACGATGATCCTGCCGCGACGGCCGTCGGGCCTCGAGCGGTTGAGCCTCCAGGTCAACCGCAGTGTCCGGGTGTGCTTCGTTCTCGCGTCCCGTCTGGCCAAGACATACGAGCGCCAGGACGCCATCCTGGCGCCGACCGGCCCCGCCGCCCTCGTCGTACAGCTGCTGTTCTGGGCCGCCTGCCTCGTACTCGGGTTCGGGCTTCTCCTCGTCGGCGACGGCGCGTCAGTCGCCGACGGGTTGTTACAGGCACTCACTGCGCTGTTCACGGTCGGTGCGGTCCATAGCGGCGGCCCGGCGGATACCGGCGTGGACATCTCCGTTGGCGCCATCTGGGTGGTGATCGTCGCTCTGCAAATCGCTTACCTGCCGGCCCTCTACAGCTCGTTCAACCGACGCGAGAGCCTTGTCGCCCTCCTAGAGAGTCGGGCGGGCATCCCGGCGTGGGGTCCCGAACTCCTGGCCCGGCACCAGTTGGTCGGAATCACTGACACCCTCCCGGACCTGTACGCCGCGTGGGAGCAGTGGGCGGCCGACGTTGCTGAAAGCCACACCACATACCCTGTGCTGCTTCTATTCCGGTCACCCGAGCCGTGGTACTCGTGGCTGCTCGGGCTCATCGCTGTTCTCGATGCCGCCGCCATGCACCTGGCGCTCGCACCCGGCAGGGCGTCTTCCCAGGCACGTCTGTGCCTACGGATGGGGTTCACGCTGCTCAACCGGATCGCGACCACGCTCGGATGGGAGGTAGATCCAGATCCGAACCCAGAGGGCCCCATCGACCTGACGTTCCCAGAGTTCGAGCGGGCAGTGGCCATGCTCGTGAGCGTGGGCTTCGCCACCGAGCGAAGTGCCGAGGAAGCGTGGGCCGACTTTCGCGGCTGGCGGGTCAATTACGAGACCCTCGCCTACCGACTCGCCGACCGTCTAACCGTACCGCCCGCTCCGTGGACGGGTCCGCGGCGTCACATGCGATCGGGTCCGGTCGAACCGCGGCGCCCGCCCCAGCGCCGACCCGGGGGAGGCGAGCCCTTCGTGTACGACCGGCCTTCGGTGGTCAT
>DASXZJ010000036.1:0-39954 GCA_036502025.1 Acidimicrobiales bacterium | reverse complement strand
ACCAGTTGCCATTGAGTACATCCGGAACTTCTCCATCATCAGCCACGTCGACCACGGCAAGTCGACGCTGTCCGACCGCATCCTCGAGATCACCGGAGCGGTCGATCCCCGTTTGATGCGCGAGCAGTACCTCGACTCCATGGACATCGAGCGGGAGCGGGGCATCACCATCAAGGCCCAGAACGTCCGGGTCCTGCACAACGGCCATGTGCTGCACCTCATCGACACGCCCGGGCACGTGGACTTCGGGTACGAGGTGAGCCGCTCCCTCGCCGCCTGCGAGGGAGCGGTCCTGCTGGTGGACGCCTCCCAGGGGATCCAGGCCCAGACCTTGGCCAACTGCTACCAGGCCATCGAGAACGACCTCGAGATCGTGGCCGTGCTCAACAAGATCGACCTGCCGGCGGCGGATCCCGAACGCTGCGCCCTGGAGATCGAGCACGTGCTCGGCCTGGCCGCCGACGACGTGCTCCAGATATCCGCCAAGACCGGGGCCGGCGTGGAGGACCTCCTCCAGGCCATCATCGACCGCATCCCGGCGCCGCAGGGCGATCCGGACGCCCCGTTGCGGGCGCTGATCTTCGACTCGTCCTACGACCAGTATCGAGGCGTCGTGAGCTCGATCAGGATTGTCGATGGCACGCTCCACTCCGAAGCCCGACTCCGTTTCATGCAGGCCAACGCGGTGCATGACATGGAGGAGGTGGGCGTGCGCACGCCGGTAGGAGTCCCGGTGGATGTGCTCGGTCCCGGCGAAGTCGGCTACCTCATCGCCGGGATCAAGGACGTCGGCGAGGCCCGCTCGGGTGAGACGGTGACGACGGCGTCGCACGGGGCCACCGAGGCGTTGGCCGGCTACCAGGACCCCAAGCCGATGGTCTTCTGCGGGCTGTACCCGGTCGACGGCGACGAGCTGCCGGACCTGCGCGACGCCCTCGAGAAGCTGAAGCTCAACGACGCCAGCTTCACGTTCGAGCCCGAGTCCTCCCACGCCCTCGGCATCGGCTTCCGCTGCGGCTTCCTCGGGCTGTTGCACATGGAGATCGTGCGCGAGCGCCTCGAGCGGGAGTTCGACCTCTCGCTCATCGCCACCGCGCCGAGCGTGGCCTACCGGGCCTTCCTGACCGACGGATCGGAGCTCGACGTGGACAACCCGACCGAGCTGCCCGACGCCAGCCGGATCGACCACATCGACGAGCCCATGCTGACGGCCACCATCATCACGCCGTCGGAGTACACCGGGACGGTCATGGAGCTCTGCCAGAGCAAGCGGGCCGAGATGACCCGCATGGAGTACCTCTCACCCGAGCGGGTGGAGCTGGTGTACACCATGCCGCTGGCCGAGGTGGTGGTGGACTTCTTCGACCAGCTGAAGAGCCGCACCAAGGGCTACGCCAGCCTCGACTACGAGCCCGACACCTACGCCACGGGCAACCTGGTCCGGGTCGACATCCTGATCAACCACGCGCCCTGCGACGCCTTCTCGACCATCGTGCACCGCTCCTCGGCGGACAACTACGGCCGCCGCATGGCCGAGAAGCTGCGCGAGCTCATCCCGCGCCAGCTCTTCGACGTGCCCATCCAGGCGGCCATCGGGGGGCGCATCGTGGCCCGCGAGACGGTCAAGGCCAAGCGCAAGGACGTGTTGGCCAAGTGCTACGGCGGCGACATCACCCGCAAGCGCAAGCTCCTCGAGAAGCAGAAGGAAGGCAAGAAGCGCATGAAGACCATCGGGCGGGTCGAGGTGCCGCAGGAAGCCTTCATCTCGGCCCTGCGCCTCTCCGACGACTGAGGGCCTGGTCCGGCCACATCCAGGAACCGCGAACCGTCAAGGGCCTGAACCGTCCCAACGGGACGACCCAGGCCCTCGACGAGCTCACCTCACGGCTGGGACTTAGAGCGCCAGCCCGAGGAGGATGGCCAAGGGGCCGTTGGCGTTGGCTGATGACATGAGACCGTCTCCGGCGAACGAGGCGTGGTACCCGAGTCCGAGCACCGACTGGAGCACGCCGGTCAACGGGCCTGCGCAGGCGGCGTTGCCGTTGGCGTCCGTGATGGCGGTGCAGACGTTCCCTCCGAGCGCCGAGAAGACAATCGGCTCGCCCGCCAGCGGGCCGCCGGCGGTCGAGAGGTGTGCACTCAACTTGAGGAAGAGCCCGAGACCGGGCCCGATCTCAACGAGGGAGGGGTTGGCGGTCAGCACCGTGGTGACCGGGGTGGCGATCTCAATGGCCGGCTGGTAGCCCGTCCAGCAACCCGTGTCGAGCACGAGGCTGCCGACGCCCGGGTTGCTGGCGCTGCAGTACTGGCTGGCCTGGCTCGAGTTGAGATAGGCGTCGTTGGGCAGCGGATCGCTCCCGACCACCGGCGGCGCCGTCAGCGCGACGTTGAGCGAGTCGTAGCCGCAGCCGCCCGAGGTCGAGTGGCAGGCCGTGCTGTCCCCGTAGGGGTGGGCGCCGTAGTCACTCGTGTTGTAGGCCACGCTGACCACCGCTGTCTGCGGCAGGAACACCGAGGTGTTCGACAGGTCGAACGTGATGGGGGTGGCCAGTCCGTTGAAGCACGAGGCCGCGGCGGCGTCGTACCACTCACCGAGTTGCGCGCCCGTGCAGTGCACGTCGTCCTTCGACGGGCGGAGCGGGATGTTGAAGGTCTGCGTCACCGAGTCGATCACTGAGCCGGGTGCGCTGCCCTCAGCGCTGCTGGCGCCGGCGTTGCGGATGGTCAGGGTGATGGGCTCGCTGAAGGTGGAACCTGGCGCGGTGCTGCAGTTGTCACCGGTCCAGGATCCGGTCTGGCAGCCCCAACTGCTCATCAGGACGGTGATGACCGGGCGTGTCCGCGCCAGGCCGCCGAAGGTGACCGCGCCGCCGAACTCCGACGTCGCCGTGGCCTCGTACGACAGGCTCGAGAGATTGCCGGGCTGCGGGAACGGGATGTTGTCGTAGATCACCCCGGGGGTGGAAGCTGGAGGCGGGCCCGCCGACGCCGCTCCCGGAAGGGCGAGGACGCCCAGGACGGCCAACGACGCAAAGGCAATTGCGACGCGCGCCATGGAGGCGCGCTTGAAGGGTTTCATCTGGTGCTGCCTTTCGTTTGGAGATCCCACCTCCGGCCGCGAACCTAGTGGTCGTAGGGCGCGGCCGCCACAGGTAATTCCCAGGTCGCATCGAGGCTGTTCAGGGTCGAACCGAGGGTGCAGAGGGGTGGGCGCCTGGCACTCGGTAGACTTGAGTGCCAGGCGATTGGACCGCATGGTGGCGTCATCCGTGCGGTTTCGCCTAGGGAGCCCATGACGACCAACGCCGACCGAGCGACACCAGCCGAGGACAGCGGGGACGAGCGCGCCCTGAACGCCCGGCGGGCGGCCATTCTCGAGGCGGTGGTCACCGAGTACATCGGGACGGCCGAGCCGGTGGGCTCGTCACACGTGGCCAACGCCCCCGGAGTGCAGGTCTCCTCGGCCACCGTGCGATCAGAGATGGTGGCCCTCGAGCAGGACGGCTACCTGGTGCAACCCCACACCAGTGCCGGTCGGATACCGACCGACAAGGGCTACCGGTTCTTCGTGGACCACCTGACCCAGCCCGGGGTGCTCGGGCCGACCCAGCACCAGAAGGTCAGCCACTTCTTCGACCAGGTGCATTTCGAGATGGAGACCATGCTCGAGCGCACCACGGGACTGCTCTCCGAGCTGACCTCCTACGCCGCCGTAGTGGTCGGCCCTTCGCATGACACAGCCATTGTGCGCTCGGTCCAGGTGGTCGGCCTGGCGCCCTTCCACGCGCTGCTGGTGATCGTGCTCTCCGACGGCGCCGTCGAGAAGCGGACGATTGAGCTGGACGCCGAGGTGGGTGACGACACGCTGGCCCAGGTCGGAGCGCGGCTCAGTGCACACCTGGTCGGCAAGACCACGTCGGCCCGCTGGTCGGTGCCACCGAGCGGCGACAACGATGTCGACCGGGTGGTCGCGGCCGTCGGCACGGCCTTCGGCCTGATGGGGCGCTCCATGGAATCCGATCAGGTCTTCGTCGGCGGACCCTCCCGCCTGGCCGAGTCCTTCGACGCCGTCGAGACGGTGCGCTCGGTGTTGGGGATTCTCGAGCAGCAACTGGTGGTGGTGACGCTCCTGCGCGACGTCCTCAATCGCGGCCTGTCGGTGGCGATCGGGACCGAGCACGGCTACGAGCCGCTGGCGTCGTGTGCCGTGGTGGTGGCCCCGGTCTCGGCCGACGGCCAGGAGCTCGGCGCCGTGGGGCTGCTCGGCCCCACCCGGATGGACTACCCGCGCGCCCTGGCGGCCGCCCATGTGGTGGGCGAGCGTCTCGGTGAGCGACTGGGGGGCCACGATGGCCGCAAGTGACGGCCTGGGCGACCTCTACGAGTTGTTGGGGGTGCGCCACGATGCCGGTGACGACGAGATCAAGAAGGCCTACCGGGCGCGGGCACGTGAACTGCACCCCGACACCAATCCCAACGACGCCGTGGCCGAGGCCCAATTCAAGAAGGTGAGCGTGGCCTACGAAGTGCTGCGCGATCCGGAGCGCCGCGCCCGCTACGACCGCTACGGGCCCGACGGCGTCTTCGGTGGCCAGGCGGGTGCCCCCGGTGGCTTCGGCTTCGAGGGTGGCATCGGCGACATCTTCGAGGCATTCTTCGGGCAGATGCAGGGGGGCACGGGCAACCGCCGCCGCGGCCCGGCGCCGGGTGCCGACGCCGAGGTGCGGCTCGACCTCGAGTTCGCCGAGGCGGCCTTCGGCTGCCGCAAGGAGCTCTCGGTCCGTCTGCCCGCAACGTGCGCGGCCTGCGCCGGGCGCGGCACCGCCCCCGGGACCGAGCCGGTGACCTGCGTCGAGTGCAACGGTGCCGGCGAGCAACGGCGGGTCCGCCAGTCGCTGCTGGGCCAGGTGGTCACTGCGGTGGCCTGCTCACGCTGCTCGGGGCAGGGCGAGACCATTCCCCACCCCTGCCCGGACTGCGGCGGCGAAGGACGGCGGATGGAGGAGAGCACCTTCACCGTGGAGGTCCCGCCCGGCGTCGACAACGGATCGACGCTTCGCCTGGCCGAACGTGGTGCGGCCGGCCAACGGGGCGGCCCGACCGGATCGCTCTTCGTGCACCTCGTCGTCAAGTCCGACCCCCGCTTCGAGCGCGAGGGCGACAACCTGCACACCACGCTTTCCGTCGGGCTGGCTCAGGCGGCCCTCGGGTGCGAGGCCGAGGTGGGCACGCTCGAGGGCAGTCAGCGCCTCGTGGTGGCCAAGGGGACCCAGCACGGCTACGTCGAGCGGATCAAAGGCGAGGGGGTGCCTCACCTGCGCGGCCGCGGCCGCGGCGACCTCTACGTGCACGTCCTGATTTCGACACCGGTCGAACTCAGTGCGGAACAGGACGAGCTGTTGCGCCGCTTCGCCGCTTCTCGCGGCGAGTCAGTCTCGCCTCCCGACAATGGGGGAGACGGCGTTTTCTCGCGCCTTCGATCCGCGTTTGGCTAGGGCCGAGTACGCCGCCATCTCCGTACGGGCCGACGCGTCGGCTCAGGTCTTTGCCAGCGACGCCGACGATCTCGTCCTGTCCGATGACGACACCCACCACCTGGGCCACGTCCTGCGGCTGCGCGCCGGCGAGGAGGTCATCGTCAGCGACGGGAAGGGGAGTTGGGCCCGTCGCTCCTGGGCCGGGGAGGGCACGCCCCTCGAGCCGGTGCGAGAGGCGGCCGGTCTGGGCGGCGAGGGCACCGTGCAGTTCGAGGCGGCGGCCACCCCCCTCCTCACCGTGGCCTTCGCGCCCACCAAGGGTGAGCGTCCAGAGTGGGTCGTGCAGAAGCTCACCGAGTTGGGGATCGACCGCATTGTGCCACTGATCAGCGAGCGCAGCGTCGTGCGCTGGGACGGTGCCCGTGGTGTGGCGGCGGTGGCGCGCTTGCGCCGGATCGCTCGCGAGGCGGCCGGTCAGTGCCGCCGTGTGTGGTTGCCCGAGGTGACCGAGGTGGTGCGTTTCGCCGGCCTCGGCGCGCTGGGCGCCCCCGGGGAGGTCGTGCTGGCCCAGTTGAGCGGCGCCCGCCCCTCCGTTGGCCAGCGGGTGGTCGCGGTCGGGCCCGAGGGCGGGTGGAGCAGTGCCGAGCTGGAGGGAGGGCTGTCCACCGTGGGATTCGGCCTCAGCGTGCTGCGGGCCGAGACGGCGGCGGTGACCGCCGGAGCGCTCATGGTCTCGCTCCGGACAGGTACGGTGGCCCCAGTGGGAGCAGGCCCGGCGTGACGGACGGGACGGCGTGGCTCGGCACCAGGGCGGCGGCCGACCGCCTGGGCATCACATTGCGCAGCCTCTACCGGTTCATTGACGAAGGGGACCTGGCGGCCTATAAGTTCGGTCGGGTGATCCGACTCAAGGTTGAGGATGTCGATCAGTACATCGAGGCGTGCCGGATCACACCGGGCGAGCTGGAGCACCTGTACCCACCGCTCAAGGGCAGTGACGCCGGCGAATGACTGACGCAATGCCCGGTTGCCTCTTCTGCGGCATCGTGGCCGGCGACGTGCCGGCGACGATCGTGCACAGCACCCCCACCACGGTGGCGTTCAAGGACATCCACCCGGCCGCGCCAGTGCACGTGCTGGTGGTGCCGCGCCGCCACATCACCGACGCGTCGGTGATCGAGAAAGCCGACGCCGACGTCCTGGCCGACATGGTCATGGCCGCCCGGGCCGTGGCCGAGGATGCGGGTGTGGCCACTCCTGAACGCGGCTACCGCCTGATCTTCAACATCGGCCCCGACGCCATGAACTCCGTTCCCCATCTGCACCTCCACGTGCTCGGTGGCGAACCTCTCAAAGGACATTTCGGACTCACATGACCACCGCTACCCACGCCGAATGCCTCGTTCCGGGCAACCACCTCATGGCCGGCTTGCTCGGGACTCGAGACGAGCTCCTGCGCCAGGTCGAGGCGGCCTTCCCGGACGAGCAGATCTCGGTGCAGGGGAACCGCATCGATGTCGACGGCCCCAACGCCGATCAGGTGGTGCGCCTCTTCGAGGAGATCATCCTCCTGCTCCAGTCCGGCCAGACCCTGGACCGCTCCATCATGGCCCGCACCATTGACATGGTGCGCGACGACATCCGCCCGAGCGAGGTCCTGCGCTCCGAGGTGGTCCGGGCGGCGGGGGGCAAGACGGTGCGCCCCAACACGGCTGGGCAGAAGCGCTACGTCGACGCCATTTCCCAGAACATCATCACCTTCGGCATCGGACCAGCGGGCACCGGCAAGTCGTACCTGGCGGTGGCCCAGGCCGTCCACGCGCTCCAGTCACGGCAGGTGACGCGCATCATCCTGACCCGGCCGGCCGTCGAGGCGGGGGAGCGGCTCGGCTTCCTGCCCGGCGACCTGATGGCCAAGGTCGACCCCTACCTGCGCCCGCTCTACGACGCCTTGTACGACCTCCTCGAACCCGAAGGGGCGCAGCGCCTGCTCGACCGCGGCACCATTGAGGTGGCCCCACTCGCCTTCATGCGTGGGCGCACCCTGAACAACTCGTTCATCATTCTCGATGAGGCGCAGAACACCACGCCCGAGCAGATGAAGATGTTCCTGACCCGTATCGGGTTCGGCTCCAAGTGCGTGGTGACCGGCGACGTAACCCAGATCGACATTGGTGGCGGCCGCTCCGGGCTCATCGGCCTCGAACCGGTCCTCGGGGGGGTGGAGGACATCGCCTTCGTGCACCTGACCCGTCGGGATGTGGTCCGTCACAAAATCGTGGCGGACATCGTGGACGCCTACGAAGTAGCAGAAGGGCGGGCGGGGACGGCTCAGTGAGCATTGACGTCTTTGCAGCCGATGAGCAGCAGGACCATCCGATCGTGGTGGCCCAGTGGGCCGAGCTGTCCCAGAAGGTACTGACCGCCCGCGGGGTCAAAGGCGAGACAGAGGTCTCCCTCCTGTTCGTGGACGAGGACGCCATCGCCGCGCTCAACGAGCAGTTCCTGGGTAAGAGCGGACCGACCGATGTCCTTTCGTTCCCCATCGAGGACGAGCCCGGGCCGACCGGGCGGTCGCCTGACCTCGGTGGCAGTGGGCCGGGCGCCCTCCCCGAGGAGGGCGCGCTGATGTTGCTCGGCGATGTGGTGATCTGCCCCGCCGTGGCGGCGCGCCATGCCGAGGAGCACGGAGTCACGCTGGACGAAGAGATCGCACTGCTGGTGGTGCACGGGCTGCTGCACCTCCTGGGCATGGACCACGAAGCCGAGGCCGAGGCCGAGCGCATGGAGGCGCTCGAGCAGCAGCTGCTCAACCGGTACTACCGCACCGGGGTGAAGGGGCGTTGATCGCCGCCGTCGGCTGGAAGAGCACGGACCTGATCCTTCTGATCGTCATCGCCGTCCTGCTGGTCGCCTCGGGCATGCTGGCCCTGGCCGAGACCAGCCTGGTGCGGATGAACCGCATCAAGGCCAAGTCCCTGGTGGACGAGAAGCGACGCGGGGCCCGCCAGCTGGCGCGCCTGGCCGAGAACCCGGCGGCCTTCCTCAACCCCATCCTGCTCCTGGTGCTCATCTGCCAGCTGGTGTCGGCCACCCTGGTCGGGGTGGTGGCGGCCGATCTCCTCGGTGGACTCGGCGTCGTGGTGGGCGCCGTCTTCGAGGTGGTCGTCATCTTCGTCTTCTTCGAGGCCGTGCCCAAGAACTGGGCCGTGCACAACTCCGAGCGCGCCGCCCTGCTGAGCGCACCCGTGGTGAGCGCGATCGTCCGTTTTCCCCCGATTCACTTCATCTCTTCGTTGTTGATCGGCCTGGCCAATCTGATCATCGGGCGTCCCGAGGAGGGCGAGGGCGCCATCCGACCCTCCTACATCACCGACTCCGAGCTCAAGGCCATGGCCGACGTGGCGCACGAGGAGCACGTGATCGAGCACGAGGAGCGGACCTTCATCCACTCGGTCATCGACTTCGGCGACACCGTGGTCCGCGAGGTCATGGTGCCCCGGCCCGACATGGTGACCGTGGAGGCTGACACGTCGGTCACCACGGCCCTCGAAGCGGCGCTGGCCGCGGGCTACAGCCGCATCCCGGTCCACGAGCAGCAGGTCGACGACATCGTCGGCATCGCCTACACCAAGGACCTGGTGCGGGCCGAGCGGGTCGGCAAGGGTGGGCAGCCGGTGAGCAGCAGCTCACGCCCCCCGGTGTTCATCCCCGAGTCAAAGGAAGTCTCGTCGCTGTTGCGCCAGATGCAGGAGGAGAAGTCCCACATGGCCATCGTGGTCGACGAGTACGGCGGCACCGCCGGGCTGGTGACTCTCGAAGACCTCCTCGAGGAGCTGGTCGGCGAGATCGTCGACGAGTTCGATGTGGAGGCGCCGAGCGTTGAGCGCGAGAAGGACGGCGCCCTGGTCGTCAGCGCGCTGTACGCCGTCGACGACGCCGACGAGCTGCTGGGCGCCGAGCTGCCCCATGGTCCCTGGGACACCGTCGGCGGGCTCATGCTCGATCTGGTGGGCCGGGTGCCGGACAACGGCGACTCGGTCGAGGTGGACGGGTTCCGGCTGACCGCGCTGGACGTGCACGGTCGGCGCATCGGGCGCGTGCGGATCGAGCGGACCGGCCCCGCCACTCCCGACCAAGACCCGGACGGCTGAAGGTGCGCTCCGGATTCGTCGCCGTCGTGGGCCGGCCCAACGTCGGCAAGTCGACGCTGGTCAACCTGATGGTCGGCACCAAGGTCTCCATTACCTCGTCACGTCCCAACACGACGCGTCACCGCATTCTCGGGATACTGCACCGGCCCGACGCGCAAGTTGTCTTCGTCGACACGCCGGGGCTCCACCGCCCCCGCAGCACGCTCGGCGCCCGCCTCAACGAGACCGCGACCGGCTCCCTGACCGACGTCGACATGATCCTGGTGCTGGTCGACGCCGCCGCCGCGGTCGGACCGGGCGACCGGACCGTGCTCGAGCACGCCCTGCGCGAAGTGCGCCGCGGTGACGAGCCCCCGAAACTCGTGGTGGTCATCAACAAGATCGACAAGGCGACCGGCGACCAGATCCTCGAACGTCTGGTCTCGGCCGAGGCCGCCGTGAAGGCCATCTTCCCCACCGAGGCGGTGGACTACTTCCCCGTCTCAGCCCGTAGCGGCCAGGGGGTCGAGGACCTCACCGCTTTCATCCTCGATTCCCTGGAAGAAGGACCGCCGTTCTTCCCCGACGACGTCGTCACCGACACCCCCGAAGCGCTGTGGGTGGCCGAGCTGGTGCGCGAGCAGCTGCTGGCCCGGACCCACGACGAGCTGCCGCACTCCATCTCCTGCCAGGTCACGGAGTGGGAATGGCCCCACATCCGCTGCGAGATCATCGTCGAGCGCGATTCGCAGAAGGGCATCGTCATCGGCAAGGGCGGCGAGATCCTCAAGGCGGTCGGCATCGCCGTACGGGAGACACTGCCCGAAGGGGCCTACCTCGACCTCCACGTCAAGGTGGAGAAGCACTGGCAAGAGCGCGACGAGATGCTCAACCGTCTCGGGTACTGAAGCCTGGAGTGCCGTATGCAGGAATGTCCCTGGAGTTGAGTCTCCGCAGCCCCGTCCACCAACCGGCGTTGTGCGGGCCATCCTCGAGCGGGATGGTGACCGCCGTGGTTGGGCAGTTTCGCACTGAGGATTCCGTCGATCGCACGGAAACCGCGCTGACGTAGGGAGTCGTGCGTTTCGCCCGCTTGCTTGGACATTCTGGGGCTCCGCGACAGCCGAAAGAAGCCGAAAATTCCCCCTTGAACTCTTTCCACACCGGGGTAGCATTATGAGCCGAAGCGAGCGGATGGGGGCTACAAAGGCGGGTGGGCGATGCGCGGTGACCTTGGTAGGGCCGGCCGGGGGCGCTCGCGGCGCCGTCCCGTGGTGGCGCGGGCGTTCCTCATCAAATCGGTGGCGGTCATCGCCCTCCTGATGCCCGTCGCCGCCATGGGGTTCTGGTCTCCCTCGGGAGCGGACACCTCGGCCGCTGTCCCGGCCGGTGCGCAGACGCTGGGCCCGACGGGCCATGGCCCGGGCGACGAACCGGCGCCTCCGCCTCCGCCGGCGCTGGCACCGGCGGCACCGGCGCCGCATGTCGTGTCGGACACGATGGTGGGCACCAACAGCCTGATCACTGGCCTCATCGGCCTGGTCAACGGTCTCATCGGCGTGCCGGGGACGACTGCCCCGAGCCTGAGCGCCGTCTTCAAATCGCTGAACCTGGGAAACCTGCTCCAAGCGATCGGCTGCCCGATCGCACAGGCGCTCCCCAGCCCGCCGGCGCCGAGCCAGATCGCGTCGGTCCTGTGCGCGCTCGGCATCCTCAACTACGCGTTCCGTACGGTGTACGTCGAACCGAACGGGACCAAGTTGACGCGGATCACGCGCGCGCTGATCGGGTTGCCGACACCAATCGATGTCAACGGCGACGGCCTACCGGACTTCCTCGGCACGCTCGTCCCGGGGCTCAACGGCACTTCGCTCACGCTCGACATCTCGCGGTTGGCCCTGTCGGCGACGGCGCGGACGTCCATTGAGGCGGTCGCCCTCGACCCCGCCGCCCCGCTGACGTACGTCGGTGCCGGCGAGGACGGGTTGGGCGCCGGCACTGACACTGACTGGTCGGCAACCGTGAATTTGCTCTCCAGCTCGACCTCAGGCAACGAGATCACCCTGACCCAGAAGAACACCGGGCCACCTGCGACAGTCGGCACGATCGGCGAGATCTTCTCCGGATCCAATCCGGACTCGCCCACCAACACCGCGCGGGGTGACGTGAACTTCACGCCCGTTCCCGCCACCATCACGGCTGACGTCACGCTCGGTCAGAGCAGCCAGGCCGTGGCCGTCACCTCCTCCTCGCCGACCCGCCTCGGCGGCACCCTCAGCCTGATCAGCCCGAGCGACGACAAGGAGATCACCGCGGTCGCCAACCAGATCGGAAAGTCGGTCAGCGTCGACTACACACAGCCCACGAGCGGCGAAACGAAATTGACGTACGTCGCGAACGCGGTCGTCACCGATTTCTCGGCCCAGTACCACGACACCGCAGGCGGCGTGCTGGCCACGGCCGCTGCACTCGACGCGTCACTGGTCCCCACCGGGTTGGCGGTCGATCAGGTGGGGTCGCAAACCACCGTCACTACGACCGGCGGCGCGCTCGGCTCGGTCGAGGCGCGTTACGGCTCCGGTCGCGAGGCTCCAGCCGCGGTCAGCGGAACGGGAGCGTATGCGAGCTACCACGGCTACGCCGACGGCACCTCGACCATCGGCGTGCGATTGCCGAACCTGTTGTCCCTGACGCTGAACGCCGCCGAACCGCTGAGCGGCGACCTGAGCCTGAGCCAGCCGCTCGACTATGTGAGCCTCTCCGCCCAGGACGACACGCAGGGGTACGCCATCACCGGGCGTCTGCAGAGCTTGCCCCAGCACACCTCGGTCGGCATCGGCTTCGCGACCACCGTCGACCCCATCACGAACGCCAAGGACACCACCGGGACCGTGTCATTCAAGGGTGACAATTCTGGCACCCCGGCAGGCATTGCCGAGATTGCGGCCGACATCACCAATACGCAAGGGGCGTTCTTCGGCCGCGCTGACGAGATCGACGCGACGATCGACAGCATCCCGTCGAGCGACACGATCACCGTCGATTACGGCGACAGCGGGCTCGCAACCCCAGCGACGACGCACGCGTCGGCCAGCGCGACCAACCCGATCGGATCGATCTCGGCGCTCGCCGGCGACGGCTCTGCCGCCGCCGACAATGCTCCAGCAACCGACACGGGCTCGGGCGTCTGGTACGTCGACACCAACAGTGCGTACTACGCGTTCGCCCGTATCAATCAGCTGACCGGCTACAACGTCTCTCTCGGCGAGGACGACACGGGCTCGATCACTGCGCTCAGTGGCGCCATCGGCACCGCGGGCCAGGACGTCACCAGTTGCTCGGACACCACTACGCCCGGCCAAGACATCAGCCTCGACGCTCAGACCGATGGCGGCACGTTCACCGGGGCGATCGACCAGTTGCCGACCTCAGTGAGCTTCAGCATGGCGCCTGACTCCTCCGGAAACACGATCGTCGATTACAAGTCGAGCGCGCCGATCAGGAAGATCACCGCCGATGCCGACGGATTCTCGTCGATCGCCGCCCTCGGCGTCGGTGGCGACATCGCCCCGACGATGGACAGCTTCCATGCCGAGGTTGATTGCCTGCCTGCGCACATGACGATGGACATGGACAAGAGTGGCGAGACGAGCCTCAACACTTACGGTGATCACATCGGTGAGGTGATCGCGCAGGTGTACAACCATCAGCTCGGGCCGGCGACCCCGGTCGACGTGGGCTACGCGGACGCAACCAACTCGATCGTCCCGGCCCCGAGCGGGGACCAGCTCGCCTATTACGACCCGGCCACCAAGGGCATCAGCATCGACCTCAAGAACGTCGGCGGGTTCGACTTCCTGGACGACGACACGACGAGTGTGCTGACGCTCAAGTACGACCTCGACTCGAGCACCCCGCTCGCGTTCGACTACATCAGCCAGTCGCTGACCTCGCCCCTGGGCCTGTCGGGAACAGTCGAGAAGCCCCAGCCGGGCACGCTGACCGTGGACACGGCCACCGACGGCACCATGACCATGCAATTCGCCGCCGACGGCCAGAGCAGCAACCTGACCGGCGACGGCGGTCTTGGAACCATCAACTTCGACGGCTTCGTCAAGGACAACTATTTGCAGGGCGCTGTGGGCAACGTACCCGCCAACTTGAGCATCTGTCTCGACTACTCCACCGGCGTCGAGGACTGTGGCCCGCCGTGGGTCTACACGGACGAGCAGGATTACAACAACAGTCCCAATAAGTTGTTCGACATCGACAACCCGCCGCAGTTGTTCGCCATCCATGTCCTCCCGACCGATCTGAACGGCAACGTGGTAAGCACGCCGCTGACGCTCAGCGGCGAGTTCTGTTTCGGCAGCGCGCTGAAGAGCGATTGCGACAAGACCGGCGCAAACCAGGGCGGAGGTCCGGCCGGCCTGTTCATCCCCGCCGGCCAGGCGCTCGCGTTCGACACCCTGTGGCTCGGGTTCGGCCAGAAAACTGACAACTGCCATCTGTCTTTCACCTGCGGCCGCGCTTGGTTCGGCCTGGACACCACCGACGAGGGCGCCGACCCTGGCGGTACGCTCGCCGGGAAGGCGCTGTACTACCAGAAGAATGACAACGATGTGACGATCACGTTCGACACCAACTCGGGCGGCTTCCTGAAGACGAACCAGCTCTACGTCTACGCCGACTACAACGTCGGGGCGGCCTTGGGGCTCGACGAGATCTCCGAGGGATCGATCAGCTGCGGAGCCGGCGGAAAGCAGGGCCTGCTACTCAACGAGGGCCCGGGGATCGACCTGCTGACCAACTCAGTGCTGGGGCTCTGCCCTTAGCGCACGACCCAAGGCCGGCCACGTCCACCTTCCAGGCTTCTTCCCGAGGTGTCCCAGCTTGACGACGTCATAGTCGAGCGGGGCATGTCTCCGATGCGCGATCTGGGAGAGGGGATCAAAAGTCGGGGTCGGGTCCATCCTCTTGTCTTGAGGGGCCCTCAGCCACTAACCAGCGTCACGGTCGACACCCTGACCGCTCCGTCGATGCCCCGCGCGCGCAGTGGTGCCATCAACATCGACGACCACCGGGAGGGGTCGAGATCCTTCCAGGCATCTTCGACGGCCACGACCGAACCGGCCGGAGCAGCCTTGACACAGCGCGACACCAGATTGACCAGCGGTCCGAAGTAGTCGCCGTCGCGGGCAACGACCTCGCCCCGGCCGACGGCGCCGCGCGCCGGAGGCAGGTGCGGATCATCCGAGACCGCCTCACACAGATCGAGCGCCATGAGGCAGAGGGAATCCAGGTCAGCCGCCACCAACATGGCTTCGTCCCCGATCAGCTTGACCACTCGCCCTCCGTGTCGCATGGCCGTGCCCCACGCGGCTGACTCGAAGGTGAGGAGCGCGTTGGCATGGTCGATCGGGCTCAGGTGCTGGGCCCATTCGGTTGACCCGACGATGTCGACGAAGCCGATCGCCACCTCGACCGTCTCGAAGCTGCCGATACGCCGGGTCACCCGGTCCCGTTCTACGGCGGCGTCCAAATGCCGTGGAAAGAGGCCGGCGAAGGCGATCGGTATCTGGCCGGCGATCACCGGTCCCATGCCGTCGACATCGGCTTCTTTCCCGGTCGAACGGAGCACCTCAGAGACGAAGAGCCCGTTGGCCGCATCGGCCAACTTCGCCGCCGCGGCCCCGAGCACCCGGCTGAACTGCAGCGCCGCCGCCTCGCCGAACAAAGCCGCCGCCGCCGCGAACGCACCGAGGGCACTCAACAGGTGCTCGTCGACGAATGCGACGTCGGCGTCGGGGATGGTGATCCCCGATGCGACCAGCGCCCACTCCGCTGCTTCGGTGGACAGGCCGGCCCGCTCGGCCGCTTCGTGAAGGCTGACCAGTCGGCCGGCTTCCATGCCGTGATGCTACGGGGCTACGCCGGCCGCGCCGATGGTTCTGGTTCCCCGTCCAGCGCCGACCGCAGGAATTCCTCCACCCGGCTGAAATCGACCGTGCGCCGCATGGGCGGCAAGGTCGCCAGCAGCACGCCACGATATGACGCCGTGGCCAGCCTCGGGTCCAGCACCGCCACCACGCCACGGTCCTCGGCCGTGCGGATCAAACGCCCCGAACCCTGGGCCAGCAGCGTCGCCGCCCGGGGCAGGTCCACCAGCGAGAAGGCCCGGCTGCCGGCCCGGTCTCGGCGCGCCTGCAGCAGCGGATCGTCGGGGCGGGGGAAGGGCAGGCGGTCCAACGTCAACAACGACAAAGCCCGCCCGGGGATGTCGACGCCCTGCCAGAAACCCATGGTGGCGAAGAGGCATGACGTTTCATCGGCAGCGAACTCCTCCAGCAGGCGGCCCTTGGGAAGCTCACCTTGCAGCAGCAGGGTGTAGGGCAGCTCGGGCCCCAACGCCGCGGCCGCGGCCTCGGTGGCGCGACGGCTGGTGAACAGGGCCAGTGTGCGTCCTCCCGCCGCCTCGATCAGACTGGCCAACTCCTCGTGGAGGGCTTCCTCGGCCTCGGGCGAACGCCGGTCGGGCAGGTGCCGGGCCACGTACAAGAGCGCGTGCGAGCGGTAGTCGAACGGACTGCCCACGTTGAGTTGATTGGTCTCGAAGCCGTCGAGGCCCACCCGCTCGACCAGGCGGGGCGGCACGGTGGCACTGGTCAGGACCGCGGTGACCTCACCCCACAGCAGAGCCGCCATGGGTGGCCCGACATCGATGGGGGAGAGGCGCAGGCGCGGGTTGCGCCGCACCCCGTCGACCCACGCCACCTCGCCGTCACCGCGGGAGACCAGCCGGTGCAGGTCGTCGACTAGATGAGTGGCCGCGCTGATGGCCCTGGTCTTGCGGCTGCTCCGGTCACCTCCGCCACCGGCACCGCCACCACCACTCCGGGCCCCGCCATCCTCGGCCAGCAGCGAGCTCTGCACGCCACCGCGCCGCAGCGCGTCGACCACCCGGCGAGCGACATCGGCGGCCCGTGTCAGCAGCTCGCCCAACTCGCGGTCGTCGACGGGCGGCCCCGCCCCGTCGTGCAGCACCCGGGTGCCCACCCGGTCCGCCACCAGGGCGCCCAACCCGTCACCCACGGTGGCCAATGACGCCACCAGGTCGGCGTCGCGCGCCTCGACCAGCGACCGGGCCGACGTCGAGAGCGCCCGGAACCGCCCCGGCGTGACTTCGACCCCGAGGCTCGATGTCATCACCTCCTCCAGCTCGTGGGTCTCGTCGAAGATCACCACGTCGTGCTCGGGGAGGACCACCCGCCCGCTGGCCAGGTGGGCGCCGTAGAGGTGGGTGTTGACCACCACCACGTCGGCGGCCGCCGCGGCGTCGCGGGCCGCCTCGGCGAAGCACCGGTTGCCCGAGGGGCAGTTGAAGCGGCCGGGGCACTCCCGCGGCCCCACGCTGACCATGCCCCACGCCCGGGAACTGGGCTCGAAACTCAAGTCGGCCCGGTCGCCGGTCGGCGAGGTCTGGGACCAGGCCAGTAACGTGCGCACCTCTTCGACCAGGCCCTCGGGCGGCACATCCTCCGACGCCGCGCTCTCGGCCTCCCCGCCCACGCCCCCGCCCACCCCCACGCCGACGCCCTCCGCCTCGCCCTCACCCTCATCGGCCCCCAGCTCCGGCTGGATACCACCCGAGCCCACCTCGGCCACCCGCTGGAGGCAGATGTAGTTGCTCCGCCCCTTCAACACGGCGGAGGTGAACGGCAGGCCCAGCCCCGCCTCGACCAGCGGCAGGTCCTTCTCGGCCAGCTGGTCCTGGAGGGCCTTGGTGGCGGTGGCCACGACGACTTTCTTGCCGCTGAGCACGGCCGGCACTAGATACGCCAGGGACTTCCCCGTCCCGGTCCCCGCCTGCACGACGAGGTGGGTGCCGGTGACCATGGCCTCACCGACCGCCCGGCACATCTCCTGTTGCTCGGAGCGCTGCTCGCCGTTGGCCATCTCGGCCGTCACCTTGGCCAGGGCCTCCACCGCCTCATCGCCGGCCTGGCGCGCCTCCTCGTTGACCCGACCGGGGGCCCCGGGCTCGTCGTCCCACTCGTACTCCACCCCCCGATCATGCCCGCATGTCGCGACACCGCGACGCACTCCATCCACGAGCATGCGGCCTCCCGGCCGTGGCCGCCTCCTCCCGAGACCGGACCTACCGGCGGCCGGACCTCGACCCGACCCGACCCGACCCACCCGACCCACCCGGACCGGACACCCCAAAGCGGCGCGGTAGGTTCAGCGGGTGGCCACCTCCCACCCCGCCGAGGGCCCCGACGATCCAGCAAACGAACCCGATCCGGTTCCCTCCGCTCTAGATCTGACCCGAGTCCCCCCGCACATCGCCTGCGTGATGGACGGCAACGGTCGCTGGGCCAGTGCGAGGGGACTGCCGCGCACCGAGGGTCACGCCGCCGGCGAAGCGGCCCTGGTCGACGTGGTCGACGGCGCGCTGGAGATCGGCGTCCGCTACATGACGCTGTACGCCTTCTCGACCGAGAACTGGCGGCGGCCGGCCGACGAGGTGCGCTACCTCATGGGGTTCAACGAGTCGCTGCTCACGCGCCGCCGGGACGAGCTCAACGACAAGGGCGTGCAGATCCGCTTCGCCGGCCGGCGCGATTGGCGGGTGCCCCGCCGCGTCCTACGCTGCATCGACGAGTCGATCGAGCTGACCAAGCGCAACCAGCGCATGACCATGACGATGGCGTTCAACTACGGCGGGCGGGCCGAGATCGTCGACGCGGTCAAGGCCCTCGTCGCCGAAGGCGTCACCCCCAACAAAGTGGACGAGAAGGCCATCCGCCGCCACCTCTACTTCCCCGACCTCCCCGATCCCGACCTGGTCATCCGGACCTCGGGTGAGTCGCGCATCTCGAACTTCCTGCTCTGGGAGATCGCCTACAGCGAGCTGATCTTCCCCGAGGTGCTCTGGCCCGACATGCGCCGCCGGCACCTCTACGAGGCGGTGATCGAGTTCCAACGGCGGGTGCGTCGCTACGGGGGCGTGAATCCGTGAGAATGGAGGGGTGAGGCCGGCCACCACGAGACCAGGGCGATGAAGGTCACCCGCCTGACCGTCGTCCTCGGTGCCCTGCTCCTGGTCGCCCTGGTCGTGCTGGGCGCCACCAAGGCCCACGGGCTCCTCGCCCCCCTGGTCGTCGTCGGCGCCCTGGTCGCCCTGATCGGTGGGGGCAACCTCATCTACGGCCGGAACTCCCACTACGCCAAGGCCCAGGCCCGTAACCGCCCGGCCCAGGAAGCCCACGACCGAGCCATCGACGAGGCCCGAGCCCGGGCCGCCGCCCGGGCCACTGGCCAATCCAAAGAAGCCCACCCCCAACCATGAGCCTGTTCAGAGATACCGGTGTCGTCCTCCGCACGTACCGCCTCGGCGAAGCCGACCGCATCGTCGTCTTCCTCACCGAGGGCCACGGCAAGGTGAGAGCCGTCGCCAAGGGGATCCGGCGGACCACCAGCAAGTTCGGGGCCCGCCTGGAGCCGCTGACCCACGTCGACCTGCTGCTGTGGCAGGGGCGCAGCGAGCTCGACATCGTCAACCAGGTCGAGGTGATCGACACCTTCCGGGGCATCCGGGAGGATCTCGACCGGGTGGCCCGGGGCATCTCACTCCTCGAGGTGACCGACCAGATGGCCCAGGAGCGCCATCCCGACCGGCGGCTCTACCAGATGCTGGTGGGCGCGCTGCGGGCCCTGTCGGACCCCGCTACCGACCCCCTCCTGCTGGCCCCGGCCTTCTTCCTCAAGGCGCTCGTGCTGGAGGGGGCCGCCCCCGTGCTCGATGCGTGTGCCTCCTGCGGGGAGCCCGACGGCGCCGTCGACCTGGTCGCCTTCGACCTGGTCGAGGGCGGGACGCTGTGCCGCCGCTGCCGCCGGGGCCGTCCGATGAGCCCGGCCGCGCTGGTCCTGCTGCGGCGCATCCTCGGCGGCGACCTGGCCGCCGTCCTCGCCCCGCCCCCGCCCGAAGGGGCCGACGAGGTGGCCGAGCTGGCCACCGAGGCCATGGAGGTCCATCTGGACCGTCGCATCCGCTCCGCCCGGTCCGCCGTCGGGCTTTGACCCCGCCGAGCTAAATGACCGCAACCCGACCCTTCGGGGTCTACGTCCACGTGCCGTTCTGCCGGGAGCGCTGCGACTACTGCGCCTTCGCCACCTACACCGACCGCGACCACCTGATGGCGCGTTACACCGAGGCCTGCGTCACCGAGCTGCGCCGCCTCACGGCGGACGGCCTCGCCCCGGCCACCTCCGTCTTTTTCGGAGGGGGCACCCCGTCGCGCCTCGACCCGGCTCTCCTCTGTCGCATCCTGAGTGCCGTGCCCCGCCGCGCCGGCGCCGAGGTCACTGTCGAGGTCAACCCCGAGGATGCCGACGAAGCGCACCTCGGGGCCTACCGCGCCGCCGGCGTCACCCGGGTCTCCTTCGGCTTGCAGTCGACCAACGCCCACGTGCTGGCCGGGCTGGGCCGTCGCCACGTCCCGGGTGCCGCCGCCCGCATCGCCGCCGCCGTGTCGGGCGCCGGGTTCCCCACCTGGAACCTCGACCTCATCCTCGGCGGGGCGGGGGAGACCGACGACGACTGGGCCCGCACCCTGCACGAGGTGCTGGCCCTCCCGACCCCACCCCCGCACATCAGCGCCTACGCCCTGACGGTCGAGCCCGGCACGCCCTTGGCCCGGGCCAAGGACCGCCATCCCGACGACGACATCCTGGCCCGCCGCTACGAGCTGACCGAGGAGATCCTCACCGCGGCCGGCTACCACTGGGAGGAGATCTCCAACTGGGCCCTCCCCGGGCACGAGTGCCGCCACAACCACCTCTACTGGGACCAGGAGGACTACGTCGGCATCGGCTCGGGCGCCCACAGCCACCGGGACGGCGAGCGCTGGTGGAACGTCCGCACGCCCGAGCGCTACCTCGCCGCCATCGAGTCCGGCCGCCCCCCCGAAGCCGGCCGCGAGGTGCTGACCGAGGGCGAGCGGGCCTTCGAGGGGCTCTCGCTGGCCCTGCGCACGCCCGGCGGCGTGCCGTGGGCGGATCTCGACGGCGCCGACGAGCTGGCCGGCTTGGTCGAGCGCCGGGGGGACCGGGCCGTGCTCACCGTGCGCGGGCGGCTCCTGGCCAACGAGGTCGGCACCAGAATTCGAGCCGGTAGTCTCACCCGATGACCGCGGAGCCCGAGAGCACCACCGATGACCTGATGGAGAAGGTCGTGCGGCTGTGCCGGCACCGCGGCTTCATCTTCCCCTCGGCCGAGATCTACGGCGGGTTCCGCTCCACCTACGATTACGGGCCGCTCGGGGTCAACATGCTGCGCAACGTGAAGAACAGCTGGTGGCGCAGCATGGTGCAGCTGCGCGACGACGTGGTGGGCCTCGACGCCGCCATCCTCTCGCCCCCGGCCATCTGGGAGGCCTCGGGCCACCTGGCCACCTTCACCGACCCGCTGGTCGACTGCCGCAACTGCCAGGAGCGCTGGCGGGAGGACAAGATCGAAGGCGTCTGCCCCAACTGCGGCTCGCATGACCTGACCGAGGCCAAGGCCTTCAACCTGATGTTCAAGACGCACGCCGGCCCGGTGGAGGACGAGGGCCACGTGGCCTACCTGCGGCCCGAGACGGCCCAGGGCATGTTCACCAACTTCTCCAACATCCTCAACACGACGCGCAAGAAGCCGCCCTTCGGCATCGCGCAGGTCGGCAAGTCCTTCCGCAACGAGATCACCCCGCAGAACTTCGTCTTCCGCACCCGCGAGTTCGAGCAGATGGAGATGGAGTACTTCGTGCCGCCGGCCGAGGCGCCGCAGTGGTTCGACTACTGGCTGAAGGAGCGGTTCGGCTGGTACCTCGGCCTCGGCATCCCCGAGGAGAAACTGCGCCTGCGCCACCACGAGGAGAGCGAGCTGTCCCACTACTCTCGGGGCACCGCGGACGTGGAGTTCGACTTCCCCTGGGGCTGGGACGAGCTCGAGGGCATCGCCAACCGGGGCGACTTCGACCTCTCGGCCCATGCCGCGGCGTCGGGGGAGAAGCTGGACTACTTCGACCCCCAGACCAACGAGCGCTACGTGCCCCACGTCATCGAGCCGGCCGCCGGCGCCACCCGCACCATGATGGCCTTCCTGCTGGCGGCCTACGACGAGGACGAGGTGGGCGGCGAGGCGCGCACCGTGCTCCGCCTGCACTGGCGGCTGGCCCCGTACCAGGTCGCCATCCTGCCGCTCTCCAAGAAGGACCCCCTCGAGCCGTTCGCCCGCCAGGTGCTGGCCAAGGTGCAGCCGCACTTCATGTGCGACTACGACACCACCCAGGGCATCGGCAAGCGCTACCGGCGCCAGGACGAGGTCGGGACGCCGTGGTGCGTCACCGTCGACTTCGACTCGCTGGAGGACAACGCGGTGACGGTGCGCGACCGCGACACCACCGAGCAGGTCCGGGTGCCCATCGCGGACCTGGTCGCCGAGCTGCACCGCCGGGCCGTCTGAGCGTGGGCGACTAGCTGGTCTGGCGGTACTTCCACACGCCGAGCGGGACCAGGACGATCAGCAGGCCGGCGATCCAGGCCAGGGCGTAGAGGACCGAGCTGGACGAGTGGAAGATGTGCCCGACCATCAGCGATCGCGCCCCGTCGACGACCAGCGAGACCGGTTGGTGGCGCACGAAGCCCTGCAGCCACCCGGGCATGGCCTGGATCGGTACGAAGGCCGTGGAGGCGAACGTGAGTGGCATCAGGATGGGGAAGGCCATGACCTGAGCCGTCTCGCTGTTGGGGGCGGCCAGGCCGATGGCGGCGAAGCCCCAGCTCATCGAGTAGGCGAAGGCCAGCAGGATCAACGCCCCCAGGATGTAGTCGATCACGCCGGCGCCGAGGCGGAAGCCGACCGCGTAGGCCACCCCGGTCATCACCAGCACGACGAAGACGTTGCGCAGCCCGTCGGCGGTGGTGCGGCCGGCCAGCACGGCCGACCGGGACATGGGGAGCGCCCGGAAGCGTTCGATCAAGCCCTTCTGGAGATCCTCGGCCAGCCCGACACTGGTGCTCACGGCGCCGAACATGACGGTCTGCACGAAGATGCCCGGCATCATGTAGTCGACGTAGGGGACGCCGCCGGGGATGGGAATGGCGCCACCGAAGACGTAGCGGAACAGCAGCACGAACATGATCGGCTGGAGGGTCGAGAAGAACAGCGCCTCGGGGATCCGGGTGTAGGCCAGCAGGTTGCGCCAGGTCATGGTGACCATGTCGGCGAATCCCCACCGCAGCTTGTGCTCCGACGACGGCGCCGGAGCGAGCGTCCTCGGCGCGGTCACGATCGGTGCGGTCGCGGTTGTCACGCGGCGTCCTTTCCGTTGGTCGAGGGCTCCTCGGCGCCGCGGCGTCGCGCGCCCCGCCCCCGTCCGCCGCGGGCGGATTCGGCCATGTCCTCCTCCACTTCGGCCTTGTGGCCGGTGAGGCTCAAGAACACGTCGTCGAGGCTCGGCTCGCGCAAGGCCAGACCGCCCAGCGTCACCGAGGCGTCGTCGAGGGCTCGCAGGACGGCGACGGCCACCTTGGGTCCGTCCTCCACGGTGAGTTCAACGGTGGCGCCGTCGATGACCGGGTCGTTGTCGGTCAGGGAGGCCACCAGGGTGGCGGCCTGTTGGGCCACCCCGTGGTCGCTCAGGGTGAGGGAGAGGACCGAGGTGCCCAGGTTGGCCTTCAGCTGGGCGGGGGTCCCTTGCGCGATGACCCGGCCGTGGTCGACCACCACGATGTCCCGGGCCAGGCGGTCGGCCTCTTCGAGGTACTGGGTGGTGAGCAGCACGGTCGTCCCCTCGGCCACCAGCCGCTCGATCACGCCCCACAGGTCCTGGCGGCTCTGCGGGTCGAGGCCGGTGGTGGGCTCGTCGAGGAACAGGATGGGCGGCTGGGCCACCAGGGCGGCGGCCAGGTCGAGTCGGCGGCGCATACCGCCCGAGTAGGTCTTGAGGACGCGGCTGCCGGCGTCGGTGAGGCCGAAGCTCTCCAGGAGCTGGTCGGCCCGCTCGCCCACCTCCTTCCAGCCCATGTGCGAGAGGCGACCGACCATGCGGATGTTCTCCCGGCCGGTGAGGTTGTCGTCGACGGCGGCGTTCTGTCCGGCCAGCCCGATGATGCGCCGCACGGTGTCGGCTTCCTTCACCACGTCGTGCCCGAGGATGGTGCCGTGTCCGGAGTCGGGGGTGAGGATGGTGCACAGGATGCGCACCGCGGTGGTCTTGCCGGCGCCGTTGGGGCCGAGCAGCCCGAGAACCGTGCCCGCTTCCACCTGGAGCGACACGCCGTCGAGGGCCCGCACGTTCCCGTTGGGGAACACCTTGACCAGATCGTGTGTCTCGACGGCGTAGCGCGGATTAATACTCATGGACAAAGAAACTTAGTGGTAAAGTGATTTACGTGTCAAGGCAATTCTCCAGAGCCGACCTCATGCAGCAGCTGCGTTCGGAGATTATGGGGTACTTCGGCGCGGCCAGCGCCTTCGACGAGCGGGTGGCCGAGAAGATGAAGTTGAGCCGCACCGACCTGCGTTGCCTCCAGCTCATCGAGCGCCACGAGCCGCTCACGGCCGGCCAACTGGCTGAGGAGAGCGGGCTGAGCACGGGGGCGGTGACCTTCCTGCTCGACCGCCTCGAGGAGGCGGGCCTGGTCAAGCGGCGCCGGGACACCAACGACCGCCGGCGGGTCTGGGTCGAGCTCGTCCCCTCGGCCCATAAGCGGATACAGCAGATGCAGGCGCCCATCGCCCAGGAGATGCGGGCGGTGGCCCAACGGTTCAAGGCCGAGGAGCTGGCCGTGGTGCGGGACTTCATGAAGGAGATCAGGCAGGTCTTCGAGCACCAGATTATGGGCGTCGTCACGGACCGGAAGGGGCCCGACGACGAATAACGGGGCGTCGCCGGGCCGGTAGGCTGACCAATTCCGGCCCCGACCAGGGTCGGGTGCAGGACCACCCAACCGGCACCGCACCTGTGCGGCTTGCCACGCCAGGACAAGGAAGCCCGATGCCGTACGTCTTCGATTTCGACCACGACCACGCCCGCCCGCCCATGGAGCTCAAGGATCTCCTCGGTGGCAAGGGCGCCAACCTGGCCGAGATGACCTCCGTACTGGCCCTGCCCGTGCCGCCCGGGTTCACCATCTCGACCGACGCCTGCCGGGACTACATGGCCGGCGGCTGGCCCAAGAGCCTCACCACCGAGGTGACCGGCGCCCGCAAGCGCCTCGAGGCCGCCATGGGCAAGGTGATCGGCGACGCCAAGGATCCCCTGCTGGTGTCGGTGCGCTCGGGAGCCAAGTTCTCCATGCCCGGCATGATGGATACCGTCTTGAACCTCGGGCTCAACGACAAGTCGGTCGAGGGGCTGGCCAAGCAGACCGGGGACGAGCGCTTCGCGTTCGACTCGTACCGTCGCTTCATCGCCATGTACGGCCGCATCGTGCTCGACCTCCCGGGCGAGGAGTTCGACTCGCTCTTCAATGCGGCCAAGGAACTGGCCGGCACGACATCGGACGCCAAGGTCCCGACCGAGCTGTTGCGCTACCTGGTGGACTCCTACCAGCAGATCGTCGAGCGCCACACGGGCACCCCCTTCCCCCAGGCCCCCGAGGACCAGTTGCGCGGCGCCATCGAGGCGGTGTTCCGCAGTTGGAACGGACCTCGGGCCATTGCCTACCGCGAGCGTGAGCGCATCGCCCACGACCTCGGCACGGCCGTCAACGTGCAGGCCATGGTGTTCGGGAACCGCGACGACAACTCGGGCACCGGCGTCGGGTTCACCCGTGACCCGGCCACCGGTGCCAAAGGCGCCTACGGCGACTTCCTGGTCAACGCGCAGGGCGAGGACGTGGTGGCCGGCATCCGGAACACCGAGCCCATTTCCGAGATGAAGAAGCAGTTCCCCAAGGTGCACGCCGAGCTGCTCAAGATCTTCGAGCGCCTCGAGGGGCACTACCTCGACATGTGCGACACCGAGTTCACCATCGACCAGGGCAAGCTCTGGATGCTCCAGACCCGGGTGGGCAAGCGCACCGGCGTGGCTGCACTGAGGATGGCGGTGGACATGGTCCGGCCCAGCGACCTCGGCATCTCCAAGGCCGAAGCGGTGTCGCGGATCACCGAGGACCATCTCGACTCGGTCCTCCACCCCCAGTTCTCCGGCTCGGGCTACGCCGTCTGGGCCAAGGGCCTCGGGGCCAGTCCGGGGGCGGCGGTCGGTCGCATCTATTTCACCGCCGACGACGCCGCGGCCGCGGCGGCGCGGGGCGAGCAGGTCGTCCTGGTCCGCAGCGAGACCTCGCCCGAGGACGTGCACGGCATGCTGGCCGCCGAGGGGATCCTGACGGCCCGCGGGGGCCTGGTCAGTCACGCCGCCGTGGTGGCCCGCGGCTGGGGCAAGCCGGCCGTGGTCGGCGCCGAGGTGCTCCGACTCTCCGACCACGCGGTGACGGTCGGGAACGTCACCCTCTCCGAGGGTGACTGGATCTCCCTCGACGGCGGGGCCGGGATCGTGGTGGCCGGGCAGGTCCCGTTGACGGCGGCGTCGCCGCCGCCCGCCTTTGCCACCGTGCTCTCGTGGGCCGACGAGATCCGCCGGGGTCACTTGGCCGTGCGCGCCAATGCCGACACCGGTGAGGACGCGGCCAACGCCCGCTCGCTGGGCGCCGAGGGCATCGGTCTCTGCCGCACCGAGCACATGTTCCTGGGCGAGGACCGCTTGCCCGTGGTGCGCCGGATGATCCTGGCCGACACCCCCTCCGAGGAGGCCGCCGCCCTCGAGGAACTCCGGCTGGTCCAGCGGGAGGACTTCATCTCCATCCTGGCCGCCATGGACGGACTGCCGGTCACGGTCCGCCTCCTCGACCCACCCCTGCACGAGTTCCTGCCGAGCACCGAAGAGATGGCCATCAAGGAGGCCACGGTGGGGCTCTCCACCGAGGAGCGCCGTCTCTACGGCGCCGCGCTGTCGTGGAAGGAAGCCAACCCGATGCTCGGGACCCGCGGCGTCCGCCTCGGCGTGGTCAAGCCCGGTCTCTACGCCATGCAGGTGCGGGCCCTGATGGAGGCTGCCCGTCAGCGGGTGGTCGACGGGGGGCACCCGATCGTCGAGATCATGATTCCCCTCACCGTCAGCCGGGAGGAGTTGGCGCTGGCCCGGAGCTGGGTCGAAGAGGCCGTGGCCGCCGTCACATCCGAGCGCGCCCCGCGTCCGTCCAAGGGTTCGGCCAAGAGCCAGGGCAAGTCCGGCAAGCTCGAGGTGACCATCGGCACCATGATCGAGACGCCTCGGGCCGCGTTGCTCGCCGGCGAGATCGCCGAAGTGGCCGACTTCTTCTCGTTCGGCACCAACGACCTGACGCAGATGACCTTCGGGTTCAGTCGAGACGACGTCGAAGGTCGGATGATGAGCGCCTACCTCGAGCTCGGCCTCCTGCCCCGCAACCCCTTCGATGTCGTCGACTTCGACGGCGTGGGGGAGCTGGTTCGCCTGGGCACCGAGCGGGGACGGAAAACCCGCCCGGATCTCAAGGTGGGGGTCTGCGGCGAGCACGGCGGCGAGCCCGAGTCGATCGGCATGTTCTACGACGCCGGCCTGGACTATGTGAGCTGCTCACCCTTCCGGGTCCCGGTCGCCCGCCTGGCCGCCGCCCAGGCTGTCCTGGCCGCGGCGCCGCCGGACGCCAAGAAGTCGGGGACCAAGCGGGCCAAGGCCAGCTGAGGGATTCGGTTCCCCTGAGGGGGAATCGGCCAAGGCAGCGCCGCGGTACCGTCACGTCGTGGCCATACCTGACGAGGACGTAGCCCAGGTCCGGGCGGCGACCGACATAGTGGCGCTGATCGGGGAACACGCGGCCCTCAAGCGGGTCGGTCGTCGCTGGACGGGGCTCTGCCCGTTCCACACCGAGAAGAGCCCCTCGTTCAGCGTCAACGCCGAGGAGGGCTTCTACTACTGCTTCGGGTGCCAGGCCTCGGGCGACGCCATCACCTTCGTCCGCGCCATGGAGCATCTCGACTTCGTCGACGCCGTCCGTCTCCTGGCCGACCGGGCCGGCGTCGCCCTCCACGAGGACGCCGAGGTGGGGAAGGACCGGAAGCGCCGCACCGAGCTGCTCGACGCCATGGAACGCGCCGTGGTCTGGTACCACGAGCGCCTGCTGCGCTCGCCCGATGCCGGACCGGCCCGGGACTACCTGCGCTCGCGTGGCTATGACGGCGAGATCGTCCGCAACTTCCGGCTCGGCTGGGCTCCTGACGAATGGGATGCGCTCAGTTCCGCCCTCAAGCTCTCGGACCGGGTCCTCACCGATTCTGGATTGGGCTTCGTCAATCGACGCGGGCGGGCCCAGGACGCCTTCCGGGGTCGGGTGCTCTTCCCCATCTGTGACCCATCGGGCCGGCCGGTGGCGCTGGGTGGGCGCATCCTCCCGCCGCGCTCGGGCCAACCTCCGCCGGATCGCCCCGAGCCGAAATACAAGAACTCGCAGGAGTCTCCGATCTACTCCAAGCGGCGCACCCTCTACGCGCTCAACTGGGCCAAGCGGGATGTGATCGCCCAGGGCGAGGTGGTCGTGTGCGAGGGCTACACCGACGTCATCGGGTTCTTCCAAGCGGGGGTTCCTCGCGCCGTCGCCACGTGCGGCACGGCCCTGGCCGAGGAGCACTTCACCCTGCTCCGCAATTTCGGCAAGCGGATCGTCTTGGCCTACGACGCCGACAGCGCGGGGCAGAGCGCAACCTCGCGGGTGTACGAATGGGAACGGCGCCATGAAGTCGACGTGGTGGTGGCCGCGCTGCCCGGTGGGAGTGACCCCGGCGACCTGGCGCGCACTGATCCCGATGCCCTGGTGCGTGCCGTGGCCGAAGCTCGCCCCTTCCTCCAGTTCAGGGTGGACCGCATCCTCGCCTCGGGCGACCTCTCGACCGCCGAAGGCCGGGCCAAGGCCGCCGAGGCGGCCCTGACCGCAGTGGTCGAGCACCCCGACGACCTGGTGCGCGACCAGTACGTCATGCAGTTGGCCGACCGCTGTCGGGTCGAGGCTCCCCGTCTCCGCGAGCGGCTGGAGTACCTGAAGGCCCACCCCCCGGCGACGAAGCCCCCCGTCAAACGAAGCCGGTCGGCCTCCGACGGATCCCCAACCGACCAGCCGCCGCCTACCGATGACGACTGGCACACACAGGATGACTGGGAGGACGGCTACGGCGCGGCCCCACCGCTCGTGCAGCGGGCCGGCCCCGGTCTCGAAGCCCTCAAGTTCGCCGTACATCAACCGGCGAACGTGGCGGATCGGCTGGACCCGGTCCTCTTCGGGGATCGTCTGCAACGCGAGGCGTTCATCGCCCTGCTCGAACACGACGACCTTCAAAGCGCCATCGCGGCGGCGTCACCCGAGATCGCCAGCCTTTTGCGAAGAGTGACCGTCGAGGAGCCGTTGATGGGGGACCCAGCGCTCGGCGATCCCATCGACTCCGTCGTCGTCGTCCTCCTGCGAGAGGCGGTTCGACGCGCGCTGTCCGAGGTGGAGCAGGCCTCAAGGGGTCTTAACTCGACCTGGCAGGCCGGCGCCGCCGAAACGGCACAAGTACGTCACTGGCTGGTCGAACTCGACGAGCCGGCCTCCGGGCGCGGCGCCGCTGACCGATTGGTAGCGTGGCTCACGGAGAGGGAGAAAAAAGAGGGATGATTAGGCAGGCATGGTTCGGGTGAGCGACGAAAGGGCGATCGCAATCGACGTGGCGCCGGACGCCGCCCCTGCGCCTGTCGCCTCACCACTGGTAGCCGTGAAGGAGGCACTTCCGGCGGGGGTTTCGCAGGTGGACTTCGACGCGGCTCTCGACGCGGGAAAACTAAAAGGGCAACTCACCCAGGACGAGTTGATCGATGCGCTCCACGCGGTCGAGCTGACCCCCGAGGTCCTGGCCACACTGTTGGCCCGGATCAACGCCGAAGGTGTCGCGTTGGTCGAAGAGGACGTCGAGGACCTGTCCGACGAGATCGCGGAGCGCCGCCTCAGTCGGCAGGTCAGCCGAACCGAGTCGGACGAGCGGAACTCCTCCAGGCGGGAGACCAACGGCAAGCGGGCCGCCAACGGCGTGTCGTCGGCCGGTAGTGCCGAGGATCCCGTACACACCTATTTGAAGGAGATCGGGCGGGTACCGCTCCTCAACGCCGAACTCGAGGTGGAGATCGCCAAGGCGATCGAAGTCGGCAACGAGGCCGCAGCGCGGTTAGCGGCGCACGATCTGGCCGAAAACGACGAAGGGCCGGCGACGGACCTGCTGGACAGCGTGGAGCAGACCCGGAACCGGCGTCTGGTCCGCAAGGGCCAGAAGGCCAAGGATGAGCTGATCGAAGCCAACCTGCGGCTGGTGGTGTCTATCGCCAAGCGCTACCGCAACCGTGGTCTGGCCTTCCTCGACCTGATTCAAGAGGGCAACCTCGGTCTGATGCGGGCGGTGGACAAGTTCGACCACACCAAGGGCTTCAAGTTCTCGACGTACGCCACGTGGTGGATCCGCCAGGCCATCACCCGGGCCATCGCCGACCAGGCGCGCACCATCAGGATCCCGGTGCACATGGTGGAGACCATCAACAAGGTGGTGTGGGCCCAGCGCCAACTCCTCCAGGAGCTCGGTCGTGAGCCCACCATTGAAGAGGTTTCGGTGCGGGTCGAGTTCCCCATCGACCGGGTGAGGGAGATTCTTCGCATCAATCAGGACACGGTGTCATTGGAACAACCGGTGGGGGATGAGGACGACTTCAGTCTTTCCGACCTCATCGAAGACAGGGGCGCCGTCGTACCGGATGACGCGGCCACCCGGTCGTTACTTGACGCGGCTGTCCGTGAGGCACTCGGCCACCTGTCCGAGCGCGAGCAGGACGTCGTGCGCCTCCGTTTCGGACTCGACGATGGCAAAATCCGCACCCTCGAGGAGGTAGGGCGGGAGTTCGGCGTCACCCGCGAACGGGTCCGCCAGATCGAATCCAAAACGCTGGCCAAGCTGCGCCGACCAGATGCGGCGCACCTGCTCAGGGACTACTTGGAAGAGTCCTAGCCGTCGCCTCTGATACGGCGCCCGACGGTCTGAGACGGGAGATGGCGCTGATATCGTTCGGGGGCACTTTTGCCGTCTTTCCGGGGTAGCTCAATGGCAGAGCAAGCGGCTGTTAACCGCTAGGTTGTGAGTTCGAATCTCACCCCCGGAGCTCCCCCCTGGTAGGAGACCTCCTTTTCATCGACTTCCCTCTCCTTCGCGTCGTTTGGGCGCGACCGGCTCTCGCTGTTGCTCTGGCAGTGGCATGAAGGGCGCGACAACTTGGGCCAACATCAGGTCTCGATCTTCGGTGGCGTGCTGATACCTCAGAGGCATCGCATTCGACCGCCAACGGCCTCGACTCTTTATCTCGGCGAGGCTGGCGCCGTTGGATGCCAAGACCGTAGCGGCGTAATGACACAGGTCGTGGAAGCGGTAACCGGATATCCCGGTCTCTAGTCGAGCCTTGTTCCAGTATCTCCAGAGCGAACCCGGCCTGGTTGGTTGTTGACCATCCTTTGGTGGGAAATAGGGGAGCGGTCGGTTCGGGGGATACATAGCGGTCGATGTGTGCCGTCAGAACGTCGATGACCTGTTCGGGCAGCGCACTTGTTCCAGTCTCCTTGTTCTTTGGCGGCCGGTACGTCAGCTTGCCGTCGGCAGTTTCTTCCAGCTGTCGCTCCACTCGGACAGTGCGATGCTCGGCGTGGAGCACGACGGCAGCCTGAAGGTGCTCGGGCATTGCCATCATGAGGGCTCTGACCTGATCGAGCGAGGGAGGCTGTCGCTCATCGACCCGGGAGGGGAAGATTCCTGCCGAGTGGCGAGTGCCATCAGGGCCGCCGAAGTAGAGACCCTGAAACTTACCCTTGCTTCGTAGACGGATCGTGCCGAATATTCGGGCCCGAGGGCGCTTCGCCCCAGCTGCCCCACGAGTCAGAGCTGGGTCTGGCGACGAGGTGTGAGCGGGTGCCAGCGGTGTTTGGGAACTGTTCTTGTGCTCGAAAGGGCTCACTTTGGGGGACTCCTGTGGAAGTCACCCTACGTCCGCTCGCAAGTCGCTGATCGGCAAGGTGATGCGCTGTTGTTCTTCGGCGGCCTGTGGCTGCATCTGAATGATACAGGGAGGATTCGGTCTCGACTTCATAAGCCAAAGCGAGGGAGGGCTGGCTGGGCTGACACTGCGTGATTGACAGTCCCGACGTCCCCACCAATCCATCGCCACATGGCGTCGAGCACCTCCAAAGACAGCGCACCTATTAGCGGCGTAAAAAATCAACGCTATGGTTTGCTGCTCACCGGAAACCTGTATGAAATGGATCTCATAGTGGACCCATTGTGGCGAGTGCCCTTGAGCAAGCTGTAGGAAGATGTAGGCCGAGAAATGGGGTAGCAGTCTTTCATTCCATTGAGAACATCGCCCTGCACCATGGCTCCATCATCAGCGATTGATGCTGCTTTGGGGCCCCACCAATCGGTAATACCTTCGCCTCCTCTCGGACCTCCGTCGCTAGTCAGGCACTCGTTGGCCAACTTAACGAAGTCGCGTCAATCCATCAAGGAGGCTGGGACAAGCCCAAACCCGCCACCAGCGTGCCCCAGACGGAGCGAACCACCGCCCAGTCCATGACGGCGGCTCAGGACAGTGAGAGGCCTGCATGCAGTTGTCGTAAACCATGCGCCAGTACCGATTTGGTTGAGCGATCAAACCAGGACAGGCGTCGCCAGGGGTGCCATGAGCGAACATACTTGGCCCAGACTCATGCCGGGTCGAGCGAGTTCGCCGTTCGTCGTCGGAGTGCCCAGTGGCGCACTACCAGTCGGGCAGCCATAATGTGACCCTCCTCGCGGGTGCAGTTCAGAGGCAGAACACGAACTTCCCAAGCTCAGAAATCACCATGGCGGACCCGCGACTCCCCTAGTCATGACGGTGAGCCAAAAATTCATCTTTGAAGATGACGTTCTCTGGGCCGCTGTGAACAGGTCGAAAATTGAGGAAGGTGAGTCCTGCTGGTCCTGAGCGAAATGAGTACAACGTCAATTTGGGTATGAAGACAGATGACCCCGCGCTATAGACCTGCTTACCAAAGTGCGCTTCACCCTCCGTAACTACAATGATCTCATCAACTTCATGCGCGTGGGGTTCCACATGAGTGTCCGGCGGAATTCTGACTTCGAAAAGCTGCGGTTCATCAGAGTTCCCCTGATGATGCACAAACGAGGAGCCTTGTGACTCGCCAGACGGCATTCGCTCAACGATTTCTCTTATCTTGGGATCGGAATCACATTGTTCCGCCACAGATACGAAATGACGCTGCTCACTTCGAACGAACTTGATTGTTGACATCAATTTCCTCCTGCACGAGACACGCTCCGAACTGCAACACGGACTGAAGTTCTCCCGATCAGCAGGGGCCGCCCGATACCGTGAGCGAGTCCTCGCGAACCAATTGCAAAGTTGCACACCCAGTGGCAAAATGGATATCCGCAGCAGTTGGCCTAACTCAAATATCCAGTGGTCACCAAAGAAATCATGTCAGCAGGCACAGTCACACGACAGCCTTCAATCTCTCCTCGACACCATGTGGCAATCGAAGCCCGCGGCCGACCATACCTCGGATGAAATCGAGGCTACGGCTTCCAACTGGCGCAGCGCAGGGCGACCCCGTTTACCTGAGCGCTGCCGAACCGAGCGGATTCCTCAGCCTTCGTTATGTCGGCGCTCCGATACACAACCCAGTCAGCGTTATCTCGACCGTATGTCTCTCCGTCAACATCGGTGTGTGAACCATCCCGAAAGAACACTCGAAATGCTTGCATGGCTACCTCCACAATCGATCAAGGAATGTTCCACAACGTTCTCATTTGACCTATCGGTCGCTCGATAGATAGCCTACCGCCGTGCCACAACGGAGTCAAGGCCAATTCGGATGCCAGGTCTGGGGCCCCGCCGCCAGTGTGCTCTCTCTTAAGCTGGGCGTAGGGTCGAACGCGTCTGGGAGGCCGTTGCCCACTTCCCCGGTCTGGCGACCTCGGCGCTCCGTACGGCGGAGAGAGTCTTGACTCCAAAGCAAGCCGGGGTTAGAGTGGCCTATCGAGCGGCTGATAGGCATTGGGCTCGGCTATTCCTCATACATACACGCATGAGACTTGGCGCAGAGAAAGGAAGTCAGGGGTGGCCACAGTCAAACTCAGCGTTGAGGACCGAGTTGCGTACATCCAGCTCAACCGCCCAGAAGCGCTAAATAGTCTCGACATTCCCATGCTCGACGAGCTCGAAGAGATCTTGGGCACGGTTGCCGCGGAAAAGACAATTCGGGCTGTGGTGCTCTCAGGAAATGGACGCGCCTTTTGTACCGGGGCGGATCTGAAAACAGTCATTCGACTTTTCGATACCTGGTCGGAGTATGTCTCATTTCTCTACAAACTGAGTGACACGTTTCGTACTATCGAAGAGCTGCCAATACCAACCATTGCCCAAGTCCATGGTTTTGCTCTGGCGGGAGGATTGGAATTGATGCTGTGCTGCGACTTAGCCGTCGCGTCTGAGGACGCCATGATTGGTGATCAGCACGCCAATTTTGGCTTGATTGCAGGAGCCGGGTGTATCCCTCGACTTATCCGGAGCATAGGGAAACAGGCCGCACTTGAGATTCTTTACACGGGAAAGTGGATGTCGGGCGCGGAAGCCGCAGAAAAGGGAATCGTCTTAAGGGCGGTGGCGGAGAACGAACTGAGTGCCACGGTCAGTACCATCACCGACTCGCTTGCGGAAAAGAGTCGTGAATCCCTTAAGTACATCAAGCGTGCTGCATTGGCAGGACTTGACGTCCCCTTGGAATCAGCCCTCAACGAAGAACGGGCCGCGCTATTGGAATACTTCACGACCTCTAACGATCCGAGAGAAGGAATCGCAGCGTTCCTTGAGAAGAGAGCCCCGAACTTCAGTGACTGATCGGGCCGCAAGTGCATTATCAGAGGAGCCGAAGGGAGCGACCAACTCCACTCTGGAACTTCTCCTAGCAAGCGCAGCAGAGTTGTTCCGTAAGAAGGGTTATGCCGGCACGACGACGCGCGAACTCTCGGCCCTCATCGGGCTCCAAAGCGCATCTCTTTATTATCACATGTCGAGTAAGGAAGATCTCCTCTTCAAGCTTTGTGCCGCGACCCTCGAGGACGTGACAGCCGTCTTCGATTCGGTGTTTGAGACAGCCAGAACGAACGATGAAAATCCTCTAGCCACCATGCACAACCTGGTCGTTGGCTACGTCGAGCTGATACTCAGAGATCACGATCGCCACGCAACGATGTTGATTGAGATTCGGTCGCTCTCAGAGGGCCACCGCAAGACGATCGTCAAACAGCGCGACAAGAACGTCCGCATGGTGCAGGAACTGTTCGAACGTGCACAAGCATCAAATCAGATTCGTTCTGATATTGACGCACACTACTTGACATTGGCGCTTTTCAATCTCCTCAACTGGTCGATTTTCTGGTACAGCGCGGAGGGAGAGCTCCGCCCGCAAGAAATCGGCGAGATGCTGTGGTCTGTGTTCGCAACCGGGAGCGTAAAGCAAGGTGCATGACATCCACGAGCTGACATTTGCGGGTCTCTTGTCGTCAGGGTGTTTCGGTCTTTACCTCGAATCTCGCGAACTTGCAGCCACGGGCGAGTTCGCCAAGTCCTTGTGCGGTTAATAATTCCCAGTGAGGGGGCGATGTGACGACCACAGACCAAGAGCTGATCAATATTCGCGAGGTCACCGACACAGAGGTCACTAGTTACTGGGATAAGGGATGGGCCTACCTTCCTCAACTCATCGAACCGAGTCTGTGCGATGAACTTCTACAACATGCCAAGGTCCTTATGGGCGAATCAGGTGCAGATCATGAACCGAGGGAGGGCGAGCAGGACATCGCATTCTTTACGCAGTTCGATTGGCCAGGAGAGGAAGACTCCTTATTCTCGGCAGTTGCCTTAGATCCGAGACTCGGTCGGAATGCCGCTCGGCTACTGGGTAGTGATATCTCGGTACGGATCTTGGCGAACATGATCGCAGTGAAGTTGCCGCGCGACCTGGAGACAAACAGGTCTGGCAAAGGAGAGTCCTTGTTTCATCAGGATCAGATCTCGGCTCCATTCCGAGGAATGAACGTTGTCATTTGGATCGCTCTCACGGAGATCACCCCGGAGATGGGCGCTATGCGCTTTTATGAAGGGTCGCACAAGCTTGGTTGGCTCTCTGGTGATCCACTGGAATGGCCACGCGTTCACGATGAGTGTCCCCTCTCGGAACCACTGCACTACATGCCTGGAGACGCCACGGCTCACGGAAGCCTGACCATTCACGGTGCTCCGGAGAACGAATCGAAAAACCCGAGGTGGGCGTTCATCGCCAACTACTTCCCCGCGGACGCGCTGTACTCGGGCAATCCCTCGTACTGGACAAAACGGGTGCAAGATGATCTCGAGATCGGCAAACCGCTCGAGCAGGCTCCGTTCTCTGTGGTGTATGAGCCCGCAAAGGCCAGCTCTTAGCACGCAATTCGAAGCGACATCGGTGACGCTGCCGGTAAATCCTGAGCCGTTTCTGATATGCGGCGCGATTCATCCCTTACTAGGGAAGTTGCCGGGTCTAAGCCACGAACCTCGGCTGCCGTCACAAGAGTTCAGGAAAAGGAGATGAAGACCTATGAATGATCAGGCTCTCGATGAGTTGAAGGTACTGCTCGATAACCAAAGAATCGTGGACTGCTTGTATCGATATTCACGGGGCGTTGACCGGTTTGACGAGGAGCTAATACGGTCGGCTTTCCACCACGATGCCCATGCAGGAAAGCGAACCATTGACGAGTTCGTGGAATACCTGCGCGCCCAATTGCCCGTCAGGGAAGCCTGTCAGCACTACATGATGAATCACATCATTGAGATTGAGGGTGACGTAGCCCACGTCGAGACGTACTTCATGTCAGTCATGAAAATGATGGAAGGTGCATCTGTAGCCGCTCGTGGACCAGCGGCACCCGAATCCAGTGATCCCAATGAGGTGACCCTGCTCGGGGGCCGTTATCTCGACCGATTTGAACGTCACAATGGTGAGTGGAGAATCGCCTATCGAACAGCCATCGGCGAATGGCAGTCGATTGGGGATGGGTCCCGAATGGCGGCATATCTCGCCCTTGGTGGCAACTTGAAACGACGTGACCGATCAGACCCATCGTATGTCAGACCACTCGTCGACAGCTTCAAGTAGAGAGTTCCAACCGAAGCCTGCAACTCAGCAGAACCGCACCCGACATCTGGCCCGGTCATGTCTGTGTGTTGTGACAACCCGGCGTGTGATCCAACTTTCTTGATGGATCGATCGGGAATCGCAGCTGGAGGTAGCACTCAAGATCAAGAGGAGGCAACGTGGTCGACCATGGACTGACGGAAGACACTTTTGACGAAGACTTCGATGTCCTAATCGCTGGCTCTGGGGCAGCCGCCTGCTCAGCGGCTGTTGCCGCCTCAATCTCGGGAGCTAGAACGGCGGTCTTCGAAAGGGCCGATGCCTTGGGCGGAACCACCGCATTATCTGGCGCCGGAGCCTGGATCCCGAACAACAGCATGATGCGCGCTAACGGATTGGACGATCCACGCGAAAAGGCACTGCTGTTTATGGCATCAATGTCATATCCGCATTTATTCGATCCGACGAACACCACGCTCGGATTGCCGATTGATGCCTATGAGTTGCTGGAAACGTATTACGACAAAGGATCCGAAGCAATCGATTGGCTGGTCGCGCACGATGCGGCTGAGTTCTATAGCGATGTATCAGGACCGGACTATCACGTTGAGCATCCGCATAACGTCGCGCCGTACGGACGTCTTGTGCGTCCAGTCGAGAGCACGCCCCAGGCAATGGCAGCGGGACATCGCGCCGGTCCTGCCCTAATCGATCGAATGATGTCATTGGCACAGCGCAACGGTGCACAAGTAAGGACCAACCACCGGGTCATGTCTGTAATTCGGAACTCGAAGGGAGAATGCGTTGGCGCCGAAGTCCGATACGGCCGAACCACGATTCTCGCACGCGCAAGAAAGGGCATCATCTTTGGGACTGGTGGTTTCCTGCACGACGAGCGACTTCGACGAGAGTTCCTTATGGGCCCAACCTACGGCGGCTGCGCGACTCCAGGCAGTCAAGGTGATTTCGTGCGAATTGGTGGTGAAGTCGGAGCCCAGCTAGCGAACATGAAGCACGCCTGGTGGTATCAGATCGCGCTTGAGCATGTCCTCGATAGCAGCCAAACTGCCGGCGGATTGTTTATGCCCTTCGGCGACAGCATGATCCAGGTCAATCGATACGGTCAGAGGGTTACGAACGAAAAGGGTCCCTACAATGAGCGCGGCCCCGTGCACTTCGCATGGGATGGACGCGAGTACAGAAACCTGGTTCTGTTCGAAATCTACGACGATCACGTTGCCAACGATCCAAATCCGATCGGCGTAAGGTTCCCGACTCCGATGCCCGGCGAGTCAGTGAAATATGTAATTTCAGGCAACACCCTTGAGGATCTGGTCGCCAATATCTCGATTCGTCTTAAGGAATTGCAGGGACACACTGGCGGTATTCAACTGCATTCAGAGTTCCTGTCGAACTTGCGATCGACGATCGACAGATTCGATGGATTTGCACGCCGGGGCATTGACGAGGACTTTGGACGGGGCTCGTTTGAGCTTCGCCCCACATGGGTCGGGATTCCCCGCCCCGATACCAAGGCGACCATGCATCCATTCGATTCGAAGGGCCCATATCACTGCATTCTCCTTGTGGCCGGGGCGTTGGACACAAAGGGCGGCCCAAAAATCAACACCCTTTCCCAAGTCCTCGATGTTTACGACAAACCGATACCCGGACTCTATGGAGCTGGCAATTGCATCGCCTCCCCCGCTGGTCAGGGTTACTGGGGACCCGGCGTCACCATTGGAAGTGCGCTGACCTTTGGTTGGATTGCCGGGATGAACGCCGCGATCGAACCATCAAAGGACCTCGATTGAGCATGAAAACGCAGCTCCACTGACAACTGGGGTTGGTTTCACCCCTCAGTTCATTGGATGGAGCTGGAGCTTTGAGCACTGTTTCACCCGGCCCCGCCGACACCCATTTTGGACCTTGACTCTAAGGCCGCACGGCGCTAAGGTACCTATCGAGCGATCGATAGACTGCGGTGAACCTGAATGACCACGCAGTGAGTACATTTCGTAAGGGACAGGGAGGGACATGTCATGCCTGAATTTGACCTCGTCATAAAGGGCGGCACGGTTATTGATGGACTCCGCATGCCGCGCTACAAGGCTGACGTAGGCATTGTGGGCACTCGCATCGCGCGTATAGGCCGGATTCCCGCATCGGAGGGGAAAAAGGTATTGGATGCATCCGGAATGATCGTGGCTCCGGGATTCGTCGACTTGCACACTCATTACGACAGTCAGATTTATTGGGATCCCTGGTGCACGATTTCGGGATACCACGGTGTGACGTCGGTGGTCGTTGGCAATTGTGGCTTTGGATTTGCTCCATGTAGGCCCCAAGATCGTGAACGGTCGATGTTGGCGCTGTCGAGAAACGAAGCTGTGCCGCTCAAGACGATGAAGGCAGGAATGACTTGGGACTGGGAGACCTTTCCTGAGTATCTCGACAGCTTGGACCGCACCCCCAAGGCGGTGAACGTCTCTGCCTACATCGGGTTAGGTCCGATCTACGGCTACGCCATGGGTGGCGTCGATGCGGCCAAGGAGCGTCCGGCCTCCGAGAAGGAACTTGCTGCGATGTGCCAGATCTTGGTAGATGCGCTCGAGGCGGGAGCGTGTGGTGCAAGTACGCAATTGGGGGGAGATTCCGGCTCTGACAGTGTCCAGCGGGACTACGACGGCACCCCAATGGTCACCGATACAAGGAGTCTCGACGAACTGGCAGCATTTGCCCGAGCGATGGGGTCTACTGGTCGAGGATTTTTTCAGCTCTCCTTTGGGGGAGCTGCAGAGGCTCGCATGCGAGACGCCTCCGAACTCGTAGCTCGCGAGAGTGGGCGACCCGTGCTCTACAACGTGCTGTCTCCCGCTCTTGGAGGGCAGGATCAGCACGGCCAGGACACCCTAAGTATGGAGAGCGTGATGGCATTTCTTGATCGCTGCCATTCTGATGGCATGCGCATTTATGCCCAGGCTGTCACCAACCCATCCGTGGATATGCATTTCACCCTGGAGGACTACAACCTCTTG
>DASXZJ010000035.1:0-49306 GCA_036502025.1 Acidimicrobiales bacterium | reverse complement strand
CGAAGCCGCTGTTCCAGGCGGCACCGCTCGGTCACATCCTGGGCCATCACCAGGGCACTCGAGTGACCATTGAATTCGAGAGTGTGGGCGGCGATCTCCACGCTGATGAGCTCACCCGACTTGAGCCGATGAATCCACACTCCGGCGTGCGTGAGATCGGAGCGCATCAGCTCCTGGTACGCCAGCAGCCGGGGGATCTCCTCTCCGGGCCGGATATCGGTGATCGACATCGAGAGGAATTCCTCACGGGTATAGCCGTAATTCTCGATGGCGCACTGGTTGACCTCAAGGAATGCGAGCGTCTCGAAGTCGTAGACCCACATGGGGTGCGGATGCCGTTCGAAGAGGAGGCGGAAGCTCTCCTGGGAACGTTGCAGGTCCTCGGTGGCCTTGGTCCGCTCGGTGATGTCTTGGATGAAGGCGTTGAACCGGCTGCCTTCGGGGGTGTCGGTCTGCCAGAGGGAGACCTGAACCGGGAATTCGTGTCCGTCCCGATGGAGCGCAACTGACTCCACCTGGGCTCTGATGTTGCCGGGATCGGCGGCGGCCACCCGATGGACCGAGTCCCAGGTGAAGCCGGCCCGGAGCGAGGGGACAACGACGAGTTCGCGCAATTGCCGACCGAGCGCCTCCTGGCGCGACCACCCGAAGGTGCGCGCGGCTTGCTCGTTCCACTCCGTCACCACGCAGCGAACATCGAACTCGAGGTACGCCTCGTTCGCCGTATCGATGGTCCGTCGCAACCGGGCCTCGCTCTGGCTGACCGACTCGTCTGCCTCCTCCTTCTTCTGCATCACCGCTCCGGCCAGGCGTATGACGAAGAACAGGACGAACGCCCCCAGGAACCCCAGGACCTGAGCCCTGGAATCGGACAGAACCGACGGCGCCCAGTCCAGCCAGATGGTCGCCTGGCCAACGCAGATACCCACCACGCTCCACAAGGCCGCGATGCGCCAGGCGCGCGATCCGTCCCGAGCGATGTTCCCCAGCGCCACGAAGGCGAAGGCCAGGACCATGACTGGGCCCCAGCCACTGAGGTAGATGACCGTGGTTGCCGCCGTTACGTTCTGGACCACCAGAAGATGGAGTCGTAGCCGCGAGGGCCGGAGCTGATAGAGGCGGTCGACCAGTGCGCTGGTGAGAGGGATAGCCGCGAAGACGGCGATCCACAGCCAGGTCGGCTCGTACAGCAGCACCCCGAAGTGAGTCAGGAGGAGGACGATTACCAGCGAGACGGGACCCATGAGATACCCGAGCGCGGTGGGACTCAGCTTCAGGAGCCACCGGCCGAGACTGGCTCGGTGATGAACGTCTGAGGCAGCCCCGCCCGGCACCGCAGTCTCTTGACCGGTGCGCTCAACCATCCGCGGCAACAACCTTTTGGCGGGCCGAGGAGCGAACGCGGCGTGGTGCGGGTGGGCGGGCGGCACTGGCGTCCCCGCTTCCTTCGGTGTCGACGTAGAGCGTCACGCTTCGCCCGCCCTGGTGCTTTGACTCGTACATCGCCCGGTCGGCCTGGGCGATCAAGGTGTCGGTAGCAAGGGGCTCGGTGGTCCAGGCGACGCCGATGCTCGCGTTGAGTTCGGATGCCGCGGCTCCAAGGGCGATGGTTGCCGTCAGCGCTGAGGAGATTCGCTGTGCGAGGTCCACCGCCTGAGTCGGCCGGTCGACCCCCGGACAGATCACCAGGAACTCGTCCCCACCCAAACGTCCGACGTGGTCACCGTCACGTGCCGCGGCTCGCAGACGCTCCGCCGCGACCATCAGAAACCGATCCCCGGCGGCGTGACCAAGCCGGTCGTTCACGGCCTTTAGGCCATCAAGGTCGACGTAGATGACGGCACGACCTCGACCCGCCTCCTCCACCGCCAGGGTCCGGTCGACGAGTTCGATCGTCGCGGCCCGGTTCAAGCAAGACGTGAGCGGGTCAATGGTTGCCCTGACCTCGAGTTGCTGATGAAGGAGGGCGCGATCGGTCACGTCGCTCAGACATCCCACCACGCCGTTCACCAGGCCGGCCACGTCGGTGAGAGCCCTCAGACCCAGCTGGCACACCCGCCTTCTGGGGACCTCCGGCGAGGAATCCCCGTCTGGCAGCAGCAGACGGATTTCAATGTCGTCAACGGGCTGTTCGGCCAACGCCTTGAGCAGGGCGGCTGCCAGGACCGGGCGGTCGTCGTCGATGACGCTTGACATCTGGGCATCGAAGGCCGCCCGCAAGGGCACGCCGACGATCTGGTGAAAGCTCTCATTGGTGAAGGTCACCCGGCCCTCCAGATCCAGCTGGAACACCCCTACGGGTAGCGCCTCCGACAGCCGACTCAGCACCTGTTCGCGTGCCTGCAGCTGCTCTTCGAAGGTCGCCTCTTCCGGGCTGACGTGTTTCATCGAGCTGATCACCACCGGTATCCCGGCGTCATCGAATCTGTTCTCCGTCTCGACCCACTGCCAGGTTCCGCCGCCGGTCTGGTAGCGGCCCCGCCACACGCGAATGAGGCCTGGGCAGGTGATCATCTCCATCCAGGCCGCCACGGCGCTCGACTGGTCGGCCGGATGGATGAACTTGGTCGACGGCGATCCGACCATCTGCTCGGGTCGCCAATTGAGCAGGGCACAGGTGGCCTCATCCACCGAAGTGATCACTCCGGCGGCATCGCGCGTCATGTGGCCCATCTCATCAGCGCGGTCGGTGGCGCCGCCGGCGACCCGGTCCGTCTCGATCTCTCTCAACACCAGGCCCCCCTCCGTGCTCGGGCGCAGCCGAATCCGCGGCCACTTCTCTGGCTAGGAGTTGACCGGCTTGTTCGGCCAATCTTGAAGATCCTCGATGGGGAGGCGTAGGGCCATCAGTCCCAACTTTGTCCGCATCCGGCATTGCAACCCGAAGGCAACCAGTCAGCAACCAACCCGCAACCGATCAGGCCGGACTGGGACTCTTGGACCTAGGGCAGGGAGACGCCGGGCCGCGCCGGGAGACGGGGCGAACGGCCCGGGCGCCTCCCTGCCGTCAATGCGGTCCGACCGGCACGTCCCCGCGGAGGGTGACCCGCTGAATCAGGCGCGGCTGGCTGCCATAGTCACCGACCACCGCGTGCTGGGTGACACGGTTGTCCCAGAAGCCGAGGTCTCCTGGCTGCCAGTGGTAACGGACGACGTACTCGGGCTTGGTCGAGTGGGCGTAGAGGAAATTCAGCAGAGCGGCGCTCTCATCGAGAGAGAGGCCCTTGATGTGGGAGGTGAAGCCGGGGTTGACGAACAGGGCACGCTGACCCGTCTCGGGATGGACCCGAACGACCGGATGCTCGACCGGCGAGAGCTCTCGGTACGGCGCGTCGTCCCATTCACCGGCCTCGGGGAGCCGATCGAGGATGGCGCCGAACTGTGCACTGCCGTCATGGACCGCGGTCAGCCCGTCAATGAAGGTCCTGATCTGTTCGCTCAGCCCCTCGTAGGCCGCCACCTGGTCCGTCCACATCGTGTCGCCCCCTGATGCAGGGATGACCACGGCATTGAGGATCGACCCGAGCGGCGGTCGCTCGACGAAGGTGACGTCCGTGTGCCAGGAGACGCCACCCCCCGGCCGCGACCGGTTCTTCGCGACGTCGCCGTAGAGCGCCGTCAGTTTGGCGGTGGCTGAGTAGTCGATCTCGAAGACTTCGGGATGCCCCTCGATGCCCGGGATCACCGGATGGGCCGGCGTGACCTCACCGAAGTTCCGAGCGAAGGCGACGTGCTGGATCGGATCCAGGTGGGCGCCCGGGAAGAACACCACCCGGTAGGTGAGCAGCGTCTGGCGGATGCGGTCAACGGTGGGCTGATCCAGGGGCGACTTGAGCTCGAGCCCCCGAATCTCGGCTCCGATCGTTCCCGAGAGCGGAGTCACATCCAACTGGATCTCCTGAAGCGTGGCGGTTGTCATGGCATGTCCTTTCTGTTGTCTCTTCTTGTCGTTGTTGCGGGAATGGCAAAGGTCAAGGCGTTCTGCCCGGAGCGGCGGCGTCACCCTCCTCGATGACGCCGAGTTCATTGAGGAGCACCGAGCGCAAGGCGACAAGGGCAGGGTCCTTCCGCCCTCGCCCTCGGTCTCGGTCCTGATCATCCGTCGAGGGGACCGCCTCATCGAACGAGATCGATCCGTCGGTGAGCACCAGGATCCGGTCGGCCAGGAGGATCGCCTCGTCAACGTCGTGTGTGACGAGGAGCACGCTCGGATGGTGCCGGAGGCAAAGTCGTTTGAGTAGCCAGTGCATCTTCATGCGGGTCAGAGCATCAAGCGCACCGAAGGGTTCATCGAGCAGGAGCAACTTGGGCTGGCGGACCAGGGCCCGGGCCAAGGCGACCCGCTGCGCTTCACCGCCCGAGAGCGTCTTGGGCCAGTCGCCCGCGTGGCCCTCCAGACCGACCTCCGCCAGGACGTCCTCGGCCCGCTGACGGTCGTCGGCTCCTTTCAGGCCCAGGGTCACGTTGTCGAGCACGCTCGACCACGGAAGGAGCCTCGGCTCTTGGAAGACGACCGCCCGGCGGGTCGGCACCCAGGCGTCGCCTCCGATGTCGGGATCCAACCCGGCCAGGATGCGCAAGATCGTGCTCTTGCCACTTCCGCTGCGACCCAGCAGGGCGACGAACTCACCATCGGCGACGGAGAAGTGGGCGTTGGTGAGCACGCGCCGGGAGCCGTAGCTCTTGGTGAGGTGGTCGACCCTGACGCAGGTGGTACCGCCGACGGCCCCGCCCACGGCCACAACCTCACCCTCGTCAGCGCCCTCAACCTCCCTCGCCACGAGAGCGCCTAACGACTGGGTTGCCACGCCAACGCCTTTCGTTCGGCCAACCGCACCAGGGCGTCGGTGAGAAGCCCGAGGAGGGCGTACACCGCCAAGGCGACCAGGATGACGTCGGTCTGGAAGAAGGTCTGCGCCTTGATGATGAGGTAGCCGATCCCGTTCGTCGCGTTGATCTGCTCGGCGAAGACGAGGATCAACCACGAAACGGCGGCCGCGAAACGAAGGCCGACCAGGAAACCGGGGAGAGCTCCCGGAAGGATGATCCGGCGGATGTGGGCCCACCGGCCCAGTCCCAGGACGCGCCCGAGCTCGATATACCGGGGGTCGATGTCCCGGATCGCCGCCGATGTGTTGATGTAGACGGGGAACATCACCGCGAAGGCGATCAAGGAGATCTTGGCCACGTTCCCGATGCCGAACCACAGCACGATCAACGGCTGCAACCCGATGATCGGCAGGAAGCGCAGCATCTGGATGGGGGAGTCGACCAGGTCTTCACCCGCCCGCGAGAGACCGGAGGCCAGGGCCAGGACAAGCCCGGCTGCCGTCCCGACACCCAAACCGATCAGCACCCGCTGGAAGGACACCCATACCGCGTCGCCGAGCGTGCCGTCGGCCGCCAGGTGCCACCCGGCCTTCCATACCGACGCCGGGCCGGCCAGGGTGTCGGGGGTGAGGAGGCCGACAGTGCTGGCCAGCTGCCAGAGACCGAGGACCACAGCCACCCCGAGGTAGCGCTCGAGGGAGCGAGGAAGGAAACGGTTGGTCGTTTTGGTGCCCGGGTCCGAGCGGGTCGGCAGCCGAACGATCTCGACGCCGACCTCGCCGACCTCGCCGACCCCGCCGGCGCCCCCGTCCCGCGCGGGGTCGGGTGCGGATGCCGTCTCCGGCCAACGGTGTGCCGTGAGGATGCTCATGAGGTGTGGACCCCGCCGTGTGCGGTCTTTACGGTCTGATTGAAGAGCGAAGAGAATTCGCCACCGACCGCGACCTTGGCCGGAATCTCGCCCGCCGCTGAATAGAGGTTGGCCAAGTTCTGTTGCGGCCCCGACAATGGCCCCGGCAGGCTCAAGAACGAGACCGGTCCCGATTGCGCCAGGAGGTGCTGGGCGGTCGAAAGCGGGAGCTTGTACTGGGCCACGTAGAGCTGCTGCGCCCATTGGGTGCTGTGCGAGTTCACCCAGGCGTAGGAATGGACGAGTCGGGTGATGTAGTCGCCCAGGGCCGCCACCTTGGCCGGATTGCTCAACGTGGACTGATCGGCGATGAGAAAGCTCACCTTGTCGGTGATGTTGTTCGGGCCGGGAATCGCCCGGGCGCTCGGATGCGCGTCGAGGTAGGGCTGGTCGAGGATCGGGCTCGATACCGCCGCGTCCACCGACCCACCTTCGAGCGCGGCGACCAACTGGGTGGACGGGAGGTTGACCGAGGTGATGTCGTTGAGGGACAACCCGGCACTGTGCAGACCCTGCAGGAGGACGGCCTCGAGAGACGTGCCCTGCTGGTAGGCGACTTTCTTGCCCTTCAACCCCTTCCACGACGTGATGGAGCTGCCCGCCGCGGTGACCAGTTGGTAGCTGGCATTTCGCGTGGCGTAGGCCGCCACCGCCACCACGCCTTGGTGGGCCGCCTGCGCGTAGATCAGCGGCGTGTCGGCCACCCATCCGACGTCGATGGCGCCGGCCTGGAACGCCTGCAGCATCGGCGGGCCACCGACGAAGTTCGAATACGAGACGGCGTAGGGGTAGGCCTTGTTCTGGCCCGCCGCCGCCAGCGGCGACTCCAGGACCCCCAGCTGATCGCCCACCCGCAAGGTGGTCCCCGCCGGGACCTTCGCCGGCACCACCGTGACTCGATGGGGCGACGCGCCGCTCACCATCGGTGCGGCCGCCACCGCCACTCCGACGACCAGGGCGCCGAGCGCGGCCCGGCCGGCCGTGGTGACCGAAATCGATCCCGAGCGACGCCAATGTCTACTAAAGCAATAAGTCCGAGGCATTTAGTCATATTTACATACCGAACCCAGGGTGGGCAACCCCGCCGTACCGGAAAGACCCTTCGGCGGGGGCGTCGGCCCCGCGGTCCCCGGCCCGGGATTCCGGACTGGCCCCTCGTAGCATGAGCCGGTGACCGCCGTTCCACTGATCGACATCTCGCCGCTACGCGAGGGCGGTCCGGGTGCCGACCTGGTGGGAAAGTCGCTGGATGCGGCGTGCCGTGAGGTCGGGTTCTTCTACGTCAGCGGGCATGGCGTCGATCAGGAGCTGATCGACCGGCTGCAGGGGCTGGCCCGCTCCCTCTTTGCCCGGCCCGAGGCGGAGAAGGCGGAGATCGCCATGGCGAAGGCGGGATCGGCCTGGCGGGGTTGGTTCCCCCTCGGGGGTGAGCTGACCGCCGGACGGCCCGACGAGAAGGAGGGGATCTACTTCGGCACGGACCTGCCGGCCGACCATCCCCGCGTCCGGGCCGGCACGCCGATGCACGGGCCCAACCTCTACCCCCGCCAGCCCGCCGACATGGGCGAGACAGTGGAGGCGTACATGGGCGAGTTGGCCAAGGTGGGCCAGACCGTTCTTTCCGGCCTGGCCCGGGGTCTCGGGCTCGAACCCACGTGGTTCAGCCGGCATCTGACGGCCGACCCGTTGTTGCTCTTGCGCGTCTTCCGCTACCCGCCGGTGCCGAACGCAACGTCGGGGTCGACCGATCCGCCGTGGAGCGTCGGCGAGCACACGGACTACGGCCTCCTGACCATCCTGGCCCAGGATGGTCAGGGCGGGCTCGAGGTGAAGACCGGCGAGGACTGGGTCGACGCCACCCCGAGGCCCGGCACCTTCGTCTGCAATCTGGGCGACATGCTCGAGCGACTCACCGGGGGCCGGTACCGTTCGACGCTCCATCGGGTGCGGAACACCAGCGGCGGCGATCGGCTCTCTGTCCCCTTCTTCTTCGACCCTTCCTGGGACGCCACCGTCGAGCCGCTCCCGATCGTCGAGCGACCCACCGAGGACGACGCGGCCCACCGGTGGGATCACCTCAGCGTGCACGGCTACCGGGGCACGTACGGGGACTACATCTCGGGCAAGGTTGGGCGGGTCTTCCCCGCTCTGGCCGCCGAGTCGATGTCACACACTTAGGAGCGTCCCGCTCCCCGTTTCCCGTCTGTCCTATGTTGACGGGCGCATTTCTCAACGGGGAGGGAGTCAATGAACTACTTCAGGCCCGCCGCGTGCGCCGCCCGGCTGGGCGCCGGCCTCGCCGCTTTGGCGCTGCTCGCCACGACCGCGATCTCCATGGGCGCGCCGGCCGCCGCCGCCGGCCTGCCTGACCACCAGCCGGCCGTGCCGCACGGCAATCCCTACACCGCCTTTTCCAAGAACGGCCCCTACAAGGCGGGGGTGGCGTACCAGACCACCCCCGAGGGTGACACCCTGGTCATCACCTATCCGGTCGACCCGGCGTCGACGGTCGGGATGCCGACGTACACCGTCAACCTCCTGCGCTGGTTCACCGGGTCGCCCACGGCCCCCATCCCGGCCGGCCTGCCCCAGAACCTGCCCACCACCCTGGCCACCGACGCCTACATGGGGGTGCCGATCAGCACCAAGGGACCGTTCCCGATCGTCATGTTCAGCCACGGTTACGGCGGGTATCCCGAGCAGTCGAGCTTCCTGACCGATCATCTGGCCACCTGGGGCTTCGTGGTCGTGGCGCCCGACCACCGGTCGCGGGACCTCAAGGCGGTGGTGAGCGGCACCACCGGTCAGGGGCAGGACGACATCGCGGACCTGCAGCAGGCGCTGGCGGTGGTCCGCTTCATGAACGCCGACCCCAACGACCTCTTGAGCCACAAGCTCGATTTTTCCCGGGTCGCCTCGTTGGGCCATTCGGCCGGGGGCGGCGCCGCGCTGACCTTTGCCAATGACCGCGGTGTGCGCACCTTTGTCGCGCTGGCCCCGTCACCGGTTCCCTCGCTGCCCGACAAACCGGGGATGATCATGCAGGGCGCTTCCGACAAGGTGGTCAATCCCAGAGGGACGAAGAAGCTCTACGCGAAGCTCAAGGGCCCCAAGCGGCTCATTCTCATCGACCAGGCCGGGCACAACGTCTTCGCCGACGCCTGCACCATCGGGGCCGCCCAAGGTGGACTGGTGGCCTTCGTCAAGAAGCTCAAGCTGCCGGGTGACTTCCTCAAAATTGCCACCGACGGCTGCACCAAGCCCGACATCTCCCCGCCGAAGGCGTGGCCGCTGATCGATCAAGCCGTCACGGCGCAGCTCCGCTGGGGGCTTGGTATCGACGCCCAGCCGGTGGGCCTGGGTTCGGGTCTGGCGAGCGCCTACCCGGGCGTCACGGCCAGCGTGCAGTCGGCCTCGGCGCGCCCGCACTGACGGGCGGGGCACCCTCGGGAGGGGCGAGCGGCCCGTTGGGTGGGTAATCTATCTGCATGACTACGCAAGTAGCGAATATTCCCTCCGGCGAGGAGTTCCAATCCGCCGTGGGAATGTTGAAGCTGCTGGGCGATGAGACGCGGTTGCGCATCATCTGGGCCCTGCTCGACGGTGAGCACTCGGTCAACGAGTTGGCGGAACTGGTCGGGGCCCAGCCGGCCGGGGTGTCGCAGCACCTGGCCAAGTTGCGACTGGCCCGCCTGGTGCGCACCCGGCGCGACGGCACCCGCATCTTCTATGTCGCCGACGACGTGCACGTGAGGCGCCTGGCCGAGGAAGTGCTCTCGCACGCCGACCATGTGACCCGGACGCCCAACCGGGCGCCGGCGCGCCCGGCCACCGGTCGCCGAGGGGCGCCGCGTGGGAGCTAGCCCGCACTCGGACCACTACCGCCCGCTCTCGCACCAGACCTCGTCCGAGGCCGACCGGCGCTCGCTGATCCTCACGCTCGGGTTGCTGTTGGCCTTCATGGCCTTCGAGGTGACGGCGGCGATCGTGTCGCATTCTCTGGCCCTCCTGGCCGATGCCGGTCACATGCTGGCCGACGTCGGCGCCATCGGTGGGTCCCTCCTGGCCCTTTACCTGGCGGCCCGTCCCGAAACGGGTTCCCACACCTACGGCATGAAGCGGGCGGAGATCCTGGCGGCCGCCGGCAACGGGATAGCCCTCCTGATCGTCTCGGTGCTCGTCCTGGTCGAGGCTGTCCCGCGCCTGGTCCATCCCTCGACGGTCCACGGCGGCACGCTCATCGTGGTGGCGGGCGTCGGGGTCGCGGTCAACATCGTCGCCTCGCTGATGCTGTCCGGGGCCAGCCATCGGTCCCTCAACATGGAGGGGGCCTACCGCCACATCCTCACGGACCTGTACGGGTTCGCCGGCACCGTCATCGCCGGGATCGTCATTGTCACCTCGGGTTTCTGGCGGGCGGACGCCATCGCGTCGTTGGTCGTGGTCGCCCTGATGCTAAAAGCGGCGGTCGGCCTGCTGCGGCCGGCGACCCGCATCCTGCTCGAGGCGACCCCCGATGACATCGACCTCGAAGAGGTACGACGGCACCTGATGGAGTTGCCCGAAGTGGCGTCCGTGCACGATCTGCACGCCTGGACCCTCACCTCGGCTCTCCCCATCCTGACGGCCCACGTCGTGGTCACCGACGACTGCATTCGGCACGGGGAGGTGGGACGGGTCCTGGACCATCTCCAGGGCTGTCTCTCCGGCCATTTCGACGTGGCCCACTCCACCCTGCAACTCGAGGCGATCGGCCACCTCGACCACGAGCCCGGTGGCCATCCCTAGGTCGGTGCGTCGAACCCGGCCACCAGTTCGACGTGTTCGGTCATGGGGAAGATGTCGAAGGCGCGTAGCGAGGACATCGTCCAGCCCGCTTCGAGCAGGACCCGGATGTCCCGGCTGAACGATCCCGCGTCACACGAGACGTAGACCAGCCGGCGCACGGAAGAGAGGCGGCTAAGGGCCGCCATGACGGGCGTGCCCGCCCCCTCGCGCGCGGGATCGAGCACCACCAGGGTCGGATCGCCGATGCCCTGCTCGACCAGTCTCGGGGTGATGGAGGCCTGCCGTACCGCCAATTGCGGGTGACGCCGGCCGTTGTGCCGGGCGTCGGCGCAGGCCCGTCGGTCGCGCTCGACCGCCAGGACCGAACCGCCTTCCCCCACGTCGGTCGCCAGCAGCACCGAGAAGAGTCCCGCCCCGGCATAGAGATCGACCGCCACGTCGCCCGGGACCGCCGCCAGCGCAGACCGGGCGGCTGCCGCCAGGGCGTCCGCCGCCCCCACATGCACCTGCCAGAAGACGCCGGCCGAGACCCGGAACGTGACGCCGGCGACGGTCACGTTGACGGCCGCCGGCACCTGCCGCACCCGACCGTTGAGCACCAGGCCCGTCCCCAGTTGAGGCAGGGTCGGCTTCGTCCGGGGCACCGCGTCCACCGCCACGAAGGCGTCGGTCCGCCCCGGAGCCACCACCACTTCTATCTCCTTGACGCCGGGCCAGCGCGCCCCGAGGGCGCCGGTCGCCATCACGTCGGGATGGGCGATCGGACAGCTCTCGACGTATTCGAGGTCATGGGACCGGTGCCGGCGAAACCCGACGCGCCCGTCGGCGTCGGCTCCCAGCCGGATCCGGGTGCGCCAGCCCAACCCGTCTTCGGCGCCGGCCACCGCCTCGACCTCGACGCCCGGTGCGACGCCGGCGATCCGTTCGAGCTGCTCGGCCACCCGTGACGCCTTGAGGCGGCGCTGGGCCGCCGGGCTCGCGTGCTGAAAATCGCAACCCCCACAGCGTCCCGGTCCGGCGTGCCCACAGGGCGGGGGTACCCGGTCCGGCGACGCGCTGAGGATCTCGACCGCGTCGGCGCGGAGGAACGACGAGGTCGTGGCGGTCACCCGGGCCACCACCCGCTCGCCGGGCAGGGAGTGCCGCACGAAGACGACCCGGCCGTCGGGGGCGTGGGCGACACATCCTCCACCGCCGGCGATGGTGCCCGTTTCGAGTTCGAGCGTCGCCGCGGTGTCCAGGCTCGTCACGGAGCGAAGGTTAGGGGAGCGCCGCGCCCTCACTCCCTCGTCCGCACCGCTCAGGAAGGGAGGTGGCCCAACTGGGAGAGGATCGTCAACGAGTCGAAGTAGACCCGCTCACAGATGAGCCCGTCGCCCTCGAAGACGTAGAGCGCCACCATCCGGCAACAGAACTCCTTGGCGGTGGGAGGAAAGCCCATCAGCTGGCCCCGCTGGGTCCCCCGCAGGTCGAACTCGACCGTGACGACATCTTCGGAGTGGTGGAGGGCGATGAGCTCGTTGCGCTGATCGGGGAAGGTGGCGCGCGAGCTGGCAAAGTAGGCCCGGACCTCCTCCTCGCCGTCGTAGACCTGGCCGGTGGCGATCAGCTCGTAGCGGGGGTGGGTGAAGGTGGCCAGGGTGGCGTCGAGGTCGAGGCGGTTCTCGCTCTCCATGTGCTCAACGACCAGGGCCTGACGGCGCGCCTGGAGATCCGTCAGCTCCCTCACGGCTTGAGCATGCCAGAAAGGCTGGCGATCGGGGGCCCGCGATCCGGGTCGGGAGGCGTCATCGGCCCGGAGGCGTCAAGCTGTCGAATTGAAGGTCGCCCATTCGTCGTACGTCCGTAAGCACCCAATAAGGAGGATTCATGAAATACGCACTGCTGATCTGCGAGGACGAGAAGGCCATGGCGGACCAGAGCCCCGAGGAGGGCGAAGCCACCATGGCCAAGTACTTCGCCTTCCAGGGCGAGATGGGAGAGCGGGGCGTCCTCCTGGGCGGCGAGCGCCTTCAGTTGACGACGGACGCCACCACCGTCCGGGTCCGGGACGGCGAGGTCCTCACCACCGATGGTCCCTTCGCCGAGACCAAGGAGCAGCTCGGTGGCTTCTACCTGGTCGATTGCAAGGACCTCGATGAGGCCATTGAGGTGGCGTCCAAGATCCCGAGCGCACAAAAAGGGTCGATCGAGGTGCGACCCATCTGGGAAATGTGACGAAAGAGGTCGAGGCTGCCGTCTCCAGCGCCTTCCACGATGAGTGGGGCCAGGTGGTCGCCACCCTCATTCGGGTGACCGGCGACTGGGACATGGCCGAGGAGTGCGCGCAGGATGCCTTCGCGTCAGCGCTGGAGCGCTGGCCGGGCGACGGTATCCCGCGCCGCCCCGGCGCCTGGTTGACGACCGTGGCCAGGAACCGAGCGATCGACCGGATGCGGCGCGAGGCCGTCGGCACCAACAAACTTCAGGAGGTGGCGCTGTTGCAGTCCGCTGACGCTGACGCGCCGTACGAGCCCGACCAGCCGGTGGCCGACGACCGGCTGCGCCTCATGTTCACCTGTTGCCATCCCGCGCTCTCGCTCGAGGCGCAGGTAGCCCTCACCCTGCGTTCGCTGGCCGGGTTGACCACCACCGAGATCGCCCGGGCCTTCCTGGTGGCCGAGCCGACCATGGCCCAGCGGCTGGTGCGGGCCAAGCGCAAGATCCGCCACGCCGGTATCCCCTTCCGGGTCCCGCCGGCTCACCAGCTGGTGGAGCGGACCAGCGCCGTCCTGTCGGTGCTCTATCTCTTGTTCAACGAGGGGTACTCGGCCTCGTCGGGCGTTGACCTCATGCGCCAATCGTTGTGCGCCGAAGCCATCCGCCTGGGTCGGACCCTCTGCACCCTCATGCCCGATGAGCCCGAGGCCATCGGCCTGCTTGCCCTGATGCTCCTCCAAGATGCCCGCCGGGGCGCCCGGGTCGATGACCGGGGCGACCTGGTGCTGCTGGAGGACCAGGACCGGACCCTCTGGAACGGCCCGCAGATCGACGAGGGCGGCGCGCTCCTCGACGCCGCCGTGCGCCTGCGGCGCCCCGGTCCGTACCAGGTGCAGGCCGCCATTGCCGCCTGCCACGCCCAGGCGCCGGACGCCGGCCAGACGGACTGGGCCGAGATCGCCGCCCTCTATGCCGAGTTGGCCCGCCTGTCGCCCTCGCCGGTGATCGAGCTGAACCGAGCCGTGGCGGTGGCCATGGCGGAGGGGCCTGAGGCCGGGCTGGCCCTGCTGGAGCGGATCGATGCCGAGCTGCTGGCCGGCTACTACCTCTATCCAGCCGCTCGGGCGGACATGCTGCGCCGGCTGGATCGATGGCCCGAGGCGGCCAGCGCGTACCGGCGGGCGCTCGACCTGGTCTCCACCGAGTCCGAGCGCCGCTTCCTCGAGGGACGCCTGGCCCAGACCTCCCGCCCGATTTAGCCACGGTTTCCCCGATGCCCTAGCGTCCTGCCCGAGCCGGGCGGCCAGGCGGGCCCTCGGCGAGCGAATGGACATGAAGGGACGGGCAATGTCAGAGCGCGTATTCGTCATCGGCGTCGGCATGACGAAGTTCGAGAAGCCGGGCTCCAAGGAGTGGGACTACCCCGACATGGGGCGTGAGGCGGGGCAGAAGGCGCTGGCCGACGCCGGCATCGACTACTCCCTCGTACAGGAAGCGTTCCTGGCCTACTGCTACGGGGACTCGACCACGGGACAGCGGGCCCTCTACGAGCTCGGCCTGTCCGGCATCCCGGCCATCAATGTCAACAACAACTGCTCCACCGGGAGCTCGGCCCTCTACCTCGGCCGCAAGTTCATTCAGGGTGGCCTGGCTGACTGCGTGCTGGCTCTCGGCTTCGAGAAGATGGAGAAGGGGAGCCTCGGGGTCAAGTACACCGACCGCACCATGCCGCTGGACAAGCACTTCATCGACATGAACGATCGCCGCGGCATCACCGGCAGCCCGCCGGCGGCACAGATGTTCGGCAACGCCGGGCGCGAGTACATGGAGCGGTACGGCGTGAAGGCCGAGTCGTTCGCCCGCATCGGTGAGAAGAACCACCGCCACTCGGTGAACAACCCTTACAGCCAGTTCCAGGACGAGTACACCCTCGAAGACATCCTCAACGCGCCGATGATCCACGACCCGCTGACCAAGCTGCAGTGCTGCCCCACCTCAGACGGCGGCGCGGCGGCCGTACTGGCCAGTGAGCGCTTCGTGAAGGAGCACGGCCTCGAGGCGCAGGCCGTCGAGATCATCGGGCAGGCCATGACCACGGACTTCGAGTCCACCTTCTCGGGCTCGGACATGAGCCTGGTCGGCTTCGACATGACCCGGGCCGCGGCCCAGTCGGTCTACCAGCAGTCGGGACTCGGCCCCGAAGACGTCGACGTCGTCGAGTTGCACGACTGCTTCAGCGCCAACGAGATGATCACCTACGAGGGCCTCGGCCTGTGTGCCGAGGGCCAGGCCGGCGAGCTCATCGATTCGGGTGCCGTCACCTACGGCGGCCAGGTCGTGGTGAACCCCTCCGGCGGCCTCATCTCCAAGGGGCACCCGCTGGGCGCCACCGGCTTGGCCCAGTGCTCCGAGCTGACCTGGCAGTTGCGGGGCCAGGCCGACCAGCGACAGGTCGAGGGCGCGTCCGTCGGCCTCCAACACAATCTCGGTCTGGGCGGCGCCGCCGTCGTGACCATGTACCGAAAGGAAAGCTGAACCGTGCCCGAGGAAAAGATGTTGCAGGACAGAGTGGCCATCATCACCGGAGGTGGCCGGGGTATCGGCCGTGAGCACGCGCTCCTCTTCGCGTCCCTCGGGGCCAAGGTCGTGGTCAACGACCTGGGCGGCGCCATCGACGGCTCGGGGGCGGACGTCTCGGCCGCCCAGTCGGTGGTCGACGAGATCACGGCGGCCGGCGGTCAGGCCGTGGCCAGCACCGACAGCGTCACCTCGTTCGACGGGGCCAAGGCGATCGTCGACCTGGCCGTCTCCCGCTTCGGCGACCTGCACGTCGTGGTGAACAACGCCGGGATCCTGCGCGACCGGATGTTGGTCTCCATGAGCGAGCAGGAGTTCGACGATGTGATCGCCGTCCACCTGAAGGGCACCTTCAACGTGACCCGCCACGCCGCCGAGGTGTGGCGCGAGCGGGCCAAGACGGGCGAGATCGTCGACCGGGCGATCGTCAACACCAGCTCGGGTGCCGGACTGCACGGGAACGTCGGCCAGACCAACTACTCCGCGGCCAAAGCGGGCATCGCCGCCATGACCGTGGTCAACGCCATGGAGCTCAACCGCTACGGCGTGCGGGCCAACTGCATCGCACCGGTGGCCCGCACCCGCCTCACGCTGCAGACGCCCGGCTTGGGCGAGGCGATGGGGAAGCACGTCTTCGACCCGGAGAACATCTCCCCGCTCGTCGCCGTCCTGGCCGCGGCGACCTGCCCCTTCAACGGGCAGGTCTTCAGCGTCTACGGCGGGTCGGTCGGCATCTACGGCGGGTGGTCGATCGCCGAGGAGGTCTCGACCGACGACCGTTGGACGCCTGGATCCCTGGCCGCAGCCATGGACGCTCTGCCGCGGACGGTCGAGGTCAACAGCCAGATGACCGCCCTCATCAAGGCCATGCAGAGCTGACCGAGGGGATGGACACCGGCGACCGGCCATCCCTAGGGTGAGCCTCCCGAGCCGGTCGCCAGAGGGGGTGGGTTCGACGCCGACGACAGAGCAGTTGCGCGACGCGGTCGCCGTCGCCGAGGTGCACCCGCTCCTCTGCGGGGTGGCCCACCTGACCGGAGACCTGAGTCTCCTCCGGGCCGAATGGGCACCTGACCAGCTTCAGCTACTGCTCCCGTCACGGGGCCTGTCCCCTGAGCAGGAGGCCGACGCCCGGGACGCGGCCGTAGGCGCGCTGCGGGATCATGGTGCCGCGGGCGACCCGACCCGGGTCCTCACCGCGTCCGAACTTCACCGCATCTTCGACTTCCTGGTCGGTGCTTCGGCCACCCCGACCTGGAGCGAGTTCCTCACCGAAGAGCTGTCGCCCCTCGGCACCGACCCCCGGGCGCCGAGTTGGCACCGGCGCGAGATGGACCGCTCCCGCCCGCTCACCTGCGCCGTCGTCGGCGCCGGGGTCTCGGGGTTGGCCACGGCGTACCGGCTGCGTCAGGCCGGCGCGGACGTCACCATCTTCGAGAAGAACGCGGCGGTGGGCGGCACCTGGTTGGAGAACGTCTACCCCGGCTGCCGGGTCGACGTGCCCAACCAGCTCTACAGCTTCTCCTTTGCCCAGTCCAATGAATGGGTCGGCCGATTCTCCGCCCAGCCCGAGCTGCTGGGCTACCTCCAACGGGTCACCGAGGACCTCGAGCTCGGAGCCTGCATCCGGTTCTCGACCGAGGTCGAGGAGGCTCGCTTCGACGAGAGCTCCGGCCAGTGGGCCGTCAGCGTCCGTGGTTCAGACGGCCAGCCCGGCGTCGAGCGGTTCGACGTGCTCGTCAGTGCGACCGGACAGCTCAACCGTCCCTCCTTCCCCGACCTCGCGGGCCGCCACGCGTTCGCCGGGCCATCGTTCCATTCGGCCGCCTGGGACCATTCCGTCTCCCTCGAGGGAAAGCGGGTGGCGGTCATCGGGACCGGCGCCAGCGCGGCCCAGTTCGTGCCGTCGGTGGCCGACGAGGCCGCCCATCTCGATCTCTACCAGCGCACCCCACCCTGGATGCTGCCGACGGAGAACTACCGCGACCCGTTCCCGCCCGAGTACGGAACCCTCCTGGAGTCGGTGCCGACCTACGGGCGCTGGGACCGGCTCTGGCAGTTCTGGCTCATGCACGAGGGCCTCCTGCCCACGGCCAAGGTCGACCCCGCCTGGGGCGACACGTCCCACGCGGTGAGTGCCGGCAACGAGTTCGTGCGCGCCATGCTCGTCGAGGTGCTGCGGGCTCAGGTGCCCGACGACGAACTGTTCGCCAAGATGGAGCCGCACTTCCCGCCGTTCTCCAAGCGGGGACTGCGGGATGACGGCATCTGGTCTCAGACCCTGCAACGGCCCCACGTCGACCTGATCATCGAGCCGATCGATGTGGTGACCGAGCGCGGCATCACGACGAAGGACGGCGTGGAGCATCCGGCTGACGTCCTGATCTACGGAACCGGCTTCTCCGCCTCGAAGTTCCTGACGCCGATGCGGGTCTTCGGGTCCGCCGGGATCGAGCTCAGCGAGCAGTGGGACGGGGACGCCCGGGCGTATCTCGGGATCACGGTGCCCGGCTTCCCGAATTTCTTCATGCTCTACGGGCCCAATACGAATCTGGTGGTCAACGGCAGCATCATCGTGATGGTGGAGTGCCAGGTGCGCTACATCGTCGAGGCCCTGGGCCAACTCCTGCGCGGCGGGCATCGCACCATGGCCTGTCGACCCGACGTCCACGACGCGTACAACGCGGTGATCGATGCCGGCAACCTCGAGATGGCCTGGGGGGTGGCCGAGGTCCCGAGCTGGTACCGCAACGCACGCGGCCGGGTCACGCAGAACTGGCCGTTCGGTCTCCTCGAGTACTGGGAGCGCACCCGCGTCCCCGACCTGGCTGACTACGAGTTGGGGTAGTGCCGAGTCGCGAGTTCAGCGAGATCATGGCGTTGATCCCGGCCGACTTCGCCGATCCGAAGGCCGACCACCTGGCGGTGCGCGCCATGCTCAAGCCGTTTCATGGGCACGCCGTGCCCGAGCACATCACGGTGCGAGAGTCGGTGCTCGGCGCGGTGCGGGTGGCCTGGTACGGCGAGGAGGCATCGCCGCCCGGTGACCGGGTCGCCTTTCACTGTCATGGCGGCGGCTTCGTCTCCTGTCCGCTGGACGACTACCACTTCTACGGGGCCATGCTGGTCGAGCAGCTCGGAATGCGTGTTGTCCTTCAGGACTACCGCCTCGCCCCGGAGCACGTCTACCCGGCGGCCCACGACGACTGCCTGTCGGCCTATCGGGGCCTGCTGGACAGCGGGGTGGATCCCGATCGTCTCGTCGTCATGGGCGACTCGTGCGGGGGCGGTTTGGCCCTGAGCACGCTGATCGCGGCCCGGGACGAAGGGTTGGCCATGCCGGCCTGCTTCGTGTCGATCTCGGGGTGGTTCGACCTCTCCGTGGCGCGGCCCAACGAGGTCGGGCCCGACCCCTTCCTGACCGCGGGGTGGGTGCGCCATCGCGGCCGTGACTACACCGCGGGCCAGGTGGCCCTTGATGACCCTCGGGTCTCGCCCGCCTTCGCCGACCTCGAAGGCTTGCCGCCCCTCTACCTGCCGGTGGGGGAGTACGACACCTTGCGCGAAGGCGTGGCGGCACTGGCCGAGGCGGCCCGGCGCGCCGGGGTCGCGGTCACCCTCGAGAGGTGGCCGGGCGTCGGCCACGGCTGGCACGGGCTGGTGGGCATGGGGGTACCCGAGGCGATCGAAGCCTGGCGCGCCACGTCGAAGTTCATCGACGCCGCGTTGTCGCCGTCCTAGGGCGGCCCCGCTAGGCGGACGTGCGTTGGGCGACGGGATGCGCAACGGGAGGCGTGGGCGCCGGGGGGATCAGCCCGGTGACCCGGAAAGGTGTCCCGCTGCCATCGCCGCCCACATCTTCGAGCGTCCGTTGCGCCGGCTCGGGGAGGACCGTCGTCACGAAGAAGCCCAGGATGGCTGACACGCCCGCCACGGCGAGCAGGCCCCGTAGCCCGATGTGATCCTGGAGGACCGGGACGAGAAAGACCCCCACGAACGCCCCGAGTTTGCCGATGCCCGCGGCCATGCCGTGCCCGGTGGTGCGCACGCTCACCGGGAAGACCTCGGAAGGCAGCACGAACGTCGTCGTGTTGGGCCCGAACTCAATGAAGAAGTAGCTCAGACCGAGAATGGCCAGGAACGGGGCCACGTGCGCGGTGAGGGCGGGCACGGCCGCCAGGGTCAGGAAGGCCACGGCCATCACCGAGAAGCCGATGAATTGCAGGCGACGATGGCCGATCCGGTCCATGCGCATGACGGCGAGGAAGTAACCCGGGACGGCGAAGAGTACGAACATGCCGAGGGACCAGGCCAGCTTGGTCTGCAGCGATGCCGCCGGATTGACCTGCTTGAGGATGGCCGGCAGCGACAGTGTGTTGCCGTAGTAGGCGTAGTCGAACAAGAACCATGACCCCGCCGTGCCGAAGAGGAGGAGGAGCATCCGGGGATTGGTCAGGAACTCACCCAGCCGCATCCGCCGTCCGGTGGAGGTCTTCTCGGTCGGCTTACTGATGACGCCCTCCGAGAACAGCGTCATTTCAGTGGCCGCCCGCTCGGACTCGCCCTTGACCTGGGCCAGGAAGCGTGGAGATTCAGGCATCCTCGAGCGGAGGTACACCACGGCCGCAGCCGGCAGGGCGCCCAGCCCGAGCAGGATGCGCCAGGTGAGGTTGCCCCCGATGCCCGAGGACAGCAGCACGAGGGCAACCAGGGGCCCGATGATCAGGCCCAGTGCCTGCATGGAGAAGACCAGGCCGACCAGTCGGCCGCGGTCCTTGCGGTTCGAGTACTCGCTCATGAGCACCGCGGAGACCGGGTAGTCGCCCCCGATGCCGAGGCCGAGCACCAGACGGGCGACGACCAACCAGATGAAGTCCGGCGCAACCGCCGAGGCCACCGCCCCGAAGATCATGATGACAGCCACGGTGACGTAGACCTTCTTGCGACCGAATACGTCGGCGATCCGCCCGAACACGAAGGCGCCCACGAAGGCGCCCAGAATGGCCGCTCCGGTGACCCAGCTGGTTTGCAGGGTGCTCAAGTGCCACTGGACCGCCACCAGCGCCGCCGCCGTCCCGATCACGAAGAGGTCGTAGGCGTCCGTGAAGAAGCCCATGCCCGAGATGATCACGGTGCGTCGATGGAATTTGCTCGACGGGGCTTCGTTGAGGAGATCGGTGACGCTCGAGTGCCGCTGAACTGGGCTTTCGTGCCCACCGACCGTCAACGGCTGCATGGCTGAAGTTCTCTTCCGGGTTCGCAGGGCACCTGGTGACACTCTTGCCGTCGTAGGTGAACCGGCGGCCATCTCAAGGTGAACATTACGCGAACAAAGCGCGAACTCTCGGTAACAAGGACCGATAACGTACGGCTCCATGGTGGCCGACCCGAGCGAACTCCAGGTGATCGACACTCGGATGACGCAGCTCTTCGCTCTGGTCTCCGAAGCGCTGGCCCGAGCCACCGAAGCCCTCCTCAGCAACGATGTGGCCACCGCCCTGGGCGTGGTGGAGGGGGATCAGACGGTGGACGACCTCACGGCCGACATCGAGCTGCTGGTCTGGAGGCAGCTGGACGGGGAGAGCACGTCCAGTGCCGTCCTACGGCACCTGGTGGGCGTCCTGCTGATCCTGCCCGAACTCGAGCGCTCCGGGGATCTGGCCGAGCACATCGCCCAGCGGGCGGTGACCAACCTGGGCAGCGGGATGAGCCCCCTCAGTCGGGGGATCGTGCAGCGGATGGCTGAGGTGGCGCTCGAGATGTGGCGTGACGCCGCCGACGCCTACGTCGACCGTTCGTCCCACGCCGCCCAACTGGCCGAGGCCGATGAGGAGATCGACATCCTCCACGAACGGCTCACCAACGAGATCGCAGCCGAGTCGATGCCCACGGCGATCGGCGCCCAGGTGACGCTTCTGGCCCGCTTCTACGAACGCCTGGGTGACCACGCGGTCAACCTCGCCCGGCGGGTCGAGATGCTGCAACGGCCCACCTGAGGGCCTTCACAGGCACCGCGGGCGCGCAGCGAACGCTTGGATAGCTGAATCCGCCGCTCGTCGGACTAATCCTGGGGGGCCGATCAGCCGACCACCACGCGGGAATCAGCGCCCCACCATTGGATTTTCGTTGCGTCGAAGGTGCAGCCACGTTGCACGTGGTCGCTTGCCCGACATTGCCGCCAGATGCTGCGCGAAGATTTATGCGCATCGGGGATTGAAACTCATTTCTGATGGGAATAGTGCCCGCAACGTTGGTGGAAACGGAAGGGGAACCGAATGTCTCAGCTAGGTGGTATTCGCACAAGTCGGAAGCGCTGGTACGCGCCCGTGGCCGTCGCCGGCCTGATCGTGAGCGGGCTGGCTGGTCTGGGCTTCACCGCCGCCTCGGGCGCGGCCGCCGTGACCCGTCCAGCTTCACAGCCGGCTCCCAACTGCGGGGCGACGATCTACAAGAGCCCAGGCGTACCCTGGACCTGCACCTTTGACGACGAGTTCAACGGCACCACGCTCGACACCACGAAGTGGACGGTACAGCAGACCGCCAATAGCGGGTACACCACCGGTACCGGTGCCGGGACCGCGTGCTATGTGAACAGTCCGAATAACGTCTCGGTGTCAGGCGGAACCCTGAACCTGACGGTGCGCAAGGAGGCGGCCCCGTTCGTCTGCAGCTACTTCGTCACGCAGTACACCAGCGGGATGGTCACCACGACGAACAATTTCGCTCAGGCCTACGGTCTCTACGAGATCAGCGCCAAGCTTCCGGCGACCACCCTGCAGGGCCTGCAGGAGACCTTCTGGCTGTGGCCGCAGAACCAGAACGAGTACGGGTCGGTGTGGCCCGACTCGGGTGAGATCGACTTCGCGGAGTTCTACAGCGTGATCAACTCCTACGACATCCCGTACATCCACTACAACGCGGCCAAGACCGATCCGAACGTCACGGCGTACACCTGCGTGATATCGAATCCCAATGCCTTCCACACCTACGGTCTCGAGTGGACGCCGACGTCACTGACGGTCCTCTACGACGGCAAGACCTGCCTGGTTGACCATTGGACCCCGGCCTTCCCCGAGTCAGGGTCCGAGCCGTTCAACCAGCCCTTCTTCATCGCCATCACCCAAGCGCTGGGGGTGTACCCCAATGCCTTCGTCGCTGGCTACACGCCGCTGCCGGCCACCACCTCGGTCGACTGGGTGAGGGCCTGGAAGTAAGCCGACGCCAGGGGGCGTCGTCCCTAGGCTGGCCGCTATGGCCGATGACGAAGCGGACGGTGACCCGGCGTGCTGGGTCGACCAGGTCTGCCCGGACTGCGGCCGCATGAGGGAAGGCTCGGGTCCGCACCGGTGCGCGGGGGAAGGGACGGAACCAGTCCGGCGCCCGCTGCCTCGTAATTAGTCCAAGTCCGTCAGGAGCTCACGGCATCGTTGCGCATCGGCCGACAGCTTGGCCCGAAAGAGGTCCATACGGGCCAACTTGGCGTTGAGTTGCGTGGCCAGGGTCTCGTTGAGCTCCAACGCCTCGCTCAAGGTCGCCCGCTGCTCGGCGATCGCCCGCTTCGAGGTGGCTCCTTTTCGGGCTCGATAGGCCTGGCGCAGCTCGTCCAGGCGCGCTTCGAAGGACAGGAACTCCTTGATCTCCTCGAGGTTCATGCCGAGCACCTCGCGCAGTTCGAGGATGCGGTTGAGGTGAACGAGGTCGTCCTCGGTGTACCGGCGCTCACCACCCCGGGTGTAGAGCGAAGGGGTGAGCAGCCCGAGTTCCTCGTAGTAGCGCAGCGTGCGCGCCGACACACCGGCCGTGGCCGCGGCGTCGCTGATGCGCAGGCCCGCCTCGGGTGAGCCCTCCGCCCCTACCGGGCCATCCCCGGCTCGTTCCGGGGCGGCCACCTCGCCGCTGGTTCGGGTCGCCACGTCAGTCGACCAGCAGCGGTTCGGTTTCGGCGATGGCTTCCTCGGGCGAGATCGTCGGCGGCTCGTCCGGGGTGGTGGCGGTGGTCTCATCCGCCTCCTGGTGGTGGTACTTGCCACCGCGCAGCAGGGAGGCCACCGCCCCGAGCACGCAGGCGCCGGCGGCGAAGTAGAAGGCTTCGGTGAGTCCCCGACCGAACGGGTCGGCGATGAGGTGGGGGAAGAACGAGCGGCTGGTCAGATAGTGCACCGTGCCGGCCGGGAGGTGGGACAACGTGGCGTGGCCCAGCAGGATCTGCATCGGGTTGTAGCCGAGGAAGGCGGCGAAGAGGCTCCCGACCGGGGGCAGGTGCGAGACCCGCAGTGCGGTGGCGTGGTTCACGCCCTGGGCCACGAGGCCGTGGTACAGCGCCCCCGGCAGCGTGGCCGCCAGTCCGAGGATCATCAGGGTGAAGAAGATCCCGATGGAGAGAACCTGGGCCGAGCTGTTGAAGGTGCCGGCCATGCCCGCCCCGGCCCCGCGTTGATTGGCCGGCAGGCTGTTCATGATCCCGGCCTGGTTCGGTGCGATGAACATGCCCATGCCGACCGAATTGAAGAAGATGAGGGCGGCGAAGGTCCAGTAGGAGAAGTCGACCGGCAGCATCTGGAGCAGTACGAAGGTGACGGCGACGATCAGCAACCCTCCGCTGGCAAACGGCCGCGCCCCGTAGCGGTCGGCCAGCACTCCGCTGATCGGCCCGGCGACGAGGAAGCCGATGGTCAAGGGAATCATGTAGATACCCGCCCACAGCGGCGTTTGCGAGAAGGAATACCCGTGCAGGGGCAACCAGATCCCCTGGAGCCAGATGATCAGCATGAACATGAGGCCACCCCGGCTCAACGAGGCCAGGAAGCTGGCGCCGTTCCCCGCTGAGAAGGCCCGGATGCGGAACAGCGTCAGGCGGAACATCGGGTGGGCGACCTTGGTCTCGATGATCCCGAAGACGATCAGCACGGCGAGGCCCCCGAAGAGCTCGGAGAGCACGACGGGGCTCGTCCACCCCATGGTGTGGTGCCCGTAGGGGAGGAGGCCGTAGGTGATGCCGACCAGGATCAGAATGAGCCCGACGGCGAAGGTGAGATTGCCGGCCCAGTCGATCCTGGCCGGGGTGCGTACCCCGCGATCCTCAAGTTTGAAGTAGGCCCACAGGGTTCCGGCGATGCCGAAGGGCACCGAGATGAGAAAGACGAGGTGCCATTCCACCGGCGCCAGCAGCCCTCCGAGCACCAGGCCGATGAATGATCCTGAAATAGCGGCGACGTTGTTGATGCCGAGCCCGAGCCCGCGCTGATGGACCGGGAAGGCGTCGGTGACGATGGCCGACGAGTTCGCGAAGAGCATGGCGCCTCCGACGCCCTGCCCGACCCGCATGGTGATCAGCCAGAGAGCACCAGGTGAACCTTGCAGCCACGTGATGGAAAGGAGGATGGAGAAGGCGGTGAACACCGCAAAGCCGATGTTGAAGATGCGCACGCGTCCGAACATGTCGCCCACCCGTCCCAACGTGACCACCAGGACGGCCAGCACCACCATGAAGCCCAACAACATCCACAGCAGGTACCCCGTGTTGGACGGCGTCAGCGGGTTGAGGTTGATCCCCCGGAAGATGTCGGGCAGGGCGATGAGCACGATGGACTGGTTGATGAAGACCATCAATGTCGCCAGGGTGATCACCGAGAGGGCCAGCCACTTGTAGCGGGATTCGGCCAGCGGGAGCGGGCCGGCTTGGGTTGGGCTCACGCGGCGGGACCGAGGGAAGGACCGGGCATGCGCAAAAGTATAACGTTAACGTCAAGGTTCTAGTGCAGGGGGTGTCCGCCGCCGGCCGCTAGTTCTCTCCGCTGCCGTCGTCGGGTCGGTCCCAGCCCGAGAGGATGGAGCCCAGCTGGTCGGCCAGGGCCACCGCGACCACGCAGCGCTCCTGGGTGATGGGCAGGGCCGGGGTGGGCGTGAGGATGAAGGTGCCCACGTTCCTCCCGCCGCCCCGGACCGGGAGTTCGACCTGCCGGGTCGGGAGTCCGGCCGAGGCGGTGGGCCAGCGCAGCGGGTTCAGCCGGACCGTCCCGTCGGGGTCGATGCGGGCCCCCTTGCCCGACGGCGGATCCCAGACGAAGCGGCAGTCCTGCAGCGACAGCAGTTCCCGGAGCTCGGCGGCCACCGCCATGAGGACGAAGTCGGGCTCCTCCCCGCCGGCGATGCGCTCGGCCATTTCATGGATGCGGCTCAGCTCGAGCCGGCCCTCGACCGCCGCCAGGCGGTGCCGCTGACTCCGGGCCGCCAGCTCGCCGACCAGGAGCCCGACGACCACGAAGAGCAGCTCGGTCGTCAGGTCGCGGTTCCCGCTGATCCGGAACGACTGGTAGGGGACCGTCAGGAAGAAGTCGAAGGACACGGCGGACACCAGGGCGCACAGTGCCGCCGTGCCGCGGTGCCCACGGGAGGCGACGGCGACGGTGACCAGGACGAGGATGAGCGCATCGTCGGCCGGATCGAGATGGCCCCGGCCCGGGATGAGCAGTAAGGCCGCACCGATCGGGGCGACGAGTGCGACGAGCCAGATTACCAGCGGGTGCCGGGCCCAGCGCGGCGCGCTCACGGCGTTTCGCTTGACTCGGTGGTCGAGAGGAGCTCGTAGAGGGGGTTGATCATGGCCAGCATGCCGCGGTGCTTGCCGACGGTGGCCTCGACGGTCATCAGCACGCCGCTGCTGACGCCCGGGATGGACCGCCGGCCGAGAAAGACCAGGGTGATCGACTCACCGCTGTTGTCGACCAACACGCACTCGAGCGTCGACACGCCGGACCACGGCTGGACCCGGAGCGTCTTGACGCGTCCGGCGATGCGGGCCGGCCGGCGCCATTGCAGCGCGGCGATCGGGGTCACGCCGTCGATGGTGGGCAGCGGGATGGTGGAGAGCTTCGGGGTGGGCTGCAGTGTCTTGCGCCCGTTCTTGGGACCGGCGGCGGCGGCTTCCAGCGCCGCCTCGTGCCGTTCGATGCCCGGCGCCACCATGAAGGGCACGATGGTGGCGTTGACGTGGGAGAGCTGGCTGACGATGTCGACGATGTAGTCGGCCGTCTGGTCGTGGAGGATCCGCCGCAGTGCCTTCCCGTAGGACCGGCGGGGCAGCAGCATGCTCACCTCGGTCTCGCCGTCGGCCAGTTCGGCCGCCAGTTCGAGGGCGGACCGCCCGAGCCGCCGGTCCGGGCAGTCGATGACGTCGAGGGGGAGTTGGGACAGGCCGACCCGCTGCCAGCGCCCCATCAGGAGCTGGGCCCGCTGGTCGTCGATGTTGAAATGGACGACCCGAAGATCGTCGGGGGTCAGCGTGCGGGCGTACTGGATCGCCCGCGCCGCCGCCAGGTCGATGCGATCGATCAGGATCACCACCACGTGGCGGCGCAGGATGCGCGCCTCGCAGGCCTGGACCGCCGCCCCCTCTTCGAGCACGGAGTCCTCGTCGCGGTACTGACGGTTGGTGCGGATGAGCGCGTAGACCAGGACCGGCATGACCACCACCACGACCCAGGCGCCCTGCTTGAACTCGGTCACCGCGAACACGATGACCACGACGGCGCAGACGACGGCGGCGAAGCCGCTGACGGCGGCTTGGATCTTCCAGTGCTCCTGGCGCTGGCTGACGTGGTGCTTGACCATGCCGGCGCCGGCCATGGTGAACCCGGTGAAGACGCCGATGGCGTACATGGGGATCAGCGCCGCCACCTTGGCCCCGGTGGCCACCAGGAGCGCGATGGACGCCCCCGCCAGCAGGAGGATCCCGTTGGAGAAGACCAGCCGATGCCCCCGCACGGTCAGCTTGCGGGGCAGGAAGGAATCCTCGGCGACGAAGCTGACCAGGAAGGGGAAGCCGGTGAAGCTGGTGTTGGCGGCCAGGATCAGGATGAGGGCGGTCGCCGCCTGGAGCAGGTAGAAGAACAGGTGGCCGGTGGCCGAGGATCCGTAGACGAGCTTGCCGATCTCCGAGACGACCGTCGGTGTCCCCGAGGTGAACGGCACGGAGTGGGTGAAGGCGGCCAGGGCGGAGATGCCCAGGAACATGGTGCCGAGGATGGTGCTCATGAGGACGAGCGTCGTGCGGGCGTTGCGGGCCTGGGGATCCCGGAAGATGCTCACCCCGTTGGAGATGGCCTCGGTGCCCGTCATGGCCGAACTCCCGTTGGCGAACCCCTTGAGGAGGTAGAAGGCCGTGACCCCGAGGATCAGGCCGCCGGTGGCGTGGCCCAGCGGCATGTTCTGGTGGTTCTGCGGAGCGTGGGCCAGTGTCCCGGCGGCCTCCTTGACGAGGCCCCAGCCGATGAGGACCGCCATGTTGGCGATGAAGAAGTAGGTCGGCAGGGCGAAGAACTTGCCCGCTTCGCGGATCCCCCGCAGGTTGCCGAAGGCCAGCAGCACCACGAAGACCACCGACATGGGTAGGGCATCGGTGGCGGGGATGGACGGGATGGCCGAGATGATGGCGTCCGCGCCGGCGGCCACCGACACGGCCACCGTGATGGTGTAGCTGATGAGCAGCGCGGCGCCGGCCACCTGGGCCACGTTCGGTCCGAAATTGTCCCGGCTGACCACGTAGGACCCGCCGGCCTTGGGGTAGGAGCGGACGACGTCGCGGTAGAGGATGGTGACCACGGCCAGCACGGCGACAATGGCGCCGGTGATCGGGGTGACCAGCGAGAAAGCGACCAGGCCGGCCACCGGCACCAGGATGCGCAGGATCTCCTCGCTGGCGTAGGCCGACGAGGACATGACGTCAGAGGAGAGGACGGCCAGCGCGGTGGGCTTACCCAGTCGCTGGCCTCCCAGTTGATCGTTGACCAGGGGAGGTCCGAGGAGGAACCGCTTGACGCGGTAGTTCCGCGTTTCGGGAAGCTGGGCCGCTTTGGTGGTCGAGGTGCGCCCCGGGGCCTTGGTCAGTGTGGGTTGCGCCCGCTCGGCCTGATCCTTGGCTGTGGTGACGCTGGCGGTGCCGTCCGGGGCCATCGGCGACTGTCTACCCCCATACGGGTGGCAATGCGAGTCATGGCCGTGGCGCGGAAGGCCTACGCCGGCTGCCCCGAGATGACGTCGACCGGTGTGCCGGGGGGGATCACGCCCAGTTGGCCGAGATCGGAATCGTGCAGCCGGATGCAGCCGTGGGAGATGGAGGCACCGGTGGTGCCGATGAGGGAGTCGTCATAGGAGGTGATCGGCCCGTGGATGGCGATGATGGCGTCACCCGAGGCCGCCCAGTCGGTGATGGAGTCCGAGTGCGCCGAGGTGACCAGGACGAACGGTCCGTAGCCGGGGGAGGGTGCCGGAACGGTCATGGTGACGAAGAAGTCGCCGGTCACCGTGGGGTCGTCGGGCGTGCCGATCCCGGCCGGGAAGTCCATCACTTGCTGGCCGTACTTGTCGACGGTCAGGTGCTCGGTGCTGAGGTTCACCACGATGGAGTACGGCGTGGCGGTCAGGGTGACGTCGGACTGGGGGACCCAGGTGGTCGAGCCGTTGGGGCGCTGGGGCAACCGAACCTCCACCCAGTCGGGCACGGTCTTCACCACGGCCAGGATCGACGGGTAGCCGTACCAGCTGGCCGGGACGATCTGGTTCTCCGGTGCGCCGGGCTCGGGGGACCCGGGGATGGCGCCATGGGTGGTGGCAACCAGCGTCGTGCCGGCCGGCGCGCTGGCGGCCAGGACCACGGTGTGATGCGGCTTGGCAGGAGGGGGCTTGGCTTGGGACTCGGGGTGACGGGTCCCGCAGCCGCCCGCCAGCAGGGCCACCGAGACGGCGGCCACGAGCAGTCCGGTGCGGCCAACGGTCATTGCACTCCCACCTCGGTGACACCTAATGGTACTGCCACCCCGACGCCGGGCGATGGCGGCATTTGGAAGAATGTCCGCTGTGGCCGAACGACTGCGGGTCTCGTCCGGATCTCCCTTCGAGTCGACCATCGGGTTCAGCCGGGCGGTCCGGGTCGCCGACCGGGTCCTGGTCTCGGGGACCGGCCCGGTATGGCCCGATGGTTCCTGTCCCGACGACGCCGGCGCCCAAGCCCGCCGGTGCTTCGAGATCATCGGGGCGGCGCTGCAAGAGGCCGGCGCCAGCCTCGAGGGGGTGGTGCGCACCCGCATGTACCTGACCTCGGGCGGCGACGCCGACGCGGTCTCGGCCGTGCACGGCGCGCTGTTCGGCCGGGTCCGTCCCGCCGCCACCATGGTGGTGGTGGCCGCCCTCCTGGACCCGCGGTGGAAGGTGGAGATCGAGGCCGAGGCGGTGATCGCCCCGGCCGGCGCGGGGGACGCGAGGTCTTAGACCAGGGCGAGCACAGCCTGCATGGCGATGTCGGCGCCTCGCATGTCGCCGACCAGGCCCGACTCCATGCGGTTCATCACGTAACAGATGGTCAGGTCGGTGTCCTGGTCCATGATGATGACCGAGCCTCCGTACCCACCCCAGTAACAGGCCCGCGGGCCGAGTGGCATCTCGGCGTTGCCCAACCCGTAGCCCATGCCGAACCGGAGTGGCACGCCCAGCACCAGGTCGGTCCCGTCCGCCTGCTCCTCGAAGATGGCGTCGGTGCCGGCGGCCGACAGCAGGCGAACGCCGCGGGCCGCGCCCCGGCCGGCGATCACCGACTGGATGGCGGCCACCGAGCGGGCGTTGCCGTGGCCGTTGGCGGCGGGGATCTCGGCCCGGCGCCACCAGGTGTGGTGGGCCATGGAGGCATCGAGCGGGGGATTGAGGAGGGTGTTGACCATGATGTCGGTCACCTCCATCTCGTCGAGATTGGGTGGCGGCGGAGGGATCACATTCGAGATGCGGGCGTCCTCGCTCTCGGGGGTGCCGATGAAGAAGTCGGCCTCCAGCGGCTTGGCCACCTCGCGGGCGAACCAGGCGCCGATCGATTCGCCGGTGAGGCGCCGCACCACCTCGCCGATGAGGTAGCCCTGGGTGACGGCGTGGTAGCCCGACGCGGTGCCCGGCTCCCACCACGGCTTCTGGGCCGCCAAGGCTGAGGTGCAGAGCTCCCAGTCCGCCAGCTGCTCGGGCTCGATCTTCTGGTCCCAGCCGGGCAGTCCGGCGGTGTGGCCCATCAGGTGACGGACCTCCACCGACTCCTTGCCGGCCTCGGCGAACTCGGGCCAGTACGTGGCCACCGGCGCGTGGAAATCGAGCTGCTCGCGATCGGCCAGCATCAGGGCGCACAGGAACGTCATGGTCTTGGTGGTGGACCACACGTTGGTCAGGGTGTCGCGCTGCCACGGGGCGCTCCTGGCGGCGTCGACATACCCACCCCAGATGTCAACCACCGGCTCGCCGTGGAGGTAGATCGCCACGGACGCACCCACGTCGGCGCCCGAGTCGAGGTTGTCGGAGAGCACGGTGCGCACCCCTTCGAATCGCGGCTCGTAGGTCCCCTGCACATCAGCCATCGCGCTGCCCCCTTGGGTCGATTTGTTCGCCGGATGCGCCCAGCAACCTACGCACTGCCGCCCCGGTGCCGCCAATAGACCGCGGCCTGCTCGTAGAGGCCCGGGGGGACGGCCCGCCGCGCGTCACCGCCGTGCCTCCCGGCGTGGGAAATGACTGTTTGGGATCGAAAATGGGCATCGAAGAGGTGCCATGACCACGACGACCGATCTTTTCGCGGGGCGCTACCGACTGGGTGAGCTGATCGGACGGGGCGGGATGTCCGACGTCTACCGGGCCGAGGACCGCGCCAGCGGGAACCCGGTGGCGGTGAAGGTGGTCCGCTCGGGCGACCCCGAGCTGGCCCGCCGGTTGGCGCAGGAGGTCAAGGTGATGCAGCGCATGGGTCATCCGGGCCTGATCCAGCTGCTCGATACCGGTGTCGCCGACGGGCAGGCCTACCTCGTCATGGAATTGATCGACGGCGCCACGCTGGCCGCGTCGCTACGAGGCGGGCCGCTGGGGGCGCGCCTCACGACCAAGCTCGGCACCACGCTGGCCGACGCCCTGGCCCACGTCCACCAGCAAGGGATTGTGCACCGCGACGTCAAGCCGTCCAACGTGATGCTCAGCGCGGATGGACGGGCCCTGCTCGGCGACTTCGGCATCTCACGCTTCCTGGACGCGTCGACCTTCACCTTGGACGGCACCACCCTGGGCACCGTGGCCTACATGGCACCCGAACAACTCGAGGACCACACCGTGGGTCCACCGGCCGATATCTGGTCGCTCGGGATCGTGCTCCTCGAGAGCCTGACCGGCCGGCGCGTCTACGAGGGCTCGTCGAGCGAGATCATCGCCCGGCGGTTGGCCGGACCGGTGCCGCTCCCGGGCGATCTGCCGGTGCCGTGGAAACTGCTCTTGAGCGGGATGCTCGACCACCGGCCCGATCAACGGCTTGCCGCGGCCGACGTGGCGTCTCTGCTCGCCTCGCCGGTGTTCAGCGCTCCGTGGTCCCCGAGCGCGACCGAGGCGACACCGCGTCAGGTCGCAACGGTGCCGCACGACCTCACCGCCCTGGCCGGCGTCGCCGCCGCGACCGCCGTCCGAGCGCCGGAGGCACCGACGGCCACCCGGGCGCGGCCACCGTCGCACCGGCCGACCCGGCACGCCAGGCGATGGTGGCTGGTCGCGCTCGTAGTGGCCGTGCTGGCGGGAGCGGGCGTTGGCCTGGCGCTGGCCCTGCCGTCGAACAAGTCGCCGGGTCCTTCCGCCCCGCCGCCGGCCGGCCGCACCCACGGCGCCACGTCGACCACCACCAGCCCGACCACCACCACCACGACGACGACGGCACCACCGAGTGCGCCCGCCGCGCTCGGCACGCTCGTGGGTGACGTCGCGTCGGCGGTCGACAACGGCAGCCTCGACCCGGCGACCGGCCGGGTCATCTCCACCCAGGCCCAGCAGGCCGTGACCGACGAAGCGGCCGCAAAGCCCAACCAGGCGGCCAACGACCTGCAGCAAGCGGCGATCGCGCTGGCCACGGCCTCCCAGGACGGCACACTCGACCCGTCGGAGGCGACCGTCCTCCAGGGCGACCTCACGACGCTCGCCGGCGCGCTCGGTCTCAGCGCGGCCGGCACGCCGCCGGTGACCTCGAGCACGTTGCCCTCGGGCCCGGCGCACCCGGGCCATGGCCCCGGGCACGGGGGTGCCGGCGGGTAGCGGCTCGCCGTAGGGTGCAGGTACTGAGAGGAGGCGCGGATGTTCGAGCGATTCACCGACCGCGCTCGTCGGGTACTCGTGCTGGCTCAGGAGGAAGCCCGCCGGCTCGGCCACGACTTCATCGGGACCGAGCACATCCTGCTCGGCCTCGTTCACGAAGAGGAAGGGGTGGCCGCGGCGGCCCTGCGCGACTCCGGCGTGACCATCGCCGCCGCCCGGGCCCGGGTCAAGGAAGTCCTCGCCAGGCACGCCGGCGCGACCGGCGCGTCGCCGCCTTTCACACCGCGGGCCAAGAAGGTCTTGGAACTGAGCCTGCGCGAGGCGCTGGCGCACCAGCATTCCTACATCGGGACCGAGCACATCCTGCTCGGAACGCTGCGGGAGGGCGAGGGCATGGCCACCCATGTCCTCGTGGAGCTGGGTGTCAATCTGGAGGGGCTGCGCCAGCGGGTCGAGCAACTGATGGAGGGCGGCGATCCCGAGCCGGCCGTCGGCCCGCCGCCGTCCGCCTTCCCCCTCTCACCCGCCCAGGTGGCTGAGGACCTGGGCCTCCTGGAGGAGATCGAGGAGGCCCTCTCTGCCGCCGGCCACTACCTGGTCCTGGAGCGTTACCTCGCCTCCGAGCCCGATGGCGAAGCGCTCCCCGAGCCCGAGGTCAGCCGGGCCCTGGCCGAGTCCGTCCTCGAGCTCCGGGGACTGGTGCGCCAGCTGGCCAACAGGACACTGAAGCGATCCGGCTGAGCTCGACCGAGTCAGCCCTCACGGTGACGATGGGATCGGCAGGGCGGTATCGGAATCGACCACGCCCGAGCCGAGGATGATCTTCCAGGTCGGGGTCAGTACCGCGGTCTGGGGAGTGGCCAGACTCGGCACGCATGGATTCGGGGGGGCGGTGAACACCGAGGGCGAGAAGCTCTCCTCCGAACTCAGCAGCGTGGTGGTCTGCGGGTCGACCACGATGGTGAAGATGTTGGAATGAGCAGGGTGGTGGTAGGTGAGGGTGTTGGTGGTCGTGAGGTGGCCCGGCGTGATGCGGTAGGTGAGGCGGTGACCGCTGACCACTTGCTCGGTGGCGTCGCTCTTTGCGCAATTCACCGTCGTCGTGCCTGCCGGCTCCGTGTCAACCAGTTGGAGTCCGAGGCCACTCTGGCCGGCGTGGTCGGTGGTCAGGCCCAGCAGCTGGACGCCGGGGACCGAGGCGAGTACCTCGAAGAGGGCCTGACGCAGGGCCGACGTCCCTCCGATGTCGGGTCCCTGGAGCAGCCCGACGGCGCGCTCGAAGAGGGAGCAGGACGAGGTGATGCACTGCGACACGAAGTCCAGGGTCTTGATCCCGGCGGGCAGGGTGCCGAGGCTGGTGCGGTCCGCGTTCTCGTTGCCGAGGACCGCGCTCAGGGCGGCGGGGTCGGTCGGCAGGCCTGCGACGTCGTAGAGCGGCAGCGGGCCGTTCACCTCGCCGGCCGTACCCGGCCCGTACTGGTCCACCTCGGTGAGCTCGTTAGGCGGCACGGCGGCCGGCGGGCGGCCGGATTCCTGCCACGTGTGCTCGTCGGCCGGGGTGAAGAAGCGGGGGGTGGGGTCGGTCGTGGTGACCCGCCGCCCCGACCCGTCGGCCGCCACCCACGTCTGGACGGTTCCGTTGAGGTACTCGTCGTAGTCGGGGTTGGCCGGCGTCGGCGGTGAGGACCCGGACCCGATCTCATACGTGGGGCTCTCCGTCTCGGTGTAGAAGTACTGGCCCGGGGCGAGGCTGGTGACCGGCGGCGCTGCGGCCGCCTGTGCCGCCAACCGGTTCAGGGCGGCCGAGGCCTTCGAGGTGAGTGGCCCGACCGGGCCCGTGAGAAGGGCGAGGACGAGCACGACGACGGCCGCCAGGACGAGAGCCCCTGCGGCGGGAAGCCCCACCCTCTTCACCGTCCGACGCCGTGACGTGGTCGGATCCGGCGTGCCGGCGCGGGCCATGACCACGCCGTGGATCTGCGCCGAGACATCCGAGATCGCCGACGGGTCGGAGGGACGGCCGGCCGGATCGGCCTCGCGCAGCAGCGTCTCGATATCCATCATGCTCCTTCCGTGCGGGGGCGCCCGAGGGCCGGTGTGGTTGTCCCCACCGCCGAGCCGGTCGGGATGTCCAGGTTGCGGCGCAGCCGCGCCAACGAGCGATGCCACCTGACGGCCACTGCATTCACCGAGCACCCGAGCAGTTCGGCGATCTCGGCGTGGCTCAGGCCGTCCCACATCATGAGCTTCACCAGTTCTCGATCACGCGGCCTGAGTGGCGCGATCAGATCCAGCCCGGCCATTTCAGGAGCCGACCCCGCCTCGGTCGGGTCCGGGTTCTCGACGGCCCGCGTGTGATGGCCCGCCAGCTTGCTGAGGAGCCGATTGCCGCGGCGCCGCCCCCGGTCGTGTTGCGACACCACGCGCCGCGCCGCCCCGTAGAGCCACAGGCGGTCGTCCGGTGGGCGGGGGACGTCGCCTATGCGGCGCCACGCCGCCGTGAACACGTCGGCCACCACATCGTTGACGTCGGCTACGCCGACCCGTCGCCTGGCGTAGGCGTACATGGCACCGAAGTGCTCGCGATAGAGCAGCTCGAATCTGGCCGTGGCCTCGACCTCCACCGATCCTGATGAGCCCGGCTCAGGGTCAGCCGGGACGGTCCCGGGCGGAGAGGTGGGATGGGCCCCCGCACTCTCCGTCACAACCCGTCCATGGCCGGCACATCGGCAATTCTTTCAACGTTCGCCCCGAACCCCGTACCGGCCGAGCCACCGGGCTCACCGGCGGTTGCCGTTCAGTCCACGGCGGGGGTGCGGGTCACCTCGACGAGGCCCACGGGCGTCCTGACCCCTTTGAGGCGGCGTGACTTGACCCGGCCGAACCGGACGCCCGGAGTTTCCCCGGCGTGGTCGGCGACCTCGGCCGTTACCCAGACCTCGCCGCCATCGGCGTGCTCGCACACCCGGGCCGCGACGTTGACCACGTGCCCGACCACGTCGGTGCGGCTCACCGTGGCTTCACCCATGTGCACCCCGGCCCGGAGGCGCAACGGCGCCGGGGCGGTGCCCAGCAGGTCGAGCGCGGCCCGCACGCCCGAGGAGGCGTCGGGGAAGGTGCACAGGAGCCCGTCGCCCAGGTGCTTGACGATCCTGCCGTTCCACTGCCGCACGACCGGGCCGGCCAGCCGGTGATGCTCGTCGATCAGCGCGACGGCGGCCGGGTCGCCGTTGGCGTCGGTGAAGGCGGTGAACCCCTCCAGATCGGTGAAGAGCACGACCACGTCGCGTGCCGCGCCGCTCGCCGCATCGTCGCCCCCTGAAGAGAGAAGCTGCACGGCGGTGAGACCCAACGAGGAGAGCTTGGAAGGTCGGCGCTCCACCGAGCGCTCCAGGAAGCGCCGCAGGATCTCCGTGGGCGCGGTCGAGGAGATGGGGCCCTGGCCGGGCTCGTCAAGCCACGAGCGGTCGACCAGTCCCATTTCCAGTGCGGTGGCCGCGTCGTCAGGGTCGCTGCGGATCATTTCGGCCGCCTTGCGGGCGGTGGCTCGTCGCAGGGCCCCCAACGCGACGGCACCGGTCTCGCGGGCCCGGCCGCCTCGTCCCTCGCTCATCCGGTGCAACCTACCGGCCCCCTCGGCGGTGGCGGAACAGCCTGGTCACCGCGCCGTTCTCGCCACCCGCGCCCGTCGTCGCCACGGCGGTCAGGTCGATCTGCCGGGTCAGTTCCACCGACTCGAGCAGCCGCCGGTCGTGGGAGACGAGCAGGAGCGTGCCCTCGTACTGCGCCAGCGCCGACTCGAGTTGCTCGATCGCCGGTAGGTCGAGATGGTTGGTGGGCTCGTCGAGCACCAGGAAGTTGACCCCGGTCGCCGCGAAGGCGGCCAGCTCGGCCCGGGTCCGCTCGCCGGGTGAGAGTGAGGAGGCCGTACGCGTGGCCGCCGCCGCACCCAGGCCGAATTTGGCCAGGAGGGAGCGGGCCTCGGACAGCGGCAGGCCGGTGACGCCCATCAGCGCCTCGACCACCGAGCCGGTACCGCCGAGGATCCGCCGGTCCTGGCCGAGCTCACCAACCACCACGCTCGGCCCCTGCCAGCGCGCGCCGGCCGCCAGGTCGAAGCGGCCTACGACCGCTCCGACCAGCGTGGACTTCCCCGAGCCGTTCGGCCCTACCAGCGCCAGGCGGTCGGCCCACCCGATCTCCAGGCTGATCGGGCCGAGGGTGAACGAGCCCCGTTCGACCACGGCGTCTTCGAGGCGGACCACGACGGCGCCCGACCGCGGCGCCTGCTCGATGGTGAAGCGCAGGTCCCACCCTTCCCACGGCTTCTCGACCACGTCGAGCGCGTCGAGCGCCCGCTCGGTCCGCCGGGCCCGCGAGGCCAGCTTCTCGGTCTTGTTGATGCGGAAGTCCCGCTGCGCCTTGTCGTTGTCCCGAGGCTGACGCTTCTCCTTCGATACGCCCGTGGTCGCCCATTGGCGCTCACGCTGGGCGCGCTGGCGCAGCTCGCTCCGCTGCGACTCGTAGGTGGCGTAGGCCTCGGCCGCGTGATCGCGGGCGGCCGCCCGCTCGGCCTGGTAACCCGACCACCCGCCGCCGTAGAGCCGGCCGGTGTGACGGTGCTCGTCGATCTCGAGTACATCGGTCACCGCGGCCGCCAGGAAGGCCCGGTCGTGCGAGACGATGGCGAGGCCGCCGCGACGGGTGGCCACCAGGTCCTCCAGGCGGGCCAACCCGTCGAAGTCGAGGTCGTTGGTCGGCTCGTCGAGCAGGGTGAGGTCGAAGCGCGACAGCACCAGCGCGGCCAGCGCCACCTTGGCCTCTTGGCCACCCGAGAGCGTGCGCACCTCGCGCTCGGCCAGCGCGGGGTCGCTCAGGCCGAGGTCGACCAGGGCCGCACCCAGGCGGGCGTCGAAGTCACCGGCCGAGAGCGACTCGTAGCGCGCCAACGCGGTGGCGTAGCGATCGTCGGCCGCGGCCGACGGGGCGCCCAGGCCGGCCGCGGCGTCGGCCAACTCGGCTTCGGCGGCGGCCACCCCGGTGCGCCGGTAGAGGGCGTGGCGCACCGACTCCCCGGGGCGCGCCACCTGTTCCTGGGCCAGGTAGCCGACGGTGGCGATCGGCGGGTCGACTCGGACGAGGCCAGAGGTGGGGGTGAGCAACCCGGCCGCGATCTGCAGGAGGGTCGACTTGCCGACGCCGTTGGGGCCGACCACGCCCAGACAGGTCTCAGGCCCGAGGGAGAAGGAGACGCGTTCGAGTACAGGGTGACCGCCGCGTTCGTGGCTGACGTCCCGGACGACGAGGGTCGCCAGCGAGGGGGAGGACGGTGAGGGCATGGAGCATCTCCGGTAAGGATCGACGAGGGGAAGGGTCGAGCGGGCGGCGGTTGGGGTGACCGCGACCGGAGATCAGCGCACCCCGCCATGGTAGTCACCCCGGCCGCGAGGGTCTCGACTTGAGGGAACCGGACCCTCTCCGTCTAATCTCCTCTCTCACCGGCAGGCGTCCCGCCTGGCGGACGCTCGACGACGCTCAGGGGGGCGGTACCCATGCCGATTGCCATCACCGACGACCACCAGGAACTGGCCGCCTCCGTGCGGGGGGTGCTCACGTCGCACAAGGCCCTGCAGGCCGCCCGCAGCCTGCTCGAGTCCGAAGACGAGCCCCGCCCCTCCTACTGGGGTGAGATGGCGAGCCTCGGCTGGCTCGGCATCCACCTGCCCGAAGCCCACGGCGGCTCGGGCGCCGGGCTGCTCGAACTGGTCGTCGTGCTCGATGAGCTCGGACGCCAGGTCGCGCCGGGCCCGTTTCTCCCCACCGTGCTGGCCTCCGCCGTCATCGCGCGGTGCGGCCGCCCCGAGCAGCAGGCGCGCTGGCTACCGGGGCTGGCCGACGGCACCACCACGGCTGCCCTCGGGCTGGGTACGCCGGATCTGACGCTGGCGGCCGGCACGCTGGAGGGCGAGGCCGGCGTCGTGCTCGGTGGCCTCGCGGCCGAACTGATCCTCCTGCGGGTCGGCGCCGACGTGGTCGTCCTCGAGCGCGACGTCAAGGGGCTGAGCCTCACCGAGGCCACCAACCTCGATCCGACTCGGCGCTCGGTCACCGCCAGCGCGAAAAGGGTGGCCGTCGATGCCGAGCACGTCATGGCCCAAGCCGGAGCGCGCGCCCTGGCCCTGGCCCGCACCCTGGGGGCGGCGGAGTCCGTCGGCGGCATGGCCGCCTGCACCGACTACGCCGTCGAGTACGCGCAGGAGCGCGTCCAGTTCGGCCGCACCATCGGGACCTTCCAGGCCGTCAAGCACCACTGCGCCAACATGCTGGTGGCGGCGGAGCTGGCCACCGCCGCCGTCTACGACGCCGCTCGCGCCGCGCACGACGACGCCGACGAGTTCGCCCTCACGGCGGCCATGGCGGCCACGCTCGCCTTCGAGCCGTACGTCCACAACGCCCAGATGAACATCCAGGTGCACGGCGGCATCGGCTTCACCTGGGAGCACGACGCCCACTTCTACCTGCGGCGGGCCCTGGTGCTCAACGCGGTCCTCGGTACGCCGCGCGACGCGGAGGACGTCACCGGCCTGGCCCAGCGGGGCGTCACGCGGGAGGTGACCCTCGACCTGCCCCCCGAAGCCGAGACGATCAGGGCCGAGGTGCGGGTCGAGGCGCAGCGCCTGGGGAAGCTCAAGGGGGCCGAGCAGCGCAAGGCGCTCATCGACTCGGGCCTCATGGTGCCGCACTGGCCCCGGCCGTGGGGGCGTGAAGCCGGCGCCGTGGAGCAACTGGTCATCGATGAGGAGCTCAAGGCGGCCGGGGTCAAGGTCCCGCCGCTCGGCATCACGGGCTGGAACATCATGACGGTCAACCAGTACGCCACGCCCGACCAGGTCGAGCGGTGGGTCGAGAAGACCTTGATGGGCGAGTACGTGTGGTGTCAGCTCTTCAGCGAGCCCGACGCCGGCTCCGATGCCGCCGCCGTCAAGACCAGGGGCACCCGGGTCGATGGCGGCTGGGTGGTCAACGGCCAGAAGGTGTGGACCAGCGGCGCGCAGTACAGCCACTTGGGACTGGCCACCGTGCGCACCAATCCCGACGCGCCCAAGCACGCCGGCATCACGACCATGGTCATCGACATGCACGCCGACGGTGTCGAGGTGCGGCCGCTGCGGCAGATCACCGGGAACTCGGACTTCAACGAGGTGTTCTTCAACGACGTCTTCGTACCCGATGACGATGTCGTCGGCACGCCCGACGACGGGTGGGCCGTGGCCCGGTCGACCCTGGGCAACGAGCGCGTCTCCATCGGGGGCGGCTCGGGCGGCATCTTCCCCAGCATGGATCTGCTGTCTCTGTTGGACCGCCACGGTGATCGCGTCCCCGGCGCGGCGGCGAGGGTCGGCTCCATCTTGACCAAGGACCACGCGCTCAAGGTGTTGAACCTGCGGCGGGCGCAGCGGGCGGTGATCGGCTCGGGTCCCGGGCCGGAGGGCAACGTCACCAAGCTGGTCCTGGCCGAGCACGGGCACGACCGAGGCGCACTCCAGGCCGACCTGGTCGGGGAGGAGATGGCCTTCCTGGCCGGTGACGGCGCCTTCGCCGGCTTCACCCAGTTGGCCACCCGCGCCATGTCGATCGCGGGCGGGACGTCGGAGATCACCCGCAACCAGATCGCCGAGCGCATTCTCGGCCTGCCCCGGGACCCGCTGAACAAGTAGGAGGGGCGCGCCCTCGGCGCGACGGTTACCCGACGACGGAGAGGGTCACCTCGATGTTGCCCCTGGTGGCGTTCGAATACGGACAGACCTCGTGGGCCGCCTCCGTCAGCCGCTCGGCCGTCGCCTGGTCGAGGTTCGGTGCGTAAATGACCAGCGCGGCCGTCAGGCCGAAGCCGCCGTTGTCCAGCGTGCCGATGCCGATGCTGGCCGAGACCTCGGTGCCGTCCACATTGAGCTTCTCCCGGCTCGCCACCACCTTGAGGGCCGAATGGAAGCAGGCGGCATAGCCGGCCGCGAAGAGCTCCTCGGGGTTGGTGGCTCCGCCTTGGCCGCCCATCTCCTTGGGGATGCGCAGGTCGAGGTCGACGAACCCGTCATCGCTGCGGGCGTGACCGTTGCGACCGTCGCCGGTGGCGTGGGCGGTAGCGGTGTAAAGGACGTTCATCTCGGCCTCCGATCATGGTCGGCGCAACCATGCGCACCTTCATCTTTCAACCAAAACGGGCGGTGTGCCATTCCCTCGCTGCCACGTGATTGCCACCGGGTTGCAACTCACCCGGATCACTATGTCGGTACGCTCGGGCCGGGACCGCCGGTGGGGAACCTGGCGGAGGGGGAGAGCACGTGCGCACCACGGCGCAGGCGGTGGGGACGAACGACGACGTTGCGCTGGGGGGCGGGACGCCACGCTCCCGGACGCCGTCCGAGTCTCGACCCCCTCTGGCCCCACGGGTCATCGCCCTGTTCGGTCTGGTGGTGGGCGTCAGCATCCTGGTAACCGCCACGCTGAGCCGCTCCCTGTCCACCGACGTCTTCTGGCAGCTGGCCGCCGGCCAGTGGATGTTGGCGCACCACGCCGTGGTCGGCCTGGATCCCTTCAGCTACACCGAAGCCCACCATCGCTGGGTGGCCGACGAGTGGGGCTCCGAAGTCGCGCTGGCCGCGCTGTTCAAGCTCTTCGGTGCGGCGGCATACAACCTCTTCTCGGTCCTGACCGGAACCATGTGCCTCGTCTGCACCATGGCGTATGCCCGCGCCCTCGGCGCACGCGGCGGCCGGCTGGCGGCCATCGCCGTCCTCTTGGCCGTCGGGATTGCCGCCTTCGTGACCCAGGACCGTGGGTTGTCGTTCTCGCTCATCTGGCTCCCGCTCGAACTGCTCATCCTCACCAAGGCCCGGGCCAACGCGCGCTGGCTGTGGTGGCTGCCCGTCCTCTGCGTGGCCTGGGTCAACACCCACGGTTCCATCCTGGTGGGGCTCTTCGTGCTCGGGGTCGAGCTGGCCTGGTCTATCGCCCCACCCTCGGTCGCCGCCCACGTCGGCGGGGTGGGCCGCTCTCCCTTCCCCAAGCCCCTCGCCCTGGCCACGGCCGGCTCCGTGCTGGCCTCCTTTGTGTCGCCCTACGGACCCGGGCTGCTCTCCTATGACCTGTCCGTGGCCCGGAACACGCAGATCGGCCAGTACATCGAGGAGTGGAAGTCGCCCGACTTCCACTCCCTCTTCGTGCTCCTCACCATCGGTGTGCCGCTCCTGGTGCTGATCCTCGCCGTGCGGCGCCGGCGCATCATGCTGCTCGAGGTGACGCTGGGCGCCGCGTTCTTCCTGGGCACCCTGCACTCGATCCGGGTCGAGATCTATCTGATGATTGCCGCAGCGGGGTTGGCGGCCACCCTGCCCCGCCGGAAAGAGTGGAGCGCCATGGCCCGCCGCTGGGTCGGCGCCGGTGCCATCGGACTGATGATCGCTCTCCTCGCCACCCCGTCGGTGCCGGCCGGTTCAGTGACCCGCGATACCCCGGTGCAGGCCTTCAACTTCCTGGCCGCTCACCCGGGCCGGATCTTCACCGAATACACCTGGGGTGATTATTCGATCGCCCGGCACCGGGCCACCTTCGTCGACGGCCGCACGGATCTCTTCGCCGGTCCGGTGCTGAGCGAGTTCTTCGCCGTGAGCAACGTCACGACGGCACCCGATCCGATCCTGGACCGCTACCACGTCGACTATGTCGTCTGGGCTCCGCACACGCCGCTGGAGCTGCTCCTGGCGCATGACCGGACCTGGATGGTGGTCGATCGCACCTCCGAGGCCGTCGTCTTCGCCCGCCGCAGCACCTGGACGGCGCAGCAGACCTGACCAACGGCTACTCGACCAGGGCTCCGGTCACCGGTGCCACTGCCGGGGGAGCGGCGTCTTCGCCGCCGGCGACGGTCTCGGGCCTGGCCGAGTGCGAGGGGAGGAACAGCGTCGGCACGAACGCGACGAGGATGGTGATGACCGCCCACCAGAACGTGTGGGCGAAGGCGGCGGCCACCCGTTCGGCGACGGCCGGTGGCAGTTTCACCGTGTCGGAGAGGGAGAGCCCGCCACTGCCCGATTTCGAACCGAGATTCTGGGTGATCTGGCGCTCGAGGACCACGGCGAAGAGCGCGGTGGCCACCGAGCCCCCGACCTGGCGGACGATGTTCAGGGTCGTGCTGGCCCGCGGCACGTCGGCGTGGGAGAGGTCGAAGTAGGCGGCGGCCATGATCGGCATCATGGAGAGGCCGAGACCCAGGCCCCGGGCAAAGAGGGTCAAGGCCAACAAGACCTCGTTCGTGCTGGTGGTGACGAAGGCGAAGGGAATGGTTGCCACGGCCATGAGGATGATGCCGGCCGGCACGATGCGACGCGGCCCCGTGCGGTCGGTGATGCGGCCTGAGAGTCTCATGACGCAGGCGGCGCCGATGCCCTGGGGAGCCATCAGAAGGCCGGCGACCCAGGGACTCTGCCCCCGGGCGACCTGGTAGTAGAGCGGCAGCAGGAACATGGACCCGAAGAGCGTGGCGCCCATGACGAAGACGCAGATGTTGGCGATGGTGAAGTGCCGGTTCTTGAACAGGCGCAGGTCGAGGAGCGGGTTTCTGATCCGCAGGGCGTGCAGGACGAAGGCAACCATCAGGACGACCCCGAGGACGAAGCTGACCAGCACCGGGGTGCTGGTGAAGCTCCCGCTGATTCCCACCTCCGAGAGGGAGTAGACGAGCGAGGCCAGGCCGGGGGAGAGGAGGCAGAACCCGAGCCCGTCGAAGCTGGTCCTGATCCTCTCCTCGGAGTCCGAGAGGAACCTGCTCGAGAGGATGAGGGTGATGATGCCGATCGGCACGTTGATGTAGAAGATCCAGCGCCAGCTGACGTTGGAGATGATCAACCCACCGAGCACGGGCCCGAGGACCGGGCCCATCACCGTGGGCACCCCGATGACGCTCATGACGCGGCCCATGCGCTGCGGCCCGGCGGCGCGGGCGAGCACGGATTGGCCGATGGGCAGGATCATCCCGCCCCCGATGCCCTGCAGCACGCGGAACAAGATGAGTGAGTTGGCTGACCAGGCCAGCCCGCACAGGCTGGAGCCGATGATGAAGAGTCCGAGTGACAGCATCCACATCCGCTTGGCACCGAAGCGATCGACCGCCCACCCGGTGACCGGGATCACGACGGCCAGGGCCAGCAGGTAGCCGGTCGTCACCCACTGGATGGTCGAGACCGAGACCTTGAAGTCCTTGCCCAAGGTGTCCAGGGCGACGGCGACAATGGTGGTGTCGAGGATCGACATGATCGACCCCAGCACGACCACGCTGGAAATGCGGCGAAGCTCGGGGCTCAAGACCGATGTCTTGGCGTCACTGCGGGCCATTCGGCTCCTCTCGGGATTAGTTCATAATACTCAAAGATATGGATATGTCAAAGAGTTTGTGCGAGACTTCGACCCGTGGGACTCGCCGAGGACGCCTTCGATCGTCTCCGCCGCATCATCGTGGAAGGCGAGCCCATGGAGCGGATGGCGGCCATTGCGCAACGGACAAAGCTCTCGCCCGGCGTGATCAAGACGCTGATGCGCCTTTTCAAGTCCGATGGCATCTCCATGGGGGAGATGGCCCGGGGGATCGGCGTCGACCCGTCCTACATCACCGCGCTGGTCGACGACCTGGACGAGCGGGGACTGGCCGAGCGCCAGCCCGACCCGGCGGACCGGCGGGTGAAGATCATTGTGCTCACAGCCGAAGGCCGTGCGCTGGCCGAGGAGATCCACTCGGTGATGTCGGTACCGCCGGCCTCGTTCGACGCCCTGTCCGGCACCGAACTGCGCCAGCTGCGCGATCTGCTCGACAAGGTGGTGCGGGCCGACCCTGGACTTACAGCCGGTGCACCGCAGCCTGGCCCGGACCTGCGGGCGACCGGGTCGTAGCGCGGCTTGCTCAGCCAGCCAGCCGGTCGCTGGTCGCCCGCGGTCGTGTTCAGACGGTCAATCGACGATCAGAGTTCCGACGATCAGAAATTCGACGGTCGATCCCCTGTCGAAAGTCGGGTGACTCTTCGTCGAACCGCATCGCCTCAAGAACGGCGTCCCATCTGGGCGCGGTGATGTAGCGGAGCCTTCCATTGGGGAGGATGTAATAGCCGTACGGTGTCGTCATTCGGTGTCCCCCTGTCACTTGCTTCGTTCTCGTATGGACGGCCATGGCCGCCCTCAGAGAACCCTCACGCCGAAGGTGAGCGAGCCCACGGTAGTCCTGAGGGAAGCCACGCGCCACGGGAGGTTCCAGGACGGCTGAGTTTTCAGAACCCCGAGCCCCCACTGCCACCCGAACTGCCACCCGAACTGCCACCCGAACTGCCACCCGAACTTCCCCCGGTGGTGGTGTGGGATTGCCCGCCGGTCGAACCTCCGCCGCCAGAGCCGCAGGCCGCAGCAGTGAAGCCAAGGATAGAGACGATCGCCACCGGGACCAGCCGACGTGCGATCTTCAGGCGAACCGTTGAAACTCGTTGGGTCATGTGCTTTCCCCTTACGCCGCGCCCGACGCGTGTATGCCAGGGAATACGTTCGGCCAGTCGCGCCGGATTGCCAACCGCGCAGAAAAATGCTGGCTGGGCGGACACCCTGCGAGAACTCTCTCGTGACGATCCTTGGATTTTCAGCCGGAGCGGAGTTTCCCCTGATTGGGGAGCGCAACGAGCACCAGGACGGCGGCCACGGCGACGAAGGCCGTGGCGATGACGAGCGCCAGATCCATGCCGGAGACGAACGACTGCCGGGCGAGCAGGGCCAGCGCGGTTCCCTCGTGTGCCGGGGCGTGTTGCGCCACCGCCAGGGCGGCCCCCAGCGAACTCTCGATGGTCCCCCGCACCGAGGCGGGAACGCCGGCGTGGGCGACTGCCGGTGCCATCAAATGTTGGTAGCGCAGCGTGAGTGCGGTACCGAGGACACCGACGCCGAGGGCGCCACCCACTTGCATCGCCGTGTCGTTCGTGGCCGAGCCCACTCCGGCCTCCGCCAGGGGCAGCGACCCGATCACCGATTCGGTACTCGGGGCTAGCGCGAGCGCCACGCCCACCCCGACCAGCACCAGGGGGCCGATGCAGTCGCGGTAGGTCCCCTCCACGGTCGTCGACGACAGCACGGCGAGCCCGATGGCGATCAGGATCATGCCGCCGGTCACCACGTACTTCGTGCCGACCCGGCGGGCCACCACGACGGAGATCGGCGCCACCACCAAGAGGGCCAAGGCCACGGGTGAAATACGTACGCCGGCTTCGAGCGCGCTGTAGCCGAGCGCGAACTGGAGGTACTGGGTCATCAGGAAGAACATGCCGAGGAGGGCGAAGAGCACGAGGGCCAACGCAGCGATGGCCGCGCTGTAGCGACGGTCGGCGAAGAACCGGAGGGGCAGCATAGGGTGGTTGATGCGTCGCTCCCAGACGCCGAAGGAGGTCAGGGCGACCACGGCCGCGGCGAGCGCGCCGAGGATCAAGGGGGAGGTCCACCCGCGACCCGGGGCCTCGATGATGCCCCATAGAAGCAGCCCGAGCCCGAAGATCGACAGCAGGGCGCCGACGGGGTCAGGCCGGGTGGAGGAGGGGTTGGCCGAGTTCGGCACCAGCCAGATGGCCGCGACCAGCCCGGCCACTGCAAACGGCACGTTCACGAGGAAGATGGAGCCCCACCAGAAGTGGGCCAAGAGGATCCCGCCCAGAATCGGGCCGAGGGCCACCCCGATGCCCGTGGTGCCCGACCATATTCCGATGGCCCGGACCCGGTCCTGTTCTGCCGTGAAGACGTTGGTGAGGATCGACAGTGTGCCCGGCATGAGCGCCGCCGCTCCCACACCCATCACGGCCCTGGCCGCGGTCAGGCGGTCCGGGCTCCCCGACCAGGCTGCGAAGGCGGAGCCGCCGCCGAAGACGACCAGTCCGGCCATGAAGACCCACTTCCGTCCGGCCCGATCGCCCAGTGCACCGAGCGAGAGCAGGAGGCCGGCGAAGACCACCGCGTAGGCGTCGACCATCCACTGCAACTGGCTGGCGCTGGCGCCCAAGCTCCGCACGATGGAGGGGAGTGCAACATTGAGAATGGTGTTGTCCAGGCTGATGAGGAGCAGCGAGACGCACAAGACGGCGAGAGTCGCCCAACGGCGACGCGATCGGACGGTGATGGTGGCTGGATGGTCACTTCCGATCGTGCTCATCGGCCTCCTGCCCCTCACGGACCACCCAATTGAAAATGCAACCTAGTGGGGCGAGACCGATTCGCCGCGATAATGCTGCAGGCGAACCCTTGATCTCGACCGGAGGCCGTGGTGTACCTGGAGTTCACGTCAGAACAACGAGACCTGCAGAGCCAGCTCCGGGGGTACTTCGAAGGGCTGGTCGCAGAAGTCGAGGGTTCACCCTCGGACGAGCCGACCTATACCCGGTACATCAACCGGATGGGTCAGGACGGGTGGCTGGGTCTGGGATGGCCCACCGAATACGGGGGCCAGGCGAGGGGGCCGATCGACCAGATGATCTTCGTCGAGGAGTCACACTGGGCGGGCGTTCCGCTGCCTCTTCTCACCCTGAACAGCGTCGGTCCGACGTTGATGGCCCTTGGCACCCCCGAGCAGAAGCAACGGATCCTTCCCGGCATCCTCCGAGGTGAGGTTCACTTCTCTATCGGGTACACCGAGCCCTCAGCCGGCACCGACCTGGCCTCACTGAAGACGCGGGCCAGGCGCGACGGTGACGAGTACGTGATCAACGGGCAGAAGATCTACACCAGTGCCATCCAATATGCCGACTACGTCTGGTTGGCCGCCCGAACCGACCCCGACGCTCCCAAGCACAAGGGTCTCTCGGTCTTCATTGTGCCGGTCGACACCCCCGGGTTCCACTGGACTCCGCTGGCCACCATCGCCGGCGACATCACCAGCTCGACGTTCTATGAGGACGTCCGCGTTCCCGCCGAGAATCTTGTCGGCGGGGAGAATCAGGGCTGGAAGTTGATCACCAACCAGCTCAATCACGAACGAGTGGCGATTTGTCCGGCCTCGGGGTTGCTCCGGAGCCTCACCGAAGTGCGCCGATGGGCACAGGGTCATCGACTAGGAGACGGGCGCACCGTGATGGACCACGAGTGGGTGCAGATCGGCCTGGCTCGGGTGCACGCGAAGATCGAGGTGCTGAAGCTGTTGAACTGGAAGGTGGCGTGGGGTTCCAACCAGGGGTTGAACCCCGCCGATGCGTCCGCCACCAAGGTCTATGGCACCGAATTGGCCCTGGAGGTCTATCGACTGCTGCTCGAGGTGGTTGGCCAAGCGGGCTACCTGGTCGAGGGTTCACCGGGCGCCGCCCTGCGGGGGCGCCTCGAGCAGCAGGCCCGGACCCAGACCATCTTCACCTTCGGGGGTGGAACCAACGAGGTCCAGCGCGACCTCATCGCCATGATCGGATTGGGGATGCCGCGAGCCCCCCGCTGAAATCGGAGGGGCTCTACGCCCTCGGAACAGCAGACTGGTGGGAGCCCTGCTTGTGGCGACGGATGGCGGATGACAGTCTGAGTCGGTGACGTACGTACTGGTGCACGGCGGCGGATTCGCCGGTTCATGCTGGGATGAGATTCGCCCGTTCCTCGCCGAACCGAGCCACGCCGTTGACCTACCCGGAAGGGGAGTCACGCCAGGTGACCTGGACACCGTGACGTTCGCCGACTTCGTCGCCTCGGTAGCGGAATACATCATCGAGCGCGAGCTGAGCGATGTGGCCCTGGTCGGCCATTCGATGGCCGGCCTCACCCTTCCCGGCGTGGCCGAGGTAGTACCCACCCGAATCCGGCGCCTCGTCTTCGTCTCATGTGTTGTCCCACCGCATGGCACGTCCCTGCTCGAAGTCCTCGGCGATCTCAGTCCCAACGCCAAGGAGGCCGCCGATCGCATCGACGACGAAGTGGTCGACGGCCATGGTGTCTTGCACCCAGACCTCGCCCGAGCGATGTTCTGCAACGACATGGACGAACACATGGCCGCTTCGACGCTGTCCCGCCAGGTACCCGAAGCCGTCGGCATTCTGTCCGAGCCGTCGGACCTGACGGGCCTACGAAGGCCTATTCCCCGCACCTACATTCGGCTCCTGCAGGACGCTGCCGTCAGCCTGGACGTGCAGAACCGGATGATCGACAACCTCGGCGACACACAGGTGCTGGATCTCGACGCGGCACACATGGCCATGATCAGCCGTCCCCAGGAGTTGGCCGAACTGATCAACGCTCGGTAGAGGCCGCCGGCGGACTCCGGTGCTTCGCTCTCCTAACCTGTGGCCATGGCCTGCACCTTTCGAGCTGGTCGGCCCGGCGATGCCGATCCAATTCTTGCGCTTTGGGCGATCGCCGAGGCCGAACCCAGCCACACCGATGACGTTGAGAGCCTGCACCGTCTCATGCGGCACGATCCCGCCGCCCTCATCGTGGCCGAGGACGATGGCTCGATCGTGGGCTCGATAATTGCCGCCTGGGACGGTTGGCGTGGCTCCGTCTACCGGCTGGCGGTCGCCCCATCCCACCGGCGCCGCGGTCTGGCTCGCCAGCTCCTGCGTGAGGCCGAGGCCCGCCTCGCCGCCGCCGCGGCCGTTCGGCTGCAGGCCATCGTGGTTGACACGGCACCGGTGGCCGTGGGTTTCTGGGAAACCAGTGGATGGGAGCGGCAGGTCCACCGGCTGCGATTCGTCAACGGGTGACCCGGGCCGGCCGACATCCGGGTTCCACCGTTGGCGGGCCTCCCGAATCCGCGCGACCCTGAACGCCATGACGTCTGGACTGCGGATCGTGGTGTGCGAGGGCGACGAAACCGGGCAGGAGCTCCTGGAGCAGTCGCTCCGTGTGCTCGACCCCGATGTGCTCGGTATC
>DASXZJ010000034.1:0-5229 GCA_036502025.1 Acidimicrobiales bacterium | reverse complement strand
CTAGCCGGCGTTCGACGTCGTGGTGCTCGGTGCCTGGCTGGCCTGCGCCCGTCCCGCGGCCACGATGCCCGGCATGATGTACGGCGCCAGGACCTCCCCGGCGACCGGCGTGAAGTGCACGCCGTCGTTGGCCGTGCGGATGGTCTGGCCGTTCTTGGTGAGCGAGAACTTGCCCCCCGGGCAGGCTGCCGCGTTGAGGTTGACCACCGAGTCGGTCCGGGGGTACTCGGCGGCCACCTGGCGCACCAGGCTGTTGTAGACGGCCAGGCGGGCCGGGTCGTCCTCGGGCCACGGGCCCCCGTCGGGCATCTCGCCCTCGTCGGTGCACGGAGCGGTCAGGAACACGAAGTGCGAACCCGAGGCCGTGACCAGGTTGGAGGCCGCCTCCAACTGTGACTTCACGTAGGCCGCGAAGACCGGGTTCAAGATATTGGTCCACTTCCCCTTGTACTCCCGGTCGACCACCTCCCACCGGCCGGCCAGCAGGACCACCACGTTGGGCGCGGTGATCGCCATGGCGTGCAGCCACTGGTAGGGCCAGGGCTCGTCGCTGAGCTTCTCCCCCGGGGTTGACGCCGAGCCGTCGCAGGCCGAGGCCACGATGTCGCGCGCCCCCATCAGCTCGACCTCGGGGCCGTTGACCACCCCGCAGCCCAGGATGCCGTAGTCCGAGACGGTCACGTCGTACTGCGTCTTGACCTGTGTCGACATCAACCCTTCGCCGAGCGTCAGCGCCACCGAGTCGCCCACCAGGAGCACCCGGACCGGAGTGCCGGTGTAGGGCGAGGTGGTCGGGGTCGACACCGGCACCGTGGTGGGCGTGGTCGTCGGCACGGTGGTGGGCGTGGTGGTGGGCACGGTCGTCGTACCGACCGCGATCGGCGGCACCTGGGCCGCGGTGACCCCGGCCGTCGCCGCCACCACGGCGATCAATACGGCGGCCACGCCGCTCGGCACGGCCACCCAGGCCTTCCACTGGCGCAGGAACGAGCCCTGGCGGATGGGCTGCTCGACCAGATGGTAGGAGACGACGGACACGGCGAACGTGACCAGCACCCGCACAATGAAGAGCCCCGCCCCCGAGAGCCCCGTCCGGCCCTCGTTGAGCCAGATGAACAGCGGCCAGTGCCAGATGTACAGCCCGTAGGAGATCCGCCCGATGTAGCGCAGCGGGGCCAGCGACAGGAAGCGCGGCACCGGGCTCCTCGGCGCGCCGAGCGAGGCCAGGATCACGCCGCCCGTGGCCAGCCCGATGAGGAAGAACCCGCCCTCGTAGGGGAACGACGACGTTGTGCTGGTCGACACCCAGATGATGATGGCGGCGACGGCCCCGACCAGGCCGGCCAGTCCGCAGATGACGCGGCCGTTGTTGTTGGCCGGGCGCCACAGCTCCCCCTCGGCGAGGCGGCCGGACCCTTGCCCCTTCTGGCGCAACATCACCATCCCGACGGCCAGCGCCGCCCCGATGAAGAGGCACTGGGCGCGGGTGTCGGTGCCGAGATAGGCCCGGTTGGTCGACGCCGAGTGATGGAACACCACGTACATCTCGATGGCCGAGGCCACCGCGGCCGCGCCACAGACGCCGAGCAGCACACGGAGGTTGCGGGTGAAGTGCAGGATGCCCAGGACCACCAGGGGCCAGATCAGGTAGAACTGCTCCTCCACGGCCAGCGACCAGGTGTGGATCAGCGGCGAGGCGGCCGCCGCCTGGTTGAAGTAGTCGGAGTTCACCAGGATGAAGTGCCAGTTGCTGACGTAGATCAGGGTGGACAGCGCATCGAGCCGCAGTGACGGGTACGTCCCCTTGGGCACGATCACCGCGGCGAAGAGCGCCACGAAGAGCAGCATGAGGAGGAGTGCCGGCAGCAGCCGCCGGGCCCGGCGGGCCCAGAAGGCGCCGAGGCGGATGGTCAGGCTCTCGCCCCACTCCCCGACCAGCAACGAGGTGATGAGGAAGCCCGAGAGGACGAAGAAGGTGTCGACGCCCATGAAGCCGCCGGGCGCGAAGAACGGGCCACCGTGGTAGATCATCACGGCCACCACGGCGAAAGCGCGCACGCCGTCGAGCGCGGGGAGATAGGCCAAGCGCCGGTGGGGCGCCTCGCTCACCTCGTCAACCGTTGCGCTCATCCCCTCCACCATCACCTTTTGGTCAGGCACGTTACGTCGGACCACGTGCTCGGGCACCCTCGTTCGGGCTCATGGCGCCCCGCTCCCGCCGGGTGAACGGGGCGCGTCATTCTCGCAGAATCTCGCCGCCCCCAAATTGCGGCCGCCGCTCACTACCCTGAAGCACCCTGAGCCCATCCCGGCCCCTGGCCGCTCCCCTCCCGCCGCGCCGTGCCGCCCCCCGACCGGCCACCCGGCGCCCATGGCGCCTGGTCAGGTTTGTCCTGGTCATCGCCGTGATCGCCACCCTCGCCGTCGTGGCCAACCACCTGGCCCGCGGGCCGTCGGTCAGTCCCCTGCGGGCGCGCATCGTGGCGCTGGCCCAGGGCCAGCTCGGCTATCACACCGACCCCTCCGACACCTATTGCAACCGCTTCAGCGCCTACTGGGATGCCGGGACCGCCGACTGCGGCGACGGCAACCTCAGTGAGGAGTGGTGCGCCGACTTCGCCGCCTGGGCCTGGAAGGAGGCCGGCGCCGACGTCTCCTACGAGCTGGCGCCGGGACACCTCAACGCCGACTCGGCCAGCTTCTACGTCTGGGGCGAGGACCACGGGACCTGGCACCCGGTCGGTTCGGATTACATCCCCCAGCCCGGTGACGTCGCCGTCTACGGGCTGGTGCTCCCGGCCACCACCGCCGTCCACGTGGCCATCGTCACCGGCGCCACGGACAACGACGCCGCGCCCGACGTGATCAACGGCGACGGCGACCGCACCGGTTTCTCCGTGGTCGAGACCGGCACCAAACAGCGCTACGCCGATGTGAAGGGTGGTGGCGGCAAGCTGTCGGGCTACGTGTCGCCCTCGGCGCCCGGCTCAGCGGGCTCCTGAACCTGCACCGCGCTGAGCCGCGCCGACTCCTCCGCCTCGTAGGCCGCCTCCTGGGCCTGGTTGGCCGCCATCGCCATGACCACCGCCTCGAAGACCTTGGCCGCGTCGGGCTCGATGTGCTTGCGGGCCAGCAGCAGGCAGCCGGCGCCCAGGAAGGCGATGGGCATCACGATGAGGAAGGCGGTGCGGAAGTTGCTGTTGAACTCTGTCGCCACGATGGAGGTGACCAGGGGCGCCGCCGCGGATCCGAAGACCACCGAGGCCAGGTTGAAGGCACCGAAGCCGGCTCCCCGCAGGCTGGCCGGCGCCGCGTCGGACAACCCGGCCCGCAGTGGTGGCACACACGCCGTGGCCGACATGAAGCCCAGGAGCTGGAACACGAAGACCAGCCCGAACGACATGGGGATGAACGAGATCATGAACAGCGACGCGCTGATGAAGATGCAGACGGCCGGGATCACCACCCGGGCCCCCAGGAACCGGCTCACCCAGCGGTCGGCCATCCACCCGCCGATGAGCGTGCCCGGGATGCCGCCCGCCACCGCCAGCACGGCGAACACGCCGATGGACGAGGACTGGCTCCGCCCCAGCTGGTCCTCGTAAAAGTTGGGGATCCAGGTGGCGACCGCGGTCACCACGAAGCCCACCGTCGACACGCCGACCAGCGCGTAGCGCATGGTGGGGATGCGCAGGATGGTCTTGACGTCCTGGCGCAGCCCGTCCCCCATGTCCCGGACGAAGCGCCGAAAGCCGTGGGGGAACAGGGGGATCCGCTCGGGCGCCGCCACCTCCATCTGGTCACCCTCGCGGTGCGCCACATGGGCCCGGTCGGCCGTACCCCGGCTGGGTTCGGGCAACTTCCAGCACAGGTAAGCCACCACCAGGCCGGGGAGCAGCGAGACGAAGAAGGCCAGCCGCCAGCCGCTGCCGTGCAGCAACGGTCCGAGCGCGCCGCCGATACCAAGCCCGAGGCCCAGGCCGACGAAGCTCAGGCACTGTTGGAGGGAGAACGCCTTGCCGCGCCGCTCCGTGCCGTAGAAGTCGGCAATGACGCTGCTGCCCGAGGGGTCGGTCACGGCCTGGCCGAAGCCCAGCGAGCCGCGGATCAGCACTAGCAGGAAGAAGAGGTCGGTCGGCACCAGCCCGCCCACGGCGCTGATGATCGACCAGCCCACGAGCGTCACCGCCATGGCCCGGGTGCGGTTCCAGCGGTCCCCCAGGTAGCCGGCCGGCAACGTGACCAGGCCGTTGACCAGGATGAAGGCCGAGAATAGGACGGCGATCCCGATGTTGTTGACCCCGAAGGCGTGCCGGATCTGGTTCTGGGCCCCCCGGACGATGAACTGGTCCATGTTGTCGATGAAGAGGGTGAACCCGACCACCCACATGGGCCAGTTCGATACCCGCACCCGTTGGGGCTCGGGCGTCGTCACTCCCGCCGCAAAGTCCTCGCCCGCCACTTCCGCCTTGCTCATGGACCAGCTACCCGCCCCACCGTGTCACTGTCTCACCGCTCGCCCCACTGCCTACTCGCCTCGCCCGCCGCCGCCGACCCCCGGATCCGCCCCGCTCAGAGACCGGGCGTGTAGCCGGCCGGCAGGGCGATCGACTTCTTCTCCAGGAAGCTCTCGAGCCCCTCGGGCCCGAACTCGCGGCCCACGCCCGACTCCTTGTAGCCGCCGAACGGCGTGCTGAAGTCGATTGGCACCGGCGCGTTCAGCATGTAGGTCCCGGTGCGCACCTGGCGGGCGATGCCCAGGCCGCGGTCGTTGTCACCTGTCCACACCGAGCCGCACAGCCCGTAGTTCGAGTCGTTGGCGATGTCGACGGCCTGCTCGTCACCGTCGTAAGGGATGACCACGAGCACCGGTCCGAAGATCTCCGCCTGGGCGATCTTCATCTTGTTGTCGACGTTGGAGAAGACGGTCGGCTCCACGTACCAGCCCTTGGAGAAGGCGGCCGGACGCCCGCCGCCGAGGGCCACCGTCGCCCCCTCCTCACGCCCGCTGTCGAGATACCCGAGAATCCGCGCCCGCTGCCGCTCGGCCACCACCGGGCCCACCTCGGTCGCCGGGTCCAGCGGGTCGCCCACCGTCATGGCGGCCACCCCGGCCACCACGGCGTCGACCACCTCGTCGTAGCGCTCACGCGGGGCCAGGATCCGGGTCTGGGCGATGCAGGCCTGCCCGTTGTTCATGATCGAGTTGGGCAGCAGGGTCGGGATCAC
>DASXZJ010000033.1:0-15590 GCA_036502025.1 Acidimicrobiales bacterium | reverse complement strand
CACCAGCATCGCCCGGCCACCCCACATCTGGGCAGGGCGCGGCCGGAGTATGAATTGAGCCGGGCGGCTCAGCCCTTGGCCTTGAGGTCCTCAATAAGCGCGGGCAGCACCTTGTGCACGTCGCCCACGATCCCGAGGTCGGCCACCGAGAAGATCGGCGCCTCGCGGTCCTTGTTGATGGCGACGATGTTCTTGGAGCCCTTCATGCCCACCAGGTGCTGGGTCGCGCCCGAGATCCCGCACGCGATGTAGACGGTCGGCTTCACCGTCTTGCCGGTCTGGCCGACCTGGTGCGAGTAGGGCACCCACCCGGCGTCGACGATGGCCCGGCTGGCACCGGCGGCGCCGTGCAGCAGCTTGGCCAGCTCCTCAATGAGCGCGTAGTTCGACGCGTCACCCAGCCCACGTCCGCCCGAGACGACCACCGCCGCCTCGTCCAGCTTGGGTCCACTGCGCTCCTCGACGTGGCGCTCGACGATCTTGGCGCCGTTCGAGGCGCCGGCGTCGGGGGCCGGGGCGGCCACCACCGCGGCGGCACCGCCTCCCGCCGACTCGGCGGCGAACGACTTGGCCCGGATCACGAAGATGCCCGGGCCGCTCCCGGTGAACTTCGCCGTGACGATCTGGCTGCCGCCGAAGATGGGGTGCAGGCTGGACAGGCTGTCGCCGGCCACCAGCCCGGTGACGTTGGTCAGCACCGGGACGTCGAGCTTGGCCGAGAGGCGGCCCGCCACGTCACGGCCGTCATAGGTGGCCGGGATCAGGATGGCGTCGGGGGTGTTGCCCCCCTCGATCAGCGCCTTGATGGCCGACGCCACCGGCACGCCCGGCAGGGCGCCGCCGAGGTCGCCCACGTCGTAGACGGTGGCGGCGCCGTACTCACCGAGGGCGGCCGCGAACGAAGCCGTCTCGCTGCCCCAGGCCACGGCTTCGACCGTGCCGGCGACGGCGCGCGCCTCGGTCAGCAGTTCGAGGGTGATCGGCGTCGGGCCGGCGTCCCCTTCTTCGGCCAGCACCCAAACCTTGTCGATTGCCATCTCAGATCACCTTCAGCTGCTCAAGGAAGGTGACGACGCGCGCGGCGCCGTCACCCTCGTCCACCACGATCTCTCCGGCCGAACGCGCCTCGGCCTCGGCTACTTCGGTGATCTCCTGACCGCTGCCCGCCGCGCCGACCTGCGACGCCTCGAGGCCGAGGTCGGCCACGGTGAGGTTCTCCACCGGCTTGGACTTGGCCGCCATGATCCCCTTGAACGAGGGGTAGCGGGGCTCGACCACGCCGGCGGTCACCGTGACCACGGCGGGGAGCGGGCACGTGACCTCGTCGTACCCGGCCTCGGTCTGACGCTCCACCTTGACCGAGTTGCCGTCGATGGCGATCGACTTGGCGAAGGTCACCGAGGGGAGGCCCAGGAGCTCGGCCACCTGGACCGGCAGGGTCCCGGTGTAGCCGTCGGTCGACTCGGTGGCGGCCACGATCAGGTCGGGGTTGGCCCGCTTGATGGCGGCGGCCAGCACCTTGGCCGTGCCCAGGGCATCGCTGCCGGCCAGGGCGTCGTCACTGATCAGGATGGCGCTGGCGGCGCCCATGGCGAGCCCGGTGCGCAACCCCGAGGTCTCGCCCCCGGGCGCCATGGAGACCAGGATGACCTGGTCCCCCTCACCCCCGGCCAGCTGCAGGGCCATCTCGACCCCGTAGTTGTCGGAGTCATCCATGATGAGCTTGCCCTTGCGGTTGAGGGTGTTGTCCGGATCGAGCTCGCCTGGAGCGACCGGATCGGGGATCTGCTTGACACACACGACGACGTTCATGGCCGACCATCTTTGACGAATCGGGCGGGCTCTCGCCATTCCGCCCCGGCCGGGGCACGGATCAACCCGGGTTCACCCTCCGGCGGCCCGGACCACGGCCAGCGCCTCGACCAGGCGGTCCGTGATCACGGCGTCGACTCCCAGCTCCACGCACCTGGCCAGGTCGCCGGGATGGTTGACGGTCCAGGTGTTGACCGCGAGACCCGCCGCGTGCGCCTGGGCCACCAGGTCGAATCCGACCGCGGCGACGAAGGGATGGACGGCGGCCCAGCCCGCTTCGACGGCGTCGCGCAACGCCGGCTCCACCTCGGTGAGGAACGGCCAGAGCACGCCCAGGGTGAGCCGGTTGTCGGCGAGCTGGACCGCCCGCAGCGTGCTCACCTGGAACGACGACACGATCACCCGATCGGTCCAGCCGGCCTCGGCGATGGTCGTCGCCGTCAGGGCGGCCACCGCCTCGCCGGGGTCGTGTCCCGGCTCGCGGGGGTCGTTCTTGATCTCGACGTTGACCACCATGCCGTCGCAGACCGCCAGGACGTCGGCCAGCAGGGGGACATGGGCGGGCAGGTCCGGCCCGGCCAGCCCGGCGACCGGACCGAGCCCCTCGATCTCGGGGTCGTGCACCACCGCCAGGGCCCCATCAGCGGTCAGGCGCACATCGAGCTCCACGCCGTCGGCTCCCAATCGCCGGGCCTCGGCGAAGGCCTCGAGGGTGTTCTCCCGGGGTCCCTCGGTGCAGCCGCGGTGAGCGAAGACCGCGGTCATAGAGGTTTATCCTCCCTGTTCAGGAGCATATTTGCCCTCCTCGTGAGATTTTTCACAAAACTCCTTGCCAGAGGCGCACCGGCCCGTTACCCTCTTCTGGTCAAACCCTTTCTCACGGACGGGCACCAACTGGGCCCGATCATGTGAAAAGGATCACAACCGCGTGGGTGGAGGCTCTCCCAATGGCTCTCATGTGGAATCGGACGGTCGACTGGGATGCGGACGACTGGCGTCGTGCCGCAGCCTGCCGGAACACCGAACCCGATCTCTTCTTTCCTGTCGGCACGACCGGCCCGGCCATCGACCAGATCGAGGCCGCGAAAGGCGTCTGCCGTTCCTGCGAGGCCCTCGAGCCCTGCCTGGACTTCGCCCTGGCCACCAACCAGGAGTCGGGCGTCTGGGGCGGCACCTCCGAGGAGGAGCGCCGCAAGCTGCGCAAGGCCTGGTTGGCCGCCCGCCGCTCCCAGCGCACCTTCTGAGCCGCTCACCTCGCTCGCCCCACTAGCGGGGCGCCCGGACCGGGACCGAGATCACCGCCCTGGTCCCGCCGCCGTCGGCCTTGGACACCCGCTCCATGGCGATCCGGCCCTCCAGCTGGCTCACCACCAGGTCGCGCACGATGGACAGGCCCAGGCTCGTCGTCTTCTCGATGTCGAAACCCTCCGGCAGGCCGGCGCCGTCGTCCCGCACCGCCACCGTGAGCAGCTCACCGTCGTTGGTCATGGTCACGTCGACATGGCCGACCGGGAAGTGGCCGGCGCTTCCTTCTCCCTCCAGTCCGGCCGCGCCATCCTGACCCCCGGCCGACTCGGGGGCGAAAGCATGCTCGACGGCGTTCTGTAGGAGTTCGGCCACCGTCACCGCCAGCGGGGTGGCCACATCGGCCGTCACCTCTCCGAGGTCTCCCTGAGTGGCGATCTCAATGGGCTGCGACGACACCACCGAGTCCTCGGCCATCTGGACCAGGGAGACGACGATCTCGGCGAAGGGCACCTGATCGCTCGGGTCGCGCGAGAGGATCTCGTGGACCAGGGCGATGGAGCGCACGCGGCGTTCGGCCTCGTGCAGGGCGACCCGGGCCGCCCGCTCCCCCACCCGGCGGGCCTGCAGACTCAGGAGCGAGGAGATGGTCTGCAGGTTGTTCTTGACCCGGTGGTGCACCTCGCGGATGGCGGCGTCCTTGGAAAGCAGGAGCCGATCCAACCGACGGACGTCGGTGACGTCGCGCAGGAGGATCATGGCGCCGGTGCCTACACCGTGGGAAAGCAGCGGGATGCAGTGCACCAGCACGATGACGTCAGGTCGCCGCTCGACCTCCTCGACGACGGGCCGGCCGGTGGCCAGGGCCCACTCGACCGCCGTCAATTCGATGTCGAGATCGCTGAACCGCCGTCCCTCGGGGGCGGCGTAGATGCCCATGCGGTGGAAGGCGTTCAGCGCGTTGGGTGAGGCGAACTCCACCCGGCCGTCGGCGTCGACCACCACCACGCCGTCGCCCACCCGGGGTGCCTCCTCGGTGCCGACGTCCTCGTCGGGGAAGGGGAAGGCGGACTGCGCCACCATGTCGGCCAGGCGCTCGAAGACGTCGAGGTAGGTCCGCTCGTACATGCTGGTCGGCCCCTTGAGCGGGGCCAGGGAGACCCGCAGCAGCACGGCGATCACCTTCCCGTCGAAGCGCACCGGGATGTTCTCCACCGGCACCTGCTCCCCGAGGCTGGGGTGATGGATGGCGCCCCGCACGATCTCTCCGGTGTGCAGGCAGTTGGCGGCCAGGATCCACTGCGACTCGTTGACGGTCTGCCCGACCAGGTCCTGGTCGACCAGGGTGGGCCGGTTGTTCGGCCGCATCTGGCCCAGCACGACCAGCTCGGGATCTTCCCGGGTCGGGGCGACCTCGCGCCCACCCACCGGGACCAGGAGGAGGAGGTCCGAGAAGGAGAGGTCGGCCAGCACGCTCCAGCTTCCGAGCAGCCGCTGGAGGTGCCCGAGCTCCTCGGGAGCCAGCGAGGTGTGGGACTGGGCCAGCTCGGCCGGGGTCGGCACCGGCTACTCGACCTTGCTCGCAGCGCCAACGGCAACGGCGTGCGGCACCCGACCCGAGTATGCCTGGAGGGTGTCGACGCCGACCGAGCCCAGCAATGACCGCAGCGTGTCGGCCTGGTCGGCCACGTGCTCGAGGCGGTGGGCGTCCGACGCCGTGGTCAGGGGCACCCCGCGGGCGACGAACCGCTCCAGCAAGGGCACGGCCGGGTACTGCTCGCCCACGTGGCGCAAGCCGGCCGACGAGACCTCGGCCGCCATGCCCGACGACGCGGCGGCCTCGGCCAGGCGATCCCACCATTCGGCCGGGGCGTCGGGGACATGGCCCGCCACCTTGATCAGGTCCGGGTGGGCCAGTACGTCGCAGGCGCCCGAGGCGGCCAGCTCCTCCATCGACCGGGTGTAGCCCTCCCAGCAGGCGTCGACGTCCCGGGCCGACCATTCCGCCATCTGGAGCGGGACGCCGATGTCGTCGAAGCGCCAGGCGTCCAGCCAGTGCACCGAGCCCAGCAGGACGTCGAAGGGGAAGCCGCGCAGCAACCCCGCCACGATGTCCATCTGCCCCTCACCGGCGTAGAAGTCGACCTCCAGACCGATCACCACCGGCAACCCGGCGTCCTTGGCCTCTTGCGCGCACGCCACGTAGGACTCCAGGTCCGCCGTGGCGTGGAACTCCCAGTAGTCGGCCATCGACTCCTGGAGGGCCGGCGAGACCCGGTCGTCGCGCCAGAAGCCACCGAGCAGCGCTTCGGCCTGGCGGAAGCGGAACAGGTGCTCGGTGACGGCCAGCTCCTTCACCCCCGCCGCCTGGGCCTTCTCGCAGTAGGCGGCCAGCTGCTCGACGGTCAGCGCCGTCTCGCGCGCTGAGTGCGGCCAGAGGTGGAGGTGATAGTCGAGCATCGCCGAGCCGGGTGCCGGGTAGCCGCGCCGTCAGCCGGCGCGACGGACCAGCGTCACGCCGTCACGGATGGTGGTCAGCACGCAGACCACGCGCCGGTCCTCGACCAGCTTGTCGTTCAGGATCCGCAGCGCCTCGGAGGACGCGCTGCGCTCCGATGTCGAATCGAGCACGCCCCCGTGGAACAGGGTGTTGTCGAGCACGATCAGGCCGTGGGACGCCAGCTTGGGCAGCACCGCCTCGAAGTAGGCGTCGTAGCCCTCCTTGTCGGCGTCGATGAAGATCAGGTCGAAGGGTCCCTGCAACTGGGCCAGCGAGGTGAGCGCCGGGCCCTCGATGACGCTGATCGAGCTCTCCAGCCCGGCGGCGGCGATGTTCCCCCGCGCCGTCTGGGCGTGGTGCGGGTCGACCTCCAGCGAGATGATGGAGCCCCCCTTCGGCAGGCCGGCACCCATGGCGATGGACGAGTAGCCGGTGAAGGTGCCGATCTCGAGCACGCTGGTGGCCTGGGTGGCGTAGACGAGGAGCTCGAGGAACCGGCCCTCCTGGCGCCCGACCATCATCCCCCAGGCGGGGAACTCGGCCCGGGTGGACTCGTCCACCGCGGCCAGGTGCGGCGGCGGGGCGGTCGTGTGCGCCTCGGCGTACTCGAGGACTTCGGGATCGATCAGTGGGCCCATGACCTGCATGGTACGCGCCCGGCCCTGCGCACTGATCTACTCCCAGACCTGCGCGCCCAGCTTGAGCAGCCCCTCCATGTCGTAGATGTCGGCGTCGAAGTAGGGCACGGTGACCAGGATGTCGGGCGCCCCGCGCAGTTCGGCCTGCTGCTCGGCCTCCCGGCGCGCCACCACGCTGAAGTTCAGGAAGCTCTCGGCCACCTCGCCCAGCACCCGGGCCGCCACCACCGGGTCCTCGGTGAGGCCTTCGGCCAGCGTGTCGGCCCGGTCGGACATGGCCTGAGCCAGCTTGGCCGTCTTGGCGCTGCGCAGGTAGTCCGGCATGACCTTGTTCAAGATGATGGCGCCCAGGTGCAGCTTCCGCGCCGTCAGCTCGGCCGAGAAGAACTCTGCCTCGCGCAGCGGCGTCGCCTCGAGGGTGGAGATGACCATGAACGTGGTCCGGCGGTCCGAGAGCAGATGGGTGACGGCCGTCGATCGTTCCACGAAGCCGGCGTACATCGACTGGAAGAGGATGAAGAACTCCGAGATGTCGGCCAGGAACTGCGTGCCGAGGATCCGGTCGGCCACTTGGTAGAACGGCTTGGTGGCCACGTTCACCAGCTTGGAGCGGTAGGGCACGATCAGCCAGCGCAGCAGCCGGGAGGAGAAGAAGTCGGCCATGCGCTGCGGCGCGTCGAGGAAGTCGAGCGCGTTGCGCGTGGGCGGGGTGTCCACCACGATCAGGTCGTACTTGCCTTCGGAGTGGATCTCGTAGAGCCGCTCCATGGCGATGTAGTCGTGGGACTGGACGAAGCGGCCCGAGATGTTCTGGTACAGCGGGTTGGCCAGGATCTGCTCGCGGGTTGCCTCGTCGGGGGCGTGGCGGCGGATCAGGTCGTCCCAGCTCTGCTTGGTATCGAGCATGGCGGCCCACAGCTCGCCCCGCGGGGTGACGCCGGCCTGCCGGAACACCTCGTCCTCGATCCGGACCTCGTCGTTGCCGATCCCCTTCAGCCCCAGCGCGTCGGCCAGGCGCTTGGCCGGGTCGACCGTCAGCACCAGCACCCGTCCCCCGTGCTCGGCCACCGCCATGGCAGCCACCGACGCCGCCGTGGTTGTCTTGCCCACCCCGCCGGGCCCGCAGGCGATCACGATCTCCTTGGCCGACAGCAGCTGTCCCATGTCGGTCGGCGTGACCTCCCGGCGCGGCGACATCAGTGTCCCAACTCCTCGCCCAGGGCACGGGCCATCTGGCGGGTCGTCCGCATGCCGTGGGTGCGGCTGAACAGATAGGGCAGGAGGAGGACCGGGAGGTCAGGCGGCAACCCAGCCTGGAGGCGCTGGAGGTGACCCACGCCGGTACGGCGCATGGTGACGGCCAGCCGGGCCGCTTCGAGCACCGGGGCGACCGCGCCCCCGGCCCTGGTCGAGAGGACGGACTCGACGTCGGGCACGCGCAGCTGCTCGAAGATCTCCTCCTCACGCTGCCCGAAGAGCTCGGGCAGGACCCGGTTGACCACCACGGCCGACATGCGCACCGTGGTCTCCTCCTTCACCCGCTCCACCAGCTCGAGCGTCTCGGAGACCGGCATCTCCTCGGGCGTGGACACGGCCACCAACCCGGTCTGCTGGGGATCGGAGAGGATCTCGAGCATCCACTGGGTCTGGCCCTTGATGAGGCCCACCTTGACGAGATCGTTGATGGCCTGGGGAGCCGCCAGCTGGCCGATTATGTGCCCGCTGGCCGGCGCGTCGACGACCACCATGTCGTAGTGGCGCTCGCGCACCTCGTAGCAGAGCTTGCCGACCGTCAGGATCTCCCGCACGCCCGGCGCCGCGGTGGCCACGAAGTCGAAGGCCTTGGCCAGCGGCCCGATGCGCCCCACCACCGGGATGCGCAGATGAAGCTTGAGGTACTCCCGCAGTGACGCCTCGGTGTCCATCGACATGGACGAGATGCCCGGTGCGATCTCCCTGGGCACGAAGCCCGTGGGCGACGCCTCGAAGAGAGCCGCCAGGTCCCCCTTGGCGTCCACCTCGCAGGTGAGGACTTTCTGGCCGTGCTCGGCGGCTAATTGCGCCAACGCGGCGGCGACCGTCGTCTTGCCCACGCCACCCTTGCCGGTGACGAAGACCAGCTTGAGCTGCAGGAGGTCAGGTGCCGCCGCGGTCATCGCCCACCGGTCTCCACCCCACCTGCTTACCCGACCGGGTCAGGGAGCGCCGAATCCGACCCGCCGCTCCGCCGTGGGCGCGCCCACCTCGACGTAGGCCACCTTGACCACCGGCACACCCACCTTGCGGCCCTTCTTGTCGGTCAGCCAGAGGACGCCGTCGCCGGTCTTGAGGAGTTTCTCGATCTCGGCCACCACCTTGTCGCGGTCTGCATCATCTGCCAGCTCCACCTCCAGCTCCTTGGGGGTCTGGGTGATGCCGATACGCACGTCCACGTGGTGTCGCTCCTCTCATCAGCCCCTTCCTGGGGCTTACGGGCACTGCGACGTTACAGGCCTGCGGCAGAATGCACGACATGAGCGACGCCCCGGACCCACGGGAGTCCGAGCGCAGCCAGCGCTGGGCCTCCACCATGGCGGGCTACGCCGGACCGGTTCGGCTGGCCCACGCCGACTCCCACGCCCGCATCGACGGGGCGGCGGGCGGGCCCGAAGGAGGGGCCGAGTCGGCGGGACGAGGACCGCTGGGGCGGGTGGCCCGGGAGGAACGCGACGACGCGCTCCTGTCGGCCGGCGCCACCCGCGCCGTGGGCGCCGGGGAGCGGGCCCGGCCCGAGAAGCCCGACGAGTGGCGGACCTGCTTCGAGCGGGACCGGGACCGGATCCTCCACGCCACGTCGTTCCGCCGGCTGGCCGGCAAGACCCAGGTCTTCGTCTTCCCCGAGGACCACCAGCGCACCCGGCTCACCCATGCCCTCGAGGTGGCCCAGGTGGCCACCGCCATGGCGCGGGCCTGCCGGCTCAACGTCGCGCTGACCGAGGCCATCGCACTGGGCCACGACTGCGGGCACGGGCCGGGTGGCCACGCCAGCGAGGATGCCCTTGACCCCTTCCTCCCCGGTGGTTTCGACCACGCGCCCTGGGGCGCCCACGTCTCGTTGGCCGGGCTCAACCTGTGCGCGCCGACCATCGACGGCATCGCCAACCACAGCTGGTCCCGTCCGGCGCCGTCCACGCCCGAAGGGGAGGTGGTCAGCTGGGCCGACCGGGTCGCCTACGTCTGCCACGACTGGGAGGACGCGGTGCTCACCGGCATCGTGGCCCCCCGTCAGCTCCCGCCGGCGGTGCGCGAGGTCTGCGGGGAGCGCCGCAGCGCGCAGCTCGGTGCCTTCATCAGCGGCGTGGTCACGGCCACCTTGCGGACGGGCCAGGTCGGCATGGAGGAGGACGCCGCCGAGGCGCTCTCGGCCTTCCGGGCCTGCAACTATGAGCGCATCTACCTGCGCGACGCCTCGGTCCGCCAGGGCCAGGCGGTCGTCGGCGTCCTGCGCGCCCTGGTCGAGCATTTCGCCGATCGGCCCCACCTCATTTCGGAAACCGGCGCGGCCTCGGCGCCGCGGGATCTCCTGGCCGGCGGCGAAGAGGCCGTCCGCGAGGCGGTCACCTACGTGGCCGGTATGACCGACCGGTTCGCCTTCCGCCAGGCCGTCGCCCTCCTCGGCTGGGACCCCGACAAGCTGCCGGCCGGCGTCGATTCCTAGATCGTGGGATCGGGAAAGCGGGGCGGTCGCTTCTCGGTCAGGGCGGCCACGCCTTCGACGAAGTCGGCGCCCTGCATCATGTCGGCCAGGCGCGCCGCGGCGTCGACGACCGAGGACGCCACGTCCCGGTGGAGATCCGTGTACACCTGCGCTTTGGTGGCGGCCAAGGACGAGGGCGCGACCCCGGTGGCCAGCTGGCGGGCGTAGGCATAGGTCGTCTCCATCAGGTCCTCGGGTGCCACCACCCGGTTGACCAGACCCATCTGCTCGGCCTCCTCGGCCAGCACCACCCGGCTCGACAGCAGGATGTCGGCCGCCCGGGTCAGGCCGATGAGGCGGGGCAACAGCCAGGAGAGCCCGTACTCCGCCGGCAGTCCGAGCTTGCCGTGGGAGGTGGTCAGCTTGACCCCGGCCGCGGCGAAGCGCAGATCGCAGTAGCAGGCCAGCACCAGTCCGACCCCGGCCGCCGGACCGTTGATGGCGGCGATGATCGGTTTGGGGACGCCGAAGTGGTAGGCGAAGTCAGCGTCGAACTCGGGCCTCACGCCGTAACCCGGGCGCGCCACGTCGGGGCCGACGCCCGGGTCGTAACTGCCGCGCTCGACGTGGCCCTCGAGCGCCCTGGCGTCGGCGCCGACACAGAAGCCGCGTCCCGATCCGGTCACCACGATCACCCGCACGCCGGGGTCGTCGGCCGCCCGGGCCAGCAGGGCGCGGTACTCGGTGTGCATCCGGCCGGTCCACGCGTTCAGACGGTCCGGGCGGTGCAGCGTGATGGTGGCGATGGCGTCGGCCACCTCGTAGCGGGTGACCTTGTGCTCGTCGAGCTCCACCTCAGTCGAGGGTGTCGAAGCGCTTTGACCTGATGGTTCCGGGCTTGATATGCGCCTCGAACTCCACCTGCACCGGGTGGCCGGCGGCGGTCGCCTCGAAGGCCACCGCGTCAGCTTCGGACCACCAGAGCGTCACGATCATCCAGTCGCCGCCCCGACGCGCCGTCGTCCGGCGCAGAAAGCCCGGCTGGTTGGGTACCAGCTCAGTCTGCACACGGCGGTCCGAGGCCACGAAGGCCACCTCGTCGGCGCCCTCGGCCAGTTGGAAGGCGGTGATCTCGACTACCGACATGACATCACGCCTGCACCAGCATCACGGGATTTCCCTCGGGGTCGATGATGCCGGCCAACGTCGGGCCGCCCGGGGCGTCGAAGGGCTCGGCCACGATGGTGGCACCGAGGGTGACCGACTTGGCGAGCGAGGCCCGCAGGTCGGCCACCTGGATGTAGAGGTTCACCCCGGAGCGCTCGCTCTGGCGCAGGTGGCCGCCCGGCCCCGGCTCAGGGCCCCCGATCCCCGCCGGGATGTCCATGATGAAGCCCTCGCCGATCCTCCAATGGAAGAGTTCGCCGTAGAACGCCTTGAGGAGCTCGGGGTCCTTGGCCTCGATCTCCCAATGCACCACGGGCCGGGCCCAGTCCTCGACCATCACGCTCCTCCCGTGCTCACCGGCGCCACGCTAGCGACCCGGCAGGAAATGATGCGTGGCGGCGACATCAGCGCCCTCTTGGTCCTCTCGATGCTTCCGCCTGCGAAGGGCCGAAAACGGGGGGCCAAAAGGTAGCGTGCGACTCATGGAATCCGTCGCGTATCTCGAAGTCGTGAGGGATCGCTCCGCCGCGTTGCTCGAAGCGGCGCAAACCGACCTCGGAGCGTCCGTGCCGAGCTGCCCCGGTTGGACGGTCACCGATCTTCTCACCCACGTTGGCGGCATCTGGGGGTGGGCCGCCGCCATCGTGCGCACCGGAGATCGAGCTGATCTCCCTTCATTCACCGCGGGTCAAGACGGTCCTGCGCTCGTCGCTTGGGCCGCTGAACAGGCCAGCCAACTAGTCTCCGCGTTGGAGAACGCCAACCCCGACTCCGACTGCTGGACCTTCGGCCTGCCCCGCTCGAACCGGTTCTGGCTTCGGCGCCAAGCCCTCGAGACCGCGGTCCATGCGTGGGATGCGCAGCAGGCAACTGCTCGGCAGGAGCCCATCGGTTCCGACGTGGCCGCCGACGGCATCGGCGAATACCTGGCGCTCACGTTGCCCCGCCGTTTCCGGGATCACCCCGATTCCTGGAAGGGCGAATCGTTGCACCTCCACCGCACGGATGGCGAAGGGGAATGGATGATCACGCTGGGCCCGGGCGCCGAACTCTCCACCGAGAACACCCACGCCAAAGGCGATGTGGCGCTCCGGGGCACCGCATCATCGCTCTACCTGTGGTGCCTCAATCGAGTGCCTCTCACCGACGTCGAGGTCTTCGGTGATCGAGATGTCGCCCTTCGATGGACAGCTGAAATCTCGTTCTGATTGAGATCACCCCGCCTTCGAGGCGGCGGCGATCGCTGCTATTCCTCGCCCGAGAACCGCTCCCAGGCCGACTGCCGAGCCATCCCCAAGGACGTCCCGATGGCCGCCCATGTCGCGCCGAGGTCCCTGGCCCGCTTCACGAAGCGGACCAGATTGCTTTCGACCTGCGCGCCGGCGGCCGCCATGCGAGGGAGGCTGGCCAGTACTCCCTCAAGATCAAGTCCCTCTTCCCAAGATGTCAGCTCGGGGGGCAGGGAGGGCGGGCTATCCATGATCTGGCGAGAGATATCGACGCACTCGTCACAGATATAGACCCCAGGGCCCGCGACCAGCTTCGCCACCTCGGAGCTTGGTTTGAGACAGAACGAGCAGGACATGGTGACGGTCTCTTCGGCCACGGGCATGAACTCCCTCCTCGGCGTTGTCAGCGTTTTGTCAGGCAACACCTTACAGTGTCAGGGAATACCTGACAAGCGGAGCCGGGCCTTCCCTTGGCCGACCTAGGAGAGACTGAGTTCCTTGCGATACACGCGGGCGGGGCCGAGCGAGGCCAGGCGGTTGGCAATGGCAATGAACGCTTGCGCCGTCTCGCTGTCGGGCTCCGCGGTCACGATGGGCCGGCCCTCGTCCGCGCCTTCGCGCACGGCCTGGACCAACGGCACCTTGCCCAGGAGCGGAACCCCGAGGTCGGCGGCCAACGTGTCGCCACCGCCCGTGCCGAACAGCTCGTAGCGGTGACCGTCGTCGCCGGTGAACCAGCTCATGTTCTCGACCACGCCGCGGACCGACAGCTTGAGCCGGCGGGCGGCAAAGGCCGAGCGCTGCGCCACGCGTTGCGCGGCGGCCTGTGGCGTCGTGACCACGATGATCTCGGCTCGGGGCATGACTTCGGCCAGCGTGAGCGCCACATCGCCGGTACCCGGTGGCATGTCGACCAGCACGAAGTCCGGCTCGCCCCAGAAGGCGTCGGTGAGGAACTGCTGGATCGCCTTATGAAGCATCGGGCCCCGCCAGATGACCGGTTGGTCATCGGGCACGAAGTAGCCCATGGAGAGGCATTTGACCCCATGCGCTGAGGTGGGGATCACCACGTCCCCGAGAATGACGGGGTCGTGATCGGTGCCGAGCATCTTGGGCACCGAGAACCCGTAGACATCGGCGTCGAGGAGTCCGACACTGTGGCCGGCCTGGGCCAGCGCCACGGCCAGGTTCACGGTGACGGTCGACTTGCCCACGCCTCCCTTGCCCGAGGAGACGCCGATCACCCGCGTGGCCGCGTCCGGCTCGAGGAACGCCGCCGCCGCACCACCCCCGCCGTGGGCGTGGCCCGCGTGCGCGTGCCCGTGGCCCTCGTCGCCGTCGTCATCGAGCGCGGCGGCCCCGAGCATCGACTTGCGCAGGACACCCCGTAGGGCGGCGCGCTCGTGGTCGGTCATCACGGTCAGATCGAACTCGATCTCATCGACGCCGGGCACGCCCAGGGCGACCCGGTGCACCTCGTCGGCCAGTTCGTCGGAGCCGGGCCATGCCGCCACGGGTAGGGCCAACTCGATCCGGGCCCGCCGCCGCCGGGTCTTCACCTCTCGGAGCAGCCCGATGTCGCCCAGCGGCAGGCCGAGCTCGGGCTCGACGACCGCATTGAGCGCCGTCTCGAGCTGTGATTGATCGATTGTCATGCACTCCCTCGTCGTAATCGGTGCCTGGACCGGGCGCTTCGCCCCTGCGGACGCCAGGTGAGCGCATTGCCCCAGCTGACGGGGCTGATCCCTCGGTAGACTACCGACCGTGGGTACGGCCCCGATCATCGCGGAGCCCGAGGCACCGCCGGAGCAATCCGGTCGCGAAGCCGATGACGGGCGCTTCACGGCCGCTGTCGCCGCCGTGTCGGCCGCCTTCGGCGACCCGACGAGGCGTGACATCTTCCTCCACGTCCGGGCCCAGGCGGGCGTCACCGCCACCGAGGTGGCCGCCACCTTCTCGTTGCACCCCAACGTGGCCCGGCACCACCTGCAACGGCTGGTGGACGGCGGCTACCTCCGGGTCGAGACGACCCGGAAGGCCACCGGTGCCGGGCGGCCGTCCAAGCAGTTCTTCTGTGTCGAGGAGGAGTTGTCGATCGGGCTGATGCAGCGCCGGGACGACCTGCTGATGCGACTGCTGGGTGAGGCCATGCAACGGCTCGGGCCCGAAGAGGCCGAGAAGATGGCGGCCCACGTCGGCGAGGAGTACGGCCGCTCCCTGGCGGCCCGCATGACGCCCACGGAGGGGCAGCGCACCATCCGGGCCGCCATGCACGTGGTCGCCGACACCCTCACCGCCCACGGGTTCGCCGCCCACGCCGAAGACCGCGGGGACACCACGGCGGTGGTGGCCGAGCAGTGCCCCTTCGGCAACGCCAGCACGACCAACCCCGTGCTGTGCGCCGTGGATCGCGGCATGGTCAAGGGCCTGCTCTCGGGGCTGTGCGGTCGAGCCTCCGAACAGGCGCTGCCGGTCATCCTGTCGTCCCGGGCCCGGGGCGACGCTGCGTGCACCGCGTCTGCCTGACCCAACCCTGTGCCACGGGCCTATCTCGATCACGCCAGCACCACGCCGCCGCGCCCCGAGGCGCTGGCCGCGATGTCGCGATGGATGAGCCTGCCGACGGCCGACCCGGGCCGCCTCCACGAGGAGGGCCGTATCGTCCGGGACGCCCTCGAGGAAGCCCGGCGGCAGGTGGGAGATCTCGTCGGCGCCACGCCCCGCCAGGTGGTCTTCACCTCGGGGGGCACCGAGGCCATCAACGCGGCCGTGTGGGGGGCCACACGCCAACGGCCGGGCGCGCCGGTGCTCATGTCCGGGGTGGAGCACTCTGCCGTGCGCGACGCATCGTCTCGGCTGGCGCCGACCGAGGTCGTGCCGGTCGACGGCACGGCGCGGCTTGACGTCGAGGCCCTGCGTGAACGGCTGACTGACTCCTCGCGGCCGCGGCCGGCCCTGGTCCACTGCCAATGGGCCAACCATGAAGTCGGAACCCTGCAGCCGGTGCCCGAGGTGGTGCAGTTGTGCCGGGCTGCCGGGGTGCCGGTCCACGTCGACGCCGTGGCGGCGTGCGGCCATGTGCCGATGGACCTCGGTGGTTTGAACGCCGACCTGGTGAGCCTGAGCGCCCACAAGATGGGCGGCGTACCCGGGGCGGGGGCGCTCATCGTTCGCCGCGGCAGTCGGTTCGATCCCCTCATCGTCGGGGGCGAGCAGGAGCGGGCCCGCCGGGCCGGGCTCGAAGCGCTGCCGGCGCTGGTGGCGTTCGGCGCCGCCGCGGCCGCCCTGGCCGACGACGACCAGCGGCGCCTGCAGGACGAGGC
>DASXZJ010000032.1:0-5232 GCA_036502025.1 Acidimicrobiales bacterium | reverse complement strand
GACAAGTTGTGGCTGTATATCTGCCTGGCCGCCGGCCTTGTCGGCATCGTCACCGGCCTGATGCTGGCCCGCAATGTGCTGGCGGCCGATCAGGGCACGCCAAAGATGAAGGAGATCGCCCAGGCGGTCCAAGAAGGGGCGGAGGCGTTCTTGAAGCGCCAGTTCCGCACCATCGCCATCATTGTGGTGCCACTGGCAATCCTCATCTTCTTTACCGCCACGCAGGTCATTAAGCCGGACGGCACCCAGGCCCTCTCCTTTGCGCAAGATGGCATCTACCGGGTGATCTGCTTCCTCTTCGGAGCCCTCTTCTCGGGACTGACCGGCTTCATCGGCATGAGCATCGCCGTGCGGGGCAACGTCCGCACGGCGGCCGCCGCGTCACAGGGCGGCGGCATGGCCGGCGCCCTGCGGGTGGCCTTCCGGACGGGCGCGGTGACCGGCATGCTCTGCGTGGGCCTGGGGTTGCTGGGGGCCACGGCCATCGTCCTGATCTTCCAGAACTCGGCCACGGCCGTTCTCATCGGCTTCGCCTTCGGTGCCTCGCTGCTTGCCCTCTTCATGCGGGTCGGCGGCGGCATCTTCACCAAGGCGGCCGACGTCGGGGCCGACCTGGTGGGCAAGGTGGAAGCGGGGATCCCCGAGGACGACCCGCGCAACGCGGCCACCATCGCCGACAACGTGGGCGACAACGTGGGCGACTGCGCCGGCATGGCGGCCGACCTCTTCGAGTCCTACGAGATCACCATCATCTCGTCACTGATTCTCGGCTACTCGGCCTTCGGCACCATCCACCACAACCCCACCCCGGCCGTGCTGTTCCCGCTCATCGTTCCGGCCATCGGCATCTTCGCCTCGGTCGTCGGCGTGCTGGTGGTCAAGGCCCGCAAGAATGACAAGAACGCGCTGGCGCCCATCAACCGGGGCTTCTGGTTGGCCGCGCTGCTGACCGTCATCGGCGCCTTCCTGGTGGCGCAGTACTACGTGCACGACCTCAAGGTGTTCTACGCCGTGCTGACCGGTGTGGTCCTGTCGTTGGTGGCCAGCCAGATCACCGAACAGTTCACTTCGACCGAACGCGGCCCGGTCAGGGAGATCGCCAAGTCGACCCGGACGGGTCCGGCCACCGCGGTCCTCTCGGGCATCTCCATCGGCCTGGAGTCCTCGGTGTGGGCCATCATCGCCATCGCCATCGCCATCGGCGTGGCCATCGGGCTGGGCGACGGCAACATCGAGCTCACCTTCTACCTGGTCGCCCTCATCGGGATCGGCCTGCTGGCCACCGCCGGGATGGTGGTCTCCGAGGACAGCTTCGGCCCCGTCTCGGACAACGCGGCCGGCATCGCCGAGATGTCGGGCGAGTTCACCGGTGAGGCCGAGCGGATCATGGTCAGCCTCGACGCCGTGGGCAACACCACCAAGGCCATCACCAAGGGTGTGGCCATCGGGTCCGCCGTGATCGCCGCCGTGGCCCTGTTCGCCTCCTTCATCGAGACCATCGGCGACCAGATCCCGAGCCTGCACGCCACGGGAGCGAAGATCTTCTCGGTCATCCAGATCAACGTGGCCAACCCGACCGTCTTCATCGGGCTGCTCATCGGCGGGTCGGTGGCCTTCCTCTTCTCGTCCTTGGCCATCCGGGCCGTCGGCCGTTCGGCCGGCACCGTGGTGCTCGAGGTGCGCCGCCAGTTCCGCGAGCACCCCGGGATCATGGACTACACCGAGAAGCCCGAGTACGGCCGGGTCATCTCCATCTGCACGGCGGCCGCCCAGCGCGAGCTGGCCACCCCGGCCCTCCTGGCCATCCTGACCCCGGTCATCGTCGGCTTCGGTATCAACTACCTGGCGCTGGCCGCCTTCCTGGCCGGGGCCATCCTGACCGGCCAGCTGATGGCCAACACGCTCTCCAACTCCGGTGGGGCATGGGACAACGCCAAGAAGTACATCGAGGACGGCAACGAAGGCGGCAAGGGGTCCGAGGCCCACAAGGCCGCCGTCATCGGCGACACGGTGGGTGACCCCTTCAAGGACACCGCCGGCCCGGCGTTGAACCCGATGATCAAGGTCATGAACCTGGTCTCCCTGCTGATCCTCCCGGCCGTCATCTCCTTGCGGCACCACACCGGTGACCGCCTGGCCATCGCCGGGGTCTCCCTCGTGATCCTGCTCGGCGCCCTGGCGTTCTCGAAGCGGGCCACCGAGGACATGGGGGCCGACGCGACCGCCGTGGAGCCGCCGGCCGCCGTGGCGGCAGCATCGGGCGACTGACCTGGTCAGGGCCGGAAAACATAGGGGTAGGTCGGTACCTCGGCCCGGGGCCGCCCTTGACAGGCCCCGGCCTGACCTTCAACCTTGCGTGACCATGCCGACCGATCGACCCACCCCGTTGCCCGAGAGGCGGAGCCATGGGTAAGGCACTCGTCATCGTCGAGTCGCCGGCCAAGGCGCGGACCATCGGTGGGCTGCTCGGCCCCGACTTCATCGTGGAGTCCTCCATCGGCCACATCCGCGACCTGCCCCGCGGGGCGGACGAGGTGCCGGCGGCGTACAAGGGCGAAGGGTGGGCCCGCCTGGGCGTCGACGTCGACAACGGCTTCAAGCCGCTCTATGTGGTGTCGGCCTCGAAGAAGTCCGTGGTGGCCAACCTCAAGCGCTTGCTCAAGGACGCCGACGAGCTGTATCTCGCCACCGACGAAGACCGCGAGGGGGAGTCGATCGCCTGGCACCTCTCCGAAGTGCTCTCGCCGACCGTGCCGGTCAAGCGGATGGTGTTCCACGAGATCACCCCGGCCGCCATCGCCCGCGCCGTGGAGGAGTGGCGCGACCTCGACCGCCGCCTGGTCGACGCCCAGGAGGCGCGTCGGATCCTCGACCGGCTCTACGGGTACGAGGTCTCCCCGGTGCTCTGGCGCAAGGTCATGCCCCGGCTCTCGGCCGGCCGGGTGCAGAGCGTGGCCACCCGGATGGTGGTCGAGCGCGAGCGGGCCCGTATGCGCTTCCACTCCGCCACCTGGTGGGGGATCGACGGCACCTTCACCAACGCGGCCGCCCCGGCGCCGTTCGGCGCCGCGCTGGTCTCGCTGGCCGGTACCGCGGTGGCCACCGGCAAGGACTTCAACGACGACGGGGTCCAGACCAGCAAGGGCACCGTCACCGTCCTCGGTGAGGAGCAGGCGACGTCGATCGCCACCGCGCTGGCCGGGCAGTCCTTCACCGTCAGCGCGGTCACCGAGCGGCCGTTCCGCCGCTCGCCGGCGCCCCCGTTCATGACGTCGACCCTGCAGCAGGAGGCCGGCCGCAAGCTGCGCTTCAGCGCGCAGCGCGCCATGCAGGTGGCCCAGCGACTGTACGAGCAGGGGTACATCACCTACATGCGGACCGACTCGACCACGCTGTCGAGCGAGGCGCTCACCGCGGCGCGCAGCCAGGCACGCCAGATGTACGGCGACGCCTACGTGCCCGACGCGCCGCGCACGTACGAGCGCAAGGTGAAGAACGCCCAGGAGGCCCACGAGGCCATCCGCCCGGCCGGCGAGACGTTCCGCACGCCCGAGCAGGCCGGGCGAGAGCTGTCGGGGGACGAGCTCCGCCTGTACGAGTTGATCTGGAAGCGCACGGTCGCCTCCCAGATGAACGACGCCACCGGCACCAGCGCGCAGATCCGCCTGGTGAGCCCGGTCCCCTCGGGCGTGGCGCAAGGCCAGGAGGCCGAGTTCTCGGCCAGCGGCCGGGTCATCGCCTTCCCGGGGTTCCTGCGCGCCTATGTGGAGGGCGAGGACGACCCCGATGCCGAGCTGGCCGACCGCGAGGTCGTGCTGCCCGCGCTGGCGGTCGGCGACGTGGTCGAGGGGACGTCCTTCGAGCCGGGCTCGCACGCCACCCAGCCGCCGGCCCGCTACACCGAGGCGTCGCTGGTCAAGGCGATGGAGGAGCTGGGCGTGGGCCGCCCCTCGACGTATGCCAGCGTTATCTCGACCATCCTCGACCGCGGCTACGTCTGGAAGAAGGGGACGGCGCTCGTCCCGAGCTTCACCGCCTTCGCGGTGGTCGGGCTCCTGGAGCGGTACTTCGCCAACCTGGTCGACTACGGCTTCACGGCCAGCATGGAGGACGACCTCGACGAGATCGCCTCGGGCCGTGAGGAAGCGCTGCCCTGGCTGTCCCGGTTCTACTTCGGCTCCGACTCCCCGGCGGTGACCAACGGGGACCCGGTGAGCCACGGCGGCACCATGGGGCTGAAGGCGACCGTGGCGGCGCATCTGGGGGAGATCGACGCGCGGGAGATCAACTCGATCCCACTGGGGAACGGCACCGACGGGACCCCGATCGTGGCCCGGGTCGGGCGTTACGGCCCCTACCTCCAGCAGGGGGAGGACCGGGCCTCGCTGCCCGAGGACATGGCCCCCGACGAGCTCACCATCGCCCGGGCCGAGGAGCTGCTGGCGGCGCCCTCCAACGACCGGGTGCTGGGAACCGACCCGGGGTCCGGGCTCGACGTCTGGGTCAAGGCGGGCCGGTTCGGGCCCTACGTCCAGGTCGGCGAGGTGGCCGACGGCGCGCCCAAGCCGCGCACCTCGTCGCTCTTCTCCAGCATGGACCCGGCCACGCTCACCTTCGAGCAGGCGCTCGAGCTCCTGCAGATCCCGCGCACGGTGGGCCAGGACCCCGAGACCGGCGAGGACGTGGTGGCCCACAACGGCAAGTTCGGGCCTTACCTGAAGCGGGGGACCGACACCCGAAGCCTGACCGGCGAGGACCAGCTCCTCACCGTCACCCTGCCCGAGGCCCAGGCCCTGTTCGCCCAACCCAAGCAGCGGCGGGGCCGCACGGCCGCCGCCCCCCTCAAGGAGCTGGGCACCGACCCGGCCACCCAGCTCCCGGTCGTGCTCAAGGAGGGCCGGTTCGGGCCTTACGTGACCGACGGGACGACCAACGCCAGCCTGCGCAAGGGCGACGACATCGAGTCGATCACCATGGACCGGGCCGCGGAGTTGCTGGCGGATCGACGCGCCGCCGGTCCTTCCACCCGCAAGAAGGCGGCCAAGCGGGCCGCCCCGGCCAAGAAGGCGGCCAAGAAGACGACCAAGAAGGCGGGCGCGGCCAAGAAGGCCGGCGCCACGAAGAAGGCCGCCGTCAAGAAGGCGGCCGTGGCGACGAGCGCCGGGGCCGAGAGGCCCGAACCGCCCGACGATTTCTGACATGACCGCCCGGGGCCGGCTGCTCGCCCTCGAG
>DASXZJ010000031.1:0-28863 GCA_036502025.1 Acidimicrobiales bacterium | reverse complement strand
TGCACGAGAGCAGCAAGCCGGACAACACGGGCGAGGAGGTGGCGCGTGCTCCAACGGCGCGACCGGCTGTGGCCAACATCTCAACGAGTGCATCTCGTTCGGACCTGAACTTCACCGGAGCGTGTCCTTTCGGGAGTGTCCCCAACCGTCTATTGGAAAAAGGGAGACATATGTGTTTGGTAAAGGTAATAAGGGCTGTGGATTGTGGACGATAGGTCGAGGTTCCTGGTGGATGCCCATGAACTTGTCCCCATCGCAGTGTGGGTAACCCACCCCCCTTTGTTCAGAAGGTTGTGACGTGAGGCGTGCCTGGGGATGGGCCGTCACGCTATCCCCAGTAGCGACGACGTTGTCCACAAGTTTCCAGGCCTCGGTCACCAGGGTGCTCAAGCGCCCGCCCGAACCTGCTGGATCAGCTCGGTGACCTGCTCGTATATCTGCCGACGTTCTTGCATCTGGCCCTCAATCTTGCTGACGGCGTGGATGACGGTGGTGTGGTCCCGGCCCCCGAATTCACGGGCGATGGCCGGATAACTGAAGTCGGTGAGGTGGCGCACCAGGTACATGGCCACCTGACGGGCGGTGACCAGGGGACGGGTGCGGCTGGGGCCACAGATGGCCACCACCGAGAATCCGTAACTTGCCGCGGTGGCTTCGAGGATCATCTGCGGGGTGATGCGGCGGGGTTCGCCGGCCAGGACGATGTCCGAGAGCACCCGCTCGGCCTGGGCCAGGGAGATGGGCTCCTTGTTGAGCTTGGCGAAGGCGCTGACCCGGGTCAGGGCTCCTTCGAGCTCCCGGATGTTGTTCTTTACGTGGGTGGCGATGAACTCGAGGACGTCGTCGGGCACCTCGTGGTGCTCGCTCTCGGACTTGGAGCGCAGGATGGCCAACCGGGTTTCCAGGTCGGGCGGGTCAATTTCTGTAATGAGCCCGGAGAGGAAGCGGCTGCGCAGCCGGTCCTCCAGGGTCTCGATCGACTTGGGCGGCCGATCGGAGGTGAGGACGATCTGCTTCGAGGCGCCCTTCAGATCGTTGTAGGTGTGGAAGAACTCCTCTTGCAGGCCCTCTTTGTTCTCCATGAACTGGACGTCATCGATGAGGAGGACGTCACATTCGCGGTAGCGGCGCTTAAAGGCCAGGGTGGTCGAGGTGCGGAGCGAGTCGACGAAGTCGTTCATGAACGTCTCGGTGGTCACGTAGAGCACCTTGCGCCGGGTGAAGTTCTCGGTGACGTAGTTCCCGATGGCGTGGAGCAGGTGGGTCTTGCCCAGCCCGCTGTCGCCGTAGATAAAGAGCGGGTTATAGGACCGACCAGGGGTTTCCGCTACAGCTTGCGCGGCGGCGTGTGCCAGGCGGTTCGAGGAGGCTGCCACGAAGGTTTCGAAGACGAACTTCGGGTCCAGCTGGATCCCAAGTTTGTCTTCGAAACCTTCGTCGCCGCCTCGTCGAACCGCCTGGCCCACGCGGCCGCCCAGGCCGTCGCCGAAACCCCTGGTCGTTCGTACAATCCGCTCTTCATCTACGGCGATTCGGGTCTGGGCAAGACCCATCTGCTCCACGCCATCGGGAACTACGTGGCCGAGAACTTCACCCGCCGCAAGGTGCTCTACGTCACCACCGAGACCTTCATGAACGACTTCGTGGACTCGCTCCGCACCTCGACCACGCTGGCCTTCAAGCGACGGTACCGCGAATGCGACGTCCTGCTCATCGATGACGTCCAGTTCATGGAGAACAAGGAGGGCCTCCAGGAGGAGTTCTTCCACACCTACAACGACCTCAAGGGCGCCTCCAAGCAGATCGTCCTCACCTCGGACCGCCCGCCCAAGTCGATCGAGACGCTCGAGGACCGCCTCCGCAGCCGCTTCCTCTCCGGCCTCATCACCGAGATCGACCCCCCCGACCTCGAGACCCGCCTGGCCATCCTGCGCTCCAAGTCCGACAGCGAGCACCAGGTGGTCCCCGACGACGTCCTCGAATTCATCGCCACCCACGTAAAGAACAACATCCGGGAGCTCGAGGGGGCGCTGACCCGGATCTGCGCCTTCGCCAAGCTCAACAAGGAGCCCATTTCCTTGGCCCAGGCCGAGCGGGTCCTGTCCGACATCGTCCTGGCGGGCGAACCTCGGCGCATAACGCCACAGATGATCCTCGAGGCCACCGCATCGAGCTACGGCTTCTCCATCGATGCCATCTGCGGGCCCAGCCGCACCCGGCCTCTGGTCACCGCCCGCCAAGTCGCCATGTACCTCGTGCGCGAGCTCACGGACTACAGCTATCCGGCCATCGGCCGCGTCTTCGGCAAGCGCGACCACACCACCGTCATCCACGCCGTCGACAAGATCACCGGCCAGATGCAGGAACGCCGTCAGATCTACGAGCAGGTCACCGGACTCATCCAGCAGGTCCGCGGCGGCACCTGAGCAGGTGGCCTGAGCATGTGGACAGTCGTGTGGGCGACGCCCCGTGTGATTGTGGACAACCCGACGCGTTCTGGGGATAGCGTGACCCGTCATCCCCACCCCGCTCCCGTCACCCAAATGACACGCGCCGCGACAAGCTGTCACCCACATAGGCATGGGGAGAACGACTCGAGCTGCCACCAGGGTCAGGGGATGGTCATCCACAATCCACAGGCCTTACTACCTTTACTAGACAAACCTCTCTCCATCCCTCATCCATATAGGTGGGGACGAAGCCGAAAGGACACGCTGGCGTGAAGTTCAGGTCCGAGCGCGATGCACTCGTCGAGATGTTGGCCACTGCCGGCCGGGCTGTCGGCGCTCGCGCCACCTCGTCCCCGGTGCTGTCCGGCCTCCTGCTGTCGTGCAGCGGAAATGTGCTTTCGGTCACCGGCACGGATCTGGACCTGACCATCCTGGTGACCGAAGAGGTGATCGGGATCGAGGACGGAACGTGTGTCGTCCCCTCGCGGCTGTCCACCGACATCGTGCGCCGGCTGGAGCCGGGCGCGGTGACCTTCGCCCACGACGACGACCACGTCACCATTTCGGCCGCCCGCTCGAATTTCAAGTTGCGCACCTACCCGGTGGTCGAGTTCCCGGCCGTCGGGCGGACGACCGAGGCGACCACCAAGCTGCCCGAGTCGGCGCTGTCCGAAGCGGTGCGCCAGGTGGTGCGCGCCGCCTCCCACGACGACGCCCGCCCGTTGCTCACCGGGGTCCTGCTGTCGCGGGTCGAGGGATCGATCCGTATGGTGGCCACCGACTCGTACCGCATGGCGCTGCGCGACCTGCCGGGCGTGCCCGCCCTGCCGGGCCAGGAGGACCTGCTGGTGCCGGCCCGCGCCCTGGCCGAACTGCAAAGACTGCCGGCCAAGGCCGCCGGTGAGGAGTCCGACGGCAAGACCGTCGGCGTGGCGGCCAGCGCCAACGAGATCACCTTCTGGCAGGGCAGGGTTCAGATCAGCACCCGCCTGCTCGAGGGCCGCTACCCCGATTACAACCAGCTCATCCCGGACCACTACCCGAACAAGCTCCATCTCGGGAAGGAATCCTTCCTGGCCGCCCTGCGCCGGGTGCAGCTGCTGGTGCGGGACAATACGACCCCGGTGCGGCTGTCCATGCGGGCCGGCGGGGTCGACCTGACGGTGGTCAGTCAGGAGGTGGGCGACGCGTCCGAGTCGGTCGATGGTGATTTCAGCGGAGAGGACCTCATCATCGCTTTCAACCCGGCCTATCTGATCGACGGCGTCGAAGCGGTGCTGGGCGACGAGGTTATCGTCGAGTCGGCCGACGCGTCGCGGGCCGCCACCGTGCGGGGAGCCGAGGACGATCACTTCCGCTACCTCCTCATGCCGGTGCGGGTTTCCTGAGCCGACCCGGCGGGCCCCGATGAGGTCGCGGTGAGCCTGCGCCGGTTGGAGCTGGTCGACTTCCGCGTCTTTTCCGCCGCCACCTTCACCCCCGAGGCCGAGGGGACGACAGTGATCACCGGGGCCAACGGGACGGGCAAGACGAGCGTGCTCGAGGCGATGGTGTACCTCGCCACCAATCGCTCCTTCCGCGGCGCGCCGCGCGAGGCGATGGTGCGCAAGAACGCCGGCGGGGCCGCCACCCGCGCCATCATCCGGGCCGAACTCCACAACGGCGACACCACGTCGCCCACGTTGGTCGAGTCCGAGATCGTGCCGGCCGGGCGCAGCCACACCCAGGTGAACCGCAAGAACGCCTCGGCGCGCAAGGACCTGGCCGCCGCCACGCCGTGCACCATCTTCTCGCCCGAGGATCTGGTCATCGTGAGCGGCGGCCCCGGAGGCCGCCGCCAACTGCTCGACGACACCCTGGCGCTGGTCGATGCCGAGGGGGCCCGGGCGGCCGACGAGGTCGACCGCGTCCTGAGCCAACGGGCCGCCCTGCTCCGCCAGGCCGGCGGTCGGGTGGGCGGTGACGTGGCCACCACCCTTGACGTGTGGGACCAGCGGTTGGCCGACGCCGGCAAGATCCTGGTGACCGCCCGCGAGCGGCTGCTGGTCGCCCTCGACGGGTTCGTCGGGCCGGCCTACAGCCGGCTGGCCGGGATGGGCGACCAGGTGGTGGTGGCCCAGCGCTACACCCGCAGCTGGGAGGGCGACCTGCTCGACGCCCTCGGCGCGTCTCGGGCCGACGACCTGCGGCGCGGGGTCAACACGGTCGGCCCCCACCGCGACGACGTGCTCCTCAGCATCGACGGCCGGGAAGCCCGCACCCACGCCTCCCAGGGCGAGCAGCGCTGCCTGGCCCTGGCCCTGCGCATCGGCATCCACCAGCTGGTGGTGGAACGGACCCCGCTCACCCCGACCCTGCTGCTCGACGACGTGTTCTCCGAGCTGGACCCGGCTCGCAGCCGGGCCCTGGTGGCCGAGCTCCCGCCCGGCCAGTCCATCCTCACCACGGCGGTGCCCCTGCCGGCGGGGATCACCGTGGCCCACACCGTCCCGATCCAGCAGATCGGTCTGGGCTCGTGAGCGGGGCCCAGTGACCGCGGGCCGCCGCCGCCGCCCGGGCGGGCCCGACGCCGGCCCGCAGCCGGTCGGGTCCTCGCTGGGCCAGGTCCTGGGGCGCATCGGGTCCTCGCCCTCGACGGCGACGCTGGAGCTGGTGTTCACCCGCTGGGAGGAGGTGGTCGGAGCCGAATTCGCCGGTCATCTGCACCCGGTCCGGCTGCAGGGCCAGGCGCTCGTGGTGGGGGTGGACCACCCGGCCTGGGCGACCAGGGCGCGGATGGAATCCGAGGGAATCCTGGCCCGGATACGCCAGCTGGGCGACACCACGATCGAGCGGATCGAGGTCGTCGTTCAGCGCCCGTAAAAGGCCCCGGCGCGACCGTTCATTACGTCTGAAAAGGGGTCGCCGTCGGGTAGGATGGATCGTTCACATCAGAAGACCGGGGGCACATTGTTCGGGGATTCGATGTGCACCTCGAAGACAGTTGTTTTGAAAGGGCGCGCCTGTGGCAATAAAGGTTGAGGTACCGGATAACGGTTCCTATGGCGAAGCCGATATCACCATTCTGGAGGGCCTCGAGGCGGTTCGGAAGCGCCCGGGGATGTACATCGGATCGACCGGTCCGAGCGGTCTCCACCACCTGGTGTGGGAAGTGGTCGACAACTCGGTCGACGAGGCCATGGCGGGCCGGGCCACCCGCATCGACGTCACCCTGCTGGCCGACGGCGGCTGCCGGGTCGTCGACGACGGGGCCGGGATCCCCGTGGGCCCGCACCCCAAGTACCCCAAGCAGTCGACGGCCGAGATCGTCCTGACCACCCTGCATGCCGGGGGCAAGTTCGGCGGCAAGGGCTACCAGGTCTCCGGGGGGCTCCATGGCGTCGGCATCTCGGTGGTCAACGCGCTGTCCTCCCGCCTCGTGCTGGAGGTCGACCGGGACGGTCAGCACTGGGAGGCCGAATTCGAGAAGGGCGGCAAGCTCAAGAAGAAGATGACCGCGACCGGCCCGTCCCCCAAGGACCGCAGCACCGGGGAGCCGCGCACCGGGACCACCGTCACCTTCTGGCCCGACGCCACCGTGTTCGACGAGACCGAGTTCCGGGCCCAGACCATCACCGAGCGGATGCAGATCATGGCCTTCTTGAACAAGGGCCTGGAGATCCGCTTCACGGACGAGCGCGCCGACCCGGTGGTCAAGACGACGTTCAAGTACGCCGGCGGCATCGTCGACTTCGTCAAGCACCTCAACGCCTCGAAGGAGTCGCTCTTCCGCAAGGTGGCCTCCTTCGACGAGGCCGAGGAGGGACAAGAGGTCGAAATCGCCCTGCAGTGGAACACCGGCTACCACGAGTCGATCCACTCCTTCGCCAACGGCATCTCGACCATCGAGGGCGGCATGCACGTCGAGGGGTTCAGCAAGGCCCTGACCAACGGGGTCAACCGCTACGCCCGCGCCCGCAACCTCTTGAAGGAGAAAGAGGAGAACCTCAAGGGGGAAGACATTCGCGAGGGCCTGACGGCCATCATCTCGGTGCGGCTGCGGGACCCCCAGTTCGAGGGGCAGACCAAGGCCAAGTTGGGCAACGTCTCCATCCGCTCCCTGGTCGAGCGGAGCACCAACAAGAAGCTCAACGAGTGGCTCGAGGAGAACCCGCGCGAAGCCAGCCAGATCGTGCAGAAGTCGACCCAGGCCGCCCGGGCCCGCATGGCGGCCCAGGGCGCGCGGGACCTGACCCGGCGCAAGTCGGCCCTCGACGGCGCCGGCCTGCCGGGCAAGCTGGCCGACTGCTCGTCGCGCGACCCGCGCGAATCGGAGCTCTTCATCGTGGAGGGGAACTCGGCCGGCGGCTCGGCCAAGGACGCCCGCAACCCGCACACCCAGGCCATCCTGCCCATCCGGGGCAAGATCCTCAACGTCGAGCGGGCCCGCATCGACAAGATGCTGAAGAACGCCGAGATCCAGGCCCTGATCTCGGCCATCGGCGCCGGCCTGGCCGAGGAGTTCGACGTCGACAAGATCCGCTACCACAAGGTGATCCTCCTGGCCGATGCCGACGTGGACGGCAGCCACATCCGCACGCTGCTGCTCACCTTCTTCTTCCGCCAGATGAAGCCGCTGGTCGAGGGCGGCTTCGTCTACGTGGCGCAGCCCCCGCTGTTCTCCACCCTGGTCGGCAAGGAAAAGATCTACCTCAAGGACGAGGCCGCCAAAGCGGCCTTCCTGGCCGAGCACCCCGACCACAAGCACGAGTTCAACCGGCTCAAGGGCCTGGGGGAGATGGACTTCGGCGAGCTGCGCGATACGACGATGGACCCCTCGCTGCGCTCGCTCCTCCAGATCAACGTGGAACAGGCGGCGCTGGCCGACGAGGTCTGCTCGATCCTCATGGGTGACGACGTCGAGCTGCGTCGCCACTTCATTCAGACGAACGCCAAAGACGTCCGTTTCCTCGACATCTAGCCACCACAAAGTTAGGACGTAGAGCACATGGCACGGCAGTCGACGCGCGGCGGAGCAGGGCGCGGGGGAGCGGGCGGGCGGGGCAGCGGGGGCGCCGGCGCGCCCCCCGGCGACGGCGACAACCCGGTGATCGGCTACATCGAGCCGATCGAGATCCAAGAGGAGATGGAGCGCTCGTTCCTCGAGTACTCCATGTCGGTCATCGTCTCGCGCGCCCTGCCCGACGTGCGTGACGGGCTCAAGCCGGTGCAGCGCCGCATCCTCTACTCCATGTTCGACCGGGGCCTGCGTCCCGACCGTCCCCATAACAAGTGCGCCAAGGTGGTGGGCGACGTCATGGGGACCTACCACCCCCACGGTGACTCGTCGATCTACGAGGCCCTGGCCCGTATGGTCCAGGAGTTCTCCCTCCGCCACCCCCTGGTCGACGGCCACGGCAGCTTCGGCGGGCGCAGCCCCGACGACGGCCCGGCCGCCATGCGCTACACCGAGTGCCGCCTGGCGCCGCTCGCCCTCGAGCTCATGGCCGACATCGACGAGCAGACGGTGGACATGGCGGCCAACTACGACGGCTCCGACGAGGAGCCGGTCGTCCTTCCCGGCCGCTTCCCCAACCTGCTCGTCAATGGCTCCACCGGTATCGCCGTGGGCATGGCCACCAACATCCCGCCCCACAACATGGGCGAGGTCATCGACGCCGCCATCCACGTCCTGCGCAACCCCGAGGCCACGCCGGACGATCTGATGCAGTTCGTCAAGGGCCCGGACTTCCCGACCGGCGCCCTCATCCTGGGCCGTCAGGGCATCCTCGACGCCTACCGGACCGGGCGCGGCTCCATCAAGATGCGCGCCGTGGCGGAGATCGAAGAGGGTCGGGTGGGCGACCGCATCGTGGTCACCGAGTTCCCGTACCAGACCTCGGTCGAAGTCATTGAGCAGAAGATCACCGACCTGGTCCGCGCCGGCGACCTCGACGGCATCAGCGAGCTGCGCAACGCGTCGGCCAACCAGGAGCCCCGCCTGGTCATCGAGCTCAAGCGCGACGCCAACGCCAACGTGGTCCTCAACAACCTCTTCAAGCAGACGCCGATGCAGACCAGCTTCGGCGTCAACATGCTGGCCCTGGTCGACTCGGTGCCGCGCACGCTCAACCTGGCCCAGGCCCTCGGCTACTACATCGACCACCAGATCGAGGTCATCACCCGGCGCTCGGAGTTCCGCCTCAAGAAGGCCCGCGACCGGGCCCACATCGTCGAGGGCCTGCTCAAGGCCATCGACATGCTGGATCAGGTGATCGCCACCATCCGCGGCTCGGACGACCGCCCGGCGGCGCGCGCGGCCCTGATGGCGACCCCGTTCGACTTCAGCGAGGAGCAGGCCACCCACATCCTCGACATGACGCTGGGCCGGCTGACCCGCCTCGGCCGCACCGAGCTGCAGGACGAGATGGCCAAGCTCCTCGAGACCATCGCGGAGCTCGAGGCCATCCTGGCCGACGACACCAAACTGCGCGACGTGATCGCCACCGAGATGACGGCGATCCGCGACAGCCACGCCAACCCGCGTCGCAGCATCATCACCCACGACCCCGGCGAGATGGGGGTCGAGGACCTCATCGACGACGAGGAGATTGTGGTCACCATGACCAAGGGCGGCTACATCAAGTCGGTGGCCGCCGCCGCCTTCCGCACCCAGGGCCGGGGCGGGCGCGGGGTCCAGGGGGCGCGGCTCAAGGAGGAGGATCTGGTCAGCCAGGTCGTGCACACCTCGGCCCACACCTACCTCCTGCTCTTCTCCAACCACGGCAAGGTCTACCGCCTGCGCGGGCACGAGATCCCGGTCAAGGAGCGCACGGCCAAGGGCACGGCCGCCATCAACCTGGTGCCGCTGGCCCCCAACGAGTCGATCCAGGCCATCATCGCCACCCGTGAGTTCTCGCCCGATCAGTACCTGGTCTTCGCCACCGCACGGGGCCAGGTCAAGAAGACGGCCATGAGCGAGTACGACAAGTCCCGGCGGGAGGGCTTCATCGCCATCAACCTGCGCGAGGGAGACGAGCTGGTGCGCGTGGTGGCCACCTCGGGCCGCGACGACATCTTCGAGGTGACCCGCAACGGCATGACCATCCGCTTCAACGAGGAGGACGTGCGGGCCATGGGCCGCGACGCCGCCGGGGTCCGGGGCATCCGCCTCAAGCCCGACGACATCGTCGTCTCGTGCGACGTGGCGGCCGACGACACCGACATCCTTTTGGTCACCGACGCCGGCTACGGCAAGCGCACCAAGCTGGATCGCTTCAACCGCCAGGCCCGCGGGGGCCAGGGAGTCCGGGGTATCCGCCTGACCGGCCGGCGGGGCTCGGTGGTGGCCGCCTTCATGGTCGGGCTCGATGAGGAGATCCTGTTGGTGTCCTCGGGCGGGGTGGTCATCCGCACCGCGGCGCGCGAGATCGCCTCCCAGGGCCGCGACGCCACCGGGGTGCGGGTCATGAACCTCGACGAGGGACAGTCGGTCGCCGCGGTGGCCCGGGTGACGGCGGAGAACGACGAGGAGTAGCGGGAGTGACCGGCGCCGCCGTCAGCCGACGGCGTTGAAGGTCATGGTGTAGGGCACCTTCGTCGGGAAGTAGAACCCGATGAACTTGCCGTGCCAGTAGACGAAGACCCGCCCCGATCCGCTGGCCGTCTCGACGGTGGTCGACTGCGTGACGGTGTAGGTGTTGGTCTGCCCGCCGGCCAGCACGCCCGAGTAGACCGGGGCGAAGTGGCCGACATCGGTCACCTGGATCCAACAGGGATGCACGTAGGCGGCGACCTTGACGTTGAACGACGTGGCGTGGACGTTGAAGGTCACCCCGTTGGCCCCGGTGTTCTGCACGATGTCGACCTTGGGCAGGACCGGGTGTCCCGCCACCGCGGCCGGAGGCTTGGCCGCCGGCTTGTGGGTCAGGCCGACAGCGCGGGTAGCGTCGGTGTACCAGCGCGAGGTGTCGGCCCGGACGTCCTTGGCCCACCCCGCCACGTGCGAGTGCTCGGCCAGGCCGACGCCGCCGAGCACGACCAGGAGGGCCACCACCGCCACCAGCACCTTGAGGATGGTCGGCGCCCCCGAGCGGACGGCGGGGATCTCGCCGGTGTCGAAGACCGGCACCTGGCCCGTGTCGTTCTCGGTGACCTGTACCGGCACGGCGGGTCCCACCATGCCGGTGATGGTGAAGTCGGTCACCCCGGTGCGCTCCCCCGGCCAGACCTCGGCCGGGGAGTGGCCGCCGGCGGGCGCCGTGGACACCGACACCACGGGGAGGGCGCCGGTGTCACCGTTGCGGGCCAGGGCCCCGAGGGGCGCGGGCCACCGGGCGATGGTGGTCATGACGTAGTCCGAGCCGGGGAGCCCGAGCGAGTCGGCGTAGCGCCGCAGCGAGCGCAGCGTCTCCACCCGGTCGTGCAGCCGACCGACGATCCCGCTCTCCAGGGCCTCGACGTCGTCGGCGGACAGGCCGGCCCGCTCGGCGGCCGCCGGCACATCGAATCCCTCGCCTTGGCGGGCGGCACGAAGGGCGCGCGCGATGTCAGGCACCGACGTCGGCGTCGAGCCGGCGTGGCGGGGTGGGGTGCCCTCGTCACGACTCAGGACCATCGGTTCCCTTTCTGCCCGCGAACGGACGCCGAAATCGTACCGTCAGGACCCGGGTTGCCATAGGGCAGGGCCGTGTCCACGAGCCCGCTCCCCGCGTTGCAGCCGCAATTACGGAATTAGAAGATCTTGAACGAGGTGATGGGCCACACCCGGACCTCGACCTTGCCCACGATGAGGGACTTCGATATCGGGCCCCAGTACCGGCTGTCGCAGGACTCGGTGCGGTTGTCACCCATGACGAAGTAGTGGTTGGCCGGGATCACGTAGGGATGCGAGAGGTTGTAGGCGGGACCCGCCGGGCCTTGGAAGGTCGAGCCCTGGGCCGACGAGGGGAGCCAGGTCTCGTCCAGCCGTTTCCCGTTGATGACCACGTAGCTCCTGCCCCCGGCCGCAGCGGTCAGCGAGATCTTCTCACCGGGCAGGCCGATGACCCGCTTCACCAGGTCGTTGACTTCGGGGCCGCCGCAGTTCTCCAGTGGGGGCCGGGAGAACACCACGATGTCGCCCCGGTGGACGCCGTGGAAGTGGTAGCTGAGCTTGTTGACCAGGATCCGGTCGCCGATCTTGAGCGTCGGCTCCATGGAACCCGAGGGGATGTAGAAGGTCTGCACCACCAGGGTGCGCAGCAGCAGCGCCACCACCAGCGCGACCACCACGACCACGGCGGCCTCGCGCAGCCAGCTCCGGCGCCGCGCTGGCGGCGTGGGGCCAGTGGGAAGGACATCCTCGTCGATAGGGGTGATGGACGACACGGTAGGGGGCAGGCTACTCGGCCCAAATCCGGGGCCCGGAGCGGGTCGGGCGGCTCAGACCGGGGCGGGAATGACCGAGGCGGTGTCCCGGCCCGAGTGCAGCAGCGTGCCCGGCACCGCGCCCGTGGGCTCCCCGTCGCGCACCGTTTCGACGCCGTTCACCAGCACGCGCACCACGCCCTTGGAGCCGGCGATGAGGCGCGGCGCGCCGCCCGGGAGGTCGTGCACCAGACGGGCCGGGTCCGACCCCACCGTGGCCGGGTCGAAGACCAGGAGGTCGGCGGCGTACCCCTCGGCCAGCAGCCCGCGGTCGCGCAAGCCGAAGAGCGCGGCGGGTTGGCCGGTCATCATGTGCACCGCCTTCTCGACCGGCACGAGCTTCCGGCCGCGCAGGCAGTCCTCCAAGAACGCGGTCGGGTAGTTCGAACCGCACATGCGGTCGAGGTGGGCGCCGGCGTCCGACCCGCCGACCATGGCTCGGGGATCGCTCCAGATCTCGGCCCGCATCTCCCAGGTCTTCTCGTCCCCGTCGTCGGTGTTGGGCCACAGGACGGTGCGCAACTCATCGGCCAGCACGACGTCGAGGAGGGTGTCGAAGTCCGGCGTGCCCCGTTCGGCCGAGATCTCCGCCACCGTGCGGAACGCGCAGCCCTGGTTGGCCTCGGCGTAGGTGTCCCCGATGACGTAGGTGCCCCAGCGGGCCAGGCCCCGGAACACGCCCGCCTCCTTGCTGTGGGCGCGCTCGTCCAGCAGGGCGCGCACGGCGGGATCGGCCAGCTGCTGCATCCGCTCGGCCAGCGGCAGGCCCATGACGTCACCCCAGCCGGGGATCAGGAACAGGGCGCAGTGGGTGCGGAAGCTCATGTTCATCGGCACCAGGGTCGGCATGGTCAGGGCCACGATCTGCCCGCCGGCCGCGCTGGCGCGGCTCGAGGCGCCGAGTTGGTGGCCGATGCGGTCGGCCGAGCGGGCGTCGACCGTGAGGACGTTCCAATTAAGGGGACGCTGCGCGGTGACGCTCATGGTGGTCATCAGGTCCACCTCCTCGTCGCTGAAGGCGTCGAGGCAGCCGTTGGTGATGTACTCCAGGGTCGTCCCTTCGTGGGCCGCCACCTCTTCACAGAAGGCCAGCATCTCGCGGCGGTCGGCGAAGCGCGAGGTGATCGGGCGCCCGTCACCGTCGGAGTGCGTGCGCGACTGCGAGGAGGAGAAGCCCATGCCGCCGGCGTCCAACGACTCGGCCAGCAGCGCGCGCATGGCGGCGATCTCCTCGTCGGTGGCCACCTCCTCGGCCCGCGCCGCGCCCATGACCTTGCGGCGCAGGGCGCAGTGGCCGACCAGGAAGCCGGCGTTGACGCCGAGGTTCCCCTCCAGCGCGCCCAGGTACTCGGCGAAGGTCGACCAGTTCCACGGCACCCCGTTCTCCAACGCGGGCAACGGCATCCCCTCGACCTTGGCCATCATCTGGCGGATGTAGTCGGCGTCCTCACTGTTGATGGGCGCGAGCGTGAAGCCACAGTTCCCCCCGATGACGGTGGTGACGCCGTGCAGATTGGAGGGCGAGGCGGAAGGGTCCCAGAAGAGCTGCGCGTCGTAGTGGGTGTGCGGGTCGACGATGCCCGGCGCCACCATCAGTCCGGTCGCGTCCAGCTCGACCGCCCCGGCGGCCGTGATGTTCCCGACCTCGACGATGCGCCCGCCTTCGATACCGATGTCGGCCTGGCGGGCCGGTCCCCCGCGGCCGTCGATTACGGTGCCGGATCGGATCACGTAGTCGAGCATGGAACCTCCGTCGAACGGGTCGGGTCGCGCCTGGCCCGGGAATCTGACGCGGCGTCAGTTTAGGACCAGCTGCCTGGCCCGCTCCGAATCGCCCCGACGCAGCGTCGGCACCCCTGTGGATAATCGAGGCGTGCTAGGAAACCCGTGTGTCACCTCCGGCTGTCCCCAGGTCATCCACAAGCGCACTCGCCGTTTGGCCACATCGGGGCTTTCACGGCGCCGGGCCATGTGCTTTGCTCCAAGCGTGAACCAGTCCGCCCCTTGTCGCGAGGCACCCGCCCCATGGTCCTGAGCCTCCATCCCAGCGCCGAAGGGGTCCTCCCGGGGCAGCTCCTCGAGCGGGCCATCCGGGCCGGCTACATCGATGCCGGGCGCTTCAACATCCCCGAAGGCAACGTGCAGCCGGCCAGCCTCGACCTCCGCCTCGGGGAGCGCGCGCTGCGCATCCGCTGCAGCTTCCTGCCGGGCGAGGACTCGGTCGAGCGCAAGTTGAAGGACTACATCCTCGACGAGATCGACCTGCGCGGCGACGGGGCCATGCTCGAAGCCCGCTGCCCCTACCTGATCGAATTGAAGGAACGGCTCGATCTCCCGGCCGGGCTGCGCGGCAAGGCCAACCCGAAGAGCTCCACCGGGCGCATCGATGTGTTCACCCGCGTCATCACCGACCACAGCGACCGTTTCGACGAGGTGGCTCCGGGCTACCGGGGTCCTCTCTATTTGGAGGTCGTTCCGCTCTCCTTCGCCGTGCGGGTACGGGAGGATCTGACCCTCAACCAGCTCCGCCTCTCCATCGGACGGCCCTGGCTGAGCGACGACGAGGTGCGGGAGGCCCACCGCGCCGAGCCGATCCTCTTCCGGTCCGGGGAACCGGTGCCTCCCGACGACCTGGTCCTCTCCGACGGTCTCTTCCTCGGCCTGGATCTCCACGGCGACGAGCAGGGGCGGGTGGGCCACAGCACCCGCGACAGCGCCCCGCTGCTTGATCTCACCTCGTCCGGCGAGACGGATCCCCGCCCGTTCTGGGACGCCGTCTACCGGGAGGACGGCGACCGCCTCGTCCTGTCCCCCAAGCGCTTCTACCTCTTGATGTCGCATGAAGCTGTGAGCATCCCGCCCTACCTGGCCGCCGAGATGACGGCGTACGACCCGACCAGCGGCGAATTGCGGACCCATTACGCAGGATTTTTCGATCCCGGGTTCGGCTTCGACCCCAACCGGCGGTTCCGAGGCTCGCGGGCCGCCCTCGAGGTCCGGGCGCACGACGTCCCCTTCATGGTCGAAAACGGACAGCCGGTCTGTAAGTTGACCTTCGAGCGGATGCTCGAAGAACCAATGGCCCTCTACGGATCTGACATAGGATCTTCATACCAGCAACAAGAGGAGACGCTGAGCAGGTATTTCAAGCGATCACAGGAATAGTTTCCGTGCCTGGTGGCGCTCCGACAAGTGGGCGTCGGCGGGTTTGGCTGGTAAACAAATGGGCAAGTGGAGCGTAGGACGCGGGTTCTGGACCGTTCCCTCACGTATAAGAAACAAATAAGCAGTTCTGGTACCCAAACATAAGGAGCACGCCTTGAGGCGGATAAGTCGTAAATCACTGGGGGCAATCGGCGGCGGTGTGTTGCTAGCAGCCACACTGTTCGTTGGCATCGTGCCTTCCGGGGCCGGCGCCGCGTCCGTCTCGGCGCCCAGCGTCACCACCACCACGGTGGCGGTAACCCACCCGACCGCGGCCGTGACGCCCAAGTCCACGGCGAAGGCGACAACGCCCTCCAACCCGTTGGCGCCGCTGGTGGCCCTCCCGCTCTCAATCTCCCTGCCGATCACCTTGCTCGGTAACGAGATCGCCGGGATGCTGCTGCCGGGCCTCAACTCGTCGACCGGCTCCAACGTGACCACGCAGAAGAGCCCCTTGGCCAACGTGACCGCTCCGGTCAACGCGTGCTCCATCTCGGCCGGCGTCCTCGCCGACGCCAAGAGCAGCTGCTCGACGACCTCGGTCGGCATCAACCAGTTGGGTGCCATCGGCAACATCAACGTGCCGATCACAGCCCAGGACAACGCGATCGGCCTGCTGGGCGCGGCCGCCTCGGCCCTCGGCTTGAACACCACGACCTCGACCGCCTCGACTTCCCAGGACGGCCTTATCAACGCCGCCGTTCCGGTGACCCTGTGCGCCATCGACGTCGGCCTGGTCGGCAACACCTCGAGCGCGTGCAACACGGCCGGCACCAACGGCACGACCACCCAGAAGGGCCTGATCGACGCCGACGTGCCGGTCACCGTCTGTGACGTGATCGTCGAGATCGCCGACAGCGCCTCGGCCGACTGCCCGACCAACCCCGACACGATCCACCAGTCCGGCCAGCTGGCCGACCTGTTCGTGCCGGCCGGCATCTGCGGCGTCATCGTGCAGATCGACGGCAAGAGCACCGGTAGCTGCATGCCGAGCTCGGCCTTCAGCCTGACCAAGGGTCTGCCGGTCAACACGCTGACCCAGTCGGCGCCGATCGACGGTGTGCTCCCGGTCAACGCCTGCAGCATCGTGGTCGCCATCGATGGCACCGCCAGCAATGCTTGTGAGCCGAGCCATGTGGCTCCGACCCAGACCGGCGTGCTTCCGATCAGCGGCCCGGTGACGGTCTGCGCCGTGACCGCCGCTCTCGAGGGTACGGCCACCGGCACCTGCACCGGTAGCGGTGGCACGGGCATCCCGATCGGCATCGGCAGCCCCGGATCCGGCGTGAGCCTCCCGATCACCATCTGTGGCATCGAGGCCGCCCTTGGCGGGAGCGCCAGCGCTTCCTGCCCGCAGCCGACAGTCACGGCGATCACCACGCCCACTGGGCCTACCGGCCCGGTCACGCTGGCCACGACCACCACGCCGGCCAAGCCGACTGGTGCCCTGGCCTTCACCGGAGCCCCGTTCGTCCTCGAGCTGGCCATCGCCCTGATGGCGCTCCTGGTGGGCTTGGTTCTGACCATGGCGGCTCGCCGCCAGCGCAAGGTCGTAGGTCACCCGATCCGTCACAGCGAGACGGAGGGATAGGGGGGAGGGGCGCAAACCCTGACCCACTGAAGGGGCGCAAGCCCTGTCAGACTTAGCAACGGACTGATCCGACGGAGGAAGGAGGGGTCGATGTCCGAAGTAAGAGACGCTGAGAGCATCACGACCCTGGAAGAACTCTTCCGCTCTCGGGAGTTCGGCAAGCCCGTGGCCCAGGTGGCCCCGGCCCGGAACGACACGCTGTTTGGTGGCACGTCGCCCCGGGCACCTCTGGTGCCCCTGGCGGCGGGCCCCTCGGCGGGTCACCTGACCACCACGCACCTGCGCCAGCAGAGCCAGAGCCGCAACCGCCTGTTCGCCACGGTCAGCGGCGTGGCGGCGGCGGTGTTGATCGCCGTCGGCCTCGTGACGGGGATCGGGAAGCCGGGGACGAAGTCGCCAGGTCTCAATGCCATCACGCCTACGACCCTGCCGCCGACGACGCCGACGACCACGCCACCGCCAACGCAGCCCATCTCTCCGACCCCGGTGACCAGTGTGCCTACGGTCTCCAGTCACGGTGGCGGCAGCCCGAGCGCGACACTGATCGATGTCGTGACTTCTGGTCAAACCACCGGCGGCGACAACCCGACCGGCGGCGACAACCCGACCGGGGGCGGCAAGCCAACCGGTGGCGGCGGCACGACTCCTACAGCACCGACGGGGACTTCGGGATCGCTGTTGACACCGGTCGTCAATCTGGTCGGCCACTTGGTGACGACGGTGGGCACCACGGTGAACACCGCCGGCACCGGACTGAGCGGCACCCTGCCGGTGCTCACCCCGGTCACCTCGGGCGTGGTCGGAGGCCTGGGCAACGTGCTCACCGGCCTGGGCGACTCGCTCATCACCTAGTTCTGATCTCCCTCGCGGCTCGGACCGCACGACCGCGGGATCGCGTCTGGTAAGCCGTTGGGTGCCCCGCCACCGCGGCGGCGTCCACAGCGAGGTCAACACATGAACTACGTCAATTTGGGAACGTCGGGCCTCCGGGTCTCACGGGTGTGTCTGGGCATGATGGGGTTCGGCAACAACAGCGAGCGCCCCTGGGTGATTGACGAGGATGCCGCGGAGCCGATCATTCGGGCCGCCGTGGAGGGTGGCGTCACCTTCTTCGATACGGCCGACACCTACTCGGGCGGGGCCAGTGAGGTGGCGACCGGGAAGCTGGTGGGCAAGTACCTCACCCGGGACGAGGCCGTCATCGCCACCAAGGTGTTCATGCCGATGACACCGGGGGAGAACGGCGGCGGGCTGTCCCGCAAGCACATCCTTTCGGGCATCGACGCCTCCCTGACGCGCCTCGGGCTGGATTACGTCGACCTGTACCAGATCCACCGGTGGGATCCCCGGACGCCGATCGAAGAGACCATGGGCGCGCTGCACGAGGTGGTGCAGGCCGGCAAGGCGCGCTACATCGGGGCCAGCAGCATGTTCAGCTGGCAGTTCGCCAAGGCCCAGTACACGGCCGAGAAGAACGGGTGGACCCGGTTCGTCTCGATGCAGAACCACTACAACCTCATCTACCGCGAGGAGGAGCGGGAGATGATCCCGCTTTGCCTCGACCAGGGAGTGGGGTGCATCCCCTGGAGCCCGCTGGCCCGTGGCGTGCTGGCCGGCACGCGCACCCGGGACGGAGGGCGCAACACCACCCGCTCGAGCACCGACCCCTTCACCGACTACCTCTACGAGCAACCGACCGACTTCGATGTGGTCGACGCGGTGCAGTCCGTCGCGGCCGCCCGGGGTGTTCCCACACCCCAAGTCGCGCTGGCCTGGCTGTTGTCCAAGCCGGGCGTCACCGCTCCGATCGTCGGGTCGACGAAGGTGGGCCATCTGGAAGATGCCCTGGCCGCCGAGCAGCTCACGCTGACCGCCGACGAGGTGGACGCGCTTGAGAAGCCTTACGTGCCGCACCCGGTCTTGGGTCACTTCTGATCGCAGGCCCTGTTGCAGGCAGGAGGGCCGCCGCGGCGGTCCACTAGAGTCACCTCCGGGGGCACGCGTTGACGGGAGGGTGAAGGACTCATGCGGGTCGCGCTGACAGTGGCTGACTTTCTGAACCGTGCCGCTCTGGTGCACGGTGACCGGGTGGCCGCGGTCGACGAGCCGGGAGCGACCGGTTCGCTCGGGTCCCTGACCTACGCCGACCTGGAGGCCCGAGCGCGAGGGATGGCCCTGGCGCTCGATGCCCTCGGCGTCGAACACGGCGAGCGGGTGGCCATCGTCAGCCCCAATTCGGCCAAGTTCCTGATCGCCTACTTCGGGGTCAGCGGGTACGGGCGGATCCTGGTCCCCATCAATTTCCGCCTCACGGCCGACGAGGTCGCCTACGTGGTCGAGCACTCCGGGGCGTCCGTCCTCCTGTACGACCCCGAGCTCACCGACGTGGTGGCTGACATCAAGGTGGCCCACCGGATCGCTCTCGACGGTGTCGAGGACGCCAACCTGTTTGCGCCGGCACCCGAGGGCGCACAGCCGGCGTCCTGGCCGGCCGACGAGGACAGCACCTGCTCGGTCAACTACACCTCGGGCACGACGGCCCGGCCCAAGGGGGTGCAGCTGACCCACCGCAACTGCTGGCTCAACGCGGTCACCTTCGGGTGGCACACCGGGGTCAACGATCGCGATGTACTGCTGCACACCCTGCCGATGTTCCACTGCAATGGATGGGGCATGCCGTATGCGGTGACCGGGATGGGTGGGACCCACATCGTGCTGCGGAAGGTGGATGGCGAGGAGATCCTGTCCCGGGTGGAGCGTCACGGCGTGACCCTGCTCTGCGCGGCCCCGGCGGTGGTGGCCGCTGTCCTCGACGCCGCCGCGGCCCGGGTGGCCGAGGGCCGGGAGGTCCCGGGCCGGGGAACCGTGCGCATCGTGGTGGCCGGCGCGCCGCCGCCGTCGAAGACCATTGAGCGGATCGAGACCGAGCTCGGGTGGGAGTTCATCCAGATCTACGGGCTGACCGAGACGGCTCCTCTCCTCACGGTCAACCGGGCGCCGGCCGAGTGGGACGATGAGTCGCCGATCGAACGGTCGATGTTGCTGGGCCGGGCCGGGGTACCCGCCATCGGCGTGCAAATCGCCGTCGACCCCGAGGGTGAAGTGCTGGCCCGCGCCAACCACGTCTTCGACGGGTACTGGGAGCAACCGGCCGAGACGGCGACGGCGCTGGCCGACGGGTGGTTCCACACGGGCGACGGCGGGTATCTCGATGGCGCTCACCTGGTGATCTCGGACCGCAAGAAGGACGTCATCATCACCGGAGGCGAGAACGTGTCCTCCATCGAGGTCGAGGACTGTCTCTACCAGCACCCCGCCGTGGCCGAGGTGGCCGTGATCGGGGTTCCGGACGAGAAGTGGGGCGAGACGATCAAGGCCCTGGTGGTCCTGCGGCCCGGGAGTGAGGCATCCGAGGCCGACCTCATCGCCCATTGCCGGGAGCGGCTGGCCCACTTCAAGGCGCCCACCAGCGTCGAGCGCCGCGAGGCGCTCGACCGCACGGCCACCGGGAAACTGCAGAAGTACAAGCTCCGCCAGGCCTACTGGGCCGGGCGTGACAAGGCCGTGAACTAGGGGATCCCGGCTCGGATCAGCCCCGGCGGTTGCCCCGCCCGGTGGTCAATTTCGGCAGTGGGACGGAATTTCGAACCCACTCGGAGACTCAAATGCGGAAGGGCAGGTCAGGGGTCTGTCATCACCTCGAAAAGGTGAGCGGGTCGGAAATCCGACTCACTCCGAATTTCATCATGGCCCGGCCTGCCACCCCGCCTCTGTGCACCGCCTATTTCCCTAGGCTGGAGGTAACTGACGGCGGGCACCCCATTCGAGAGCGAGCCGCTCGAGTCTCATTCGGCCATTGTCCATGCAAGACCAAGACGCCATCCTGATGGACGATGCACCGCAGCCGTAGGACGGCGGCCGAATCAGCCTTGGGATCGGAACGACCTCAGGACCCATCCCCCGGCAGCGGGCTGGGTCGGAACGACCGCTCCTCGAGCAGCAACCGGCCGGCGGGATCGAACACCGCCGCCACGTCGCCTGCCATGAGGCGGTGGATGGCGTCGCCCGCAATGGCTCGGCGCCAACCGACGTCGAGCCGGCTGGGTTCGCCGGCCAGCAGGCTGGCGATATCGGCCCGGGTGGCCAGCATGGTCTGATCGAAGGAGAGGTTGTCCGCGATCTGCCGCACCAGGCCGGTGCACACCGCCACTGCGGCCGGCGGCGCCTGGGCGTCGGTGCCCTCCGGAGGGAGTCGCAGTTCACCGCCCGCCAGGTCGAGTCCCCGCTTCACGGCCCCGAGGATCTCCGCCGCGCCCCCATTGGCCAGGTGCCGCCCGTCGACCCCGCGCATCGCCTGGAGCTCGCCGCGGTTCTTGGGCGGCCGCTGGGCGATTACCAACAGCGCCAGATCGGACAGCACGCTCCTTCGGGGCCGGTCCAGCGCGGCCGCCTTGCGCTCCCGCCAGGCGGCGACCTCCTGTGCCACGCCCCGCGACCGGGTCGACAGCCGACGGATGTCCCCCATCTTCCACCAGGCCTCTTCGGCTACCACCGAACGGCGCCGGGTGGAGAGAACGTCACCGCACTCCTCAATCGCCCAGTCCAGCCGGCCGAGGGCCGACAGCCGGGCCGCCATCACGGTCCGGAGTTCGAGGAGATGGGCCACGTCACCGGCGGCGTAGGCCATCTGGCGGTCCGAGATGGGACGCGCCAGCCAGTCGGACAGCTGGTCCCCCTTCTGGAGTGAGACGCCGAGCACCTGGTCGACCAGGCGCGACAGCGAGGGCGACGACATCCCGAGGAAGCCGGCCACGATCTGCGTGTCGAACACCTGGGCCGGCACGGCCCCGCAGGCGGTCTGGATGATGTCGAGATCCTGGTCCGCCGCGTGCGCCACGGCGATCCCGGGTCCCGAGAACAGCGGGGCGAGCAGCCCCGGATCGACAGCCAGCGGATCGACCAGGGCGACCCGGCCGCCCGCCCAGCCCAGCTGGATGAGGCCGAGCTGCGGGTAGTAGGTCCGCTCGGTATGGAACTCGGTGTCGAAGGCGTAGTACTCCTCGCCGGCGATCTCGTCGCACAGCGAGGCCAGCTGGCCGGGATCGGCCACCACCGACGGCGGGCCAGGTACAGGCGAACCGCTCATCGAACGTTCAAACGCCCAGACTGCTCTTGGCGGCGCGCTCGAAGGTGCGGAACGGCATGAGCCGCTTGGCGACGAGCCCCACCCGCTCACCCGCCTTCCCGACCGAGACGCGCCGGCGCGGCCGGCCGCGACGCTCCAACAAACGGACGACGACGCCCGCCACATCGTCGGGCGGGACCCCGTTGGCCTCGTCGCGCTCCATGAGACCGATCGCCTTGGCCACCGCGTCGGCGTAGGGGTCGTCCCCGGGCCCACCCGCCGACGGCGCCACCTTGCGGCGGCTGCCGGTGAAATCGGTGCGCACATTGCCCGGTTGGACCAGGCTGACCTCGATACCGAACGGCGCCACCTCGTACGCCAGCGCCTCGCCGTAACCCTCCAGAGCGAACTTGCTGGCGCTGTAGAAGGCCTGGAACGGGATGCCGATCATCCCGCCGATGGAGCTGATCAGGACGATCCGGCCTCCCCCCTGGCGCCGCATGATCGGGAGCGCCGCCTGCACGACGCGCACGGCGCCCCAGAAGTTGGTCTCGAACTGGTCCTTGCCCTCGGCCACCGTGGTCTGCTCGACCGGGCCGGCCAGCCCCCACCCGGCCCCGGCCACCAGGGCGTCGAGCCGCCCGTGGTCGGCCTCGACCCGCCCGATTCCCTCACGGACCGAGTCGTCGTCATCGACATCCATGCGCAAGGAGTTCCACGCCTCGGCGTCGCTGCCCCGGCGGCTGGCCCCGATCACCTCCCATCCGGCTCGGTGCAGGGCGCCGGCCGTGCTCAGCCCGATGCCCGCCGAGGCACCGGTGATCAGGACCACTCTTTTCGTCACCGCGATCCTTTCGTCTCGCTCCCTTCGGCCATCGGCGCGCTTCACGCTACCCATGTTCCGGACCTCGCCGAGGCGGAGCGGACAGCGCGGCTCAGGCAACCATGGGTTGCCTGAGCCACCGTCGACCAAGTGCGGGGGGACGGCCAATGGGAACGGCGGTGTCGAAGCCAAGAAGTACGACACCACCCCGGCCGACGGCACGAGCGGGCAGCGTCCTGGCAGGATCCAAACGTTCGTTGGGCCAGGACGGTGACTTTAGTCACCTGTTTTTCACAATGGGACACCTGTCACGCTGGACCCGCCGCCAGTCCATATACAATGAATTTTGCCTTCGACAACGAGGGCTCGTGGCGGGTGGCCGGGTTCGCGCGAGACGAGCTGGAGGCTACGAGGCATCTTGAAATGTTGACCGCACCCGAGAGTTCAGCGCAGTGGGCGAAGCGATGATCAGCGTCTTCCTGCTCGAAGACCACGATCAAGTACGGGCCGGCCTTCGCAGGATCATTGATGGTGCGGATGATCTGAGGGTTGTCGGGGAGGCGTCGACCGTCGGGGAAGCGTTGGACCAGATCTTGAGTACCAACCCTGACGTGGCCATCCTCGACGTTGAGCTGCCCGACGGGAACGGGGTGGAAGTTGGGCGGGACATCCGCTCGCACTGTCCAGATGTCAAGTGCGTCATGCTCACTGGGATCATGGATGACGAGGCGCTCATGGCTGCGACCATCGCCGGGGCCGATGGGTTCCTCTCCAAGCCGACCAGTCCTGCCAGTTTGGTGAATGCCATACGGCAGGTAGCAGCGGGCCACCAGCTGGTCGAACCGGCACTCGTATCAAGCGTGACGGAGCGATTCCGTCATGGTCCAGTGGAGGATCCCCTGCTCGCGGACCTCGACCCCCACGAGCGCAGGGTTCTCAATCTGGTCGCCGATGGGCGCACCAACCGCCAAATTGGCGAGAACCTGGACCTTCCCGAACACAGTGTGAAGATGCACATCTCTGACGCACTGGCCAAGCTGGGAATCGTCCGTCGCGGGTTCACTCCGGTCTGACGTCGCCCGGCCGCCAGCCTTTACGTGGAGCCCCGCGGCGCCACCTCGCCACCCAGATAGGCGGCCTGGACGCCCTCGTCGTGGAGCAGCGAATCGGCGTTTCCGGACATGACGATGGTTCCGGTTTCGAGGACGTACCCACGGTCGGCCAGTTGCAAGGCCTGGGTGGCACTCTGCTCGACAATCAGGATCGTCGTGCCGGACTCCCGGATCTCGCGGATGATTTCGAAGATCTGCTTCACGATGAGTGGAGCGAGCCCCATAGAGGGCTCATCGAGCAGCAGAAGGCGGGGGCGGCCCATCAGGGCGCGCCCGATGGCCAGCATCTGCTGCTCCCCTCCGGAAAGCGTGCCGCCCTCCTGCTTGCGGCGCTCCTCGAGGACCGGGAACATGGTGAAGACCCGGGCCAGGTCACTTCGGAGATTGTCCCGCCGCTGATATGCGCCCATCTCGAGGTTCTCCACCACGGTCATCATCGGGAAGATCCGGCGTCCCTCGGGCACGTGGCCGATTCCGAGCGAAACGAACTTGTGCGCGGGGAGTCCGCTGATCTCCTGCCCGTCGAATCGCGCGCTCCCTGAGGCGGGGCGCACCAGGCCCGAACTCGTCCGCAGCGTGGTCGTCTTGCCGGCACCGTTGGCTCCTAACAGCGTGACGATTTCGCCCTCGTCAACCTCGAGGCTGATGCCCTTGAGCGCACGGATCGTCCCGTACCGGACTTCGATGTCGCGCAGTTCGAAGAGCACGTCAACCTTCCTCCGGGGCTGTCGCCTGCGGCGGCCGGGCCCCATCGGTCTCATCGTCGGCCGGGGGGCCGAGGTACGCTTCGATCACCGCGGGGTCGCGCTGCACCTCGGCCGGCGTTCCGGCCGCGATGACGGCGCCGAAGTTCAGTACCACGATGCGGTCCGCCAGAGACATGACCAACCGCATGTCGTGCTCGATGAGGAGGACGGTAACGCTCCTCTGGCTGCTGACCTTGCGGATCAGATCGGCCAATTCGGCTTTCTCGGCCGGGTTGGTGCCGGCGGCCGGCTCGTCGAGGAGCAGGAGTTCGGGCTCGGTGCCGAGGGCCCGGGCGATTTCGAGACGCCGGCGGTCCCCATAGGGGAGGGAGCTGGCGACTTCGTTGGCGCGCTCGCTGAGGCCGACGAAGTCAAGGAGTTCCGCCGCCCTGGCGTCACCATCGCGTTCCTCGCGTCGGGTTCTCGGCAGTCGAAGCATCGCGCCGATGGGACCGGTGTGCTGGCGGGACTCCACGCCGACCTTTACATTTTCAAAGGCGGTCAGGGCACTGAAGAGCCGGCTCGCCTGGAACGTCCTCGCAATGCCGAGCTGATTCACCCGGCTCGGCTTACGCCCGACGATGGATTCCGCCGAACCAGGCGACGGGTGGAAGGTGATCGAGCCCTTCTGGGGGGTGTATACGCCGGTGAGGCAATTGAAAAGCGACGTCTTCCCGGCACCATTGGGGCCGATTATTGACAGAATCTCGTCGCGGCGCTGGTTGAGCGTGACCCCGGACAGGCTGGTCACCCCGCCAAAGGTGAGCGTCAGATCATTGACCTCGATGATGACGTCGCCGACCGCGCTGGCAGCGGGAATCGCGCTCAGGCTCATGTGATTGGACCCGCGGTGTCGCGCATGGCGTCGGCCGAGCCTATGCCGTGTTCCGCGAGACCGATCTCACGCCGTCGACGTCGTGACGGGATCATGCCCTCAGGTCTGAAGATCATCATGAGCACGAGCAGCGCGCCCAGATAGATGTAGAGGTCCTGCTGTTGGAAACCGAAGAGGGGATGGGTTCGCAGATATTGCGGAGCCCACTGCAGGAAGGCCGCTCCCAGCACCACGCCGGGGAGTGATCCCATCCCTCCGAAGATCACGAGCACGAGGATCAGGATGGACAGCTGGACGGTGAAGTCCCCGGGCTCAATGAAGCCGATCTTGCTCGCGGTGAGCATGCCGGCGAACCCGGACGTCGAGGCGCCGATGGCAAACGCCATGACCTTGTACTTGAGCACATTGATCCCGGTCGACTCTGCTGCCACCTCGTCTTCCCGGATGGCCGCCCAGGCCCGGCCAACGCGTGAGTTCTCGAGCGAGCTGAATGCGATGAGGACGATCACCACGAACACCAGGAGCAGGTAGTAGTAGGGGAGGGAACTGATGCCCCAGATGTATTTGATGCCGAGGGCATGCACGGAAAAGTGCTTGATGCCGATGACTCCCTGGGCGCCACCGGTGACCCCACCGAGGTTGGTGGCCACGATTTCGATGATCTCACCGAATCCGAGGGTGACGATGGCGAGGTAGTCGCCCCGCAGCCGTAGCGTCGGTGCCCCGAGCACGACGCCCGCCAGCATGGCGGTGAGGATGGCGAAGGGGATGGCGACGAACGGGGTCAGGTGAATCGGCGGTTGGACCGGGAGCGCCCCCGTCCAGTAGGCGGCGGAGTAGGCGCCGATCGCATAGAAGGCGATGTAGCCCAGATCGAGTAGCCCGGCGTAACCCACCACGACATTCAGGCCGATGGCCAAGAGGACGTACACGCCGATCTGGTCGACGAACACCTCTTGCCAGAAGCTGGAGAGGAACATCGGGTAGACAATGGCCACGGCGAGGAGCACACCGTAGAAGAGCGTCCGGACGCGTCGGTCGGGCATGAGACGCCGTGGTGTCGCGGAGACCCGGTCGCTGACGGCGCGTATGTGCTCCCCGTAGCGCTGCCGGACGGTCATGAGCAGCCACAGCGCGACGCCCAGGCCGAGGAAGATGAAGACGCGGGTGTTCAAGATGGAGCCGGTGAATCCCGAAGTCGGGGCGGTGCTGCTTCCCGAGGGCCCTGTCATCAGGGCCAGCACTAGGGCGCCGACGAGGCACGCGGCCAGGCGACGGGCCGACGGCTCCACCCAAAGCCGCTTGATACGGGTGCTCTGGCCCGCCAGCTCCGGACTCATGCCGAACGCCCCAGGCGCTCACCGAGTATCCCGGTCGGGCGGACCAGAAGAACGAGAACGAGAATCCCGAATGCGACCACATCACGCCACGAAGATTGGGTGCAGGCCACGCCGAGGTTCTCGGCGACACCGAGCACCAGGCCCCCGATAACTGCCCCGCGAATATTTCCGATGCCTCCGAGCACGGCCGCGGTGAAGGCCTTCAGAGCCGGAGTGAAGCCCATGGTGTAGACGACGCCGGCGCTTAGACCGAACAGAAATCCAGCCGCTCCGCCCAGTAATCCACCGATGATGAACGTCTGGGAAATGATCCGATCGATGTTCACTCCCATGAGGCTGGCTGTCTCGGCATCTTGGGCCACGGCGCGGATCCCCTTGCCCAGCCGGGTGATCGCCACGACGCGATCGAGCGTCACCAGCATTATCAGCGTCGCAATGGCGATCACCACGTAATAGGTCTGGATCTGAGCCCCGAACACGGTGGCCACCGTCCCATTGGTGAATGGTGCGGGAATGCTGAGCGAGTCGCGCCCGAATTCCTTTCCGGCCAGGTTGTAGAGGAAGTACGAGGCTCCGATGGCACTGATCAGAAAGGCCAGCCTCGGTGCATTTCGGCGGCGCAGCGGACGATACGCCACCCGCTCCAGGAGAAAGGCGACCGCAGCGCCTCCCACCGCGCCACCGGCCGTGCCGAGCACGACGTAGAAGACCGAGGCCGCCCCACTGGGTTGGCTCGTTCCGATTACCGCCTTGAGGATGAAGTACCCGGCGAACCCTCCGCTCATGAACACCTCGCTGTGCGCGAAGTTGATCAGCCGGAGAACGCCGTAGACGAGGGTGTAGCCAAGGGCGATCAGCGCGTAGAGCATCCCGTTGGCCAAGCCGGAGATAAGAAGGCTCCAGAAGTTCTGGGTGAAGCACATCGCCGAGCTATCCCGTCACCGATGGTCGGCGACCCGCACTACGGCCGGTCCCGGTCAATGAAGGAACCGGCCGTAGTGGCGAAGTCGAAACGAGCTACTTGACCAACGACGTCAACAGACCGAGGGTGGCGATCTTCCCGCTCTTCACTTGGTAGATGTAGACCGCAGTGCTGGCGATGTCCCCGTTGGAGGTGAACTTGACGGTCTTGGTCAGTCCCTTGTAGTTGACATGCCGAAGACCCGCCACCACCTTGGCCCGTGTGACGTGAGCCCCTTTGCTCTTGAGGACCGAAATGGTCGCGTTCGCCGCGTCGTACGCTTCGGCCGAGTAGGTTCCGATGGCGAAGTGGGCCAGCCTCTTGAATTGCGAGGCGAACGATGTGGCACTGGCGCTCTTGGTCAGGTCGGCGCAGGCGCAGCTGATCAGCGTCTTGTTGGCCACGCTGGCCCCAGCCTGGGCAATGAACTTGGGGTCCAGACTCCCGTCATCCGAGATCAGCTGACCCGTGTAGCCGGCCGTCCTGAGGGCCTTGGCCAGTAGGGCAAAGTCACAGTAGTACCCGGCGTAGAACACGGCCGGATCTCCACTCCCCTTGATCTGGCTGGCCAGCGCGCCGTACTCGGATACATCGCCGGTGCCGGCCTGACACTGGGTCGTGCCCGGTGCGGTCTGATGCGTCACGGTCATGCCGTAGCCCTTAGCGGCAGTGTCGAACGCACTCACCAGACCCGACGCGTATGCGCTGGCGTCGTCCACGCTGTACACCTTCTTGACCTTCAAAACCTTGGCCGCGTACTGCGCATCTCCTGGACCCTGCGCATTGTCATCCGCCACGACCCGGAAGAAGTTCTTCCACCCTTGCGTGGCCAGGTCCGGCTCCGTGGCCGAAGGACTCACGGTGGCCAGGTTGGCGGCCGAGAAGGCCGGCTCGGCGGCTTTGGTCGCTCCGGAAAAGGCCGGTCCGACCACTGCCATTACGTTCGAATTGTTGATGAGGGCCTGGGCCGCGGTGGGCGACTGGCTCGCCGATCCCTGATCGTCCTCGGCCAGGAACTTCAGCGTGAACGGCAGCGAGCCGAACGTCTTGCCTGAGTTGGCCTGCTTTACCGCCAGCTGAACCGCGAATTCCATATTCAGGCCGAGCTGTGCGTTCCCTCCCGACAGCGGACCCTCATACGCGATCGTGTAAGTGGGTTTGCTGCTCGCGCTGGCCACACCGCTGGCCGGATACAGCATGAGGACCGAGCTCACCGCGATTAGCGGGAGGACGAATCGGATAATTGATCGATACATGTACACCCCTTACGTGTCCAAATTCTTCGCCTC
>DASXZJ010000030.1:0-37856 GCA_036502025.1 Acidimicrobiales bacterium | reverse complement strand
AACCGATCGAGGACTGCCAGGTCGACCACATCTGGACCTGGGGTACCGGCGGTCCCACCACCCAGGAGAACGGGCGGCTCCTCTGCCCCTTCCACAACCGCCTGCGCACCCAGGTCGAGCGCAACGGGCGACCGCCCCCGGCTGCGGCCTGAGGCGTTCGCCTCCCTGGCCCGGTCGGGCGTTCCCTTTTGCAGTCATCCGAAGTCGTCTCTCAGTTGTTAGAAGAGCAGCTGTTAGAAGAGCACCACTCTTGGGCGCCTGGCGGCCTTATTTCCGCCGAGCCGCGGACGTACCTGAGCCGCACCGTGGGCGAACCTCCGTCGCACTGACCCCACTTCGACCTCCGGTAGCCTGGCGCCGTGCGCGTCGCCGTCCTGGTCTCGGGAAGCGGCACCATCCTCCGAGCGATGCTCGACGCCGATCTGCCGGTGACCGTGGTCCTCTCGGATCGGCCGTGCGCCGCCTTGGAGATGGCTCGGGGGGCCGGGGCGGTCGACGAACTGGTCGACCGCCGGGCCTATGGCGGGTTCGGTCCGGAATTCGACCGCGACGGCTTCACGGCGACGGTGGCCGCGACGTTGGTGGCCTACCAGGTGGACCTGGTCGCCATGGCAGGATTCGGCACCGTGATGACCCAGGCCGTGCACAGCGCCTTCCCGGGGCGGATTCTCAACACGCACCCCGCCCTGCTCCCGGCCTTCCCGGGCTGGCACGGGGTGCGTGACGCGCTGGCTGCCGGCGTGGCGGAGACCGGGTGCACGGTGCATCTCGCTACCCTGGAGATGGACGCGGGTCCGATCCTGGCGCAGGAGCGGGTGCCGGTCGAGGCGGGCGACACCGAGGAGACCCTGCACGAGCGGATAAAGATCGTGGAGCGGGCGCTGTACCCCGCCACGATCGCGTGGGCGCTCGACGAATTGGAGGCCGGGCGAACGATCGGGCCAGGTGAGTCGGGCGGATCAGGCGGGTTGGGCACTGGGCCCGGACTTCAGTCGAAGCTGCAGAGTGAGGAGATTCGTACGTGAGGGCACTGCTGTCCGTCTACGACAAGGAAGGGCTGGTGGAGCTGGCCCAGGGGCTGTCGGACCTCGGTTGGGAGCTAGTGGCCAGCGGCAACACGTCGGCTGCTCTGACGGAGGCCGGGATCGCTCACCTCGGGGTGGCCGAGGTCACCGGATCGCCCGAGATGCTCGGCGGGCGGGTCAAGACCCTGCATCCCAAGATCCACGGTGGGATCCTGGCCGACCGCGGCGAGCCGTCCCATCTGGCCGACCTCGAAGCCAATGGGATCGAGGCCATCGACTTGGTCATCAGCAACCTGTACCCCTTCTCCTCGGACCCCTCCATTGAGCTCATCGACATCGGCGGGCCGTCCATGGTGCGCGGCGCGGCCAAGAACCACGCCCACGTGGGCATCGTCACCTCCCCGGCCGACTACCCGGTCTTGTTGGAAGAGCTGCGGCGCAGCGGCACCCTCTCGGAGGCGACCCGGCGCCGCCTGGCCCGCGCCGCCTTTGCCCACACCGCCGCCTACGACGCCGCCATCGTGGCCTGGCTCGACGGCGGCGGACCCTCGCCGGTCGAGGGGGGCGACCCCGACGAGGAAGCCCTGGGCGCCGTGCTGCCGCCGACGCTCCACCTCACCCTGGAGCGCACTGCCGTTCTGCGGTACGGCGAGAACCCGCACCAGCGAGGCTCGCGTTACCGCACCGCCGGCGCGACCAGCTGGTGGGATGAGGTGACGCAGCACGGGGGCAAGGAGTTGTCGTACCTCAACCTCTTCGACGGTGACGCGGCTTGGCGACTGGTCCACGAGTTGGCCGCGGACGCCGGGCAGCCGGCGGTCGCCATCATCAAGCACGCCAACCCGTGCGGCGCTGCGGTGGCGCCCAGCCTGATCACGGCCTACGAGCGCGCCCTCGAATGCGACGTGCAGTCCGCCTTCGGCGGCGTGGTGGCGATAGGAGGCACCGTGACCGAAGCGGTGGCCGACGCCATCGCCGCCGGCCCACAGGCCGATGTGATCATCGCGTCCTCCTTCGAGCCGGCCGCGCTGGACAAGCTGACCAGTCGCCGGAAGGCCACCCGCCTCCTCTCCGGACCGGCCCCCGAACACGCGGTGCGCCAGTTGCGCAGCCTCGGTTCGAGTGTCCTGGTCCAGGACGTCGACGACTATGTGACGCCACGGGAGCAGTGGCAGGTGGTAACCGCCCGTCAACCCACCGAAGACGAGTGGCGTGACCTGGTGCTGGCCTGGCGGGTGGGCGGGCGGACCACCTCCAACGCCATCGCCATCGTCAACAACGGGCAGGCGGTCGGCGTCGGGGCCGGGCAGCAGTCACGGGTGGTGGCGGCCGAGATCGCGGTGGTCAAGGCGGGCGAGCGGGCGAAGGGCGGCGCCGGATCGAGTGACGCCTTCTTCCCTTTCCCAGACGGTCTCCTCGTGCTGGCCGACGCCGGGGTGACCGCGGTGGTCCAACCGGGCGGGTCGGTCAAGGACGGCGAGGTCATCGCAGCAGCCGACGACGCCGGACTGGCCATGGTGGTCACCGGCGAGCGGCACTTCCGGCACTGATGGCGGCCATCGTCCTCGACGGTGAGGCAGTGGCCGCCCGGATCAAGGCGGAGGTGGCCGACCGCGCCGCGAAGTTGGCCAAAGAGGGCGCCTTCGTGGGACTCGGCACGATATTGGTGGGCGACGACGCGCCGAGCGCTCGCTACGTCGCGCTGAAGCACGAGGACTGCGCCGCGCTCGGGATCTACTCGACTGGCGAACACCTGCCCGCCACCGCCACGCAGGCCGACGTGATGGACGCCATCGCCCGCTTCAACGCCGACCCCAAGGTGAGCGCGTACCTGGTGCAGCTGCCGCTACCAGCCGGGCTCGACGAGGAGCGCGCCCTGCTGGCGGTGGACCCGGCCAAGGACGCGGATGGACTGCACCCCATCAACCTGGGCCGCCTCGTGCTCGGGTCGCCGGGGCCGCTGCCGTGCACGCCGGCCGGGATCGTCGAGCTGTTGCACGCCTACGACGTGCCGGTGGAGGGCCGCCACGCGGTGATCCTCGGCCGTGGCGTGACCATCGGCCGACCGCTGGCCAACCTGCTCACTCTCAAGCGCCCCGGGCTGAACGCCGCCGTGACCGTCGTGCACACCGGCCTGGGGCCAGACGACATGGCTCGCATTGTGCGAACGGCCGACATCGTGGTGGCCGCAGCGGGCCAGCCGCACGTGCTCACCCCGGACATGGTCAAGCCAGGCGCGGCCGTCGTGTCGGCCGGCACCAGTTTCGAGGGCAAGAAGCTCGTTCCGGACGCCCATCCCGACGTGGCCGAGGTGGCCGGGTGGATCACCCCGAGGATCGGGGGCGTCGGGCCCATGACCCGTGCCATGCTTTTGCGCAACGCCGTGCGGGCTGCCGAGTTGGCCTCATGAGGCCACGGCTACGGCAAGCAGGTCCGGCCGCAGGCACGGCAGCAGGTACGGAAGCAGGCACGGCAAGCAGGTCTGGCCGCAGGCCGCGGCGGCTACTCCGCATCCGCACGACATTGAGCGCAACACCCACCAGGGAGGGTAAGTGAGCGAGCGAGAGTATTCAGAGCGCCCGTGGGGCAACTACACCGTGCTCGATGATGACGCGCCCGATCACAAGGTCAAGCGGCTCGTCGTGCACCCCGGGAAGCGGTTGAGCTACCAGCGCCACTCGCGGCGGGCCGAGCACTGGTTCATCGTGGCGGGGACGGCAGAGGTCACCATCGACGGGGTGGTCACCGAGCTCACGCCGGGACAGGCCATCGACATCCCACAGGAAGCGGCCCACCGCGTCGCGAACGCCGGCGATACCGACGTCGTCTTGATCGAAGTGCAGCACGGGACCTATTTCGGCGAGGACGACATCGTCCGGCTCGAGGACGACTTCGGCCGGGTCGAGCAGGGTCAGGCGACCCCGACGTGACCCGGATCGCCGACCTGCTGGCCGCGGGGAAGACGTACTCCTTTGAGTTCTTCCCTCCGAAGAACGACAAGGAGCTGGCGACGCTGGCCCGTACCATCGGCGAACTGCAGCCGCTGGCGCCCTCGTTCGTCTCGGTCACCTACCGGGGCGGCGCCGAGTCGCGCCAGCGCACCTTCGATCTGGTCAGCGGCATGCTGCACACCACCTCGCTCAATCCAATGGCCCACCTCATCTGCGTGGCCCACACCCGCCTTGAGCTGGCCGACATCTTGGTGTCGCTGCGCAAGGCCGGCGTCGAGAACCTGATGGCGCTCGGTGGAGACCCGCCCGCCGACCCCGATGCCGGACCGGGCGAGCTGGCGTACGCCGCCGAGCTGGTCGAGTTGGCCCACGCCATCGGCGGCTTCTCCATCGGGGTAGCAGCCCACCCGGCCGGGCATCCCCGCTCGCCCAACAACGACAGTGACCGGGACTTCCTGGCCGCCAAGTTGGCGCTGGCCGACTTCGGGGTGACCCAGTTCTTCTTCGAAGCCTCCGAGTACGAGAGCCTGATGGCGGATCTCGGGGCCCGTGGGGTGCATACCCCCGTCCTCCCGGGCATCCTCCCGGTGACCTCCCTCGGCACCATGGACCGACTTGGCGGGATGGGGGCGGCCGCGCCCGAGTGGATGCAGGCCCGACTCCGCCAAGCCGATGAGACCGGGGGAGCCGAGGCCGTCCGCAAGGAGGGAGTGCAGCTGGCGACCGAGCTCTGTGCCGAGCTCCTCAAGCTCGACGTCCCTGGCCTGCACTTCTACACGTTCAACACCTCGAGCGCGACCCGAGAGATCTATGCCTCCCTGGGGCTGGGACCCGATCGTCCTGGAGGCCGCTGAGGTCCGGTGTAGTGGGTACGCATAGTGGGTAGCCGCTGGTAAAGTAGTGGGTATGGCGTACGTCGTCACCCGCCCCAAGGGACGCTTCGAGATCAGGGAGTCGGTCCACACCGCCAAGGGTCCCCGGGCCCGTTCCCTGGCCAACTTCGCGCATCTCAACGACGAGGTGCTCGAGCGTGCCCGCCGGCGGGCGAGCCGCCCGTTCGACGCCCACGCGGTACGGGCGGCTGCCGTGCGTGCTGCCCATGCCGCCACCGCCGACGCCGCCGACGCCGCCGACACCGCCGCCACCGCCGACGCCGCGCCTGCCCGGGCCCGCCGCTCGCGCCCCGAGAGGCGGCAGTTCATCGAGGCCTCCCGCCGGATGGCCAGTTCTCTGGAGCGGCCCCCCCGGCCAGCCGCTCGTCAGGATCCGGGGGATGCCCTCATCGACCTGCTCGGATTCGTGGCCCAGATCAAGGCGCTCCGGCCACCGCCGACGCCCGAGCCGCTGACGTTCCCCCCACTCGCCCGCCTGAGGGAAGAGCGGGAGGCCCGGGACCGGGCGGGACCATCGGTGAGCGGAGGTGAGGTGAGGTGAGGTGAGGTGAGGTGAAGTGAGCAGCCCGCCGGAGAGCGAGGGGCTCGGCAACCTGGTCCCCAAGATCATCTCGCTCCACGAGATGCTCGATGGGCTAGGCGTGCCGCACCAGTTCGGCGGGGCCATCGCGCTGGCCTGGTACCGGAATCCCAGGGCGACGACCGACATCGACGTGAACCTGACGGTTCCTCCCGAGGCCGCCGCGCCCGTGCTCGGGACACTGACCCAGCTCGGCGTGACGGTGACTCCGGAGGACCGGTCGACGATCGAGCGCGACGGGCAGGCTCGCCTGGACTGGGGTGGGTCCTATCTCGATGTGTTCTTCGCCACGATGGACCTCCACGAGGAGATGGCCGCCAAGGCACGCCTCGTGCGGTTCGGACCCGTGGACATCCCGATCCTCGCCCCCGAGCACCTGATCGTCTGCAAGGCGGTGTTCGACCGGCCCAAGGACTGGCTCGACATCGAGGAGATCCTCCGCTGGGGCACCGAGATCGACGTCGCCGCCACGCTCCGGTGGGTCGCCGACTTCCTGGGCGAGGATTCGGAGCAGTACACCAGGTTGGCGGCCCTCCTGGGCGCCCCGGCTACCCCCACACCCATACCCACACCCACCCCCACACCGCTCTCACCACGGTAATTGGGACCGCCCCGCCCTGACCCGTAGCATCCCGGCCATGGCAGAACGCATCACTATGGGCGCCGACGGCGCGCTCGCCGTCCCCGACGAGCCCATCATCCCCTTCATCGAGGGCGACGGCACGGGGGTCGACATCTGGCCGGCCGCCAAGCACGTGCTCGATGCCGCCGCCGCCAAGCACGGCCACACCGTGGCCTGGAAAGAGGTGCTGGCCGGTCAGAAAGCCTTCGACGAGACCGGGAACTGGTTGCCCGACGAGACGGTGGAGGCCTTCCGGGAGCATGTCATCGGGATAAAGGGGCCGTTGACCACGCCGATCGGTGGCGGCATCCGCTCGCTCAACGTGGCCCTGCGCCAGATCCTCGACCTCTACGTGTGCCTCCGCCCGGTTCGCTGGTTCACCGGCGTGCCCTCGCCGGTGCTCCACCCCGAGTTGGTCGACATGGTCATCTTCCGGGAGAACACCGAGGACGTGTACGCCGGCTACGAGGTGCAGGCGGGGACGCCCGAGGCGCTCAAGCTCACCGCCTACCTGCGTGACGAGATGGGCTGGCCCATCCGGGACGGGTCGGGCATCGGCATCAAGCCGATCTCCGAAATGGGCTCCAAGCGGCTGACCCGGGCCGCCATCAAGTACGCCCTCGACCATGGTCGCCGTTCGGTGACCATGGTGCACAAGGGCAACATCCAGAAGTTCACCGAGGGCGCGTTCCTAGATTGGGGCTACGAACTGGTCCGTGAGGAGTTCGCCGACGTGGCCGTCGGCTGGAACGACTGCAACGGAGACCCGGGGGACAAGCTTCTGGTCAAGGACTCCATCGCCGACATCACCCTGCAGCAGGTGCTGACCCGTCCCGCCGAGTTCGACGTGATCGCCACCACCAACCTCAACGGGGACTACCTCTCCGACGCGCTGGCCGCCCAGGTCGGCGGCATCGGGATCGCGCCGGGCGCCAACATCAACTACGTGACCGGTCACGGCATCTTCGAGGCCACCCACGGCACGGCCCCCAAGTACGCCGGTCAGGACAAGGTCAACCCGGGCTCGGTCCTGCTCTCGGGCGTCCTCATGTACGAGCACATCGGGTGGACCGAGGCGGCCGCCGACATCGTCACCGCGTTGGAGGCCACCATCGCCGACAAGATCGTGACCTACGACTTCGCCCGGCTGATGCAAGGGGCCGCCGAGGTCAAGTGCTCGGAGTTCGCCTCGGCCATCGTCGACCGCCTGTAGCCGACCGGTCGTCAGGTCTCGCCGAGAATCCGCTTCTCCTGCGTTTCGAATTCGCGGCGTGAGAGCACGCCGCGGTCAGCGAGATCGGCCAGCTGGGTGAGTTTGGTTACCCGGTCCTCTGACGCCGGTGGCGTCGAGGCCCAACGACCCCACGAGGGCCGCCCTGTCGAACCCGACGGGATCCTTGATCACCCTTGAGCACGTCCTTGAGCATGTCGGCGATGTCCTTCGCGTTGCCGCGGTGGCTTGTGACCACCGGCCGCAAGCTTCTGGTAGAGGCGCTTGTGATCACCGAACACTGCTCCCTCTCTGCCCTGGACTCCGAGCGACCCGGGTCCTCAAAGTCAAGCGAGTGCAGATCCTTTGAGCAGGAGCTTTCCTCGATTTCAGTACGGAGCGGCTGCACGCATAACGTGGCGGGATGCCATCGAAATCCCCCATCCACGTCACTGTCACGGGCGCCGCCGGCCAGATCGGTTACTCGCTCCTCTTCCGCATCGCGTCAGGCCAGCTACTCGGTGAGGACCAGCCCATCGTCCTGCGATTGCTCGAGATCGAGCCTGCGCTCGGCGTGCTCGATGGCGTGGTGATGGAGATCGACGACTGCGCCTTCCCGCTCGTGAACGACATCGTCGCCACTTCCGATCTCAAGACTGCCTTCGACGGGACTTCGTGGGCGCTGTTGGTCGGCTCCGTCCCCCGCAAGGCGGGCATGGAGCGCGGTGATCTGCTCAGCGTCAACGGCGGCATCTTCAAGCCCCAGGGCCGCGCCATTGCCGAAAATGCCGCGTCCGATGTCCGCGTCCTGGTCGTCGGCAATCCCTGCAACACCAACTGTCTGATCGCTCGCTCGAACGCCCCCGAGGTCCCGGCCGACCGGTGGTTCGCCATGACCCGGCTCGATGAGAACCGGGCCAAGGCGCAACTGGCGCAGAAGTCGGGCGCCCCCGTCGCCTCGGTGACCAACGTCGCCATCTGGGGTAATCACTCCGCCACCCAGTATCCCGACTTCGCCAATGCTCTGATCGGCGGCAAGCCGGCTCCCGACGTCATCACCGACAGCGACTGGTTGCACGGTGATTTCATCTCCACCGTGCAGAAGCGGGGTGCCGCCATCATCGAGGCCCGGGGTTCGTCCTCCGCCGCTTCGGCCGCCGCGGCCGCCATTGACACCGTGGTCAGCCTGCGCACCAAGACGGCCAAGGGCGACAGCGTCTCGGTCGCCGTGGCCAGCTCAGGCCAGTACGGCACCCCCGAAGGGCTTCAGTTCGGCTTCCCGGTGGTGGCCGACGGCAAGGGCAACTGGTCGGTGGCCGAGGGCTTCGCCCACGACGAGTTCGCTAAGGAACGCATCGCGGTGACCACCGAGGAGCTCTTGGGGGAGCGGAGCGACGTGGAGGGCCTCGGCCTTATCGGCTGATCGGGATGGTCCGGTTCGTGAGGCCGGGCCTGAGCGGCGTCATCTACCGTTCGCGCCGGCGAAATCCGGGTGAAACACTGGCCCGCCAGGATGTATGGCGTGGGCGACCTCTTCGACAGCTACGGGGAGGGGTCTGCCGCCCTGACCAAAGCGGCCTTTGATGAGATGGTCGGGGCGGACGGCGCGACGCGATCGCCCTACGCCGGGTTGGCGTCCTCGTTGTCGCAGATGGGGCCCGAAGACGTGTCCGCCCGGGCCACTCGTCTCGCCCGGGCCTTCATGGACCAGGGGGTCACCTTCGACCTGGACGGCGAGGAACGCCCGTTTCCGCTCGATGTCGTGCCACGCATCTTCACGGCGGCGGAGTGGAAGCAGGTCGCCGACGGCGTCGCCCAGCGTGTGCGCGCCCTCGAACTCTTCCTGGCTGATGTGTACGGGGCCGCCCGGATCATCAGTGACGGTCTGATCCCCCACGAGGTGGTGACCAGTTCGCCCGGATTCGTACGCGCCGCGTACGGCATGAACCCGGCGAACGGAGTCCGGATCCAGGTGGCAGGGATCGACGTGATCCGTGACGAGGAAGGCGAATTCCGCGTCCTGGAGGACAATGTGCGCAGCCCCTCGGGCGTCAGCTACGTGCTGGCCAACCGTGCCGCCATGGCGCGGGTGCTCCCCGAGCTGTTCTGGGGCAAGCCGATTCAGACGGTGACCGACTACCCGGCCCACTTGATCAACGCGTTGCGCCGGGCCGCGCCGGCCGGCGTCCATGACCCGACCGTGGTGGTCCTGACGCCGGGCGTCCACAACTCGGCGTTCTATGAGCACGCGCTCCTGGCCCGCCTCATGGGCGTCCACCTGGTGGAGGGGCGCGACTTGGTCTGCCACGGCACCGATGTGTTCCTACGCACCACCGAAGGGGAAGTCCCGGTGCACGTCATCTATCGCCGGATCGACGACGACTATCTGGACCCGTTGCAATTCCGCCCCGAGTCGCTCGTTGGCTGTCCGGGCGTGCTCAATGCCGCCCGAGCCGGACGGGTCACTATTGCCAACGGCGTGGGAAATGGCGTGGCGGACGACAAGCTCGTCTACACCTACGTGCCCGAGATGATCCGGTACTACCTCAGTGAAGAACCGATCCTGCGCAACGTCGAGACGATTCATCTGCTGGACAAGAAGATCCGGGCTGATGCGCTGAGCCGCCGGGACGAGCTGGTGTTCAAGAAAGTGGACGGGTCAGGTGGCAAGGGCCTGGTGATCGGGCCGGCTGCCACCGGGCGCGAGCTCGACGAGCTGGAGCTCGCCGTCGAGTCGGACCCACGCCAGTGGATCGCCCAACGAGTGGTTGCGCTGTCCACCTCGCCGACCTGGGTCGACCATGCCATGGTGCGGCGACATGTCGACCTGCGCCCGTTCGCCATCAACGACGGCGAGAACGTATGGGTGCTCCCCGGCGGCCTGACCCGGGTCGCGCTCCAAGAAGGCGGGCTGGTGGTCAACTCCAGCCAGGGGGGCGGCTCCAAAGACACCTGGGTCATCGGGGGCGGGGCGCTGCCGCCCGTCTTGCCGCCCAGACATCAGGTAGCGATCAGTGCCGGCCCGCCGATGGACGCCGGGCCCCGCGCCGACTCGGAGAACGGGCGCCAACAACAACAACAACAACAGCAGCAGCAGCGATGACCCAAGCCCTCCTGAGCCGAGTGGCCGAGTCCATCTTCTGGGTTGGTCGCTACGTCGAGCGGGCCGAGGGAACGGCCCGGATCCTCGACGTGGCCGTGTTCCAGGCCCTTGAGCAGAGCGATACCGAAGGTGGGCATGCCGCTCAGCGCCTCCTGGCCGTGATGGGCCTGCCCGACGCGGCGAACGAGACCCTGTGGCAGGCCACCGAGCGGCTGGCCACTGACCCCACTACCCGGTCATCCATCGCCGGCGCTCTCGCCGCCGCGCGGGAGAACACACGCGGCGTCCGGCACGTCGTGCCCGTTGAACTGTGGGAACACATCAATGCCACGTGGTCGGCCTTGCCCTTGCAGTGGGAGGCCAGCCGGCGCTTGGGACCGGCACCCTTCCTCTCCTTCGTGAAAGGTCAGGTGGCCGGCATCACCGGTCTGGCCGACACCATGATGAGTCGTGACCAGACCTGGCTGTTCTTCACCCTGGGCCGGTGCCTCGAGCGCACCGACGTCGTGGCGCGCCAGCTGGCCACGGTCGAGTTCGAGGAGGTCTTCGACAGCGGCCTGGTGATGCTGCTCCGATCCTGTGGCGGCTACGAGCCCTACCTGCGGCTCTCCCAGGGCGTCGTCGAGCCAGGCCGGGTGCTCGATTTCCTCCTACGTGACCGTCTGTTCCCCCGATCCGCGTTTGCCTCGCTCACCCTCGCCGAGGATTGCCTGGACCAGATCAATGCCGGGCGTCACGCCACGTGGGAGGACGCACGCGGCCTGGTGGGTCTGGCTCGGGCCGAACTGGAGTACTCCGCTCCGACCACCCTCGCTCGTGGACTCGAGACTCGTCTCGAGCGCTTGCAGGCGTCTATCTCGTCGGTCAGTGATGCCGTGACCCGGCGTTATTTCGCCCAGGATCTGCCGACGCAGTGGCGCAGGGGCGGTGGTGGGGGATGAGCCGGGCGGACGGATGGCGCCTCCGGGTGACCCACGAGACCCGATTTGATTACGACGCGCCCGCCCGGGCCTCGTACAACGAGCTTCGCATGACGCCGCGTACGGAGCGCCGGCAGACCGCGCTCGAAACCAAGGTCGTCACGGTGCCGACTGCGCCCCAGTACTCCTACCTTGACTACTGGGGCACGCAGGTGATCGCGTTCAACATCGACCGGGGGCACGAGATGCTGACCGTCGTCAGCTCCGCGTTGATCGACACCCAGCAATCCCAGGCTCCGGAGGACGCCTCGTGGAATGACGTCGCCGATGCGTCGCTCACCATGGCCGACCATCTCTCGCACAAGCTCTACACCGCGCCGAATCCCGACCTGGTGGGCCTGGCCGCCAGTCTTCGTTCCAAGAGGCCGCTGGAGACGGCGCAGAGGATAATGGCCCATGCGCACGGCTCGCTGAGCTACGTCCGCGGGGTGACAACCGTTCACACGTCGGCCAACGAGGCCTTCTCCGACGGCGCCGGGGTCTGCCAGGACTTCGCGCACCTGGCCCTGGCCATGACCAAGTCGGTTGGCCTGCCCTCCCGTTATGTGTCGGGATACTTCCATCCGGAGGCCGATGCCACCATCGGTGAGGAGATCACCGGTGAGAGTCATGCTTGGGTTGAGGTATGGACGGGTGCCTGGTGGGGCTACGACCCGACCAACGACTGCCCGGTCGGGGAGCGCCACGTGGCCGTGGGCCGGGGGCGTGACTATTCCGACGTGCCACCAGTGAAGGGCATCTACGCGGGCAACGCCGAGCACACCATGAACGTCGGGGTCCACATCGCGAGGACGCACTAGACGTGCTCACCCGTATGCGCATTTGGCTGCCCGACGCCCCCGGTGTCCTGGGCGCGGTGGCGGCCGAGATCGGGGACGTCAAAGGCAACGTCATCGGCCTCGAAGTGCTCGAGCGGGAGGCCGGCGTGGCCATCGATGAGCTGGTTGTCGAACTCCCCGACGAACCCGGTGCGATCGAAGCCGTCTGCAAGGGGGTCCGCAACGTTCCCGGCGTGGGGGTAGAAGAAGTGCGAGAACTCCTGAACGACCCGCAGGATCGAGAGGACACGGTTCTCGGTGCCGCGGCGGCGATCCTCCAGGCCGCGACCACGAACGCAGCACTGAACGCGCTGATCGGTCAGGTATCGAACCTCTTCGAGCTGTCCTGGATGGGCGTGGCTGATCCGGTACTCGATCGCTTCGTCGAAGTTCGAGGCGACGCCCCCTCCGCGCAGTGGGTGGCTGCCTTCGCCGAAGGATCCCGGAGCGGGAGCGATCCGGCCAATGACACCACCCGTTCCGGCGTCTTCGTCGAGACCCTCCCCGACACCGAGTACCTGGTGTGTGGCGGACGTCCGGCCCCGATCCGCCGCCGTGAACGGGACGAGATCGCCATGCTGGTGGTGGTGACGTCCCGCTTCATCGACGCGCTGGGGTGGCGCGAGCGGGTGCACTGAGAGTGGCGGCTACTCGGCCCCGATCACTTTGAAGTCTTGGTTGACGAAAATGTGGTGAGGCCAGTTGACGCCGATGTTGTGGACTTCGTACTCGCCGTTGCTGAGCTTGACCACACGGTCGACGATGCCACCCGGGTAGGCGGCCAAGGCGGCTTCTGTCGCCTTGTTCGCCGTCGTTCCGCTGACGATCGTGCCTGACCCCTGGCTGTAGTCCGCCGGGATCTGGCCGACCGTCTTGGACGTCGACGGTGCACCCTTTTGGAAGGGGACCACCGTGGCCGCCGTGGAAGCGGCCGAACCGGCGCTGCTCGTCGCCACGATGACCTGGGAGGCCGTGATGGTCGTACTGTTGGTCGTCCCGAGCACGAGGACATGCTCTCCCTTGGTAATGGCAGACGCCGAGGTCGACCTCCCCTTCTTCTGGTATTTGGTGGCGGACGCCTCGTCGACGGTTACCTTCTGACCCGCTGATGTCGTCAGGGTGAACTTCGACTTGGACACGCTGCTGACCGTTCCGGTTGCTCCCCCGGCGGCCGGACCGGACCGGGCGTTGGAGCCACTGCCACCGGAGGGGGGGCCGCCGGCGGAGCGGCTGCCCGACGCGGCTGGCGCCGCCGCTGCCGAGGGAGACGTGGCCAGACCAGTCGAAAGTCCGATCACCGGAACCATCACTGCCGCCGCCATGATCCGCGCGCTCTTTCTGTTCGCCAGCATTCGCCCCACCCGGGCGTGCCAGGCGTGGCGCGCCCGCCATGCCCGCTCTGCCCGCTCGACCCCGGCTTCCCACGACGACCGGTCCGGCGTCGCACTGGATACGGGGTCAACGAGGACGGTTTCGTGGCGGCTGGTCGGATCGTGATCGTTCATGATGGGCTCCTGTTTCTCATGCGTGTATGCAGAGTGCCAGCCGTTCATGTGAAGGCTCCGGAGGCGGACTGTGTCGCGACTGTGACTTGACTCCAGCGCCGCGCCACGTGGGTAGGGGACCGCTCTTCCACCGAGATTCTGCGATGATCTCTGCACCACCGAGCGTGCAACAGGAGGGAATGGCGCGAAATGGCTCCTGAGTCGGCACTGATTCCCGAGGCAACAACAAGCCTGCGGATCGGATTCGCCGGGACGGGGTTGATCGCCTGGGCTCACGGCCTGGCCCTCCGAGCGCTGATCGACGGCGGAGAGATCGACGCCGTGGTCACGGCCGTGCACGATCTCAGCGACCGTCGGGCCCAACGGTTCGCCACGGAGTTCGGCGCGGAGACAGCCGACGACCTGGATGCACTCATGGCGCACTGTGACGCTGTATGGATCTGCACGCCGACGTCGTCGCACCGGAGCGCGGTCGATGCGGCGCTGCGCGCGGGCCGGGCCATCTTCTGTGAGAAGCCACTGGCCACCGATCTCGGTGCGGCCCAGTCCCTGGTCGACGCGGTGGAAGCGGCCGCCGTGCCCGCCCAATCAGGCCTGGTGCTGCGGTCGGCCCCGGTCTTCGTCGCCCTCAGGGAGCTGGTGTCCTCGGGCACCCTGGGGCGACCCATGGCGGCCACCTTCCGCGACGACCAGTACTTCCCGATCCAGGGGACCTACGCATCGCAGTGGCGAGCCGACGTGGGACAGGCAGGCGGAGGGTGCCTTATCGAACACTCCATCCACGACGTCGACATCCTGCGCTTCTGCTTCGGGGAGGTTACCGAGGTCGCTGCGCAGACCGCCAACTTCTCGGGGCACGATGGCATCGAGGATCTCGCCATGGTGTCGATGATGTTCGACTCCGGTCTCCAGGCCCACCTCACCAGCGTCTGGCACAACATCCTCAGCCGGGGTTCCACCAGGCGCATCGAGTTCTTCGCCCAGGAAGGGATGGTGTGGCTCGACGACGAGTTCCGTGGGCCGCTGCACATCCAGACCAGCGAAGGCACCGAGATCCGCCCCTGTCCCTCGCCGAAATGGATGGATGCGCTCCCGCTCGGTGACGACCAGATCGGGCTGGCCATCAGCGCTTACGTCGACGCCGACCGGGCGTTCGTGCGAGCCGTCGTGGCCGGCGAAGCGCCGCAGCCGACGCTCCACGAGGCCCTGGTGGGCCACCGTCTGGTCGATGCCGCCTACCGGTCGGCCGACGGGGGAGGCGTGACGGTCGGGCTGGCCTGAAGCACCCGACTCCCACGGCCCCCACGACCCCGACGACCCCCACGACCCCGAACAGGCCTCAAGCCGTCGGCGCGCTCCAACGCACCCATTCCCGGTAGTGATAGAGGGTCTCGTACCCGAGCCGGGCGTAGATCGGCTCGCCCATCGGTGACGCTTGCAGCGTGCAGCAGGTCGCCCCGCGGTCGAAGGCCACGTTGGTGGCCCACTCGGTGACGGTCCGGCCCAAGCCCATCTGTCGGACCGCAGCGACGGTGCCGACCCATTGGAGCCCGGCGACCCCGTCGCTCAGGTAGGTGAGCGCCGCCGCGACTGGTTGCTCGTCGCGGTAGGCCACCACAACGATCGTGTCCTCGTCGGCCAACAGGGGGCCAGGGCGATCGAACAGGTCGACCAGCACGTCGGGCGGCATGCCGTAGGTCGCATAGGCGTCGCCGTTGACCGCAATGAAATCGGCGACGCCCCTATCATCGGTGACCTCCCGTAGCACAACACCGGCCGGCGGCACGGGGTCGTCCAAGCGGCGGCGGCAGATCATTTCGGGCACCGGATCGCCGAAGGCGGCCAAACCCCTCTCCGCGCAGACGGAAGGCAGGTCGGCGTCCGCACCGTTGTCCCGCACCTTGATGCTGTATCCACGACCCAGGTCCGCGAAGAAGGCGTCGGCTCGGGCGATGAGATCGTCACTGGCCACGTCATCGCGCAGGCGGAAGGCGCCGTTACCGATGACCGGGATCCACGAGCCCCCAGCGTAGAGGAGCACATTCCCGTCCTCACCCTCGTCGCCACCAAGGGCACCCTTGCTGCTCCACCGCGTGATCACCCGGCTGTAGGCGATCAGGTTCCGATGAGCGAGCGCCGCCTCGTCCATTGCCTCGTCCTCGTTCCCGACGGTCACCCTGCCGTTTCTAAACGCTCGAGGTCCCCCTTCACAAACTTTCGAACCGAGAGGCCGACCAGGCCGCCGATGGTGACCAGGCCGGCCAGGCAGGTCATGGCGATCCGCTGGCCGTAGGCGTCGGCGATGGTCCCGACGATCGGCGAGATACAGATGGCGCCCAGCGCATAGAAGAAGAGCGACCACGAGTAGGCCTGACTGCGCAGGCGGGCGGGCGAGATGACGGCGACGAACGTGATGTATGCCGGCAGGAAGCCGACGGCGCCGACCGCCAGCACGCAGGCGGCAGCCACGGAGCCCCAGAGGTCGGGGGCGTTGGCCATGACGAGGGTGAAGACCCCGAACTCCATGACGGCGACGCCGGAAAGGATCGGGAAGCGGTCAAGGCGGTTGCTCGTCATGAGCCGCTGCGCGATCACCCCCCCGAGAATGATGCCGGTGAGCCCGAACAGTCCCACGAAGGCGGCGATGGAACCTCGACTGGTCGGGCCGATGTGGTACACGTCATGGAAGAAGTCAGAGACCAGGGTGGCGAGGGGGATGATCCCGGCGCCGAACAGGAAGGCCGAGATCCAGCCCCGGCGCAGCGAGCGGATGGCTCGCACCCCTCGGAACCCTTCGACGATCGAGCCCTCGAATCGGGCGGACACCGGTACGCCGGGGATCGACGGCCCACCCGCGGTCGCACCGGCTAGCCCACCTGCTGCTCCCACCGCGCCCTCGTCTGTGACCGCGGGTTGCGCGCTGCGCCGAGGGGGTTCGTTGAGCACCCGCAGCAGCACCGTGGCGCAGAGGAAGGTCGGGGCGGCCAACACCACGAAGGTGGGTCGCCAGCCGACGGTCGATCCCAGCCAGCCGGCCAGCGGGCTGCCGATCAGTCCGAGACCGGTGGACCCGATGAGGTAGACGGTGAAGATCTGCGCCAAGCCCTCGGGCGGGTAGAAGTCCGACAGCAGGCTCGGGTAGATGGTCTGCGAGGCGAGGAGGCCCACCCCACCCACCAGGCGGGCCGCGATGAGCACGGCCAGTACGGGCGCCAGGCCGGTGAAGATGGCGGCCACACCCCAGAGGAACGCGCCACCGGCGGCCAGGTGGATGCGACTGCCCCGATCGCCGAAGTAGCCGAGGAAGATCGAGCACATGACGGGGACGGCCGCGGTGAGCGAGGTGACCGCATCGATGCCCGCGTTGTCGAGGTGGAAGGTGTGGCGGATCTCCGGGGCAAGGACGCCGAAGGCCGCGACATCGAACCCCTGGGTGACGGCCAACCCGACCAGCAGCACGATGGGCAGGAACCCCGCGGTGCCCAGGACGACCCGCAGGCCACGCATCCGATTCGACTCCGATGCGTTGGCGTCGTCCTTCTGCCGGTCAGCCAATATGCCCCACTTCTCCAACCGTCAGTGACGATGGGATGGTCTACCCCACCCAGGTTCACCCGGTGGGTCCCGGGCCGTCAGGCCCAGCGTCTAGCTGAGCACGAACACGGGGTGACGGGAGGCGATGGCGGAGAATTCCTCATCGGTCGAGTCGGGGCCGACACCGTCGAAGAACATACCGACCTCGAACTTCCAACGCTGCAGGTAGGGACGCAGGACGGAGGCGCGCTCGGCCACCGGTACTTCGACCGCGGTGCGGACCTGGCGCCGGCGTCCGAGGATCAGCACGAGGTGACCGCCCTCGGCACGCACGTTGCGGACCCACTCCGTCTCCCCGCGGGGGGAGACGAGATACTGCCGATCGCCCACCGTGAGCAGGTTGACCGGGGTGTGGTGGAGTTGGCCCGAGCGGCGGCCGCGGTGCTCGAGGACGCGGGAACCCAGGACACTGACGCCCAGGCGCATGAGGAGGTTGAGGAACCGGTTCATCACGTTGCGGGTGAACCAGTCGGGGCGCTTGTAGTGGGCCGTCGCGCCCGGGGCGCTGGCTGTTTGGCTGGCGGTTTCGTTCGGCATCGGATCCTCTTTCTTTTCCCATCTCCCGGTCTGTAACCGGGTTCCTGATCAGTGATCGTAAGCGAGAACATCGTTCTTGTCAAGTACTTGTGTTCTCGGTCAGGAACGGTCAAACTTGGTCCATGGCACCATTGGCGGCCGGGTCAATTCCCGGCTCAGCGCCCCGCACCGCCCGGGAGCGGGTCCACGAGCAGGTGACCAGTGAGATCCTGGCCGTGGCCCGGACCCACCTGGCTCGAGACGGCGCCGCCGCGCTGTCGCTCCGTTCCATTGCCCGAGATCTGCAGATGGCTCCGTCCGCGCTCTACCGCTACTTCTCGGGACGGGACGCCTTGCTCTCCGCCCTCATCCTGGGGGCGTACGAATCGGTGGCCGAGGCGGCCGCCGAGGCATCGGACGCTGCCTATGCGAGCGCGGAGAGCGCGGAGAGTGAGGCGGAACGCTGGATGGCAGTCCCGCGGGCGGTGCGGTCCTGGGCCCTCGGCCACCCCCATGAGTGGGGTCTCATATTCGGATCCCCCGTGCCGGGGTATGAGGCGCCGCAGGAGACCGTCGTGCCCTACGCCCGCCTGGCCGCCGCCCTGATCCGGCCGATTGCGGCTGCTCAGCGCAGTACCACGGCCAATGACAGCGGCACCGTCGTCGCCGGGTACCCCGCCACCGACGCGCTGGGCGCCGCGTTGGAGCCAGTGTCCGAGGCGCTACTGCCCGGAGCGCAGACGGCCACCGTCGTGGCGGCGATGCAGGCGTGGACCATGCTCATCGGCCTGATCAGCCTCGAGCTGTTCGGGCACTGGCGTAATACGGTTCTCGATCCGCAGCTCTTCTTCGAGGCGACGGTGCGACAAGCCGGTTGGATGGCCGGACTGCGCCCCTGACCTCAACCGGAACCGGCGCCGAAAATGGCTCGCAGAGTGATGACGGTGAGCGTCTCAACCAGGCGGTCGTCGTCGGGGGCCGACTCGGGTCGGAGCGATGCTTGCTGGCCCGCCCGCCAGTACATGTGGGTGAGTGCCCAGGCCAGGTCGAGTGCCGACGGCGGTCCGGCCAGGGCCAGCCCTTGGGCGCGCAGCTGCTCGATGCCGCCGGCGGATTCGGCCACGATCGACCCGGTGACGCCCGTCCAGAAGTCCCCCAGCTCGGGGTCGTCCTGAGCCAGGATGTCCATCGCACGCATCAGCGGCCCGTTGGCGCGCCAGCGCGACAGGAGGCCCCGGATCATGGTGCTGATGGCCTCGTGGGCGCCGGCGTGTGACCGCATCACACCGACAACGGCGTCGGACAGCTCGCTCGACGTGCGGTCGGCCAGGGCGCGTATCACGGCGTCGCGCGAATCGAAGTAGAAGTAGAAGGAGGATCGCGAGATGTCGGCGCCGGCCGCCAACTCGTCGATGGTGATGGATGTCATCGGCTTGTCCGCTAGGAGCCGCCATGCGGTGTCGAGAATCGCCGCTTCCTTCCGGTCGCCCTTGCTTGGTCCTTGGCGCCGGCGGCGGGTGGCCGGAGCCGTAGGCCTGGTCGTCCTGGTCGGCGTCATCGGTGCAACCCACCGAGAGAGCCAGGCTTGCCGGCCATCGTCACAGGGGGCTGAGGTCGAGCGCGGACAGTGACGCGCGCGACGCGCCACAGAGGTCCAGCGTCATCTGGGTGAAGGAGACGGCCTCGCGGCGCATGCGGTTGATGTCGCATTTGTTGAGCGTCGGTATGCCCCAGTTGAGGAGGTAGGTGGGTCCGGTTATGTAGTTCATCGTCATCACATGGCCGTCGCTCCACAGCTGCGTTCCTTCGCCGGGCCAGCCGTACCCGTTGGGGCTGCCTTTCGCCGTGACGTAGGGACGTAGAGCCAGTGCCGGACCCGACCCCGCCCTCTTGAGGGCGGCCAGCGATGCATCGACCATCACCTTGTTCTCAGGCACGAAGATCACCCCGAGTTCGGGTTTCCCGGTCAGGGCCATTTCGTGGTCCGAGTTCTCCTCCCATTCCAGCGCGCCCAGGTGCTCGAGCGTCAGGGCGCAGGCGGCCCGAGTCAGGGTGGAGTCCTTGTGGTCCTTGGCGAAGGTGACCTGCCCGATGCCGCCATGGAAGTGGCCGGTGGTGAACGACACCAGTACCGAGCGCGGCAGCGATTGCCGGGGCAACCGGCTCAGGTACTGCGACATGGCGATGATGGTGTTCGGCCCGTTGTCCTCGACCGCATTCGGCCCATCGGTGTGGGAGTTGAGGATGACCACCTCGTTGGTGCGTCCGGGAATGAGCCCTACCACGTTGCGACTCACGAAATGCTCGGTGCTGGCCGTCAGGGTGAGCCGAATCGGTGTGTCGGTGGCGGTCAGAGCTTCGAGGTAGGGCCCCACCGTCCCGTCGACGAAGACGCCCGGCACCGTGCGGATGTGGCCGTCGTAGGGGTAGTAGGACCCGTGGGCCCCGGCGGCGGGCAGGTCGATGATGCCGATGCATCCGATGGCCCCAGAGGCGGGGAGCGTGTCGAGGAGCGTGATCAGGTCACCCACGCCTCCCCAGGGCCTCGAGTACTGGCCGGCCGGATCGATCAGGTTCTGGGGGTCGTACCTGCCGTAGGAGATCTCCTCCATGAGCGAGTAGGCGATCGGTGCGGAGGGGACCTCGAACACGGCGATCTTGCCGGCCAGTGAGCCCGCCGCCGGCGTCTGCCCGGGCCGGATCAAGGCGAGCGGACCGGTCACCCCATCCGGAGGCGTGCTGCCCGAGTACGGGATGTAGGACGACGTGGCGATCCGGCCTTTGGCGTGCGGCCGCCCCAACTCGAGGGACCAGGTACCGGCCGTCCATCGGGTGAAGGGGACGGGCTCGGCGTGCACCTGCGTGACTCCGGCCTGCTTGAGCCGGGAGATCAGGACGTCGATGAACCGCTCATGGACCGGCGATCCCGTCGATCGCATGCCCATGGCGTCGAGCTCCTCGTGCCATGACCTGAGTTGGGCCGTCGAGAGGAACTGGGAGGCGTCGACCGAAGCGGCATCCTTGGCTCTGAGCTTTCTGGTGGGCCAGCGAAGGGGCGCCGCTCCCGCCACCTGGGCGAAGGCGGTGGAGGCCGAGCCGACTGCCACGGCGCCGGTCAGTGCGCCTGCGCCGACCAGGAGATCGCGGCGGGAGAGGCGGATGGGACGCGTCGAGCTGGGGTCATGCACTACTTCACCTTGCTTCCGGGCCAGTTGATGTTCGCGGGCAGTTCGGGATGGGGACCACTGAACGCGGGAGCGGCGCGGGGATCACCGCGCAAGGTGTATTCCAGCCACGCGGTCGCGTACCCGAGCTCGGCTCCCGGATCTCCCTTCACGTCGGTGTCCTGCACGGAGCTGTGGTCCGCCAGGTTGCCTTGAGAGGTGGCGATGATGCCCATGGCGGCGTGGCCCTTCACGCTCTTGAAGTAGGCCCGCTCGGTCGAGGGACTGGCGATGAACGCGTCCAGCGGTCCGTAGGTCGAAATGAAGAAGGACGGTTGCGTCAGGAGCGAGGTGTCCTTCTCGCAGTCGGCCTTGACCGGGCAGTCGGGGTTGGTGCCGGCCCAGAACGCGTTGGGTAAGGAGAACGTCATGAGTGACGTGATCAGGGTCGGGTCCATCGTCGCCACCCGCACGGCGCCGGTGGCGCCTTGTGAGTGACCGACTGCGGCCACCTCGCTGGTGTCGAGGCGGCCGTCGAACACGCTCCCGGCGGTTGAATCCTGATCGACCAGATAATGAGCGGCCGCATCGATCTCCCGGCCACTGCCGGTATTGGTCAGGGTGGTGGCGATGACGGTGAACCCGTAGGACGCGAAATGGCTGAGCAGCGTCGTGTACATGCCGGGTACGGCGTTGGTGCCGTTGCCCCAGGTGACGATCGGGCTCGCAAAACCGAGCGCGGCGTAGTTGCTCGGGTAGAAGACGTCGTACGTCGCCGAGTTCCCGAGGGTGACCGTGCGGGACGTAGTGGCGAACGGGCCGGGCTGGGCGAACTCGGTCTGCACGGGGTAGTTCGGCGGCGAGAGGTTGACGGACACTTGGAGGCCGGGCAGCTGCATCGGCACGACGCTGAGGGCGGCCACAAGAATCGAGCTCGATCGCAGCATCTTCCCTCCCGCCCCACGGCCCACGCCCCACGGCCCACGGCCAACGGCCCACGGCCCACGGCCCATAGGCCTCCCAGGGAGAGTAGACACTTCGAGGAGAAAAATCAACATACCGTTGAGAACAAGGGCGGGGAGAAGGTACCGTGTTCGGGATGACGACCGCGGTCCGCCACCCCCTCAATGACGGCTTCGCCTGGGTGGCGCGCCGGCCGCCGTTCCGGGCCGTCAGCCCGGCGCAGGCGCAGGACTACGACGAGCTCGGCTACTTCGTCATGGAGGACGCCTTCGATCCGGCGACGGTGGCGGAAGTCGTGGCCGAGATCGATCCGATCGAGAGAGAGCTCGAGGAGCTCCTGCGGAAGGCCGAAGATGGCACCGCGTTCATCGCTCGGGCCGACGAGATCACGTTCACGACCCACGTCGTGACGCGTTCGCCGCGGCTACGACAGTTCGTGACGTCTCCCCTGCTGCTCCATATCTGCGCCGACCTCATTGGACCCGACGTCCGCCTGTACTGGGACCAGGCGGTCTACAAGAAGCCCGACACGGCGGCGTTGTTCCCCTGGCACCAGGACAACGGCTACGCCTTCGTGGAGCCGCAGCAGTACCTCACCTGCTGGATTGCCCTGACCGATGCGACCGAGGAGAACGGCTGCCCCTGGGTCGTGCCCGGGCTACACCGGATGGGCACACTGCGCCACCGCCCTACGCGCACCGGGCTGGTCTGTTTCGACCAGGCGGACGATGCGGTGCCGGCACCGGTGCCCGCCGGCGGCATGGTCGTCTTCTCGTCGCTCACGCCGCACTGCACCGGTCCGAACCTGACTGACTCGGTGCGCAAGGCCTACATCGTCCAGTACGCGCCGGAGGGAGCGAGCGTGCTGGTGGGCAGCCCACCGGCCGCGCTCGATCGCATCCCGGCCGATGCGCCGGGGCGTCAGTTCCCCGTGCTGATTGACGGGCGCCCCGTCACCTAGGGCGGCGCCGACCTACATCGCTACGGGCAGTCTCACCTCAATACCGGCGTTCTGGAGGAACAGGTATTTGTGCTCCAGCGCTGATTGCCAATCAACCATGTCCTTGTCGAATTGGGCTCGATCGCCCTCCTCGCACGCGTGCTCGAGCTCGTCGAACGCCAGATCTTCAGCGTCGAGCAGAGCCCGGTACTTCGACAGGAAGTGGTCGTCGATCGGCTGGTGCACGTCGTCCTCCCTACTGCGACCCGCCCTACTGCGAGCCGGTGACCAAGACGATACTGCCGCGGTGTGCCGTCCGCCCAGCGGCCGAGCCAGCCGCCCATCGCCTCCCGGCGGGCCGCTCCCGCCCGGCGGGCCGCTCCCGCCCGGCCGGGCCCGCCTACCAGTTGCGGCGACCCCGGTGGTACGAGCGGGGCGTCAGGTAGCGGAACACCATGGCGGCGTCGATCAGCCGCGAGGCGCTGATATCGAGCGAAGAGCTCCCGCATCGACGGAGAATGGTGCGCGAGACCGACTCCACGCTCCGGGTGGTCAGGCGGGGCGGTTTGCGCAATCCGCGCGAGAGGGCGCCGAGCCCGAGCTCGGTGGCCATGAAGGCGGGGTAGACCACGTGGACGTGCACCCCCTTGGGGGTCAGCCGGAACGAGATCGACTCACTGAAGGCCGAGAGGGCCGCCTTGGAGGAGGGGTAGGCGCCCGGACCCGGTGACGGCAGCCGGCCACCGTCGGACGACACGTTGACGATGGTGCCGCTCCCCCGCTGGATCATCGACGGCAGCACGTGCAGCGTGGCGGCCACCGGGGCGAAGAAGTTCACGTCGAAGGTGCGGCGGAAGTCGCCGGCCGTGATGTCGGCCAGGCGCACGCCGGGGTCCTGCGCCGCGTTGTTGATCAGGACATCGATGGGCCCGCTCGCCGCGGCCACGTCGGAGAGGGCGGTGAGCAGCGCGTCGGTGTCGGCTACGTCGCAGACCATGGTCCGCGAGCCGGGCGAGAGGGCGCCGATCTCATCGGCGAGCTTGTCCAGGCGATCCTCGGTGCGGGCCAGCCCGACGACGACCGCGCCGGCGCCGGCCAGGTCGAGACAGAGTTGCGCGCCCAGTCCGGCCGAGGCGCCGGTCACCACGGCGATGCGTCCGGCCCAGCGGCCGCCGAACGACGGGGCGCGGCCGGACCGCCAGCTCATTCGCCGTCGTCGGTGATGGCGTCCAGCGTGGGCCCGAGTTGCCGGGCCGCCGCGCTGAGCACGGCCTGCCCGGCCACGAGCACCGCCAGCTCGCCGCGGACGCGCACGCGCCCGCCCGCCAGCGCGTCGGCCGGATCGAGCTCGCCCCGGGCGATGGCGAGGGCATCGGCGTACGCCAGCACCATGGTCACGTTGGAGGGGAGCTCTGCTCCGGGGTCAGCCTGCAGCGTCGCCCGGCCGTCGGCCACGGTCAGCACCGTGCGCACGCGCGCACCGGGGCTGGAGCCGGCGCCGGCGAGGTCGGGCCCGACGACACCCTCGGGCAGGTCGGTGACCTCCTGGGCCACGGCGAAGTCTCCGCTGGAGGCGGTGAGGGAGTCGCGCCCGGCCTGGGCGACCGCGTCGCTCAGGTCCAGGCCCTGCAGGGCGGCATCGAAGGCCCGCACCCATTCGGGCGACAGGTAGCGCGGCATGTCGAATCTCAGGAGCGGCCCACCGGCTCAGCCGGCGGACGCCTCTTGAGCGGATTTCTTGGTGCGCTTGAGAATCTTGCGGCCCAGCCAGGCCACCGGGTCGTAGTGGGCATCCACCACGCGCTCCTTCATCGGGATGATGCCGTTGTCGGTGATCTTGATGTGCTCGGGGCATACCTCGGTGCAGCACTTGGTGATGTTGCACATGCCCAGGCCTGCTTCGCGAGCGAGCTCACGGCGGTCGTTGGTATCGAGCGGGTGCATTTCGAGCTCGGCGAAGCGGATGAAGAACCGGGGCCCGGCGTACCTGGGCTTGTTGTCCTCGTGGTCGCGGATGACGTGGCAGACGTCCTGGCACATGAAGCACTCGATGCACTTGCGGAACTCCTGACCGCGTTCGACGTCCATCTGCTGCATGCGGTAGCCGCCCTCGGGCTCGGGGCCCGGCTTGAAGGCGGGGATGGTCTTGGCCACCTCGAAGTTGAAGCTGACGTCGGTGACCAGGTCCCGGATGATGGGGAACGTCTTCATGGGCGCCACCGTGACCGGCGCCCCGGGGGGCAGGGTGTCCATGCGGGTCATGCACATGAGGCGCGGCAGGCCGTTGATCTCGGCCGAGCAGGAGCCGCACTTGCCCGCCTTGCAGTTCCAGCGGCAGGCCAGGTCGGGCGCGGGACCGGCCTGAACGCGGTGGATGACGTCCAGCACGACCTCGCCCTCCACCGCGGGCATCACGTAGTCGGTGAACTCACCGCCCTCGGGATCGCCCCGCCACAGCCGCATGGTCACGTTGCCCTGCGCCGCGTCGCCCTTCGTCGTGCCCTGCGCCGCATCGGGGGTCATCGTCATCAGTGTGCCTCCTCAAGCAGGGCCCGCAGCTCCGCCGGCATCTCGGGCAGCGGCTCGGGGTTCACGGTGATCGGCGCCTGGTAGCCGTGGGCCGCCGCCTGGCGCTGCACGAAGTTGACCTTGCCCATCTCGGGGTCGGGTCCCGGGTAGTCCTCCCGGGTGTGCCCGCCGCGGGACTCCCTCCGGTTGAGCGCGCCCTGGGCCACAGCGATGGAGGTGGTGATCATGGACGGCAGGTCGGTGGCCAGGTTCCAGCCCGGGTTATACGCCTTGCCGCCCTTCACGCTGAGCCCGGCCACCCGGCCCTTGAGATCCTCGAGCTTGGCCAGCGCTTCTTCGAGCTCGGGCCCGGTGCGGATGATGCCGACCAATCTCTGCATGGTCTCCTGCAGCTCCTCGTGGACGTCGTACGGGTTGTCCCCGCCCTGCCGGCCGAAGGGGGCGAACGCCTCGTCGATCACCGAGGCGACCTCCGCCGCGTCGATGGTCGGGGCACCGACGCGGCCCTCGGCAAAGTCGGCCGCACCGATACCGGCTCGGCGGCCGAAGACGATGAGGTCCGAGAGCGAGTTGCCGCCCAGGCGGTTCGCCCCGTGCATGCCACCCGACACCTCGCCGATGGCGAACAGGCCGGGCACGGTGGCGGCCTGCGTCTCGGCGTCGACGCGCACGCCGCCCATCATGTAGTGGCACGTCGGGCCCACCTCCATGGGACCGGCCGTGATGTCGACGCCGGCCAGCTCCATGAATTGGTGATACATCGACGGGAGCCGGCGGCGGATGTACTCGGGCGTGCGGCGTGAGGCGATATCGAGGTAGACACCGCCGTGGGGCGTGCCCCGGCCGGCCTTGACCTCCGAGTTGATGGCGCGCGCCACCTCGTCGCGCGGGAGAAGGTCGGGCGTGCGGCCGTTGTTGATGTGGTCGTCGTACCAGCGGTCGGCCTCCTCCTCGGTCTTGGCCGTCTCCGCCTTGAACATGTCGGCGATGTAGTCGAACATGAAGCGCTTGCCCTCGGAGTTGCGCAGGACGCCGCCGTCGCCGCGCACACCCTCGGTGACCAGGATGCCGCGCACGCTGAGCGGCCACACCATGCCGGTCGGGTGGAACTGCACGCACTCCATGTCGATGACGTCGGCGCCGGCCCAGATGGCCATGGCGTGGCCGTCACCCACCGACTCCCACGAGTTCGAGGTGTACTTCCACGACTTGCCGATCGAACCGGTGGCCAGGATGAAGGCCTTGGCGGTGAAGAGCACCATCTCGCCGGTCGGGCGCATGTAACCGACGGCGCCCGAGATCCGGCCCTCGGCATCGGGCAGCAGGCGCAGGATCTTGCACTCCATGAAGACGTCGGTCCCCATGGAGACCACCTTCTGCTGCAGGGTGCGGATCAGCTCCAGCCCGGTGCGGTCGCCCACGTGGGCCAGGCGGGCGTAGCGGTGACCGCCGAAGTCGCGCTGGGTGATGCGGCCATCGGTGGTGCGGTCGAACAGCGCCCCCCAGCGCTCCAACTCGAAGACCCGGTCGGGCGCCTCCATGGCGTGGATCTGCGCCATGCGCCAGTTGTTGAGCATCTTGCCGCCGCGCATGGTGTCGCGGAAGTGGACCTGCCAGTTGTCCTCGGGCCACACGTGGCCCATGGCGGCCGCCATGCCGCCTTCGGCCATGACGGTGTGCGCCTTGCCCAGCAGCGACTTGCAGACCAGCGCCACCCGCAGGCCGCGCTCCTTGGCCTCGATGGCGGCGCGCAGGCCGGAGCCGCCCGCCCCGATGATGATGACGTCGTAGTCATGGGTCTGGTAGTCGGCGTCGGCCATGGGGTGTCCTTAGATCCTTTAAAAGTGGAAGCCGGGGTCGTGCCCGATGACGCCGCTGGCCACCAGGCGCACGTAGAGATCGCACAGGGCCACGCCGAAGAGGCTGATCCAGGCGATACGCATGTGCTGCGCGTTCAGCGGGGTGACGATCTTCCACAAGCGGTGGCGGACCGGGTGCTGGGCGAACGACTTCACCTGGCCGCCGCAGAAGTGCCGGCAGGCGTGGCACGAAAGGCTGTAGAGCCAGAGGAAGGCGGCGTTGAGGGTGAGGATCACCGCGCCCACGCTGATGCCCCAGCCGGTGGGCAGGCCCGGCTGGCGGTAGGCCTCCACGGCATCGATGGTCAGGATCGTGTTGAAGATGAGGAGCAGCCAGAAGAAGTAGCGGTGCACGTTCTGGAGGAGCAAGGGGATGCGGGTCTCGCCGCTGTAGCTGCCATGGGCGTCGGCCACCGCGCAGGCCGGCGGCGACCACCAGAAGGAGCGGTAGTAGGCCTTGCGGTAGTAGTAGCAGGTGAGCCGGAAGCCGAGCGGGAAGATCAGGATCAGCAGCGCGGGGGAGATGTGCCAGGCCTCGATCAGCACGCCGAAGGGATGGCTGCCGGTGACGCAGCTCCCGGTCAGACAGGGGGAGTAGAAGGGCGAGATCAGGTTGCGGTGCGCCAGCGAGCCGACGTAGTAGTTCTTGTTGATGAAGGCGGCCCAGGTGGAATACACCACGAACGCGGTGAGGACCGACACCGTGACCACCGGCTCGACCCACCAGGCGTCCTGGCGCAGGGTCGGCTGATCGGGGCCGCCCCTGGTCGCCGCGAGGGCGACCGGCGTGCCAGGCGGCGGGCCCGGTGTCCCCGGTGCGTCTTCGACCGTCGTCGTCACTCAGACCTCCTCGGTGCCCGGCCGGCCCGCCGGGACGGGCGCGGCGACTGGTCGCGGCCCGCTCATCATTCCAGACCCTAGACAGCGGGATACGGAACATCAAAGACATAGACAGCATCAGATTGATAGCTATAACCTCTGTTTGTGCAGTTGCACCAACTCTCCTACGCGCTGGCTGTGGCCGAGGAGCGGCACTTCACCCGGGCGGCCGGCCGCCTCCACCTGGCCCAACCGTCGCTGAGCCGCCAGGTCCGCCTGCTCGAAAGCGAGCTGGGCGTGGTCCTTTTCAACCGGGGCCCGGGGCAGGGACTCGTCACCCTGACCGCGGACGGGGAGGCGCTCCTCCCCTTCATCCGCCGGGTGCTGGCCGACGTCGAGGCCGTCAGCGACGAGGCCCGGGCCCTGACCGGGATGGCCCGCGGGCGGCTGGCCATCGGCGCCACGCCGAGCCTGATCACCCGGGTCCTCGCCCCGGCCCTGGTCGAGTTCCACGCCAGCCACCCCGGTATTGAGCTGCAGGTGGTGGAGGCGGGGTCCCGCCAGCTGGTGCGCCAGCTCGCCAGCGGCGAGGTGGATCTCGCCCTGGTCGTCCTGCCGATCGCCGATCCGCTGGTGGCCACCGTCCCGCTCTTCGACGACCCCCTGGTCCTCGCGGTCGCCCCCGACCACCCGCTGGCCGCCCACCCCACGGTGCGGGTGGCCGACCTCGAAGGGTTGGCTCTCGTCATGTTCCGGGACGGGTACGACCTGCGCGCCGTGACCCTGGCCGCGTGCCGTGAGGCCGGTATCGAGCCCCGACTGGTCAGCCAGGGCGGCGAGATGGACGGCGTGCTCGCCTTCGTGGCGGCCGGACTGGGGGCGGCCGTCGTGCCGGCCATTGCCATGTCGGCCGAGAGCCCGTTGGTCGCCGTCCCCTTCAGCCGCCCCGGCTTGAGCCGGACCGTCGCCCTGGCCCACCGGGCCGACCGCCCCGTGCCCCGCCCCGCCGCCGCACTGGCCGACCAGCTGGCCCGGCTCCGGCCCGACGGTGACTCTGGTGCTCTTGCCGGCGCCGCCTCCCGCGCCTGACCAGCCCGATACCCCGCCGGCGGGTACGGCCCTAGATGTCAGTACACTCCGCGTATGGACGGCCCAGCACCCAAAGACCCCTCGTCGGTTTCGAGCGCCGAACGGCCCCAAGCCCCCGCCGATCTGCCCCGCACGCTCGGAGATCTGCGTGAATCGGGTTGGGTGTCGGTCACGGTGGCCGAGGAGATGCGGCACAACACCCAGGCGCTGATCGCCTCGGGCGGACCCCTGGTGCCCGGCGTGCTCGGGTTCGAGGACACGGTGGTACCCCAGTTGGAGAACGCCATCCTGGCGGGCCACGACATCATCCTCCTGGGTGAACGCGGCCAGGCCAAGACGCGGGTCATCCGCTCGCTGGTCGGCCTGCTGGACGAGTGGATGCCCGTCGTGGCCGGCTCGGAGATCAACGACGACCCCTACCACCCGGTCTCCCGCGGCGCCCGCGACACGGTGGCCGAGCGGGGTGACGACACGCCGATCACCTGGGTGCACCGCTCCGACCGCTACGGCGAGAAGCTGGCCACGCCCGACACCTCCATCGCCGACCTGATCGGCGAGGTCGACCCGATCAAGATCGCCGAGGGCCGCTACCTGGGCGACGAGCTGGCGCTGCACTACGGACTCATCCCGCGGGTCAACCGCGGCATCTTCGCCATCAATGAGCTGCCGGACCTGTCCGAGCGCATCCAGGTCGGCCTGCTCAACGTGCTCGAAGAGCGCGACGTGCAGATCCGCGGCCACCGCATCCGGTTGCCGCTCGACGTCGCGCTCGTCGCCACCGCCAACCCCGAGGACTACACCAACCGCGGCCGCATCATCACGCCGCTCAAGGACCGCTTCGGGGCCCAGATCCGCACCCACTACCCCTTCGACACCATGACCGAGGTAAAGATCATGGAGGCCGAGGCGGAACTGCCGACCACCGGGGTGGCGGTGACCGTGCCGGCGTACCTCAAGGAAGTGGTGGCCGAGGTTTCCCAGCTGGCCCGCCGCAGTACTCATTTGAATCAGCGCAGCGGCGTCTCGGTTCGCCTTTCCATCGCCAACTACGAGACCCTGGTGGCCAACTCGGTCCGCCGGGCCCTGCGCACCGGCGAGCCGGTGGCCGTGCCGCGGATCAGCGACCTCTCGTCGCTCGTCCCCTCGACCCAGGGGAAGATAGAGGTCGAGGCCATGGAGGAGGGGCACGAGGACGAGGTGGTGGCCCAGCTGGTGGCCGCGGCCACCCTCGCCGTCTTCCGCCGCCGGGTCACGCTCGACAACCCCGGCGAGATCGTCGGCGCCTTCACCGAGCAGGTGGTGGTGCACGCCGGGGACGACCTGCCCTCGGCGGCCTACCTGGCCGTGCTGGCCGACATCCCCGAACTCGAACCGCCCACCCGGGCCCTCGCCGGCCCCGACGCCAACGAGTCGCCCGCCCTCATGGCCAGCGCGCTGGAGTTCCTGCTCGAGGGCCTCCACCTGACCAAGCGGTTGAACAAGGACGCCTCAGGTGCCCGGGCCCTCTACCGGGGGCGCAAGTAGGCCATCGCGTGACGGCCCGCTACGACTACTCGGGATGGGACGGCACCCAGGAATTCACCGACCTGGACCCTGACGACCTCCTGGCCGGGCTGACCGACGATCTCTTGGCCGGGGGCAACCTCGACGACGCGCTGCGCCGCCTGCTGCGCTCGGGCATGCGCACGGCCGACGGCGAACAGATCCCAGGGCTGCGCGACATGCTCGAGCAGTTGCGCCGCCGCCGAGCCGAGATGCTGGCCGAAGGGGACCCCGACGGGCGCATGGCGCAGCTGACCGAGCAGCTCGACGAGATCGAGGCGGACGAGCGGGCGGCCATAGACGAACTGGTCGAGGACGCCAAGGGCTCGGGCGACGAGCGCCGGGCCGAGGTGACCGAGGACGTGGCCACCGAGCGGCGCATGGCGCTCGATCTCCAACCCGACGACCCGGCCGGGCGGATCCAGTCCCTCCAGCATTACGACTTCGTCTCCAGCGAAGCGCGCGAGCGGTTCGAGGAACTGGTCGAGGAGCTGCGCCGCGAGATGGCCGACACCTTCTTCGAAGGCGCCACCGACGCGCTGTCGTCCATGGACGCCGAGTCGATGGCGCGCATGCGCGACGCCTACGACGCCCTGAACCAGATGCTCGAGCAGCGCGAGCGGGGCGACGAGCTCGACCCCAGCTTCGAGCAGTTCATGGAGAAATTCGGCGACATGTTCCCCGGCAACCCCCAGACCCTCGACGAGTTGCTCGAGCAGCTGGCCGAGCGCATGGCGGCGGCCCAGGCGGTGTGGAACTCGCTCTCGCCCGAGCAGCAGAACCAGCTGCGAGCCCTGATGGAGTCGGTGCTCGAAGACATGGACCTGCGCTGGCAGGTGGAGCGCCTGGCCCAGAACCTGCAGCGGGCGGTGCCCGACGCCGGCTGGCAGAAGTCCTACGAGTTCGAGGGCGAGGGGCCCATGAGCCTGTCGAGGGCCACCGACCTGGCCACCCAGCTGGGGCAGCTCGACAGCATCGAGGACCTGCTGCAGTCGGCGGCCTCGCCGGCCGCCCTGAGCGAGATCGACCTGGACCAGGTGCGCAACCACATGGGTGAGGACGCGGCGCGGGCGCTCGACCGGTTGGCCAAGCTGACCAAGTCGCTGGCCGACGCGGGCCTCATCGAGCAGAAGGGGGGCCGGACCGAGCTCACGCCCCAAGGTGTGCGCCGGCTGGGCCAGAAGGCCCTCAACGATCTCTTCAGCCAGATCAACAAGGACCGCATTGGCGACCACACCGCGGTCTGGGCCGGCTCGGGCCACGACCGGGAGGAGACCACCAAGGCCTACGAGTACGGCGACCCGCTCAACCTGCACCTCTCGACCACGGTGCACAACGCGGTGCGGCGCGGGGGTTCGGGCGTGCCGGTGCGCCTCTCGCCCGAGGACTTCGAGGTGGTCGAGACCGAGGCGCTGGCCCGGTCGGCCACCGTGCTGCTGGTCGACCTGTCCATGTCGATGCCCATGCGCGACAACTTCGTGCCGGCCAAGCGCATGGCCATGGCGCTGCAGACGCTCATCAGCAGCAAGTTCCCCCGGGATTATCTCGGCATCGTGGGCTTCTCCGAGGTGGCCCGCGAGATCAGACCCGACCAGCTGCCCACGGCGATGTGGGACTACGTCTACGGCACCAACCTCCAACACGCGCTGGCGCTGGCCCGGCGGATGCTGAGCCACGAGCACGGCACCAAGCAGATCATCGTGGTCACCGACGGCGAGCCCACCGCGCACATCGACGACTACGGCGAGCCCATCTTCAACTACCCGCCGGTGCCCGAGACGCTGCGCCGCACCATGGCCGAGGTCATCCGCTGCACCCGGGGCGGCATCGTCATCAACTGCTTCGCCCTCGACCTCCAGCGCACGCACTACCCCTTCGTCGAGCAAATCGCCCGGGTCAACGGCGGCCGCACCTTCTACACCACGCCCGACGCCCTGGGCGGCTACGTGCTGGTCGACTTCCTGGCCCACCGCCGGGTGCTGCGCCCGGCCGGCTGAACGGGCGCAACGGGCGACCGATCGACGGGGCGACCACCCGCCCGGAGTCCCCTACGCCTACGTCAGCGAGCCCGACAGGTACGTGACGGAGCTGTAGGCCCGGCGGCCCGGGTGGCGCCTGACCTCACCCCGATGGGCCCTCAGGCAGGGAGATTGGTGCCTCGGGCACGGCCCGGGCACGGCCCAGGCACGAAATCTCCCAAACTTTCCCTTGCGCTCGCTGACAGCGTGGTGAAAGATGACACCGTTGTAACTACACGAATGCCACCTAAGTGGCGAAGGGGGGCGAACCCAGTGGACATAGTCACCACGCTGTACGGTCGCCAAGAACGTAGCTGGCAGGTCCAGGCGAACTGCATGGGCGTCGATCCCGACCTTTTCTTTCCGGAGCGGGGTGCGTCGACCCGCGAGGCCAAGGAAGTGTGCCGTGGTTGCGTCGTGCGTGAGGACTGCCTCGAGTACGCGCTCGCCAACGGTGAGAAGTTCGGCATCTGGGGTGGGATGAGCGAGCGTGAGCGCCGCCGGCTGCGGCGGGCCCGGGCCCTGCAGCGCCGGGACATCGTCACCGCGTCGTAAGGCGCTGCCTGGGGCGCCATCAGGCGCGCTGTTCGAGACGGGCCTCCACGGTCACCTCTTCGGAGAGACCGAGCTCGCGCCAGCGGGCCGTGGGAATGGCCGCCAGCACCGAAGCAGGCAGGAGACCGACCAGCTCGGCCCCAAGCACGTCACCCCCCGCCGCTCCGACCTCGGTGGCCACGGCGTCGTAGAGCTGGGCCGGGCCGAAGTCGCCCGGCGCCACGAGATTGCACGAGACCTGGGCCCGGTCACCCACGGCCAAGCCGAGCGCCCGCACCTGAGCTGATCGCACGAGGGGCGCCACGGTCTCCGCCACTTCGACCGAGCTCACCCACACGTTGTAGGCCACCAGCACGCCGCGGGCGCCGATGGCGCTGGCCCCGGCCGAGGGGTGGGGGGCGCTCGGTCCGGCGTCGGGCCTGAGCGGTCCGAAGGCCTGGCGCCGGACCTCGGGCAGGGTACGGGTCCGGCCGCCGGGAAGAGGTCCGTAGAGAAAGCTCGGCACCCCCAAGGTGTCAGCCAACCAACGGGCGAACGCATCGCGCCGAGGCACGACGCCGCTGAGGTCGGTCGGTGCCGGGCCGCCGGGGGCGTAGGGGACGAAGGGCACCACATCGAGCACGCCCAGGCGCGGGTGAGCGCCCTGGTGCCCGCTCAGAGTGACGTGCTCCACCGCCGCGGTGGCCAGCGCCTCGGCGGCCTCGGCGGTGTCGTCGGCCGGGCCGGCCAGGGTGAAGACCGAACGATGGTGGTCAGGGTCGGAGTGCACGTCGAGGAGCACCGGCCCCAGGGGTGCGGCGAGCTGTGTCAGGACGCGCTGGTCCCTACCCTCGCTGACGTTGACCACGCATTCGATGATCACGCCGGCAGTCTCACACGGCAGGCCGCCTCAGCCGGCAGCCCGCCGGGCCCGAGGGCCCGTTATGAACTAGCCGACCGACACCGAGCGCGACACGCGGCGCCGACGCAGGATCCGCCGCCGCTCGCGCTCGGAGCAACCGCCCCACACGCCGTGGTCGATGTGATTATCGAGCGCGTACTCAAGGCACGCCTCCGCTACCGGGCACTCAGCGCAAATCCGCTGTGCCACCAGGACCCCCATCCCGTCACTTGGAAAGAAGATATCCGGTGCAACTTCCTTGCACTTCCCCCGGGACATCCATTCAGTATTCATTCCGCTACTCCCTTTTCACGCACCATTCTACGGGAGGGGGTCTCAAACGAGAAGATCCGGGCCATATGAAGTTCGTAAGAAAACGGGGCGCCAGGCACGGCTGGAGGGGGCGCCATCACGGCCACGGGGCTCCGGTACGCTGACGGCCGTTCGCTCATCCGCCGACACGGTGGTTGGCCCAATTACGCAAACCCAGGAGGCGCCATGTCCCCGGACGTCGAGGACGAAGTAACCGAGACCGGAGAGCCGATCGAGCCGATCGGCCACGTCCGGGTGGTGTATCTCGGACCGGTCGCCCCGCACTGGGACGTGCAGTCCGACTTCGGCCCACCCGAGGTCATCGACCCCTTCCGCGAGCGGGTCCTGGCCCGGTTGGTGCTCCTGCCGCCGCACGACCCCCAGTTCCGCCGCAACCGCGAGCGGGTCGTCCGCGACGCCGAGCGCGAGAACCTGGCGCTGGAATGGGACCTCGGCTTCCCCGAGGAGGGCGTCGAGTAGCGACTGCTCCTGGTCAGTCGAGGTCTGATTTGATCAGTCGAGCAGGCCGATGCGGGCCAACCACAGGCCGGGGGCATCCACCTCGGCCGGGGTCGGAAGGTCCTTCTCGTCGGTCCAGAGGCGGGCCAACGCATCCTCGCCGGCCCGCTCGACCACGCCGTCGATGAAGTTGGCGCCCCGGTCGACTTCGGCCTGACCCACGTTGAGGCCGAACAACCCGGCGAAGGCCTGCTCGCCCTTGCCCTCCTCCACCCGGTGCCGGTACCAGGCCTCGCGCAGGGCCGACGGTGACGAGGTGAGTTTGGCCGCGATGTCGGCGGTCACGTGATCGACGTAGGCGGCGATAGCGGTCGTCACCGCGGTCAGCGCGTTGGAGATGTTGCGCTGCTCAGGGCTGATCAGATCGGCCAGAAGCGACTCGGGGTCGCTCATGGCGTCCTCGAGCACCGACGGGTCGCCCAGGCCGTCCCCCAGGCGCTCCACCAGCGACCGCTGCGAGGCGGCCGCGTGGGCGGCGGCGTCCCCGAGCAGCAACGTCAGCGATGAGCGCACGCCGGGTCGCGTCACGATGGCGTGCATGGTCAACTCCCGCAGGCAGACCCAGAGCTGGACCTCCTGGAGGGGCAGGCTCCAGTCCTCGGCGAACTGGGCCACGTTGCCCGGCACGAGGAGCAGCGAGTTCGACTCGGGCCAGGGGAGGGGCAGGGCGTACTGGCCGAAGGCGCGGCGGGCCAGGTGGCCGGCGGCGGACCCGAACTGCATTCCGAGGAGCACCGGACCGAGGGTGAGGGCGAACTGGCCCAGCAGCCCGCCCAGCCCGCCGGAGGGGTCGTCCATCGATTCGAGGTCCATCGACGGGGGCACGGCGGATGCCCCCTGCTGCTGCGCCTCGACCATGAGGGCGAGGGTGGGCCGGTAGGCCTCGAGGACGCGGAAAGACCACTGGCCCGGCCCGACGGCGTCGAAGGAGATGTTGGCGCCACCGGCGGTGAGCGAGATGCCGGTGGCCTCGGCCACGTGCAGCTCGGCCACGCGGGCGAGCTCCTCGAAGGCGATGCGGACCAGCGGGTCGGCGTTGTCGTCCGGGGCGCCATCGGTGGCCACGCCGTGAGCCAGGGTGCGGGCGGCGTCGAACCAGGTGTCGCCACCGCCGGGGGCCGACCCGATCACCTTGAGCAGATCGCCCAGGAGCCCCCCCAGCGGGTTGTCGGGATCGTTGGAACCGTACATGCTCACCTTCGCATGCTACGGGGACGCACTGAGGGTGACGTCAACGACCCGGGTCGTCGTACCGTCGAGGACCGCCAGCGCCACCGTTGTTGCAGGGTTCAGGACATAGAGCTCAGCCCGTAGCTCGGCCATCGTCCGGATCGGGACCGAGTCCATCTCCTCGATGACATCGCCGGCCTGGAGGCGTCCGGCGGCGGGACTGCCACTCATGAGCGACGCCACCTGTGCGCCGGACGTGCCCGGGGCGTCGTGGCCCTCCACGCCCAGCCAGCCGTGCGCCACCCGCCCGCTCGAGCGCAGATCGTCGGTGACGCCCAGCACCAGCGCCGAGGGGAGGAAGACCGGCGCACCCGGGCCGACCGTCGAGTAGAGGATGCCGACGACGGCGCCGGAGGTGTTCAGGAGCGGGTCGCCCGCCTGGGCTGCGCTCACCGGTGCCGACGTGGTGATCCCCGGCATGCCGTCGGCGCGCCCTTGCTCGATGGCGCCGCCCACGGCCGTGACGAGGCCCGGGGTGCCGTGCAGCGCGGGCGTGGTGCCGGCCGGCGCCGTCATGCTCAAGGTGAGGGCTGCGCTGCCGTCGCCCAACGCCACATCGTCGGCGAACGGCGCCACCGGGACATCGTCGGGCACGTTGACCAGGGCCAGATCCGACGCGGCGTCGATCGCCACCACCGAGGCCCGCTCCTGGTGCCCATCGGCGCCGATCATGACGAGGCGGCGCAACCCGTCGAGCCCGTCGGCGGTGGTAGCCACCAGGCCACCCTCGGCCACGGCCACCCCGACCATGGAGACGACGCCGTGGCTGGTGACGGCGTGGAGCTGCACCATGGCCTGGCTGGCCGCCCCGGCCTCGGGCGGGAGGGCGCGGGTGTTGACGGCCAGGGTGGAGAGGGTCCCGTCGGCCGCGCCGGTGGAAGCCGGGGGAGCGGCCGCGTGGTCCGTCGGTGGGGAGAGGAGCACCACCACCCAGGCCACCGCGGCGAGGGCGGCGACCGCCCCGACCAGGAGCATGATCCGCCCGTGGGCACCGGCCGCCGGGGGGGCGAGCGCCGGTGTCGATGGGTCGGCGGACAGCTCGCTCGGGTGGCGCCAGAGGCGGTCGTCGGGGCTTATCCAGCCGCGGAGGGGGGCATCGATCTCGTCGTGGTGGCCGTCCGGGCCATCCCCCTCGGGCTGCCCGTTCGGAGGCTCCTCGGGCGTGGGCGTCACGTGCTGAGGCTACCGACGGCGCGGGCCGAAATGCGGTCGCGGCACCCACCGGCCGTACCATGAGGCCCGATGTCACGCGACCTGGCCATAGACCTGGGTACCGCCAACACCCTGGTGTACGCCAAGGGGAAGGGCGTGGTGCTCAACGAACCGACCGTGGTGGCGCTCGACTCACGCACCCGCGAAGTGCTGGCCATCGGCACCGACGCCTGGCAGATGATCGGGCGCACCCCCGGCTACATCGTGGCGGAACGCCCGCTGCGCGGCGGTGCCATCACCGACTTCGAGGTCACCGAACGGATGCTCAGCGTCCTGCTGCACCGGGTGGGGGTCAGCCGGATCAACCGGCCCAAGGTGCTCATCTGCGTCCCGTCCGCGATCACGGCAGTGGAGCGGCGTGCCGTGAAGGAGGCGGCACGGCGGGCGGGCGCGTCGGCCAGCTACCTGATCGAGCAGCCGATGGCAGC
>DASXZJ010000029.1:0-161442 GCA_036502025.1 Acidimicrobiales bacterium | reverse complement strand
TGGGTGAGCTTCGAGGACGAAGGTGAAGAGCGCACGTGGGTCTTCGACGTGAGTTTTCTCACCAGCAATTGGAAGTGCATCTTCGGGCAGGGCTGCCAGGGTGTGCTCACCGGGCCGGCGCCCGAGCTCGTCCAGGGGTGTTGCAGCTACGGGGCGCACCTGATCGACAAGAAGGACGCCCGCCGGGTCGAGAAGGCCGCCGCCACCCTGACGCCGGAAGAGTGGCAGTTCCACGGCGTCAAGAAGGATGTCATCCGTAAGAACAAGGACGGGGAGTTGACCACCCGATTGGTCGACGAGGCCTGCATCTTCCTCAACCGCCCGGGCTTCGCCGCCGGACCCGGTTGTGCCCTCCACGTCGCCGCTGTCAACCGCGGCGTGAACCCGTTGAAGCTCAAGCCCGAGGTGTGCTGGCAGTTGCCGTTACGGCGCGAGGACACCGTCGACGACGAGAACGGTCACGTCACCTCCACCATCCGCCAGTGGGACCGCAACCACTGGGGCAAGGGCGGCGAGGAGTTTCACTGGTGGTGCACCGAGTCGCCCGACGCGTTCGTCGGCACCAAGCCCGTCTACCGCGAGATGCAGGCCGAGCTCACTGAGATGGTCGGCGCCGGCGTGTTCGAACGATTGGTGGCCTACCTGCGTCAGCGGGACCGGCTGCGGGTCCAGCGGGTGGCGCTCCCCCACCCGGCCGTGCGCACCCGGCGGAAACCGGCCCCGGCCCCGGCCCCGGCACGGACCACCGCGAAGAAGAGCCCTGCCGCGATTGGCGGGACCACGGCCGCCAAGGCCTCGGCAAAGGAAGGCTGAGGAATCAGGACCTTGGGTCCCGGGCCGACGAAGGCCTAGCCCGCCTCAGTCGTTGAGCGGGTCCTCTTCGGCGTACGACGGGGAGGGAGTGGAGCCCAGGATGCGGTCGTACTGATCTTCTTCGGCCAGGCACCAGGCGGCGTGGACGTCCTCGGGCTCGGCGCCGCACTCGGCGCAGCGCGCCGTGGACTCCGTCGGTGATCGCTTCAAGCTGCGCGCCTCTTCGAACCTGCGGTGGCGTCCCTTTTTCACAAGAACTCCTTGTCAAACCCGGGCCGAACGAGTGGATACCGGCCCTTGGCGCGATCCAAAACCCAACCTGACCGCCGAGCCAGTGTAGTGCCTGTGGGCGCCGTTCCCCTCCCCTGGCCCGGGGCGCTCAGGCGTCGACCCGTGAGGCCGCGCTCGCTCGATCCTCGAAGCCCCGTATGTCGGTCACCCCACCCGGCCCGACGGTGAGGATCTGCCAGCGCTCGCCGTAGTCGCCCTCTCGCGTGACCATGAGGCCGACCAGGATCTTGTCGCCGTGCACCGAGACCTCGGTCACCCGCGCCCGGGTGCCGGCTTGCCACCCACGTTGGTACCAGGTCATCACCTGCTCCCGGTTCCGGCACGTCGGCGTGGGGTCGTCGGGCGCACCCCACTGCACCGCGGGATCGAGCAGCTCGCTGAACCCGGCCAGATCGTCCGACGCCAGGGCGGCTCGCACCAGCCCGGCGATGGACTCGGCCGTCCTCGATTCGTTCTCCACCATCGACCACCTCTCGTCTCGGACCATTCTGACCCAACCCTCTACGCTGGCCAACGTGTTCGACCCCGACGAGATGGTGGCCAGGTTCCGCGAGCGAGCCGAGGCGGTGCGCACCCGGGGTGTCCCGCCCATTGAGGGGGCCGAGCGCCAACGCTTCCGTGAGCAGGCCCAGCGCGATTACACCGACTACGCCATGATCGGCGACGCCGAGGCCGAGCTGGTCGACGGCATCCTCACCCTGCGCATCGATCTGCGCCCCAAAGATCAGGGCTCCGGCTCGGCCTGAGGGGAGGACGCGCCTTGGCGGGGCCGCGCCGGCTCAGCCGCCGTAGTGCATGCGCGTGTCCTCCATGCGGAGCACGTCGGCGGGCTCTCCGCCCACCCCGGTTACCTCGCCGATGAAGAACGTATGGCTGCCCAGGCTCTCCCGCGTGGTCACCGCGCAGACGAGATGCCCGACGGCCGACGCCAGGATCGGCAGCGGAGGTGACTCCCCCACCTCGCGCACGGCATGGCCCGACATTGACACCAGCGATCCGTCGGGCGCGCGCTCGATCTCGGTGACCGGCTTGACGAAACGGCGCACCACGTCCTTGTCGGTCCGGGCCAGCAGCGAGAGGCTGAAGGCCCCCGACGCCTCGACGAGACCCGCCGTGACGGACCCGGCTTCGATGGCCGCCCCGACCAACTTGGGCTCCAGGCAGACCTGGACCACCAGGTTGGCCGTCATCAGATTCACCGCGTCCTCGTGGCGGCTCCCGATCAGGTAGAGCCCGGTCGGGAGCGACCACAGCAGCCGGCGTCGCTGGCGATCGAACTCCGAACCAGCAGTGCCGTCCTGATTGGTGCTGTCCTGGCCGCTCATCCGAAGATGCCCCCGGTGTCACCCTCGGTGGTCGTGGTGGTGGCGACCGACTTCCCGTCGATGGACGCGATCCGGGCCAGGGCCTGGTCGTAGAGCGCCTCCGCCTTGACCGTGTCCTGAATGGCGTTGCCCATGAGCGTCTTGTTGGTCGCGCCGGCGTTGTAGCACTCGGTGCCGGCCGTGCCTTCGAGGCCGTAGGCGGTCGAGAGCCAGTTCGTCACCTGCTGATCGGGGGTGGGCAGCTCGCCGTTGGCCATCTCGGCGTCGTCCTCGAGCGCCCCGCAGGCGGCATGGACGGCACCGGTCCCGTTGGCTATGTCCTTGGGAACGCGCGCGTTGTCGGCCACCAGGGTGCCGATGTCGTCGCCGAAGCCGGTTCCCCCCACCCACTCGCTCATCCGGTGCGACGCCGACCCCCTCTGGTCGAGGCCGGCGCACGAGGTGGCACCCACCCCCAACACCACGACGATGGAGGCGGCCAGGATCCCTCTCCTCATGCGATCCGCAGCAGATGGACGTCGCGTGGGCCCTTGCGCAGCACGATGTAGCGGTCGTGCAACAAGTCCTTGGGCTCCAGCTTTCGCTGCTCGTCGGCCTGGCGGACGTTGTTCACGTAGGTGCCGCCCCCCTTGACCAGCTTGCGGGCATCGCCCCGGGATTTGGCCAGCCCGGTCCGCTCGAACACGTCGACCAGGGACAGCCCGGCGATCACCTCACCGCGGTCGATCTGGGTGGTCGGCGCATCCTCGGTCACCGCCAGCAGCATGTCCTCGGTGAGGGTGGCGATCTCCTCGCTAAAGAGGGCCGCCGAAGCCTCCTCGCACTTGGACACTTCGCCCTCGCCGTGCACCAGCCCGACCACGGCCCGGGCCAGGGCGCGTTGGGCGGCGCGGCGTTCGGGGTGCCCGGCCGTCTCCGTATCGAGCGCCTCGATCTCCTGGTGGGAGAGGAAGGTGAAGTAGCGCAGGTAGTGGCCCACCATGGCGTCGGTGGAGTTGAGGAAGAACTGGTACATCTGGAAAGGGCTGGTCCGCGTGGGGTCGAGCCAAATGGTCCCTGTCTCGGTCTTGCCGTACTTCGTGCCGTCGTCCTTCACCACGAGCGGCGTGGTCAATCCCCAGACCTCGTCCTGACAGACCCGGCGGATGTAGTCCACGCCCATGGTGATGTTGCCCCACTGGTCGCTCCCGCCGATCTGCAGGTCGCAGCCGTACTCGGTGTGCAGGTGGAGGTAGTCGTACGCCTGCAGGAGCATGTAGCTGAATTCGGTGTAGGAGATCCCCTGGTCGGGGCGCTCCAAACGGGTCTTGACCGACTCCTTGGCCATCATCTGGTTGACCGTGAAGTGCTTGCCCACGTCGCGCAGGAACTCGATGGTGGTGAGCTGGCCCAACCAGACGCTGTTATCGAGGAGCAAGGCCGCGTGGGGAGAGTCGGCACTCAGGTCCAGGAACTGGCTCAGCTGCGGGCGGATGCCGGCGAGGTAGCCCCGGAGCACCTCGGGGGTGAGCATGGCGCGCTCGTCCGTCTTGCCGCCCGGGTCCCCGATCATGCCGGTGCCGCCGCCGGCCAGCGAGATGGGGCGGTGGCCGGCCAGCTGGAAGCGGCGCAGGGTGCAGAGCTGCAGCATGCTGCCGACGTGCAGGCTGTCCGCGGTGGGGTCGAAGCCGGTGTAGACGGTGAGGCCCCCGGCATCGAGTTTGGGCAGCAGCGCGGGGTCGGTCACCTGGTGGATCAGGCCGCGAAAGGCAAGGTCCTCCGAAAGCGTGGGCATGATCCCACCTTGCCATACGCCGGTAGCCTGGCCGCCTCATGGACCCGCCCCTGCCGATGGAGGGCGTGCTCCCGCCGGACTTGGAGGGGACGCTGCTGCGCATCGGGCCGGGCTCGGACGGTGGCGAGTCGGGTGGTGGGGCCGGTGGGGCGCTGCACGCCATCGAGCTACGGGAGGGGCGGGCCGTGGTGTACCGGAGCGCCGGGTCGGGGGCCGACGCCAACGTTTTCTGGCACGCCGGGTCGGTGCTCGGCTTGGCCGAGTCGGGACTGCCCCAGGCGTACTCGCGCCTTTTGGAACCTCGGGAGTTCGAGGGCGGCCTGAGCCTGCCCATCGCTTCGCACGTGCACCGGGACGCCACGACGGGTGGGCGGGTGCTCTTCGGGGTCCAGGACGGTGAGGAGACCACACTGCTGCGGGTCGGCGAGTGGGACGCGGCGGGGGCGCTGACCCATTCGATGGCGGTCACCCTCGAACGGGCCACGTGGCAGCACGACATCGGGGTGACGGGGCGGCACATCGTCTTCATCGAGTCGCCGACCGAGCGCGACGGGGCCCTCGGGGCCGCCGTCCCCTTCCGCTGGGCGCCGGGCGCCCCGGGCTGGGTCGGCGTGGTTGAGCGGGAGGGCGACGGCTCGGCGGTGCGCTGGATCCGGCTCGACCCCTGCCTGGTGACCCACGTGCTGCACGCCTACGACGAGGGCGACGGTGAGGGTGAGGGGGCGGGCTCGGCCATCGTGCTCTACGTCTGCTGCTACGAGGTGCCCGAGAAGGGCCAACCGGTCGACCACGACGCCTCGGTAGTCGGGCCGGGCGGGATCGGGGTGAGCCCGATCGGCGGGCACCTCGGCGTCCTGGAGCGCTGGCGCATCGTGGGAGAAACGTTGGAGCGGGAGCAGGTGGACGAGCGGTGGGTCGAGTACCCACGCTCGGACCCTTGGTGTGAGGGCCAGGCGTTCCGCTACGGCTACTGCGTCGAACTGGCGCCCGGTGCCGAAGGCGGCGAGGCCGACCACCTCGGTCTCCTGCGGTTCGACCTGGCCCGCGACGAGATCGAGGCCTGGGACCCGGGCCGGTACCGCACGGCCAGCGAGCCCCTCTTCGTCCGGGCCGCCGACGGGCGGGGCGACGACGAGGGCTGGCTCCTCACCGTGGTCTTCGACGCCACCCGGGCCGCCAGCGACCTCTATGTGCTCGACGCCTCGTCTTTGCGGCGCCGGCCGCAGGCGGTGGTCCACCTTCCTGCTGGGCTGCCGTTCCGCGCCCACGGGGAGTGGGTGGGGGCGGCGGCGTATCGCTGAGCAGTCGTCAGATTTTCTGGCGGCCGTAAAAATATTTCTGTAACACCCCGCACGGCGCCGGCGACCGTTCTTCGATGAATGGCCACCACCTCACTGCGCGACGGGCCCCGGCCGCCCACCGTCTCCCGGCGGACCGAGGCGCTCGTCGCCAGTGTCGCCCAGCACCATCGAGCCATCTCGGCCCACCAGCGCCAGCTGTTGGCCGCGGTGGCCGAGCTCGACCGGCGCCGGGCCTGGCGGGTCGACGGCGCCACCTCCATGGTGGCCTGGCTCGTGCAGCGCTGCGGCGTCACGGCGACGACGGCCCGGGAATGGGTCACGGCGGCGATCAAGCTCGACGCGCTGCCCAAGATCTCCGACGCCCTGTCCCAGGGCAAGCTCTCCTTCGACCAGGTGAAGCCGCTGGTCGACGTCGCCAAGCCCGAGACCGACGCCCACCTGGCCGAACAAGCCACCCAATGGTCGGCCAAGCAGGTCCGGGAGCTCGCCACGGCCGCCCGCAACCAGTCCGACGAGCAGGCCGCCGGCAGCTTCACCCGGCGGTTCCTCCGCTTCAACGACCGCCGCTTCTCCTTGGCCGGGACCTTGCCCAAGGAGCAGTACGCCCTGGTCAAGGGTCGCCTGTTCGCCCAGGCCAGCCGCCGGGCGAAGAAGGACCACACGCCCTTTGACCAGAGAATGTCCGACGCCCTGGTCGAGCTCTGCCGCGGCGAGCCGGCCGACAAGGGCGGCGGGGGCTCGAGTCGGGCCAGCCGTCCCTCGGTGGTCGTCCACGCCGATCTCGCCTTCCTGGCCGGCGGGGAGGGCCGGGCCGAGCTCGACGTGCTCGGCCCGGTCTCAATCGAGGTCGCCCGGCGCCTGGCCTGTGACGCCAACATCGTGGTCTCGGCCGACGACGAGCAGGGCCGATGCATGCAGCAGGGCCGGTCCAAGCGGGAACCGACGCCGGCCCAACGGATCGAGATCCGGCGCCGCGACAAGGGCTGCCGCTTCCCGGGCTGTACCCACACCGAGTTCACCGAAGTGCACCACGTCGTGCACTGGACCAACAACGGGCCCACCGACATCCCCAATCTCGTGGAGCTGTGCGACCAGCATCACCGCGCCGTTCACGAGATGGGATGGAAGATGACCGGAGACGCCAACGTCCTCCTGTCCTTCCGCAGCCCCACCGGGCGGGTGACGACGTCGACGCCGTCGCCGACGTTCACGTCAGCGCGCGACGGACCGCCTGGTTGATGCTTTCGTGCAGGGCGACGTTCTCCGTTCGCCCCGGCACTCTCACCCTCACCAGCGAAGGGGCTGCTTCCTTGAGCGCGCCCTCGAACTCGGCCGCGGTGGCCACGTCGTGCACGGGCAACCCGAAGCCCCGGGCCACCTGACCCACATCCGAGGTGGGCGGCGTCCCGAACAGCAACTCGAATTCGGCCGAGGCGAGCGCGTCGGCCTGGGGAAGGAACGAGAAGATCCCGCCGCCGCCGTTGTCCAGCACGACGAGGGTGCACGGGAGATCGGCGAGGTTGACCAAACCCGACACGTCGTGCAGGAAGGCCAGATCGCCCATCAGGGCGAAGGTGCGGCGGCCGGTGGCCGCGATGCCCATGGCGGTCGACACCACGCCGTCGATCCCGTTGGTGCCCCGGTTGAAGAACACGGCCGGCGGCTGTGGCAAGACCGGTGCGTACCATTCGAGGTCGCGCACCGGCATGGACGCCGACACCATGATGGCGGCGTCGACGGCGGCGGCGTGTCGGGCCAGGGCCCGGGCGACCATCGGCTCGCTCAGTTGCCCGTGCTCGCCCAGGACGTCTTCGATGGCGGCCTGGGCCGCTGATTCGAGGGCCTGCCACTGTTTGCGCCAGGTCGAGTCGGTGGGGCGGGCGGCCTCGAAGGCCGCTCCGAGCCAGTCATCGGGGTCGGCGTGGCAGAACTCGGTGACAACGCGGGTGGGGTCGGTGAACTGCCAGAAAGGATCGAGGGCGATAACGCGGGCGCCCCGGTCGGCGGCGGTCGAGACGTACCCGGCCAGGGCTTTGGACAGCCAGGGTGCACCGAGTACGACGATGGTCCCGGCGAGCGGCAGGTCGCAACGGGCGAGGGCGTCGGCCGCGGCGACGGTGCCGGGGCGGCGGCAACCCGAGCGCGGATCGGCCATGACCGGCCAGCCCAGGCGTTCCGCCAGGAGCAGCACGTTCTCGGAGTCACGGGCGGCGCCGGCGCCGGCGATGATCAGGCCGGGCCCGGTGAGTGGCGCCATGAGGGTCGGGACCGTGGCGACGGACTCGACGTGCTGTCGGGCTCGACGGGGCGGCAGCGCGTCAGGGGCACCGGTGAGTGGGTCCCGGAAGGCCAGGTTGAGGTGGACCGGACCGGGCCCACGCGGCCCGTTTCGCGCCTCGGCGAGAGCCCGTACCGCCAGCGGCCTCCACGACGCCTGCTGGTCGAGATCGGGTACGCCGGGAACGAAGGCCCATCTCGTCGAGGTCGTGAACAAGCCAACCTGGTCGATGGTCTGAGAGGCGCCGACGCCGTGCAGTTCGGGAGGACGGTCGGCCGTGCACACGATCAGCGGGACGCCCGCCTGGTGGGCCTCGACCACCCCCGGATGCAGCTCGGCCGCCGCGGTGCCACTGGTCGTGCAAATGACGGGGGGCCGTCCGGTAGACAGCGCAAGACCGATGGAGAAGAAGGCGGCGCTGCGCTCGTCGAGCTTGACGTGGAGCGTCAACTCGGATCGGGAGGCCAGGGCCAGGGCCAGCGGCGTCGACCTCGAACCCGGGCAAACCACGGCGTCGGTGACCCCGCCCAGCACCCACTCGTCGACCAGGGTGGCGGCGAAAGCGGCCTGTACGCTCACCCGCAGTGCCCCTCCATGTCGAAGTACGCGGCTCCGGGCCCCCTTTGATCCTGTTGCACGGCTTCACGCAGACGGCCCGGCTGTGGGGCCCCTTCGGCGACGCGCTGGCCCACGACCACACCCTCGTCGGCATCGACCTCCCGGGTCACGCGGGGTCGGACGCGGTGCGGGTGGACCTTCCGTCGACGGCCGCCATGATCGAAGAGGCGGTGACCGGGGCGATCGGAAGTGAGCCGTGCGACATGCTCGGCTATTCGCTCGGAGCCCGGGTGGCCCTCCACGTCGCCATCGGGACCAGCCTGGCGCTGGACCGGCTCGTTGTCATCGGGGCCACCGGCGGTATCGAGGACGGTGGGGCGCGCCAGAGGCGCCGTGAGGCCGACGAGGCCGCGGCGGCGGCGCTCGAGGATTCCGGGGATGTCGACGGCTTCATCGCCCGGTGGATCGAGGGTCCCATGTTCGCCGGGTTGGGCGATGCCGCCCAGGTGGAGGAACGGCGGAGGAACAGTGCAAGTGGGCTGGCTTCGAGCCTCCGGCTCGTTGGCGTGGGCACGCAGGAGCCCTTGTGGGAACGCATTGCGGCGCTCGGTTGCGCCGTGCTTGCCTTGGCCGGGACCGATGACGTGCGGTTCGCGGCCCACGCGCTCCGCCTGGCCCGCACGGCCCCGTGGGCCACCGCCACCCTGATCCCCGGCGGTGGTCACGCGGTGCACCTGGCCCAACCTCACGTGGTCGCCCGACTGGTCCGCCACTGGCTCAAAGGAGCAGGCCGACCGTGAGGAGGACGCCGACGGCGATCTGGAGCCGGGCCGTCGCCCCCAACATGGGCAGCAGGCGGCGCCCGTTCCGGTCACTCAGGGCCAGCCGCACCGGGTAGAAGGACAACGGCATGCCGATCAAGGCCAACAGCACGTAGCCGCGGTAGTGCTGGAGGACACCGATGGAGAGTGCCACCGCCATCAAGGTGAAGACGTAGAGCAACCCGGCCCGCTGCCGGCCGAGCCGCACGGCCACGGTCTTCTTGCCCGAAACCTTGTCCGTCTCGATATCCCGCAGGTTGTTGGCCTGGAGCAACGCGGTCGCCAGCAATCCGACCGGCACCCCCGCCCACAGGGCCATTCCCCAGGGGAACAGGAAGCTGTACCCGTGTGAGTGGTAGTAGGTCACGAACGGCGCGTGCTGGACATAGGCCGAGCCCGCCGTCGCCACGAGACCAAAGAAGACGAAGACGAACACCTCCCCGAACCCGAGGTAGCCGTAAGGGCGGGCTCCTCCGGTGTAGGCCCAACCGGCCACGACGCACAGCACACCGGCCGGGACCAGCCACCAACTGACTCGGTAGGCCAGCACGAGGCCGGCCAGGCCTGACACGCCGAAGGCGATCAGCGCGGCGGTCTTGACCTGCGTGACCGTGGCCAGCTGGCTCGCCACGAGACGCACCGGACCTGCTCGCACCTCGTCGGTCCCGCGTTCTCCGTCGGCGTAGTCGTTGACATAGTTCGTGCCGATCTGCAGGCCGAGGGCGACGACCAGAGCCAGCACCGCGTTGACCACCGAGAGGTGATGGACGAAGTAGTCCCCGAGAATCGACTTCCCCTTCACCGTGATGTCGGTGATGACGAGACGTCCGCTGTCCTGATACCCGGCCGCTGTCCCGACAGCCACGGGGACGATGGCGGCGGCGAAGGTACGGGGGCGCGCGCCAGCCAGCCACACCTTCGCCGGGGTGCTCATGGGCGCCGCGGGTACTTCGAGAAGTCAGGTCGCCGGTGCTCCACGAAGGCGTTGCGGCCCTCCTGACCCTCCTCGGTCATGTAGAAGAGCATGGTGGCGTCACCGGCCAGCTGCTGCACCCCGGCCAGTCCGTCGTCGGCGGCATTCATCCCCGCCTTGATCATGCGCAGTGCGATCGGCGAAAGCGTGAGGATCTGGCGGCACCACGCCACGGTTTCGCGCTCGAGGTCATCGAGCGGGACCACGGTATTCACCAGTCCCCAGTCGAGCGCCTGGGCGGCGTCGTACTGGCGGCAGAGGAACCACACTTCCTTGGCCCGCTTGAGGCCGATGGTCCGGGCCAGGAGCGACGAGCCGTAGCCCCCGTCAAAGCTGCCCACCTTGGGCCCGGTCTGCCCGAAGCGCGCGTTGTCGGCGGCGATGGAGAGATCACAGACCAGGTGGAGGATGTGCCCTCCTCCGATCGCGTAGCCGGCGATCATGGCGATGATCGGCTTCGGGACACGACGCATAAGGATCTGCAGGTCGAGCACGTTGAGGCGACCGATGCCCCGCCCGGCCACTTCGTCGTCGCCGATGTAGCCGTCGTCGCCCCGGATCTTCTGGTCCCCACCCGAGCAGAACGCATCCGGGCCCTCACCGCAGAGGATGATCACCCCGACGTCAGGATTGTCCCGGGCCAGGGTGAAGGCTTCGGTCAGCTCGAACAGGGTCTGCGGGCGGAAGGCATTCCGGCGCTCAGGACGGCAGATCGTCAACTTGGCGATGCCTTCGGCCACCTCATAGCGGATGTCGGTGAAGGACCCCTCCTCTTCCCATTTGGGCCCCGGAAGGGGTCGCAGATCATCGAGCGGATCATGAGGACTTCCAGTGACCACGGTGTGCACGGCGCCCTACGCTACCGGCCAGTGCCTGAACTCGTCGCCCTGGACCTTCCTGGTGGAGCGGGTTTCGTCGATGCATTGCGCGCCATCTGGGACACCGGGGACGCTGCGGCACCAATCGACCCGCGCCTGCCCGCCGAAGCCCGGGCGAAGGTACTGGCTGCGCTCCGACCCTCACGTATCGTCGCCTCGGACGGTGAAATCCACTCGGTTGCCGACGGCCTGCCCGTCGAGGAGGGCGACGCGCTGGTGGTGGCCACGAGTGGGTCCTCGGGACGGCCGAAGGGAGTGGTGCTCACCCACGACGCCATCTCCAGTTCCGCCGGGGCCACCACGGAGCGGCTCGGCGTCGATCGTGACCGGCACACCTGGCTTGCTTGCCTGCCCCTCGCCCATATCGGCGGCCTCTCGGTGGTCACCCGAGCCCTGCTCACCGGTACGCCCCTGATGGTCCTGCCGGGATTCGTGGCTGAAACCGTCGAGGAGCTCGGACGGTCCGGCCGGGTCACCCACGTCTCGCTGGTGGCGACGGCGTTGGGACGCCTCGACCCGTCCGTCTTCACAACCGTTCTGCTCGGTGGTAGCCAGCCGCCCGGAGAGCTGCCGGCCAACGCCGTGGTCACGTACGGCATGACCGAGACGGGCTCGGGGGTGATGTACGACGGAGTACCCCTCGATGACGTCGAAGTCGCCATCGCCCACTTCGATGATGACACGGCCGAGGGAGAAATCCTCATCCGGGCACCGATGCTCATGCGCTGCTACCGCGACGGTGAGACGGGCCGGGTGATGGGTCCCGACGGATCAAGGACCTGGTTCGGATCCGGCGACGGCGGCTACCTGAACGACGACGGAAAGCTGATTGTCTCGGGACGCTTGGCCGAGGTCATCAACACCGGCGGCGAGAAAGTCTGGCCCGACGCGGTTGAACTGGTCCTGCTATCGCACCCCGGTGTCGCCGAGGCCGGGGTATGGAAACGCTCGGATCCCGAATGGGGCGAGCGAGTCGTGGCCTGGGTGGTGCCGCTGGCCGCCCGCCCCAACCCAGAGGACCTCAAGGAACTGGTGGCGTCACTCGTCGCGCCATGGGCAGCCCCAAAAGAGATCGTCTTCACGGACGGGCTGCCGCGTACGCCCTCAGGGAAGCTCAGACGACGGGACCTCGCATGACCTACGCGGCGGCCACACCCTCGGTCAGGTCCTCGAGAATGGCACGGAGTTGGCGTCCGATCTCCCGCGGGTTGCCCGACAGTTCGTCGATCGGTTCACCTTCGGCATCGAGGGCGTCGCCCGGGTGGAACAACGACACTCGGAGCCCCTTACCCCCGGGGACGCCCATGACCACCCAGGGCTCCCCGATCCGGCCGGATTCGCGGGTGGCCATCAGGCTGGCCGGCGAAGCGATCACGCTCAGGTCCCAGGAGTGGGTGCTGGCGGCTGCGGCGATCCGGTCAAGGGCGCTCTTACTCTGAGTCGGGCTCATGGTTCCCTTCGGTGATGCACACCGCAACGGTAGGCGCGGGCTGTCTCACGCAGAGGGGATCCCCCCTGACCCGGGGGCCCCGAGCATCTCGCCGCTCAGCCGGCCGAGCTTCTCGGGATTGCTCACGACACGGACCCCGACGATCTTGCCTCCGAGGATGTCGAGCACCAGCGCCGTCTCCACCCGCCCGTCCTCGATGAACACCGCCGACGGCTGCCCGTTCAGCGTCGCCTCCCGCGGCATCCCGTGGACCTTCTTGGCCACGTTGAGCAGGAAGCGGGAGCTCCGGTAGGGCCCGACCACCGGGCGCATGGCGGCCCTCACCTTGCCGCCCCCGTCGGTCCACACCACGACGTCCTCGGACAGAAGACGCAACAGGCCGTCGAGGTCGCCCGTCCCACATGCCACCAGGAATTGACGGGTCAGGTCCTGACCGTGGCGCAGGTCGACGTCGAAACGTTGACGGCGGTCCTCAATCCGGGCCCGGGCCCGGGCCGCCAACTGACGACAGCTCGACGGTGGACGACCCATCGACCTTCCGATCTCATCGAACTGGTAGCCGAAGACGTCGTGCAGGAGGTAGGCCGCCCGTTCGGGGGGTGAGAGCTCCTCCAACAGGACCAGGAAAGCCAGCGACAGGGAGTCCGCCTGCTCCAGAGCCGACGTGTCGTCGGTGACGACCGGCTCGGGCAACCACGGCCCGGCGTAGGTGACCCGCTGCACTCGGGCCGATCCGAGTTGGTCGATGCAGAGCCGGGTCACCACCGTCACCAGATAGGCGCGGACCGACTCCACCTCCTCGTCGCCCCTCTGCACCCAGCGCAGGTAGGACTCCTGGACCATGTCCTCGGCATCGGCAGCACTGCCCAGCATCCGGTAGGCGATGCCGAAGAGGAGGGAACGCCACTCCTCGAACTCGCCGGCCTCAGAGGGTCGCGCCGGCACCGTTCACGTTCAGGCTCACGGGAATCTCGCACTTCTCCGCAAAGCCCTGGCTGCGCAAGCCGAGGCCGGCGTTGAAGCGGGACCGGAAGTTCTCCAACGCCACCCACCCGGCCAGTTCCACGATCTCGGGGTTGCTGAAGTGGAGGTGCAGCCGCCCCGCCAGCTCATCGGACACCACCGCCGGGGTCCCGGTGGCCACCTCGGCGTATTCGAGGACCGCTCGCTCGCGCTCGTCGAAGAGCGAGCTCTCCCGCCATGTTGCGACGGCGCGGACCTTCTGGGGATCGACCCCCTGCTGCATACCCTCGTAGTAGCCGTAATCGGTGCACCACGAGCAGCCGATGCGCATCCCGGCCTCCTGGATCGCCAGCCAGCGGAGGCTCGGGTCGAGCTTCTTCCAACTCTTCGCCACAGCCGTCTCGAGCACTCCCATGGCCACCAGCACTCCTGAATGGTGCGAGGCCGCCTGGGCCGGTTCGACGTCCTGGCCGAACCGGCGGCGGGCGTAGCCCCGGGCCAGCCGGTTGATCAGGCCTTTTCGATCGCCATCCAAAGGGACAAGGGCCATGTCGCGCCACCTTTCGTCACGTTCGTCTCGTAACCTTCGTCACCTACCTAGACGAATCAGCCGCCAGAAACGCGACAGTCACCCGACCCCTCCGCTGGGCTGTTTCGTCGTGCCACCGTCAACGACCAGCGTCTGCCCGGTGATCCATGATGAGGCCTCGTCGCAGGCCAGGAAGAGCGCCGCGGTGGCGATGTCGTCGGGCAGACCCAACCGTCTGAGCGGGATGTGGGCTGCAATGCGCTCCTCACCGGGACCCTCCCAGAGCGCCCGGGCGAGCTTGGTCTTGACCAGGCCCGGCGCCAGGGCGTTCACCCGGATATCGGGTGCCAGTTCGTAGGCCAGCTGCTGGGTGATGTGCAAAACGGCGGCCTTGGTGACGTTGTACCAACCGATCCCCGGCTCGACCCCAAGGCCACCGATGGAGGCCACGTTGATGATTGAGCCACGCAATCCGGCCTTCACGGCGTAAGAGCTCCACATGACCACGGACAGCTGGTTGACCTCGAAGGTCTTCTGGGCCCGCGCGCGGTCGATGTCGATCATCGGTCCGAAGTAGGGGTTGGTGCCGGCGTTGTTAACCAAGATGTCGAGGGCACCGAATCGCTCTACCGTCTCGGCCACGCACGCCTGCGCCTGGTCGGCGTCGCCGACGTGGGCCGCCGCCCACGCCACCCGTTCCGACGCCGACCATTCCGAGGCCAGACCTGCCGCCGCGTCCGCCAGGTCCTCGGCCGTGCGGGAGGAGAGCATGACGTTGGCCCCCGCCTCGAGGAAGCGGCTGGCGATGGCCAGGCCGATGCCCCGGCTGGCGCCGGTCACGAGCGCCGTCCTTCCCTTGAGCTCCAATTCCACCCAATGAGCCTTGCACGCAGGGCACCGAGCCGCGGCGCCATAGCATCAGGGCCCGTGAACCATCTGACGGACGAAACGAGCCCGTACCTCCGCCAGCACGCCGACAACCCGGTCGAATGGTTCCCCTGGGGCGACCAAGCCCTCCAGCGGGCCAAGGACGAGGACAAGCCGATCTTCCTCTCCATCGGCTATGCCTCCTGCCATTGGTGCCATGTCATGGCACACGAGAGCTTCGAGGATGAAGCCACGGCCGAGGATCTCGCCCGATGGTTCATCTCGATCAAGGTCGACCGGGAGGAGCGGCCCGACATCGACTCGCTCTACATGGCGGCGACCCAGGCCCTCACCGGCTCAGGTGGATGGCCGATGTCGGTGTTCTGCACCCCCGATGGCCGCCCGTTCTACGCCGGGACGTACTTCCCGCCCGAGGAGCGTCATGGCATGCCGTCGTTCCGCCGGGTCCTCGAGGCGCTCGGCATGGCGTGGACCAAGGAAAGGGATCAGGTGCTCGCCCAGGCCGACGCCCTCCTCGACGCGGTGCGGCGGGAGGTTCGTCTGGCTGAGTCGATGGCCGAAGGTGAAGCCGCTCTGGTACCGGCCGAAGGTGTCGACGCCGAGGCACTGATCGACCGAGTCGTCGACGGCTTGGCTCAGGGTTTCGACGCCGAGTGGGGCGGTTTCGGACCGGCCCCGAAGTTCCCGCGGCCATCTCTGGTCGAGCTCTGCCTGCGGCACCACCGGCGGACCGGCTCCGAGCGCTCCCGCCAGATGGCGCTGACCACGCTCGACGCCATGGCGGCGGGCGGCATCTACGATCATGTCGTCGGGGGGTTCTGCCGCTACTCCACCGACGATCGTTGGTTGGTACCCCACTTCGAGAAGATGTTGACGGACCAGGCTCTCCTCGCCCGGGCCTATCTCCACGCCTGGCAGGAAACCGGCCACGCGGACTACCTGGCCGTCGTCACCGAGACCCTCGACTTCGTCCTTCGCGATCTCTCGACGCCCGAGGGCGCCCTCTTCTCGTCCTTCGATGCCGACGCCGGTGGCGTCGAGGGCAGCCACGCCACCTTCACCCTCGACGAGCTGCGACAGGCGCTGCCCGAGCACCTCGTCGCCCCGGCGGCCGAGTGGTACGGCATCACCGAGAGAGGAAATTGGGAAGGCCGATCCATCCCGTTCCGCCCGGTGGGCGCCCCTCTGCAGCGACCCCCCCACATCGAAGAGGCGCGGATCTTGTTGGCCGACCAGCGCGCCCAGCGGATACAACCGGCGCGCGACGAGAAGGTGCTGACCGAATGGAACGCCATGGCCGCGGCCACCCTGGCCGAGGTGGCGGCGGCGATCGGTTCGGACCACTACGCCGCGCGGGCCGAGGAGATCGGCGAGTTCCTGATGACCGAGATGTACCACGATGATCGTCTCATGCGAAGCTGGCAAGGTGGGCGGGCCCGGCATCTTGGGGTCGCCGCCGACCACGCATGGCTGGTCGAGGCGTGCCTGCGACTCTCAGAGCTCACCGGCCGGCAGGTCTGGCGTGATCGCGCGCACCAGGTGTCGCAAGAGTTGCTGAACCGCTTTTGGGATGAGGACGCCGGAGGGTTCTTCACCACCGGTGACGACGCCGAGGCGCTCGTGGTCCGCCCCAAGGAGTTCCTCGACGGGGCCCTCCCGGCGACCAACTCAATCGCCGTCTACGCCCTGCTGCGCGCCAACGCCCTCGATGATGACGAATCAAGCCGACGAGCGGTCGACCGGACCGTCTCCCTTGCGCTGCCCCTTCTCACCCGCCACCCGGGTGCCCTGGCCGACATGGTGGCCGCCCTACCGATGGTCGCAGGGCGACAGGAAATCGTCATCACGGGAGACCGACCGGATCTGGTGACCGAACAGCGACGGCACTGGCTCCCTGCCGCCATAGTGGCCTGGGGTGAGGCCGATGGATCTCCCCTCTTTGCCGGGCGCGCCGACGGCGCCGCCTTCGTGTGCCGCGGTTTCAGCTGCGAAGCCCCCGCGATGGACGCCGAGACCTTCCACGCCCAACTCGGGGCGTTGCGCTGATGACCGAAGGGGCCACCGAGCCCATCGAACGGCGCGCCGCGTCGACCTCCACCGATCCGGCGCGCCTGCTCCGGCGATCGGCCCGGCGCCGGGAGAAGATCCCCACCTCGGGTGGCTCGACCCTCCACCTGCTGGTCCTGTCATCGACGACCGAGGACACCACCGTGGTCGATCTCGCCACCCGGACCGTCATGCGGGTCCGGGTCCCGTGGCCCGAGGGTCATGAACCCGATATCGCCGCGTTCGATGTCGTTGAGGTCACTCTGGCCGACGATCCCGAACGCGACGACCTCGCCCAGCCTGAGGCGACCACGGCCGCCGACCTTCCCCGGCATGTGGGCACGCTGCGCGGGCGGCATCTGCGCAAGCTCCTGCGCCGGATGGTGGCCAGCCCGGAGGGACCGCTGCTCGGGTTTCCCGGCCCCTCGGCCCCGTACTGGGAGTTCAGGGGGTTCCGGCCCTCGGTGGCCCTCATCGAGCCGACACGCAGCCCTCAGCTCATCCGCCGCCACGCCGATCGCTCCACCTGGGTGCGCTTCGGCTGGGACCGGGACGATGTCTGGCTGCCGGTGGAGGACCGCCATGCCGCCCGGGCGCTCGATGCGGCGCGACGTGAACGGCTCAGCGGCAAGGGTCTCGCCACCGCGTTGGGCTTCCCCCCTCAGTACCTGCTCGTCACCGTGAGCCCGCCGCGTGACGGCCACTGCTACAAGGTGTGCGCGGCGATACTCCCCCGCGGCTGAGCGGGTCTACGACCTAGCGGCCGAGCTTGCCCCCGGCCAGATCTTCGGCCATCGCCCACCCGAAGGCGACCAGACGGTCACCCTTGTCAGCGTCGAACTTGTCGAAGTGCCCTTCGACACCCTCGGGGATCTTCACCTTGGGAGCGAAGAAGTCAAGGCCGCCGGCAACCGAACCGTCGCCCTTGAGCACGAAGGTGCGGTCGTCCAGCCGGCTCTCACAGCCGAAGCGCTTCGAGAGGCGGCGGGCCCAGGCGCGCTCCTCACCGGACGACTTGTGCTCCGGGAAGGGCACCACGTCCTGGAGACCGGTGAAAGCCCGAAAGCCCTCGGGCGACAGCAGGCGGGTGCCCAGCAGCACGTCCTCGTCGGGGAAGGCCAGGAGCGCGCGACGGTACTGGTCGGCCATGATGCCCTTGAGCGCTGCTTCGGCCCGCGACGTACGGTCGACCAGCGCCAATCCCACCAGGAGCGACGGGGTCCCACCGATCCTCTCCAGCGTGCAGAACGAGTAGCCCCGCAGCTTGTTCCCCTCCCGGGCGTGCGTGATCAAGACCCAGGATTCGCGCTCCTTGGAGAGGAACCCGATGTCGAATCCGGGGGAACGATCAGCACACAGGTCAGCCATTTCCACCAGCTCGGCGTCACTGAGCGCGGTGCAATCCTTGGTGCTCACTACGATCGGCATGAGTTGATTCTACTGGCTCGGCCCAGGGCTTTCCCAACCGACCCCCCTGGTTGCAAGGCTCCCAGCGACGCTCAGCGGACCACTCCTCCCTGGTGAGACGCCCTTTTACGACAAGATGGCGCTCTGGCCAAGCAGTCGCTTGAGCTCTCCAACCAGCCCGTTCCGGCAGTCCACGTTGAACTCAGGCGGGAGGCGTAGGACCTTGTCGCCCACGTGAAGGAGTACCGAGGACGGACCAGGATGGCCGCTGAGGACCCCCTTTAGACCGTCCACCTTGGCGTCGGTCAGCACCCCGAGAGGCAGTGCGATGTGCAGGTCTTCCTCGCCCCGCTCCAGCCGGGGCCGGGTCACCTCCATGCAGACGATCTTGGGGTCGTCCTCCCGGGTATCGAGACGGCCCCGGACCACCAGGATGGCGTCGTTCTCGATCAGCGCCCCGTAGTCGGCCATGGTCTTGGGGAACACGAAGACCTCCATGGCCGCCTGGAGATCCTCCAAGATGAAGCGGGCCATCAGGTCGCCCTTCTTCGTATAGGTCCGACGCAGGTCGGTGACCACGCCACCGACCGACCGCACCGCCGACCGGTCGCCGGTCGGGGGCTCCTCCCGCATCTCGGACAGGTTGCAGTCGGTGAGCCGGGCCAGGGCCTGCTCGAAGCCCATCAGCGGGTGGTCGCTCACGTAGAGCCCGAGCATCTCCTTCTCGAAAGCCAGCCGCTGGGCCTTGTCGAACTCCACGTCGGGGATGGCGATCTTGGCCGCACCCCAGCCCGGATCATCGTGTTCCTCTTCCAACGCCGCAAAGAGCGTGGTGATACCCAGGTCGTGCTCGCGCCGGCGCTCCAGAGTCCGGTCGACAATGCCCTCCATGACCAGACAGAGGCCCTGGCGCGGATGCTCCATGGCATCGAACGCCCCGCCCTTGGCCAACGACTCCATGGTTCGCTTGTTCAGCACCACGGGGTCCACCCGCTGGCAGAAGTCGAAAAAGTCGGCAAAGGGGCCGTGCGCCTCCCGCTCGGCCACGATGCGCTCCACCAGTCCCTCGCCGACGTTGCGCACCGCCGCCAGCCCGAACAAGATCGCCTGGCCCTCGCGGTCACCTGAACGGTCCGGGGCGAAATCGGCCACGGAGCGGTTCACGTCGGGCGGCATCACCGCAATGCCACGGGAGCGGCACTCGGCCAGGTAGACCGCCGTCTTGTCCTTGTTGTCCTTGACCGAAGTCAGCAGGGCCGCCATGTACTCCATCGGGTAGTGCGCCTTGAGCCAGGCCGTCTGGTAGGCGACCAGGCCGTACCCATAGGAGTGCGACTTGTTGAAGGCGTAATCGGCGAACGGCTCGATGATGTTGAACAAATCGGTGCCCAACTTCTCGCCGTAACCCTGCTCGACACAGCCGGCCACGAACTTCTCCCGTTCGGCGGCGATCATGGCCCGGATCTTCTTGCCGCAGGCCTTGCGAAGGTTGTCGGCTTCCTCGAGCGTGTAGCCGGCGAACTTCTGGGCGACGCGCATCACTGACTCCTGGTAGAGCATCAGCCCGTAGGTGTCCTGCAAGATCGGCTCGAGGTCCGGGTGCAGATAGGTCAGCTCTTTGCGCCCGTTCTTGAGCTCGGGGTAGTCCCGGTGCATGTTGGCGGCCATCGGACCGGGCCGGTACAGGGCCACGAGGGCCGCCACATCGTCAAAGCTGGTCGGCGCCAACGAGCGCAGCGTCTGGCGCATGGCGGTGCCTTCGAGCTGGAAGACACCGATGGAGTCGGCCCGTCGCAGCATTTCGAGGGTTGGCTCGTCGTCGAGGGGGACCCCGTCGATGTCGGGTCGCGTGCCGGTCGCCGCCTCCACCAGGTCGAGCGTGCGCTCGATCACCGACAGGTTGCGCAAACCCAGGAAGTCCATCTTCAACAGCCCGAGCTCTTCGACCCCGTGCATTTCGTACTGGGTGACGATGGGCGCATCCTCGGGATTGCCCCCCGCGTCGGGCTTGCGCTGGACGGGGAGGTAGTCGGTCAGGGGATCACGCGAGATCACCACTGCCGCGGCGTGAATACCGTCCTGGCGCCGCAGCCCTTCGAGGCCCAGGGCGACTCCGATGACCTCCTTGGCGTCGGGATCGGTATCGCTCATCGTCCGTAGGTCCGCCGCTGCCGCGTACCCCTCCTCGTGCCCTTCGGTCAGCGTCATGCAGGCGTGCAGCGGCGTGTCGCGGCCCATGACCAGGGGTGGCATGGCCTTGGCGATGCGGTCACCGACGACGTAGGGCTTCCCGAGGACCCGGGCGGCGTCACGCACGGCGGCCCGTGCCTTGATGGTCGAGAACGTCACCACCTGGGCCACCCGGTCGCTGCCGTACTTCTCGGCGGCGTAGCGCATCACGTCGCTGCGGTAGCGCTCGTCGAAGTCCATGTCGATGTCGGGCATCTGCTTGCGGCCGGGATTGAGGAACCGCTCGAAGAGAAGGTCGTACTTGATCGGGTCGAGGTCGACGATCTTGAGGCAGTACGCCACGCAACAGCCGGCCGCCGAACCCCGCCCCGGACCGACCCTGATGCCCGACTCGCGGGCGAAGCGGATGAGGTCCCACACCACCAGGAAGTAGGCGGCGAACCCCATATTCCCGATGACCCCGAGCTCGTAATCCACACGCTCGATGACATTGGCCGGCAGCGATTTCCCGTAGCGCTCCTTGGCGCCCTCCGTGGTCAGGTGCCGCAGGTAGTCCAAGGCCCGATCCTCGTAGACCTCGCCCACGAACTGATCGGGCACCGGGAACTCGGGCAGGCTCGGCTTGCCCAATTCGAGCTGGACATCGGCGCGCTCGGCAATCAGCAGCGTGTTGTCGCACGCCTCAGGTACCTCGGAGAAGAGGTGGCGCATCTCGCTGGCCGACTTGAGGTAGTGCTCGGTGCCCTCGAACTTGAAACGATTGGTGTCCGACAGCAGGGCACCCGTCTGCACGCACAGCAGCGCGTCGTGGGCCACCGCATCCTCGCGGTGGGTGTAATGGCTGTCATTCGTGGCCAGCAACGGGGCGTCCAGCCTCCGGGCGATCTCGATCAGCTGCGGGTTCGTCCGGTGCTGGTCCGCCAGGCCGTGGTCCTGCAACTCCACGAAGAGGTTCTCGCGCCCGAAGATGTCCTGCAGCCGGGCGGCCCGCCGTTCGGCTTCCTCCACGTTCCCGTTCAACAAGGCCTGCAGGACCACCCCGCCGAGGCACCCCGTGGTGGCGATCAACCCGGTGTGATACCGCTCGAGCAGTTCCCAGTCGACGCGGGGCTTGTAGTAATAGCCCTCGAGGAACGCCGCCGACGAGAGTTTCAACAGGTTCCGGTAGCCCGTGACCGTCTCGGACAACAAGGTCAGGTGGTAATAGAGCTTCTGCCCCCCCTCGGCGTCGCCACCGGTGTCGTCGACCTTGCCCCGACGCACCGGGCGCTCGAGCCGGGACTCGCCGGCCATGTAGGCCTCGGTGCCGATGATGGGGGTGATGCCCTGTTCGCGGCAGGCCTTGTAGAAGTCCAGGACCCCGTACATGTTGCCGTGGTCGGTGATGCCCAGGGCCGGCTGTCCGTCTGCGACGGCTGCAGCCACCAGATCACCGACCCGCGCCGCCCCGTCAAGCATGGAGAACTCGGTGTGGGTGTGCAGATGCGTAAACGACCGCCCCGACACCGGCCCTCCTTTCACCAGACGAACTTACATTGGTGTGATTCTCGCGCGACTTGAGGACCTTACCCCGTGTGCTGGACCCGGAGAACCACGGTGCCGAAGGCCTTGTCGTGCAACGTCTGACGCTTGGGATCCCACAGGGGAAAGAGCATGTCGAGCAGCCAAATGATCCCGCCGGCGATCACCACGAGCTCCAGGGAACGGAGGATCTGCTCGAGCAGGGCCCGCCCGAAGGCTCGTCCGTAGCCCACCGCATCGAGCGTCCCGTCCCGCACCACCCGGAGCCCGACGGCCATCATCCCGACGGTCTGGCCCCGCCGGCCGCCGCAGAGGACGGTTGCGTAGGCGATGTAGAGGATCCCGCTGATCAGGAACGGCGCCGCCGAGAAGGACCGGCGGGTCGTCCCCTTCCGGTTCATCATCATGTGGAGCTGCAGCGCATGGCTATGCCGGAAGGGGATGTAGAGGATGGCGACGACAACCAGGAAGATCACGGCATCGATCAGGTAGCCACCCACCCGGATCCCCCAGCTGGCGTAGGGAACGCCGCCGCCCGCATCGTACGAAGGGGACGGGTACCCGCCGGGGGCTGCGTCGGGGTAGGGGCGCAACCCAGTCGGAAATTGCGGTGGCCCAGACGGAGGCGACTGAGGTGCCTGCGACCCACCTTCACCGGGAAACATCGGCGGCCCCCCGCCCGATCCGCCCGACTCGTCAGCCATCACCGCCACCTCCCGACGCGCTCAAGCCATCCTCCCAGATACACCTCGCTCAGCCCACGCCGCTCAACACGCTCAGAGGTACGCACCCGGCCGAGTCCCCGAGCTCTCGCCCGCCTGCGGCAAACCCCGCTGGCGGATCTCGTCGAGCTGGGCCCGGGCCGCCATCTGCTGGGACATCAAGGTCGCCTGGATCCCATGGAACAGCCCCTCGAGCCAGCCCACCAGCTGGGCCTGGGCAATGCGCAGTTCTGCGTCACTCGGCGAGGCATCGTCGAAGGGAAGCGCCATGCGGTCCAGTTCCTCGACCAGGTCGGGCGAAAGTCCCTCGGACAGGTCGTGGATCGACTGCTCATAGATCTCCCGCAGCCTGGCCCGGCTCTTCTCGTCCAGCGGCGCCTGCCGCACCTCGTCGAGGAGCGTCTTCACCATGGATCCGATGCGCAGGACTTTGGCCGGCTCTGATACCGACTCCTTCTGCGCCGCGGCCTCAGCTGCGCCGGGGCTCGTCCCGGCGCCGAGTACTTCGTCGGGGGACACGGGTGCTGCAGGCTCCTCAGGCATCCCGCCATCCTGCCACCGGCGCGTGCCCGATCAAGCCGGAGTAGTCCGGATTATTCCGAAGGCCAGCTGAGGAGGGGGACCAGCATCTCGTCGGCCGTCAGCGACCCGTGACGGGACTGCAGGCGGAGCTCACCGGTGTCGGCCGGGTCGAGGAACGCCATGGCCTCGAACGGGACCAGGACGACGTCGCCCAAGCGCGACGCCACGGCCGGCGCGGGGACCCCGCCCAGCCACCCCTCCTCGACGATCTGCTCCCGCGTGCGCACCCAGGCCACGTCGCCGAAGGCGCCGTGGGCGGCCGCCGCCACGTCCTCAGCTGCTCCCGGGCGGACGTGCAACCAGCGGAAGCGACCCTCACCGCTCAGCAGGGTCACCCCGTCCATTACCTCAGGCCCCAGGACTTCGACCGAGCCACCGACGTCCACCTGCCCATGATCGGCCGTCACCACCAGTACGGCGCCCGGGGGCAGTACGCTCCGCACATCCCCGACCAACCGGTCGACCGCCCGCAACTCGTCGTCGTAGTGCGGGCCGAGACCGCGAGCATGCGCCACCTTGTCGATGCCCTCGTAGTAGCAGTAGACGAAGCGCTCCCCCTCGGCCAGCAGAGCCCGCACCCCGGTCACCAGTCCAGCCGGCGTGTGCCAGCGGTACAGCTGCGCGTCGCCCAGGTGCGCCGCGGTGAATCCCGTCGGCCCATAGTCATGCCGGGTCACAACCGGGACCGGCTCCGAAGCGCCCGGAAACGATCTGCACCGCTGAAACGATCGGGCGGGCACGCTGACCCGCGCGTCGACCCCGTCCAGCGACCACTGCAGCACGTTCATGACAGCCCCGTCATATGCGACGCGGTAGCCGACCACCCCGTGTTCGGCCGGCGCGCAGCCGGTCACCAGCGAGGTCAGGGCACACGCCGTCGTGCTGGGCGCCACCGAAGTCACGACACCGCCCACTCCGGACGCCAGCACCGGCGCCAGGGCCGACCGGGGTTCCAGTTGGCGTGCCCCAAGGCCGTCCAGAACCAACAGGACGACCTGCGATGCCCCGGCGATCGGCCCCGGGAGCCATTCGGGGACCGGCGCGCCCTCGTAAATGTGCCCGAGCAATCCCGGCACGACCCCGGTCAGGCAGGCCCCGTCGAAGTCAGGCAGAACCGGCCGTGCGGCCTCGGGAACGGTCACAGCGGCCCACCCTAGGACGCACGAACACACCGGAGATGCCAGCGAGGCCGGTAGCATTCCCCCACGTGAGGGTATCGACGCGAGGCGACTACGCCAGTAGGGCATTGCTCTCTCTCGCCCTACACGGCGCGGAGACCCCCACCTCGGTGCGCGACATCGCCGAGCGCACGGCACTCCCCCAGCCCTACCTCGAGCAGATCCTGCTCGCACTCAAGGGTGCCGGCCTGGTGCGCTCCAAGCGCGGCGTGGGCGGCGGCTACGTCCTGGCCCGGGAACCCGAAGAGATCAGCCTCGCCCAGATCGTCTCGGCTGTCGACGGCCCCATCGCTGCCGGCGATTTCGGGGAACCCCACGCCGACGGAGCCTGTGACCATGAGGGCCAGTGTGTTCTGCTAGCCGTGTGGGCCGACGTCGGGGAGACCATCCGCACCCACCTCCAGTCATTCAGCCTGGCCGACATGGTGGCCCGGGCCCGGGGCAACGTGGCCGCACCGGTCGCCTAGCTAGACATCCTCGCGGACCGGAAGGCCCAGGTAGGCCCGGTCGAGGTCCGCCCCGCCCGCCTGCTCAATCCCAACTCTTAGGCCAGCCCACGCCCTCGGCCGGCTGGTTCCACACCTGGACCACGGGCCATTCGCGCTCCCAGCCCAACACGCTGATCGCGCCCGGATCGAGAGCGAAGAGCCTGCCGGCCATGGGTGGAAGCTCCAGCCAGCGTGCGGTGAGGACCCGGAGGACGTGGCCGTGGGCCACACAGAGGGTGTCGCCATCGGCCCGCCGGGCCTGCCCGATCACCCGGTCCACCCGGCGACCCACGTCCGCCGCCCGCTCCCCATCGGGTACCCCGTCGTTCCAAAGCGCCCAACCGGGACGCTCCGCTCTGATCTGGGCCGAGGTCAGGCCCTCGTACGCGCCGTAGTCCCACTCCATGAGATCAGGCTCGGGGGCGCCCTCAAAACCAGCCAGGCTGCAGGTCTCCGACGCCCGTTGGAGTGGGCTGACCAGCACCAGGGCGAAGGGCCAGTCGCGTAGCTGTTGACCTGCGGCTTTGGCCTGCTCGCGACCAAGGTCCAAAAGAGGAATATCGGTCCGCCCGGTGTGTTGGCCGCTCTGGGACCACTGGGTCGCACCGTGGCGGAGGAGAACCATGCGCTGGGTCATAGGGAGCTCACAGGGGGCCCGAACAGCCCAATGGAATGCTCGGAGGCTAATAGGTGTTGAACATCACAGATTCATCTCGGAGAACTCCGGGTACGAATGAGAGTGAGCGAAGACGTCGGGAGACAAGTAATGAAGAGCGCGGTGAGTACATCGGACACCCTGGGCTTGATGCTCCGGGACTTGGATCAGTTCCCCATGCCCGACCACGAACAGCAGGTCGAACTGGCCAAGCGAGTCGCCGCGGGCGACGAGCTGGCCCGTAAGCAGATGGTGGCCGCGAACCTCCGGTTGGTGGTCCACTGGGCGCGCCGCTACCAGGACCGCGGGGTCGATATGGCCGACCTGGTCCAGGAGGGTTCGTTCGGCCTTATGCGGGCCGTGGACAAGTTCGACTGGGAGCGTGGCTTCCGGTTCTCCACCTACGCGACCTGGTGGATCCGCCAGGCCCTCCAACGGGCCGTCCAGCAGCACGGGCGGACCATCCGTATCCCCCTCGAGGTCGGCGAGAACATCCAGCGCCTCGAACTGACCAAGGCCGAGCTGGCCAATACGTTGGGTCGTAGCCCGACCGAAGCCGAACTCGACGAAGCGACTGGTATGACGGCCGATGAGCGGCATTCGCTCGAAGACGTGGCGCGAGTCACGGCCTCGCTCGACCAGCCCGCGGCGTCGGAGTCGGCCACCACACTCGGTGAGCTGGTGGCGCCCGATGATTCGGACTTCCCGGCCGACGTTGAGCAGACGATGGTCTATGACCGGGTGCGCGATGCCGTCGAGAAGCTGCCCGACCTCCAGCGCGATGTACTGCGCCTGCGCTTCGGCTTCGGGGGCGACTCCCCGGCGTCGTTGCAGTCCACCGCCGAGCGCCTCGGCGTGGGCGTGCGCCGGGTCCGCCGGGCCGAAGAGGAGGCTCTCGCGGCCCTCTCCTTCGACTCCGATGTCCTCGGCGTCCACGAAGCCGCATAAGCAATCGCAGCCGCCTGGGCGACCAGGACTGCAGCGGTCGTTAGGTCACACCGTCCAGTGGTGGAAAGCCGCCCTCAGGGTCAGTAGCCCTCCAGGTCAGCTGGGAGCGCGGCGACGAATTCGACGCGCTCCGCGCTGTCCGGGTGGGTGAAGGCCAGCCGGAACGCATGCAGGAAGAATCGGCCTGAACCCAGTCGGCGATCCGGGGTGCCGTAGCGCGCGTCCCCGACGACGGGGTGTCCGATGGCCGCCATGTGGACCCGGATCTGGTGGGTGCGACCGCTCTCCAGTTTGAGCTCAAGCAAGGTGGTCGGACGCGGCTCGCTGCGGCGCTCCAGAACCGTGTAACCGGTCCGGGCCGAACGCCCGCCGGCGGCGATGGCCATCTTCGTCGGCGTCCGCGTCGAGCGGCCGATGGGGGCGTCGATCTCGCCGCGGTCGTCGATCACGGTCCCTTCGACCAGCGCCAGATAGCGGCGCTCCATGCTGCGATCGGCCAGCTGCCCCACCAGGTTCTGGTAGGCCTCTTCGGTGCGGGCCACGGCCAGCAGACCCGAAGTGCCCTTGTCAAGACGGTGGACGATTCCGGGGCGGTCAGGGGGGCAGACCCCGGCGCTCACCAGTTTGCCCAGATCCGGGTACCGCGCCAGAAGGCCGCCGACGAGCGTCCCGTCGTGGTGGCCGGCTCCGGGGTGCACGACCAGACCCGCCGGCTTGTCCACCACGACGACATGGGCATCGGCATGGACGACGCCAAACGACACTCCCGCCTCAGGCGCCACGTCCTGGCCGCCCGACTCGGCCAGCGCAATGGTGAGCCGGGACCCTTCACGCAGCACGCCTTTCCCCTCCTCCACCACGATGTCGTCGATCATCACCCGACCACCGGCGATCAACTCGGTCGCCATCGCGCGCGAGACGTTGGCCACCATGGCGATGCCCCGGTCGATTCGGACACCGGCGAGCAGCGTGGGAACTTCGATCGACAGCGTCTCGTCGCTCATGACGCCGGGGTCCGGGCGAGGAGCATCGATACGACCAGCACGACGACCCCAACGGAGACACACGCATCGGCCACGTTGAACGTCGGCCAATGAGTGAGCGTGATGAAGTCCGGGACCTGCCCATGATGTCCACCCGCGATCCGCTCGCTGAGATTGCCGGCCGCGCCCCCGAGCACCAGGCCCCCGCCGATGGCCTGCGGCACGGTCCGCACCTGAGCGACGACGAACGCCAGGACCAACACCCCCGCGCAGAGTAGGACGGTGACCAGAGTGGCGCGTCCGCTGAAGAGGCTGAAGGCAAAGCCGGAATTGAAGGACAGCTCCAGACCGAATGGGCCCCACACATGGGAGACACCATGGAGATGGTCTTCGGCCAGGGACGTGGTGGCTCGATCGGCCACCAGAGCAACGGCCGCCAGGGCGAAGGTCAGCGCCCGGGTCCGAGCGGTTCCGACCCGGGTCAGCGGCGCGACAGCCCTCCGCTCTTGCAAGCCACACAGAGCCGGGCATACGGGAGTGCCCGCAGGCGTGGCTTGGGGATGGGCTGGAAGCAGCGCTCGCAGTAGCCGTACGTCTTATCGAGGACTCGCTCCATGGCGTAGTCGATCTCCTCGACCGCCAGCGCAGCCTGACCCGAGAGGGCCAGGTTCCGCTCACGGTCCACGGTCACTGTGCCCCCCTCACCGGATTCCTCGTCGAACTGGACGTCACCCGGCTCACGCTCGAGAGCGAGGGAGTCAGCCTCCGCTCGCAGCGACGTGGCCTGCTCCTGGTAGATCTCGCGTTCTGTGGTGAGGAGTTCTCGGATCTCCTCGAGGAACTTGAGATCCTTGGCGTAGGGCCCGGTCTTGGGTTTGATCGGGGCCGGCGGCTTCGGTTTGGGAGTGAACGTCGTCCGAGCTGGCGCCGGTGCTGGCGGCGCCGCCTTCTTGGACGGCGGGGCGGTCTTCTTGGCCGCTGGCGCCGCCTTTTTCGTAGTGGGGGCAGCCTTCTTGGCCACCGAGGCGGCGCTCTTGGTCGCCGCGGGGGTCTTCTTCACGGGCACCGCCGCCTTCTTTGTGGGCTCGGACGCCTTCTTCTTGGCCACCGGCGTGGCCTTCCGGGCGACCGTCTTTTTCGCCACAGCCGCGCCCCTTTTGGCAGCCGGCACGGTCTTGACGGCGGCGCGCTTCTTGATCGGCACAGACTTCTTCGCCGGCGACCGGCGCGATGCAGGCACCTTCTTGGCCGCGGTGACCTTGCTCGCTGGGGTCATTGTGTCCTCCTTCCCGACCACCGACGTGGCCGGTTCCCTGACGACAACCGCGTCGAGGGAGCGGGTGACGATAGCGGACGGCAACGATCAGGGGCAATACCGCCTGTTTGATTGCCGCTAGAGACTAAAGGGGCCGAGGCCCTCCTGAAGCGGTCGAGTTCGACGCCGTCTGGAGATTGAGGGTCGGGGCGCCGTCGTCGGCCTCCCTCGACAGCGGCGATGAAGGCTCAGAGGTCCGTCCGTTGGGGGTCGCCTTGGGTCGCACACCCATCAGCGAGTTCGCCGGCTGCACGTTCTCGTCGACCCACTTGAGGATCTCGGAAAGGGCACCGCGGAGTCGATTGCGCTCCGACTCCAAGTGCCGGGCCATGCTCTCGACATCGGCCGCCAACTCGGTCCGCGTTGACTCGAGCCGCGCCACTTCGTCCTTGAGCTTCTGCTGGGACTCGGTCTTGATGGCGAGCGCTTCCGCCTCGGCCGCGGCCACCGCGTCGCGCGCCCTCTCTTCGGCCTGGGCCACCAGGGCAGCTGCCTCGGCTTCGCTCTCGCGCTTGGTCTGATCGACAAATTTCTGGGCCAAGACGAGGGTCCGCTGCAGGGTCTCGTCGGAGGGGACCGGGTCGACCACGCTCGCGGACGAGGTGCCCGCCGCGACATCGGCATCGCTTGGGCCGCTGTGCTTGTCCCGCTCGAGCTGTCCGATGCGGTCGCCGGCCTGACGCAGGCGCTCGTTCAGCTGGCGTACGTGCTCCTGGAGCGCTTCGGCCTCCTGGGCCGCCCGGTCGAGATACTCGTCGACCTCGTCGACGTTGTAGCCCTTCAATCCGAGGCGGAATTCGACCGTGCGGAGGGTGTCGAGAATGGATGTGGTCGATTGCGAATTGTCCATGGAGGGCGAGTCTACCCATGCCCTCTTCGCCACCGTGGGACTCGGAATGGCCCCTAGCGCTCCAAGACGGGAATCAGGACGAATTGGGCCACCAGGATGACGACCATGAAGGAGAAGTCGAGCCCCCCCATCGGCCGGATGATCTGCCGCACCGGGCGCAACACGGGGTCAACGGCCCGGTAGAGGAAGACCTGTACCCGCGCCAGGGTGCTACCCGGGTGGATGCGGAACCAGCTCAGGATGGCATAGGGGAACATGAAGAGCCACAGGTACGCCTCGATGAGCCACGCGACAACATGGAGAATCACTACGAAACAAGCGTACTGGACTCAATCGCGCCCGAAGCCGCGCTCCACCAGTCGTTGACGCTCTTCGTCGGAGACCTTGACGTTGGTCGGGGCCAGGAGAAAGACCTGGTCGGCCACCTTCTCCATCTCTCCGCTCAAGGCGTAGGTCACCCCGCTGCAGAAGTCGATCATTCGGCGTTGCAGGTCCCGGTCGGCCATCTGCAGATTGACGATGACGGGGCGGTTGTCCTTCAGGCGGTCCGCGATCTCCTTGGCGTCCCCGAACCGTGCCGGAGCGACCACGTGCACCCGGGCCGAATTCGAGTTGCCGATGGCGGTCTCGACCGGGACGGCGCGAACGGTCGAGGGGCGGGGCGGGATCGTGGCCGTCGGGGTACGGGTCAGGCTGGGTACGGCCGATTCACGCGGAAGGGTGCGGATCCGGCTCATGCCGCCGCTGTACTCCTCGGGCTGCTCGAATTCCTGGGGCCGGCTGTCCACCCGGGTGGCGGCCGAGAACCCCCTGGGGGCTCGATCCTCCAGATCGTCGTACTCGTCGTACTCGTCATCGAGTAGGCCGAGGTAGACCATGGTTTTCTTCATGAACGACGGTGCCATACCTTCTCCTGTCCGGGCACAGCGTAGTGCCTGCTCCGTGGGGCAGCCTGCCTAGCCTGCTACCCCCGGTGAGCGTTCTCCAAACAAGCCGCGACCGATCCGCACCATGGTGGAACCGGCCGCCACGGCCAGCTCGAGGTCACCGCTCATACCCATCGACCTCTCGGGCAACCCCAGCTCGCCCGCGAGCCGGTCCACCGCCTCGAAGGCCTCTTGCGCCTCGTGGACCCCCGGGGGGGCCACGGTCATCAGTCCGAGGACATTGAGGTCCAGCCGCGCCAGGGCATGGGCCAACTCGGGAACCGCCTCGGGCGGGCAGCCGTTGCGGCCCGGCAGGCCACTCGAGTCCACCTGGATCATCACCGCCGCCCCTGGCGCGCCCTGGGCGATGCGCTCGCCTTCCACGTGGCGGGCCACGCCCTGCCACACTTCGACCAGGGGAGCCAACAACGGCACCTTGTTGCGTTGCACGGAGCCGAGGAAGTGCCATCGTGTCCCCGGCGGCCCCGGCGCCTTGGTGACCATCTCCTGGGCGTAGTTCTCCCCGAGATCGGTCAACCCGGCGGCGCGGGCCGCGGCGACGGCTTCGGGACCGAAGCCCTTGGTGACGGCGATGACGCGCACACGATCGGGGTCGCCGCCGGCCTGCTCGATGCGCTGGCGGATCGCCGCCAGCCGGCTGACGACCTGATCGTCAGCGAAGGAAGGAGGGGACGTCGAAATCGTCGTCTCCCAAGCCGAAGTCGTCGTCATCCGTGCTGGTCGTATCTGCGAAGATGTCGACCGATTCCGACGTGCCCGAGAAGATCGAGGCCGCGCGCTCGCCGTTGCCGGGACGGGTCCCGTCCTCCCAGCGTTCGAATCCGGCCGCGATCACGGTGACCCGCACCTCGTCACCCATGTTGTCGTCGATGACCGCGCCGAAGATGATGTTGGCGTCGGGGTGCGCCACCCCGTGGATGATTTCGGCGGCCTCGTTGACCTCGAACAAGCCCAGGTCAGACCCCCCGGCGATGTTCAAGAGGATGCCCCGGGCTCCCTCGATGGACGCCTCGAGCAGCGGGCTGGTGATGGCAGCCCGGGCGGCGTTGGCGGCCCGGCCCTCACCGATGGAGGAACCGATGCCCATGATCGCGGTGCCGGCGTTGGTCATGACCATCTTCACGTCGGCGAAGTCGGTGTTGATCAGGCCCGGCACGGTGATCAGGTCGGTGATCCCCCGCACGCCCTGGAGGAGGACCTCGTCGGCCATCTTGAACGCGTTGACCATGCTGGTCTTGTCGTTCGACACCGTCAGCAGGCGGTCGTTGGGGATGACGATCAGGGTGTCGACCTTCTCCTTGAGGATCTGGATGCCCTTCTCCGCCTGCATGGCGCGTCGGCGTCCCTCGAAGGTGAAGGGGCGGGTCACCACACCGATCGTCAGCGCACCGAGGGACTTGGCCACCTCGGCCACCACGGGTGCGGCACCGGTGCCGGTACCGCCACCTTTGCCCGCGGTGATGAACACCATGTCGGCGCCCTGCAGGGCCTCTTCGATGTCGGACCGGTGTTCTTCGGCCGCCTGCTTGCCCACTTCGGGATCGCTGCCCGCACCGAGGCCGCGGGTCAGTTGACGTCCGATGTCCAGTTTGAGGTCGGCATCGCTCATCAGCAGCGCTTGCGCGTCGGTGTTGGCCGCGATGAACTCCACGTTGCGCAATCCCGAGTCGATCATGCGGTTCACGGCGTTGACGCCGCCGCCGCCCACGCCGACAACCTTGATGACAGCCAGGTAGTTGCCCTGGGAAGGAACGGTCGTCATGAACTCCCTCGTGTTCGGGTCGATCGCCGACCGATCGCGCGCTGAATACTCCTGCCGCCCATCATCGAGTGACACCCCTCCTGGAATGCCTCATCCTCACGGGAAGGTTGACGTTCACAGTTCGGCAGCGTGAACCCACCATACGAGGGGCATTCGTGGAGGTCAAGCATACTCTGTCACCCTCCGGTCACCGTTGGTGCATCAGGGACGCTCACGTCGATGACATCGCCGTTGTGAAGTGTAGCTCCAGCCAAGATCGAGGTTACGTCCTCATATTTGGCCTCTAGCTGGCTCGGGCTTCCGATATCAACGAGAATTGGAGTGGTCATGGTGAGCTGCACCCAGCCTCCCGGCTCAACCCCCACCGAGGCCACCTGAGCCCCGAAGGAGGCCGGCAGCGTTGCGGCCACGCGCAGGGCCGCCTGATCCTTGGCTCCGAGCACGGTCCCCGGAGGTCCCGGCGGCTGCGGGCCGCTGACGAGCACGAGTCCGGGGCCACGCACACTGTCGACGGAGAGCACCCGCCCTTCGGTGGTCAGTGCGGCCCAGGTGCCGCCCGCGCCTTGCATCACCAGACGCGGCACTTGTTCGGTCACCGCGATCCTCACGCCGTCCGGCCAGTGCGTACTCACCGACGCGGTGCGCACCCAGGGCAGTCGCTCCACTCCGCGCGCCGCCGCACCGGTGTTGATGTCCAGGAGAGCGGGGTGGTCGGAGAGCCCCGCATCCGCCACGACCTCGGCGGGGGTCTCATGCACGGCACCCACCACCGTGATGGCCCGACCTGAGAACAACGACGAATGGGCCAGGAACCAGCCACCCACGAGCAGCACGCTGAGACCGGCCAGGATGAGGAGGACCCTGAGCCGACGGCGGCCTTGCTCACGGGTCACCGCGGTGCGCCGGGCCGAGATACGCGGATCCACCCTCGACCGCTTGCGTGGCGCCGCACCGCTCATGATCGACGCCCCCCGCCCGGTCCCACGCCATCAGTCTCCCCGTCCGCGAAGCCCAACAGGCGGACCTCGGCCACCAGCGCGACACCACTGCGCTCGAGCACCCTCGCCCGGACCTCATCCATGAGGGTCCGAACATCGTCGGCGCTTCCCCCCTTGTCGGCCTGGATGAAATTGGCGTGTTTCTCCGAGACCCGGGCTGTCCCCAGTCGAAATCCCTTCATCCCCGCTTCCTCGATCAACCGCCCGGCCGAGTCACCGTCAGGGTTGGCGAAGACCGAGCCGGCGTTCGAGCCACCCGGCTGGTGCTCCCGGCGCCACCGGACGATCGAGGAGACCTCGGCCATCTCAGCCTCGGCGTCCCCCTCGGTCACCACGAGATCGGCCTCGAGCACCAGCTCGGAGCGGCCGACCGACGAGGACCGGTAGCCGTAGTGCAGGCGGGAAAGATGGTCGGTCCCGCCGTCCTCGCTCAGGAGGTCGACCCACGAGTACCGCCAGAGGCAGGCCGCCATGTCGGACCCATGGCCGCCCGCATTCATCCGCACGGCCCCGCCGACCGATCCGGGCACGCCGACCGCCCAGGTGAGACCGGCCCAGCCGGCGTCAGCGGCCTGTCGGGCCACCACGGGGAGCAGAGCCGAACCTCCGACGTGCGCCACCGTGGGCCCGCCCCGGCCAATGACCCCGCCCCCGCCACCCCTCTCGGGCCACCGCACCGTGGCGAACCCGCTCCCCAGCCGGACCGCCACCCCGTCGAACCCGGCGTCGGCGACGAGAAGGTTCGAGCCCCGCCCCACCACGAAGACCGGGACATCGGCTCCCCGCAGCACGGATCGCAGGGCCTCGAGCTCGTCGCGCCCGTCCACCTCGACGAAGAGGGCGGCCGGTCCGCCCACGCCGTAGGTGGTCAGTGGGCCCAAGGGCCGGTCACGCTCCGCCATCGGCCCCAAGGCCGAGGCGAGCGCGTCGTAACGAGCCCGAGACGGCCTCCCCGCCCCCCTCCCCGCCCCCGTCACCACTGCGGCGACGCCAACCACTCGTCGGGCATGACGGTGAGGTCACCGGCGCCAAGGGTCAGGCAGAGGTCCCCGGGCTCAAGCAGGGAAGCCACCACCTGACGGAGTTCCTCGCGCCCCGGTGCATAGACCACCTGGCGCCGGGGATCCTGCGCTCGCACGGCGTCGACGACGAGCTGGCCCGAGACGCCCGGGATCGGCGCCTCGCCGGCGCCGTAGACGTCGGTCACCACCAACAGGTCAGCGTCGACAAAAGCGCCGCCGAATTGCGAGGCCAGCTCCGCCGTGCGCGTGTAGCGGTGCGGCTGGAAGACGACCACCACCCGCGACCAGCCCCCGCTCCGGGCCGTCGCCAGCACGGCCCGCACCGCGAAGGGCAGGTGAGCGTAGTCGTCGACGAACGTCACCCCGTTGGCCTCGCCCCGGAACTCGTAGCGCCGCGACACCCCGGCAAAACGGGCCAACGCCGAGGCCACCGCCGCGAAGGGGACGCCCACCTGCAGCGCCGCCACCGCAGCCAACGCCGCATTCTGGGCGTTGTGCCGACCCGGCACCCCCAGCACCAGCTCACCGAGCTCCGAGCCCGAGGGCTCACACAACTTGAACCGCACCGAGCTCCGACTCTCCTCGATTCCACTCACGCCGTACGCCGCCCCTTCCGCCGTCCCGACGCTGACCGACCCATGGGCCCGCCCGATGGCGGCGGCCTCGACGTCGTCCGCCGACACCACCGACCCCTCCCCCGCCAGCCCCACGAAGGCGTCGAAGGCGTCACGCAGCGCGCCGAACGTCCCGTAGTGGTCCAGGTGATCGGACTGCACGTTGGTCAGGACGGCGAGATCCGGCCGTAGCGCCTCGAACGTGCCGTAACTCTCGTCGGCCTCCACGACCAGCCACTCGCCCCGGTCCCACACGGCATTGGTGCCGATCTCGTTCACGTCGGCGCCGATGAGGAAGGAGGGCCGCAACCCGGCCTCGACCAGAATGAGCGAGAGCATCGATGCGGTGGTCGTCTTGCCTTTGGTCCCCGCCACGGCCAGGCAGCGCCGGGTGGCGCAGATGGCGGCGAGGGTCCCCGAGCGCGGCACCACCATCGCCCCCCGGTCCGCCGCCGCCACGATTTCGGGATTGCTCAGCGCCACCGCGGGCGAGTAGGTGACGGCGTCCACCGGGCCGACATTGGCCGCAGCGTGCCCGATCGCCACCTGGATCCCCTGGGACCGCAGCCGCTCGGCCACCGCCGAGTCCTTCAGGTCCGAGCCGGTCACGGTGTGCCCCATGGCGCGCAGCACCAGGGCGATGGCGCTCATGCCGGCGCCCCCGACACCGACGATGTGGATGCGCCGCGGTGTACTCAGATCCAACGTCACGGCGGCCTCACCGCTTCGGCATGGCCGTCCACCAACTCCGCCACGCGCGCGGCCGCGTCGGGATGCCCGAGGCCCCGGGCGGCGGCCGCCATGGCGGTCAGGCGCGCCGGGTCCGACGTCAGCGCATCGAGCTCGGCCGCCAGACGCGCCCCGTCACATTCCCCATCAGGCACCAGCACCGCGGCTCCGGCCTCCACCAGCGCGCCGGCATTGCGGGTCTGATGGTCCTTGGGCGCCCCGGGCAGGGGCACCAGGACGGCCGGTACGCCCGCCACCAGCAACTCGGCCACCGTCATCGCCCCGGCACGGCACACGCAGACATCGACCGCTCGATACAGCTCGGGCATCCGCTCCTCGAACGGCACCACCCGGTAGAAGAGCCCACCGGCCTCTCCACCCGCCCGGGCGAACTCCTCGTAATCCCGCCGGCCGGCGACGTGGTAGATCGACACTCCCGCCCTGCCGGCCCATTCCGTGGCCAGCTCGGCTACGGCGGCGTTGATCCGGTGGGCCCCCAGTGAACCGCCGAAGGCGGCGACCGTGAACCCCTCCCCCGGGAGCCCGAGTGCGGCACGGGCCTCCCGCCGTCCCGCCGCGGCGCGGTCCAGGGAGGCCAGCTCGGGCCGGACCGGCGTGCCGGTGACCTCGGCGCGCGGGAGGCCGGTACCGGGGAAGGCCACCGCGTTCGCGGCGGCGAAACGCCCGAGCACCGCGTTGACCGCGCCCGGCACGGCATCGGTGTTGACCAGCACCAGGGGCACGCGGGTGACCACGGCGGCCAACCCGGCCGGGAAGCTGGCGTACCCCCCCACCACGACGACCACCCGCGGCCGGCGCCGCACGAACGAGCCGACCGCCCGCACCGTGGCCCACAGGAGCCCTGCAACGGCGCCGGCGTTGTCCCACCACGCGCCGGGCCGGACACTGCGGCGGATGCCCCGGCCCGAAAGGAGCGTGAAGGGGAAGCCGAGGGACGGCCAGAGCGTGGCCTCCTGGCCCCGACGGGAGCCGTAGAGCTCGATCGAGGCGGTGTCATGGCCCCGGGCCACCAGGGCCCGGGCAATCTGGAGTGACGGCACGACGTGACCACCCGTCCCGCCCCCGGCGATCACTGCACCGCGCCCCCCGCTCACCGACCCCGGCCGCGGCTGCGGCCCGCCGGGGCGCGCGCGGTCGACCGCTCGCCGCCGCGGTGGAGCAGGCCGCCGGCGCGGTCGCTGCCCTCGTTCCGGGCGATGTTGATGAGGATGCCGGCCGCCGCCATGGTGATGACCAGGGACGAGCCCCCGAAGGAGATGAAAGGCAGCGGGATCCCCGTCACGGGCAGGACGCCCACCACGGCGCCGATGTTGATCAGTGTCTCGGCGGCCACCCAGGCCACCAGCCCGAGCGCCAGCAGGCCGCCGAAGCGGTCCGGTGATCGCATGGCCGCCCGGATGCCGAACCAGACGAACATCCCGAGCAGCACGATGACCAGCGCCGCGCCGAGGAAGCCGAGCTCCTCCCCGATGACCGAGAAGATGAAGTCGGTGTGCGCATTGGGCAGGAAACCCCACTGCTGCTGGCCGCCGCCGATGCCGGCCCCGAAGAGGTGGCCCGAGCCGAGGCCGATCAGGGACTGCAGCACCTGGTACCCCGATCCCTTGCCGTGCGCCGAGGGATCGAGGAAGGAGAGCAGCCGTTCCCGCCGGTACGGGGAGGCCACCGCCACGATGAGCGCCAGCACCACCAGCGCACCCAGAATCTTGAACACCGGGCCGAGGCGGACCCCTGAGACGAAGAGCAGCGCCATGGCGATGCAGCCGATGACCATGGCCGTGCCCATGTCGGGCTGGACCAGGATCAGGAGCCCGGCCGCGCCGGTGACCATCAGTAGCGGCCCCATGATGCGGCGGTCGGTGGCGTCCTCGTCGAGCCGGCGGGTGATGAAGTCCGCCGCGAAAATGGTCAGGGCGAGCTTCATCAATTCGGAGGGCTGCACGCGGAACTGCCCGAAGCCGATCCACCGGCTCGACCCGTCGACGTGGACGCCGATGCCCGGGACCATGACGATGAGGAGCAGCCCGAAGGTGACGATCAGGAGGATCGTGCTGAGGCGTCGTAGGTGGTGGTAGTCGAAGCGGATGGCGGCCCCGAGGGCGATGATGCCGACGCCCATCCACATCGCCTCGCGGATCAGGATGGCCCACGGCGTCCCGTAGGTCGCGATGGAGATGACCGAGGAAGCCGAGCCCACCATGACCAGGCCGATGATGCAGAGGAGCACCACCACGCCGACCAGCACCGTGGAGGTCGGCAGTTGCCTGAAGCCGGTGAGAAGACCGGACCGGTGGGCCGGGGCGGCCGGGGCACGAGTGGCGACGGCACCGCGGGTCGGCGTCACCGCGAACCTCCGCGCCCGCGCGCGCCAACCCGCTCCGCCACCCGACACATGGCACAAGCCTTCCCGATGGCGCCCCCAAAGTGGTGGAGTGTGCTCATGTGATCTTCGCCACCGTGAGGAAGTCGCCGTAGAAGATGCCCAGGCCCAGGGCGACAAACAGCCCGCCGAGTATCCAGAAGCGGATGATCACCGTGGTCTCGGGCCACCCGCCCAATTCGAAATGGTGGTGGATCGGCGCCATCCGGAAGATACGGCGGTGGAAGATCCGGAAGCTGATGACCTGCGCGATGACCGAGAGGGTCTCCATCACGAAGAGACCGCCGATGATGGGCAGCAGGAGGTCCAGGTTGAGCAACAGGCACAGCGCGGCCAGACCTGAGCCGATGGCCAGCGATCCGGTGTCGCCCATGATGATCTTGGCCGGGGCGGCGTTCCACCAGAGGAACCCGCTGCAGGCGCCGGCCAGGGCGACCGCGGCCAGCGCCAGGTCGATGGCCGACGCCGGAAGCACGTGGTAGATGGTTTCGTGCCGGAAGATCCAGTAGCCGATGATGGCCAGCACGGCGAAGGCGAAGGTCGACGTCCCGGCGGCCAGGCCGTCGACGCCGTCGGTGATGTTCACCGCGTTGGAGGTGCCCACCATGACCAGCACGGCGAAGACGACCCACCCGACCTCGCCCAGGTTGATGCCCAGCACACCGACGCGGGTGAAGGTCAGTTGCGTCGAGGTGTGGGCCCAGTGGACGGCCAGCTCGGCGAAGATGACCGCACAGACGACCTGGGCGCCCGACTTGCCGCGCTTGTTCAGCCCGAGGCTGCGCTGGTGGCGCACCTTGATCCAGTCGTCGAGGAAGCCGATGGCCCCGAACGAGACGATGGCGAAGATGACCAGGTAGCCCGTGCGGGAGAACCGCACTTCGGTCCCGATGTGCCCCACCGCATAGCCGAACACCGCCCCGAAGACGATGACCAGCCCACCCATGGTCGGCGTGCCGGACTTCACGCTGTGGCTGGCCGGACCGTCCTCGCGGATCGGCTGGCCGAGACTGCGGCGGACGAAGGACCGCATGAGGTTCGGGGTGGCCAGGATGGCCACCCAGAGCCCGACGCCGCCTGAGACGAGCAACCCGAGCACGCGGTTACCCGCCTTCGGGGGCGGTCGGCGCCGAGGCGGCCGTCGCCGGGATCCACGAGAGCGGATCGGACGGGAAGCGTATCGACAACGCCTGGCGGGCCTCGACGACGTCGTCGAAGGGAAGGTGGCGCTCACCGATCTCCTGATACGTCTCGTGGCCCTTGCCGGCGAGGACCACCACATCTCCCGCGCCGGCGTCATCGAGGACACGGCGGATGGCCAGGTGCCGATCAGGCTCGACCACGAGCGTCGCCCGGCTGCCGGGGACCTGGACCATCCCGGCCCGGACCTCCTCGATGATTTGCCACGGGTCCTCGTCCCGGGGATTGTCCGAGGTGAGCACCGCCACGTCGCTCAGGCGGGCGGCCGTCGCACCCATCTTGGGTCGCTTGCCCCGGTCCCGGTTGCCGCCGCAACCGAACACCACCTGGACGCGGCCACCGGGCCCGGCCAGTCCACGAGCCTCCCGCAGCACGGTCTCGAGGCCCGCCGGCGTGTGCGCGTAGTCGACCATGACGGTGAACGGCGGACGGGCCGGGTCGGTCCGGCCGTCTTCACCGGGGGCCGCGATGACCTGCAGCCTCCCCGGGGGAGGGTTGACGGCGGAGAACGCGGTCGCCACCTCCTCGACTTCGAGGCCCAACGCCAGCGCCGCCTCGGCGGCCAGGAGAGCGTTGTCGACGTTGACGGCGCCGGTCAGCGGGGTCGAGATCCGGTGACCGCGCCAGGTGAACTCCGTTCGGCCGGGCCGCAGCACGATGTCGGTCGCGTCGTGGTGGTGCACCCCGTCCACCGGGATGCGCGCCTCGCGCCTCAGCCGCTGACCCCAGGGGTCATCGGCGTTGACCACCCCCCGCAGCGCATGTTCGGGTGTGAACAGCAGGCGCTTGGCCTCGAAGTAGTTCTCCATCGTCTCGTGGTAGTCGAGATGGTCGTGACTCAAGTTGGTGAAGACGGCCACGTCGAAGTGCACGCCCTCCACCCGGGACTGGATCAAGGCGTGGCTTGAGACCTCCATGGCGACCGCATGCCGCCGCCGGTCCGAACGCTGGCGGTCCCGCACCCCGGCCAGCACCCGCTGGACCTCGGTGGCCTCGGGGGTGGTGCGGGCGCCCGACAAGGTGCCCATCACGTTGGTGGGCCGCCCCGTGGCGTCGAGGATGTCCCCGAGCAGCTGCGTCACCGTCGTCTTGCCGTTGGTCCCGGTCACGCCGACCATCAGCAGCTCGCGGGCCGGGTTGCCGTAGAACGCCGCGGCCAGGCGGGCCATGACGGGCCGGATGGTGCCCGGCGCGATGCGGGTCTGGACCACCGCCTGGTCGATCAGCTCGGGGATCAACTGCTCGCAGACCAACCCGACCGCCCCCCGGTCGACCGCCTCGGCCGCGTAGGCGTGGCCATCGGAGAGCAGTCCGGGCACGCAGCAGAACAGGTCACCGGGGACGACGCGCCGGCTGTCGTGTGCGATGCCGCCGATTGCCACCGCGGCAGGGTCCCCCACTGTCTCAATGACCTCTATGTCGTCGAAAAGGAGATTCATCTGCACGGTTCGCATGCTCGCCGTGACGACGGTGCCGGCACGGGAGCTCCGTGCCTCCCGCCATCGGACCGCCGATGGTACCGGCTCATGTGATGTCCTGCGTCTGGCTGCTGGGGGTGGGGGTGGTCTTGGTCGACGTCGGCTGGGCGACCGCTCCGGGGGTGGTCGGGACGTCGTAGCGGTGGAGGGCATAGCTCATGATCTGGGAAAACACTGGGGTGGCGACCGTGCCGCCGAAGATCGGCGTCGGGCGATCGAGGACGACGATCATGGAGAGGGTGGGGTTGTCGGCCGGGGCGAACCCGACGAACGAGGCCATGTAGGCGCCGGTCACATAGGAGTCCTTGCCCTGGGTCGGGATCTGCGCCGTGCCGGTCTTCCCGGCCACGGTGTAACCCGGCACGGCGGCGGTCGTCCCGGTCCCGTTGACCACCACCTGGGTCAGCATCGAGGTCAGCTCGGAGTCGACCTGGGACGAGAAAGCCCGGTGGGTGGGTGAGGGAGGGGTGGGCGTCAGGGTGCCCGAGGCGTTCATGGTGGCCTGCAGCAGTTTCGGCTGGACGAAGACGCCCCCGTTGGCCACCGCGTTGTAGGCGTCGAGGACCTGCAGCGCGCTCACCGCGTCGACCTGCCCGATCGGCAGCGAGACGTAGTCGGTCGGCTCCCACTGGGCCGCGGTCGCCAGCAGGCCGGGAGACTCCCCCGGGAAATTGAGACCGGTCGGCTTGCCGAACCCGAGGTTGAGCACCTGGGCCAGGAGCCGCTGCTCGCCCAGACCCTGGGCGATCTCCGACGTCCCGATGTTGGAGGACTGGGCCAGGATCTGCGTGGCGGTCAAGGACTCGGTCGGGTGCGGGTCAGCGTCGTGGAAGGTCGAACCGTCGAGTTGGATCTGGTCCGGCACGCTGAACACCGTGTTCGGATTGATCAGACCGTCCTGGAGGGCTCCCGAGAAGGTCACCAGCTTGAAGACCGACCCCGGTTCGTAGAGCTTGGTCACCGCCAGGTTGCTCGGCGCCTCGTTGACCGGATCGGTGGGCCCGATGGGGATCACCCCACCCGTCGCGGTGGTCACCGCCGGCGGGGTGGCCGACACCGGGGCGTTGGGGTGGGTCGAGACGAGATTCGCCATCGAGAGGATCTGACCGGTCTTCACGTCCATGACGACCGCGGTCCCACTGAGCGACTGCGACGATTCGATGGCTGAGGCCAGGGCCTGCTCGGTCTGGTACTGGAGCTGCGTATCGAGGGTGAGCTCCAGACCGGTGCCGGCCCGGCTCGACGTCCGGTCGGTCACCGGTGACTGCGGCAGCGCCACGCCCGAAGGTGACTGGATCAGAGTCTCCTTGCCCGCCGTCCCGGCCAACAAGCGGTTTTCCCCATATTCCAGTCCGGCCGCCCCACCGGCCGTATTGGTGAAACCGAGGACCGGTTCGGCCAGGTTCCCGTTGGTCACCGTCCGTTTGGCGTCGTCGACCAGGGTGATCCCCGGGAAGGCGTCACTCGAAATCTTCGAGGCGACGTGCTGGGAGATCTGCTTGGCCAGCACCACGTAGCCGGTGTGCTGGTGCAGCTGAGTCGCCAACGTGGCCGCCGGCACCCCGACCAGCGGGGAGAGGGCCCGCGCGGTCTTGACCGGGTGCGCCACCTGGAAGTCATCGGCGACCACGTCCTCGGTGCGGACGGAGAGGGCCAGCGGCGAGCCGTCCCGCGCGTAAATACCCCCACGCAGGGCGGAGAGCGTGACCGTCGTCTTGGACTCCTGGGCGGCTTCGGTCTGGTAGGTGGACGAGTGCACCACCTGGACATCGACGAGCCGGGCCACCAGCAGCAGTAGGCACATCACCAGCAGCAGGCGGACCAGGCGGACGCGACGATGGAAGGCGAGGTCGGCCCACGACCGACCGTGACGCCCCGGGCGACTAGAGGCGGCGCGGGCGCGCGGCTGCCTCGGCGGGCGTCGGGTCTTCTCTACGGGCCGTGGCTGGCGCCGGGGCCGCGGCGGGGCCACCGTCGCCGTCCGGTCGGCCAAAGGACGCGTGACCGGAGTCGTGCGGCGTGGAGGTCGACGCGGCGCCGTGGAAGGCTTGGCCACGGGTGAAGGCCGCGGCCCGGAGCGCCGGGGCGCAACCGCGGTGCCGGGCGAAAGGGCGCGCGCGCGCCCAGCCGCGTGCCGCGTCGTGACGCTCATGGTGCCGGGGCCAGCGTGGTGGTGGTGGTGACCGGGGCCGTGGAGGTGGTGGCGGTCGAGGCGGCGGGAGGGGGCGTCACCTTCGGCGTGGCGATCGGCGTGCTGAGGGAAACGAAGGGAAGCTCGGTGATGGTGGCGCGCACCATGCCGTGACTGGTAGCGGCCCCCACGATGCGCGGCGGTGTCTCGGCCATCGCAACCAACAGCTCGGCGTGCCGGTGCACGCCCTGCTCGGTCTGGAGCGCCTTGTCGACGCTGGCCAAGCGCACCTGCCCGTTGGCCAGCAGCGCCTGTGCGATCACGACGGCCAGCAGCGCACCGACCACCATGGCCACCGGGAGGATGGAGACCAGCCGGCGACGCAGGGCCCCGCCCCGCCGGCTGGGGACGACTCTGAGCTCGGGCGCGGCGCGGCGCCCGGCGTCACGACCGGGACGGCCGGCCGCGGCGCCGGCCGCGGCGCCGCCAGGCCCAACCCGACGGGCGGCCGCACCAGAGGAGGACGGCGGGACCATCAGGCCGCCGCCCTGGTCCGCTCGATAACCCGCAAGCGCGCACTCTCGGACCGACGGTTCTCAGTCACTTCGGCCGCCGGGGCCTTGTGCGCACCGCGGAACACCAACGAGAACTGAGGGTCGGCCCCGCAGACGCAGGGCAGGCTGGGCGGGCATGTGCACCCCCCGGTGACCGCCTCGGCAAAGGCCGACTTGGTCAGGCGGTCCTCGCCGGAGTGGTAGCTGATCACGGCGCAACGGCCACCGACCACCAAGCGGTCCAGCGCCAAGGGCAGCGCCGCCGCCAATTGGCCGAGCTCGTCGTTGACCTCGATGCGCAGCGCCTGGAACACCCGCGCCGCCGGATGCCCACGACGCCGGACCGCGGCGGGGACGGCCGCGGCCACGACCTCGGCCAGCTGGACGGTCGAGGTCAGCGGCCGCGCCACCACCACCGCATGCGCGATCCGACCGGCCAGTCGACCCTCACCGTTCTCACGGAACAACGAAGCCAGCGCCGACTCGGGCAGCTCGTTGACCAGATCCCCGGCGGTGGGCCCCGACGTCTGGTCCATCCGCATGTCGATGGCCCCCTCCGCTCGATACGAGAAGCCCCGAGCCCCCACATCCAGCTGCGGCGAGCTCACCCCGAGGTCGAACAGGACGCCCGACAGTGGACCCGCAGTGACCGAGTCAAGGGCAGAGAACGGCGCGTGCACCAACGTGACCCGCTCACCGAACCCCTCCAGGCGAACCCGCGCCGCCTCGAGCGCCACCGTGTCCCGGTCGAGCCCGACGAGCGACAGATCCTCACGGCTGCCCAGCACCGCCGCCGCATGCCCGCCCCCGCCCACGGTGGCGTCGACGAAGACACCGGCCGGCACCGGTGCGAACAGCGCCACCACGTCATCACGCAGGACGGGAATGTGATCGAAGTGTTGGACCATCTGCAGCCCCCCGACTGGTGGGCCGACCGACACGTGCGACGACGTCGGCCGGCCGTTGAGGAAGTGGGTGGAGTGAACCTCCCCGGCGCCGGTCGAGGAGCTGCACATGGTCCAGCGGTCATCCCCCGCTGTCTCGTCAATGAGGTCCCAGATACTCACTCCCCTCCGTCGTCCAGCAGCCAGCTCTCCTCGGGCTGCACGCGCTCGCCCCACGAAGTGGGATTCCACAGCTCGACACGGTCGATGACCCCGTGCACCAGCACGTCGCTCTCCAGGCCGGCGAACACCCGCAGGTGCGAGGGGATCGGCATGCGACCCTGGCGATCGATCTCCACCTCGGTCGACGTCGAGGCCCACAGCCGCGCCCGGTTCCGATCGGCCTTCCCCCCAGCCGCCCGCTGCAGGACGACCGCCATCTGCCGCTCGAATTCGGCGGGGGTCCAGAGCGCCAGGCAGCCCTCGGCGTGCTCGGTGAGGTATCCGCCCCGCTCGAACTGGGCGCGGAACTTGGCGGGCAGGATCACCCTGCCCTTGACGTCGAGCGAGTGCTCGTACCTCCCTAAAAAGCCTGCCACTGGCCTGATCTCCCACGACGCTCCCCTGGGCTGCGTCCCTAACGCCCGTTTAAACCACTTCGCGCCACATTACGCCCTTTTCCCCCACCAATCAACCACACCACCCCCGTGACACCCCTGGTCGCCCCAAAACGGCTCTCCGGGCGCGCCGGCGCTGCATTTCCTCTCGGAGAGGGCCGCCTCCAGCCGCCGGAATCGGCGCAGCGGGCCGGCCCGATGCGGCCGAGGGCCCTACATCAAGCCCGCCGCCGCGAGCCCGCTGCTCAGAGGGAGGGTTCGCTCCCCCACGCATCGAAGGACGACAGCAGGGCGGCCCTCAGCACGGCCATATCTCCGGCCCCGCCTGTTCCGTCCTGCAGTCCGAGCGCCACCGGGATCAGGTCCCGGACGATCGAGGTACGCACCCCCGCCTCGAGGTCGAACAATTCCACGAGTGGCGCCGGCTCCCAGTGGCTGTAGACGCAGGCGGAGAACAGCGCACCCTCCCGGGCGCGCCATTGCGAGAGGCCGACGACCTTGCGTTCCCCGGCGAACACCTCCCCGGGTCCCCGCCCGGCGAAGCAGACCAGGGCGCCTAGCTCGCCCGGGATCGCCCTCCCCTCGTAAAGGGTGGTGTCGCCCACCCCCGCGCCCCCGAGGGCGGCCCGCCACCAGGCCCCCACGCGCCCGGCCGCCACCGAGACGTCGTCGCTCCAGAGCGGATCGTCCCGGGGCACCCAGGCGTCCACCCACAGATGGTCACCGGGCCGGAGCAGGACTGCGCCTCCCCCGCCCCGCCGCCGGACGACTTCGACGCCCCGTTCTCGGGCCACCGGGCCGGCCACCAGCTCGGGGCGTTGGGTGCTCCCGAGGACCAGCGTGGGCTGCACGAGCTCCCGAGCCTCCGCCTGGCGGTGGGGCAGGGTGCGGTACCGCTCGACGTCGAAGGGCGAGCCCACGATCAGGCCGCCCGCTGATCAGGACGCCGTGGCGAGATACGGCTCCCAAAGGGGATCGACGTCGGAGAGGTGCCGCAGCCGCCAGAGGTGCCCGTCGGGGGGCGCCGGCTTTATCCGCAACGTCCAGCCCAACTCGGACAGGAGCAGATCGGCCTTGGTCAGGTTGTCCCGCTTGCAGGCGGCCACGACGTTGGACCAGTCATGGGTGCCGCCCCGGCTGCGCGGGATCACATGGTCGATGGTGTCGGCGGGCGCCGAGCAGTAGACGCAGATGCCCCCGTCGCGCCGGAGCACCGACCGCCTGGTGACCGGCGGCGTGCGCGCCCAGCGCGGGATGCGCACCATGTGGGCCAGCCGGACGATGGAGGGAACGTCGACGTTGAGGGAGGCCGAGTGGAAGACGGTGCAGTCCTCTCGGAAGGCGACCGCCTCCGCCCGACCGGCCAGGACCAGTACGACGGCACGACGATCCGACACGAGGGCCAGCGGCTCGTAGGTCGCATTGAGGAGGAGCACCCGCTCCATAACAATCGGAGAGGCTACCCGCGGCGGGGGTGGTTCCTCCGACACCATCGAAGGTAGGCCACCACATCCGCGCTGGTCGGCGCCGCGTCCTCCCCCGTCCCACCGAACGCGGTGACCAGTCGGAACCGCCAGTACGCCGATCCGGGTAACGGGAGGAACGGGGCCCGGCGCCACCAGCCGCGCCGGGCAAGCCGACCGAGAGTGGCCAGGCTGACCCACCACAACGAAGGGCGGGGGACGACGGCCCTGACCACCGTCACCACATCACCCCGCCAGGAGCGGGGCTCGGCCGTACTCATCTGATTGGACTCATCTGATTGGACTCATCTCACGTGACCCAGGCCCAGCCAGCCGACCCGGGCCGCCCCGATCAGGGGGCCGCGGTCCCCCAGGCCACCCGGTTCGATTCTCGCCCCCCGGGCGAAGTCGAGCCGGCAGCGGAAGTCCATTTCACGTTGCGCCGCCGCAAAGAACGGGTGGCCGAACCCCAGGGCGACCGAACCGCTCACCACCGCCAACGGGAGATCGAGCAGGTTCACCACGGAAGCCACGGCTCGACCGACGAGGGTGCCGGTTCGTTCCACCACCTCCGGCGGCGCCAGCTCGGTCCGCTGTCCGGTGATGGTGGACACGGCCAAACCGGACGCCTCGGCTTCGAGGCAACCCTGACCGCCGCACGCGCACGGTCGCCCTTCGGGTACGACGATGACGTGTCCGATGTGTCCGGCGTTGCCCAACCGGCCCTCCAGGAGTCGGCCGTCGAGCACGATGCCACCACCGACTCCGGTCGAGACCACCATGGCGATGAAGTTTCGCTCGCCTGCGGCCGCACCGACCCAGCCCTCCCCCAACGCCAACGCCTTGGCGTCGTTGTCCACGTAGGACGGGAGCCCGGTGAGGTCGGCCAGCCGAGCCCGGAGAGGGAACGCGCGCCAGCCTCCGATGTTAAGCGGAGAGATGGTCTCGCCGCCGAGGGACATCGGCCCCCCGGCACCGGCGCCGCACACGACCGGTTGTCCCAACCCTTCGGCCTGGGTCCGGACCTGCTCGACCAGGCCAGCCAGGGTGTCCCAGAGCTGTTCGGGGCCGCCCCCCGATGCGGGACCGTCGTGCGCCCCGGCCTGGGGGGTCGGCACCTGGGCTCCATGCAGGAGAGCCCCCGAGCGGTCGACCAGCCCGGCCGCCATCTTCGTGCCGCCGATATCGACGGCCAGGGCAAGGTCGGTCACTGGAGAGGCAGCTGCAGGCTCAGCAGCGGCGGCGGCGGCGGCACGGTCAGCGGCGGGGAGACCCGCGGGCGACTCAGCTTTCGCGCCGGTGAAAGCGGGAGCGGAACCACTCGCGCGCTTCGGTGACTGCCCCCTCCAACCCATTCGAGGCGGCGGCGGCCTTGGAGCGCTCGCCGTCTCTCGTCCTGGTCAGGTCGTGCCATCCCGCCCGGCCCATTCGGCGCAAGTTGCGCTCGAACACGACGGCGGAGGCGAACATGATGATGACGCCGACGAAGCCCACGATGACCGAGACGCTGTAGAAGGCGACCAGGATGGCCACGCCGACGACGAACGTCACCGCGGCCCACTTGCAGTACCGCCCGGCGTGGCGGTACACGGACTCGGAGCGCACCCGCTCGGCGAACTCGGGATCCTGGCGGACCAGCGACTCCTCGAGCTCAGCGAGTATTCGCTGTTCGTGGTCAGAGAGCGGCACAGGCCCCTCCCCGCGAATCTGGGCGCCTCACCTTGACGGACCTCCACTGCCCACCATGGAGCACATGTTTGCACGCCTGTCGAGCACTGACAATGGACTCCCCGTGTCGTTGTGCCCCATGCCTGCCGCTAGTCACCGGCCACAGCTTATGGGGCGGCCTAGGCCCGAGGCACGCGGTCACGGGATCCGGCCGGTCCGGCCGCTGGCCCGGCTGAGCCTGCGGTGCCGGCCTCCCTCACCCCAATCTCAGGTTGGCCGCAGCCACCCGGCACGACCCCTTGGTTATTCGCGGGGCGTCCGGTGGCGCCGGGCCAGCACCGAGATCAACGCGCCGAGGAGGCCAGAGATCGCGATGACCACGATCAGGGGCGCCTTGGTGTCCTTCACCCAGAAGTCGATCGACACGCTCTTCAAGTTGCCCAGGGCGAACCACAGCAGGAGGACGCCCGCCACCCCCGAGGCGACGATCCTGGCGTTGGTGCGCCAGTCAGCCGGCTCGTCGGGAGAATCGGGTGTGCGGGAACGAAGTTTCACGATGCCTCATTCTGCCCACGTTCTCCCGCGTCCGCTCGCAGCTGCTATGAGAAGAGTCCGAAAGGAGACGACATGGGCGCCAACGAGGTACTGACCGGGGCACGCACCCTGTGGGAGCTGGTGGATCGGCGCGCCGACGTGTCATCCGACCATCCCATGCTCATCGCGGCCGACGGCGAGCAGCTCACCTTCGGTGCCTTCCGGGAGCGGGCCAACCGGGTGGCCGCGGGTCTCTTTGCAATGGGTGTTGGACCCGGCTCGGTGGTGTCCTGGCAACTGCCGACCCGCATCGAGACCATCGTCCTGTCCATGGCTTTGTCCCGCCTGGGGGCGGTCCAGAACCCGATCATCCACCTCTACCGGGAACGTGAGGTTGGCTTCGCCCTCCGCCAGACGGGGGCCTCCCTCTTCGTCGTACCCCGTCAATGGCGGGACGTCGACTACCCGGCCATCGCCGAGCGGGCCCTGGCGGGAGCGGCCACCCAGCCCGAGATGCTCATCATCGACCGCGACCTGCCCGAGGCCGACCCCTCGAGCCTGCCCGCCGCCCCCGTCGGGTTGGCACCCGAGCAGGCGCCCATTCGCTGGATCTACTACACCTCGGGGTCGACGGCCGACCCCAAGGGCGTGCAGCACACCGACCAGACCCTCATCGCCGGTGGCTGGGGCTTGGCCGTCGCCCTGCAGATGACACCGGACGACGTCGGCTCGATCGCGTTTCCGTTCGCGCACATCGCCGGTCCGGACTACCTCGTCACCATGCTGTCGTTCGGGTTCCCCGCCATCCTGGTCGAGTCCTTCTCGGCGCCCGACGTGCTGCCTCTCTTCCGGGAGCACGGTGCCACCATGGTCGGCGGCAGCACCGCGTTCTATGTGGCATACCTCGGCGAACAGCGCAAGGCCCCTGGCGAACCCATCCTGCCCAGCCTTCGACTCATGTCGGGCGGCGGTGCCGCCAAGCCGCCGGAGATCCACTACGAGGTGCGCGCCGAGATCGGGGGGCGGGGCGTCGTCCACGGTTACGGCATGACGGAGGTCCCGATGATCTCCAACGGATCGCCGACCGACACCGACGAACAGCTCGCCAACACCGACGGCAAGCCGGTGGAAGGGGCGGACGTGCGGATCGTGGCGCTGGACGGGCGGCTGGCTGGCCCCGACGAAGAGGGCGAGATCCGCGTGCGGGGTCCCATGGTCTTCCACGGGTACACCGACCCCGACCTCACGGAGGCGGCCTTCGACGACGACGGGTACTTCCGCACCGGTGACCTGGGCCGGCTACGGGCTGACGGCCACCTCACGTTGACCGGTCGGCTCAAGGACGTCATCGTCCGCAAGGGCGAGAACATCAGTGCCAAGGAGATCGAGGACCTCCTCTACACCCACCCCAAGGTGAGCGAGGTCGCCGTCATCGGGCTTCCTGATCCGACCCGCGGTGAACGTGTCTGCGCGGTGGTGCAGCTGGCCGACGGCGCCGATGGACTCGAACTCGCCGACGTAGTGGCGTTCTGCCGCGAGGCCGGTCTGATGATCCAGAAGATCCCTGAGCAACTCGAGCTACGAACCGAGTGGCCCCGGGCCGGCACGGGGAAGATCGTCAAGAAGAGCCTGCGAGACGAGTACTCGGCGTGAGCCGAGTGGCGGCCGAGGGCCGTTCGCTCGCTCCGCCCATCGACGGGCAGCTCTACGCGGTTGAGTTCGTGTGCACCGGAAACATCTGCCGGTCCCCCATCGCCGAGGTCGTCACGCGGTCTCTGGCCGCCGCCACCACCCTGACCGACGGCACCTCTCTCGGCCAACGCCTCGAGGTCTCGAGTGCCGGCACCGGCCCCTGGCACGAGGGAGAGCCGATGGACGCGCGCACGGCGGCCGCCCTGTGCCGCGCCGGCTATCCCGAGCACCCGCACGTCGCCCACCAGGTCGTTACCCGCCAGCTGGGCCGGCGTGACCTCGTGGTCGCTCTCGACCGTCGCCACCTCCAGACCCTGCGCAGCCTGGGAGCCGATCCGGCCCGCCTGCGCTTGCTGCGCTCGTTCGACCCCGACGCCGGGGCGGCCGCCGACGTGCCAGATCCGTACTACGGCGACCAGGCCGAGTTCGATGCGTGCCTGTCGATGATCGAGGCTGGATGCCGAGGCCTGGTCGCTCAACTGGCCACGGCGGTGAACGCGCGTTCCATTCCCTGATCGATCTGACGCCCGCGACATCGTTCGTGGCCTGGGCGTCCGCCTCATACGGTCGAATCACCTGTGCCATAGTGCCGACGTGGTCTCACGCAGGGTCCGCCAGAGGCGCCGCCAGGTGGCAACGGTAGGGACACTCATCTTGCTGTTCCTCATCTACGTCGTCTTCCTCTCAGGAGGTGGCAAGAAGAGTCCGCCTGCACCCTCCACCGTCCACCAGCTGCACCACTCGTTTCCGGCCCATTCACCGCTCAACCCGGACTGGAAGGGCAGCGGGAAGGCCGTCACCCTGGCCTTCGGCGGCGACGTCCACTTCGCCGGCGCGGTGGGCCAGCGTTTGACCCACGATCCGGCGACCGCCCTGGGCAGCACCGCCAGCCAACTGCTGGCGGGTGGGCAAGTGCGCATGATCAATCTCGAGACATCCGTCACCAACGGAACCTGCCCTCAGCCACAGTCCAAGCCCTACATTTTCAACGCGCCGGCGACCGCCATCACCGCGCTCAAGAGCGCCACCGTCACCGTGGCGGCCGACGCCAACGACCACGCCCTGGACTGCGGTCAGGCGGGGCTGAGCCAGACGCTGGCCATCGCCTCGGCCGCAAAGTTTCCTCTGGTCGGCATCGGCGCCAACGCGACGCAGGCCTTCGCGCCCTACCGGGTGACGATCAACGGGCAGCGCATCGCCATCATCGCGGCCACCCAGGTGATCGCCTCCAACCTCGTCAGCACGTGGTCGGCAACCTCGGCGCAAGGGGGCGTCGCCTCCGCGCTCGATCCGACCCAGCTCATCCAGGCGGTCCAGTCAGCGCGCCGCACCTCCGACACCGTGGTGGTCTATCTCCACTGGGGCACCGAGACAGTGGCGTGCCCCAACGCGCAGCAACCTCCTTTGGCTCAGCAGCTGGTCAATGCCGGCGCTGACATCGTGGTCGGCTCCAACGCACACGTCCTCCTCGGTGGTGGCTACCTAGGCGAGGCCTACGTCGACTACGGCCTGGGCAACTTCGCCTTCTACGACAACACGGCACCGGAGACCGATAGCGGATCCCTTCTCATCACCGCCGTCGGACGGCACATCAGCGCCGCCACGTTCACTCCGGCCACCATCGTAGGCGGGCTGCCCCAGCCTCTCACGGGTACGCCCGCCGCCACGGCGCTGCAGTCGTGGAACGCGGCCCGCGCCTGCACCGGCCTGGCGGCCACCCCGTCGTCAAGCCTCGCCACCGAGCAGGGGGAAACGTCGAAGTTCGTCGCCCCGGCCACCACCACGACCACGGCGCCGACGGCGGGGACCACGACCACGACTGCAGCCGGATCCAGGGCCACGACCACGACCACGACCACCACCACGACCAGACCGCCGTCCACGACCACTCAGCCCACCGACAACGCCGGGTAGGGATCAGTAGTCCGCCCTTGGCTCAGACGGAGTCGAAGGTGGGGGCGCCGGGCTCAAGAGGGACACGAGCCGCGCGGGCGGTGAAGCTGATCGCGTGATACCACCCGCGCAACATGGTCAGGTCGGGAAGAAGCGCGGCAGATGATGACGGTTGGCCGCCAGCAAGGCATCGGCCAGCTCAGCCGCCAGGGGGTACTGACCCACTAACGGGTTGGCCAGCAGCGCCCGCACCACGTCCTCGCGACTCCCTGAGCGAGCGGCCTGCACGGCCAGGCGCTCGTATGCCTTGGCGTGCTGCACCAGGCCCAACATCTCTGGCGGCAGGGCTCGCTGGGGCAGCGGGTGCGCCCCGACGGCATCGACGACGGCGCGGGTCTCGACCACGGCGTCATCGGGTAACCCGGGGATGGCGCCGTCGTTACGCATGTCGACGACTTGGATATCGCCGGTGTCGGCGTGGAGCGACGCCATCAGGCGCACCGCCGCCAATGAGTAGTACGACCCTCCTCGGTAGGACAACGCGGCCGGCTTCGTCACCAGCTCGGGGTCCCGGTACTCCTCGAGCAACTTCCTCTCGAGGTCCGAGACGACTTCCGCCCTCGAGCGGTGCCCGGGCACGGACTGCTGCGCCACCTCGAGGTCGTGTTGGTAGTAGTAGTGGAGGTAGTACGACGGCAGCGCCTGTTGAAGACGCAGGAGGTCGAGCGGGATCCCACTCTCCAACTCCAACTCAGGTCCACAACGGTCGAAGAGCTCAGGCAGCTTGTCCTCGCTCTCGGCGGTGCGGACCGAACGGATCCAGGTCAGATGGTTCAGCCCGACGTGCTCGATCTCAACCCCGTCGGGGTCGACACCGAGGTAGTGACCGAGCCGCCGTTGCGCCCAGATCGCCACGTTGCAGAGGCCGACGGCGCGGTGACCGTCGTCGATCAGAGCCTGGGTGACGATGCCGACGGGGTTGGTGAAATCGACGAACCACACGCCGGGGTTGGCCCGCTTGGCGGTCTCTTCGGCCAGCTCGAGGATCGTCGGCACCGTCCGAAGGGCCTTGGCCAACCCACCCGCGCCGGTGGTCTCCTGCCCGAGACATCCGTAACCGACCGGCAACGTCTCGTCGACATGGCGGGCGGCCTGGCCGCCGATGCGAAGCTGGACGACCACGAAATCGGCCCCCTCAAGTGCGGCGTCACGGTCGGCGGTGGTCGAAAAGGTCCCACGCCACCCGCGCGTCCGCAGGATTCGCTCGGAAAGTCCCCCCACCGCCTCACGGCGCCCTTCATCGGGGTCGAGCAGTACGAGATCGTCGACCTTCATCCGATCCTCGTGATCGCACAAGCCGTCGACCAGCTCGGGGGTGTATGTGCTGCCTCCCCCGACCACGGCAACCTTTACGCCCACGTCCGGCAACGTACTATCCGACCGTGAGCAGCCCACTCCGACCCGCCGTCCTCGCCCTCGACGGTGGCAGTACCAAGACCGACGCGGTCCTGGTGGCCGAAGACGGAACGCTCTTGGGCCGGGCCAAGGTGGGGCCGAGCAACCACCAACTGGTCGGCCTGGACGGCGCGCTCGACGCCCTGGGCGAAGCCATCGCCGAAGCGACCGCTGACGCGAAGCTGGGCGCACCCCCATTCCCGTTGTGCGAAGTCGGGGTGTACTGCCTGGCTGGCCTCGACCTGCCCGTCGACGAAGAGCGGCTGGCCCCGGCGATTGCGCTGCGGGGGTGGACCGGGACCGACCATTTGTACAACGACACGCTGGCCGTATCGAGAGCCGGGACGACCTCGACCTGGGGCGTGGGTGTGGTGTGCGGCACCGGTATGAACTGCGCGGGAATCGGTCCCGATGGAACCTCGGTCCGGTTCCCCGCCCTGGCCGAACTCTCCGGAGACTTCGCACCGGGCGGCTCCTGGCTGGGCGTCCGCGCCCTCGGCCTGGCCCTGAGGGCCGCGGATGGGCGGGGGGCTCCCACCTCGCTGCGAGGGCGCGTGCCAGCCCACTTCGATTTGCCCGACGCCGAAGCAGTCCTGGCCGCGGTCTACACCGGCACCCTCCCCTACGGCCGGCTCTTCGAACTGGCCCGCGTCCTGCTCGACGCCGCGGCCGACGGTGACGAGCCGGCGCGCCAAGCTGCCGACATCCTGGCCGACGAGATCGTTGGTTTCGCCAGGGCGGCGATCACCCGGCTCGGCGTGGCGGAACAGCCGGTCGAGGTCGTCCTCGGCGGCGGCATCTTCGACACCCGCCATGCCGATTTTCACGCCCGGGTGGCCGACGGGGTGCACCGTGTGGCCCCGGCCGCTCAGTTGCGCCGCCTTTACGCGCCGCCGGTCCTCGGTGCCGCCCTGCTGGGACTCGATGCGCTGGGCGCAGACGAGGCGTCGAAGGACCGGCTTCGGGCGGCCCTCTCAGATCCGTGACCGGCTAACTCGCTCCCCCACTGGCAGGCGTGGTCACCGCCTCCTTGGGCATGGCGGCGGCCACCAGGCGCGTGTCATCGGCCAGCAGCGAGGTGGCGAGCTGCTTGACCATGTCGATCACCTCGGGATGCTCCTGGGGATTCCAGCCTTCGAGCAGCTCGGTCAACCCACTGCGCCTGGCCTCGGTCAAACGGCCGATGGCGGCGGTGCCGGCCGGCGTGAGCGCGAGGTCGCACTCGGTGCCCCGCGTCACCTCCTCGACCATCCCGGCCGCGACCAACCCGTCGACTCCCGGTTGGATGACCTCCTGGTCCACCTTCAATCGAGCGGCCACCTCTTGCACCGTGCAGGCCGGGCAGTCCGAGAGGCGGTAGAGGAGCCAACACGAACGGGGCGGCAGCTCGAGGCCGGCTCGTTGCGCCAACGTCGTGTACAGCTCCGCTCTGTTCTCCCGACTGGCGAAACGTTGGAGGGCCAGCTCGATCTCCTCCAGCGATGACCGGGTTTCCCCCAGCCCGAAGGCCTCGCCGGTGTCGACCGTCTGCACTGTCTGGCGCAATTCTCGCTCGGGCAGGAGCCAACTGAGTAGGAAGGCGGCGAAGGCAATGGGCACCGCCACCAGGAACACCGTCTGGGTGGCGTGGGTGATGGCGCCGATCACCTTCTCGTAGACCTCGGGCAGCAGGGAATGCAGCTTCACGAGCGCGGAGGGGTCCTGCACGTTGAGGTTTACCGCGGTCCCGTGGACCTTCGGCAGAGAAGCGATAACCGGGGCCAGTTTCCCGCTGAGCACATTGGCGTAAATGGCCCCGAAGACAGCCGTCCCGAAGCAGCCCCCGATCCCTCGGAAGAAGGTGGCACTCGAGGTGGCCACCCCGAGGTCCTGGTACGACACCGAGTTCTGGACCGCGACCACCAACACCTGCATGATCAGTCCGAGCCCGACGCCGAAGACGAACATGTAGGCCGCCATCACCCAGGCGCCGGTGTGCTGACCGATCAAGGACATGAGAAACGCGCCCACGGTCATCATGGCAGTCCCGACGATGGGGAAGACCTTGTAGCGCCCCCACCGGGTCACCAGTCGGCCCGAGATGAGGGAGGCGGCCAACATGCCGCCCATGAGCGGCAGGATGCGGAAGCCCGACAATGTGGGGCTGATCCCCTTCACGTTCTGCAGGAAGAGGGGCAAGAAGGTGAGGGCGCCGAACATGGCGAACCCCATGACGAAGCCGATGGCACTGGCCGATGAGAAGACGCGCTCACCGAACAGCCGGAGCGGAATGAGCGGTTCCTTGGCCCGGTGCTCAGCGCCAAGGAAGAGGAGGATGAGGACCACCCCGCCCACCGCGCTGGCGACGCTCTGGCTGGAGGCCCAGGACCACGAGATTCCGCCCAAGCTGGCGAAGATGATCAACAACGTGGCGCCCACCGAGAGCAGGACGGTGCCGGCGTAGTCGATCGCGTGGTGCACCCGGCTCAACGATCCCGGGATGACCGCGCCCGCCACGAAGAGGGCCAAGATCCCCAGAGGCAGGTTGATATAGAAGACCCACCGCCACGTTAGGTAGGTCACGCACAGCCCACCGATGAGCGGGCCGATGACGGTGGCCACGGCGAACATGGCCCCGAAGAGACCCATATAGCGGCCCCGCTCGCGCGGGGACAGCACATCGCCGATGATCGTCTGGGCACCGACCATCAACCCACCGCCGCCAAGACCCTGCACGGCCCGGAACAGGATGAGCTGCGTCATGGTGTGGCTGAATCCCGCCAGGGCCGAACCGAGTACGAAGATCACGATGGCGGCTTGGAAGAAGAACTTGCGTCCGTACTGGTCGCCCAACTTCCCCCACAGCGGCGTCGAGACCGTGGAGGTCAAGAGGTACGCCGTGACGACCCAGGCCAGGTGGGAACCCCCGTGCAGCTCTCCCACAATGGTCGGGAGGGCGGTCGAGACGATGGTCTGATCCAGGGCGGCCAAGAGCATCCCCAGGAGGAGCGCGCCGAGAATGAACCAGAGTCTCCGCTTGGTGACCTGTCCCGTCACGGGTGGTGCCACGACGGTCACATTGATCTCCTCACGCCCGGCACGGTGGGTTCACAGTAGAAATCCGGCGCACCGAATGCAATCTTCCCCAGGGTTCGTGGCCCATGTCTCCACCCGTTCCGGGCGCTCATGGCTCGCCACGGGCGCGTGGCTCCCGATGTCCGCCTCACCGCTGATGGACTGCGGGGTCGTTCACCCTCCCCTTCCGCCTGCCCGCCGCGGCCACCCGGGACCGAGGTCCCGGAATCCCCTTCATCGCCCGCCCGCGCTACGGTCCCGGCGGCGAAGGCGCGGCCCGGCACCGGGCAGGAACGACAACGACAAGGTGAAAGAGGGCAAATACTCATGCGCACCCGACTGACCGAACTGCTCAACATCGAGCACCCGGTGATGCTCGCCGGGATGGGCGGCGTCTCGTACTCGGAGCTCGCCGCCGCCGTGTCCGAGGCCGGTGGGTTCGGGTGCTTGGGCGCGTCGACCATGGGCAACGAGAAGATGGAGGCCGAGATCTCCGCCGTCCGATCCGCCACCGACAAGCCGTTCGGCGTCGACCTCCTCACCGCCATGCCCGGCGGGATGAGTGAGCAGGTACAGCTGATCATCGAAGGTGGCGCCACGGCATTCGTGGCTGGTCTCGGCGTGCCCACCGAGGTCGTCGACCAGTGCCACCGGAACAACCTCGTGGTCGTGAGCATGTGCGGCAAGGTCGAGCACGCAGTGCGAGCCGTCGAGGCAGGTTGTGATCTGGTGGTGGCCCAAGGCACGGAAGCCGGAGGGCATACGGGGCAGGTTGCTTCATTCCCGCTGATTCCACAGATCGTCGACGCGGTCGGCGACCGGGTGCCGGTGGTGGCAGCCGGCGGTATCTTCGACGGACGTGGCCTGGCCGCCGCGCTGGCCCTCGGCGCCGACGGTATCTGGGTCGGCACGCGGTTCATTGCCACCCCCGAAGCCCGGGGCGTCCTGGGGTACAAGGAGAAATTGCTGGCCAGCCGCGAAGACCAGACAACGGTGAGCCGGGCCTACTCGGGCAAGACCATGCGGGTCGTTCGAAACACCTACACCGACTACTTCGACGCCCATCCCGAAGAGCTCAAGAAGTTCCCCGAGCAGCTTGCCGTCTCATATGGGGGCGGGACGATGCACCTGGGCGGCGATTCCTTCACCGACGGGGTGGATCTCGACAAGGAGTGCTACCCGGCGGGGCAGGGAGTCGGTGGCATCCATGAATTGGTTCCGGCCGGCGAACTCGTCCGGCGATTCGTGGCCGAAGCTGAAGCCGCTCTGGACCGGCTTCCAAGCCGGCGTTAACCCCCAAGCGCCGCCCAATGCGCCCTCAGCGAGCGGGTCTCGCCCGATGGTAGAGGCGACGCGCGACGGCCGTATAGCGCCACGTCTTGGATTGCTGCAGATTCGTCAGTTCAGCTCGAGCCGCCGCCAGCTCGCCCCGGGTCGTCTGGAGCTCTTCGAACAGCCGGTACTCGTTTCTGGTGAGAGGAGGGCGCTCGGCCTCGAGGATCACCCACCGATCACGGTCGTCCTTCCAGGACTCCCACCGCGAGGTGAACTGCTCTAAGACGGCTGTGGGCGTTCCGGATGTTTCGCCGCGCTGGAGGACGAAGCCGAACTCAATTCCGTCCGGACCACCCTCGACAGTCGAGACGCCGTCGAGAAACTCCCACTGCTGCCCCAGGCACTCGATGCCGTGGGTGAGAACGTCGACGAACTCTTCTTGATCCCAGCAGTGCACGTGGATCGACCGGCGGCGGTGAAGCTCAAAGAGAGCTCGACGCTCTTCAGGGTCCTCGGGCACCGACGTCGTCTGGCCCTCACCGATGTTCGTGTGATCCAAGAACTCCTCGATGTGGAGGTCGTCAACTTCGGTGACGTCCTTCTCGAACTCGACGACGAGATGCGCCAATGAGGTCGGCACTCGAGTCGAGTCAAAGGTGCGGTGCCGATCCGGCAGCAGGAGAAGGAGCGTGCCTCCAGGTCGCAGAACCCGATAGATGTCACGCAGCAGCGCGATCGGGTTGGCCACGTGCTCGAGAACGTGGCTGCAAATGACAAAGTCTTCACTCTGGTCGGGAAAGTCATCCAGTCGATCGACATCGAAGTTGGCGACCACGTCCGGCCGCGGAAAGTGGGCATCTCCACCCAACTCCCGGAAGAGGGAGGAGTTCTGTTCAGGTTGCCATCGATCTACGTAGCGGACGCTGGTTCCGTGGGGAAGCGGTGCGTATGGACTGTGGCCCGGCCCGAGTTCGATCCCTGAACCGTGGAGAAACTCGCTGAGGCGCGTTCTCACAGGCGAGGGATCCACCGCCGGAGAATATCTGAGCCCGCCGGGACGCCATCCGTGGTCCCACATGATGCGAAAAGGCTGCCGCGCCTGGCGCCGGGCACATTTTTCCGTAATTCTTCGTGACATCGCCAGAGTATTGTGATATATCATTAGCGTTATGGAAGCACAGCAACGACCAGATCAAACCTCCCGGACCGAGCCGTCGTGACGGACAGCCAGGACAACGGCGCCTTCGCCCATGAGCCGGTCCCTCTTGAAGCGGCCCGACGAACGAATCCAGCCAAGGTCCGGCGGGCGCGATCCGATCCCAATCGACCAGGGGAAGCCTGCCGGGCCGAACCCGGCCGCTTCAGCCCTGTCATCGATCTCGGCCGCTGTGAAGCCAAAGGCGACTGCACCGAGGTGTGCCCCTACGACGTCTTCGAAGTCACCCGCATCACGGATGCCGACTTCGGGTCGCTCAGCCTCTTCGGCAAAGTGCGCAGCGTCGCCCACCGGCGCCAGGCGGCCTACGCCGTCCGTGCCGAGGCGTGTCATGCCTGCGGGCTTTGCGTGGTCGCCTGCCCCGAATCTGCCATCACCCTCGTGCCAACGACCCGGTGACCGGCCCTTATCACGACAACAAGTCACCACAAGACAAGAAGGAGTCTCCACATGGGACACGAACGACACCACGATCATGACGCACCGCATGGCCAGCACGGCATGCGCGGACCGCAACGACGCCCCTTCCCACGCGGAGACGGCGGCGGACGCGGTCGCTGGGGCGGAGAACGAGGCGGGTGGGGCGGAGGCCGGCGCATGCGCCGGGGTGACATTCGCCGTGCCATCCTCTCCGCGCTGCAGGAATCTCCGGCACACGGTTACGAGGTCATGCGGCGATTGGAAGAAATGAGCGGCGGGCTGTGGCGGCCGAGCCCAGGCTCCGTTTATCCGCATCTCCAGATGCTCGAGGACGAGGGCATGGTGCAATCGGTCGAGACGGACGGCACCCGAACTTTCACGCTTACCGACGCCGGCAGAGCGGATGCAACGGCCGACGCTCCCCTGCCGTGGGAAACGGCCGCTGAGAACGATGACCAGATTCGAACGTTGCGACTCACCGTCGTCCAACTGATGGATGCAGCCAAACAGCTCTCGGGGGCCGGCGAGAACGCACAGGTCGAGCGGGGCATCGAGGTCATCAAGAAGGCACGCCGGGAGCTGTACCAAATTCTGGCCGAGGACTGACCGGGATTGAACGGTACTGTGCAGACACACGCCATGACGACAACCACCGATCCTCATTCGCCCGACGCCACGACGCCGGAATCGGCCCCGACCATCATCGAGACGATCGGCTTGACCAAGACCTATGCCGGTACGGATTTCCGCGCCGTCGACGAGCTGAACCTGCGGGTCGGGACCGGCGAGGTGTTCGGACTGCTGGGGCCCAACGGGGCCGGAAAGACCACTACCGTCGGTGTCCTGACCACCCGCGTCATCCCGTCGGACGGCCAGGCCTTCGTCGGCGGCATCGACGTGGTGCGCCATCCCACCTTGGCCAAGCAGCTGATCGGCGTGGTGTCCCAGCAGAACACGCTGGACCGGCAACTCACACCCTGGGAGAACCTCTACTTCCACGGCCGTCTCTTCGGCATGGCCAGCCGAGAGTGCAAGCAGACCGCTGACGACCTCCTCGAGCGCTTCCAGCTCTCGCGCTTCGCCAAAGCCTCGGTCTACGCCCTTTCGGGTGGCATGGCGCAGCGGCTCATGGTGGCTCGCGCCATTTTCCATCGGCCGGCCGTCCTATTCCTCGATGAGCCCACCGCCGGACTCGACCCTCAGGGTCGCCTGGCGCTGTGGGAACTCCTGCGCGGTCTCAACGCCGATGGGCAGACGATAATGCTCACGACTCACTACATGGAAGAGGCTGACCAGCTCTGCAATCGGGTGGCCATCATGGACCACGGCAAGATCCTGGCCCTCGATACCCCGGCTGCCCTCAAGCGAAGTGTCGGGGCCGACACGATCGTCACGGTCAAGGCAGACGGGGACACCCAAACCCTGGCCGACGTTTTCACCAATTCGGTTGAGGGCGTCACGCGCTGCCGCACCATCCCCGGTGGGGTCGAACTCCACGTCAAGGGAGCGGAGCGGCTGGTGCCCCGTGTCGTCGCCGCGGCGGAGGCCGGCGGCTTCTCCCTGGCTGATCTCTCGGTCGCCGAGCCGACCCTCGAAACCGTTTTCATCGGCCTCACCGGAAAGGAACTGCGCGACTGATGTCAGCTACCACTTCAGAGCCGCGGATCGTCGGCGCGTTCGGGAGCCCCGAGTCGCATCACGTCTCGTTGACGCCAACCCGCTCTGCCACCGCCGCCAGCTGGACCTCACTGGGCGCGCTCATCGTGCGCGATCTGGTGGTTCTCCGCAAGCACCTGGTCGAGTTCACCGTCCGCACCCTGGTGCAGCCATTCCTACTCTGCTTCGTATTCCTCTACGTATTCCCCAAGATTGGACAGGGCATCGGCGCCGCGAGTGGCATCCCGGGCGCGGAGTCAGCTTTCGCCACGGTATTGGTACCCGGTGTGGTGGGTCTATCCATCATGTTCCAGGGGATTCAAGCGGTGGCCATGCAGCTGGCCCAGGAGTTCGGATTCACCCGGGAGATCGAGGATCGGGTCCAGGCTCCCTGCCCCATCTGGCTCGTCGCCATTTCCAAGGTGATCTCGGGCGGAGCGCAGGGAATCATCTCGGCCATCCTCGTGCTCCCGATCGCCTCGGTGGTCCACGCGGCCGGCGTGGAGGCCCACATCAACCTGCACTGGCTCCTCATCGTCACCCTCGTGCCGCTCTCCTGCCTTGCCATGACCTCGCTGGGGCTCCTGCTGGGCACGAGCTTCGAGCCGCGCAATCTCGGGTTGATGTTCGGTTTCATCGTGCTGCCCATCACCTTCCTGGGCGGCACCTACTACCAGTGGACACGCCTAGCCCCGGTCACCGTCGGCGGGTTCCATTGGCTCCAGACCATCGTATTGATCAACCCCCTGATCTACGTGAACGACGGGATGCGGGCTGCATTCACGAACGCGTCACACATGCACCTCTACGTGATCTATCCGGCGCTCCTGGCCTTCAGCGCCGTTTTCATGTCGCTCGGCTTGCGCAACTTCCGACGCAAGGTGCTGGCCTGATCAACCCCGTCGTGGCGACGGTCAGAGCGCACGTAACGAGCCCGGGTCAACCCTCTCGGCCCGGGTGAACGCGCGAAGGGTGGCGACGTCGCCCAGGCGCGCCCGCGACAGGTCGAGGCAGAGGCCGAGGCACACCTCCACCGCTGCCGACGGTGGATCCGGAACCGTCAACCCCGGCACACTGGCGACCACGTCGTCACCGTGCACCAGCAGTTCGAGCACCCGGGTCCGGAGGTAATCGGCCAGCGGCGTGACGCCTCCCCGGACTCGAAGGACCGGCACCACACGATCCGCCCGAGCCTCCGGAAGCACCGCGCCCAACCTGGTCCGCCCCTGGCGGCATGACTCGAGGACCCCCGCGTGGCCCCGCTGGGCCAGCTCTTCCCCGGCGGCCCGGGCCATGGCCAACAGCGGGTCGGCCCCGTCGACCCCGCCAACTCGATTGGGGCCGTAGTACGCCGCCACGTCCACCTCGGTCCCATCGGTGGGCTCCGGCTCGCCGAGGACCTGCTCCAGGCGGAGCACCCCGGCCACCGCGCCGTGCGCCACCAACCCACCGATGGAATACCCCACCAGCGCGCTGGGCCCAGCCCACCCTGCTGCGACCGCGGCTTGTTCCGTCACCGCGATGAACCAGTCCACCGCACCGAGGAACGTCGCCACCTCGTCGGCCGAGAGCACCTGGGCCGGGCTCACGCGCGACCACCTTCGCTCGGCGCCGCAGCAGAACTCGTACGGTGACTCAGACTCCCCGAGCAGACCGCCGCCGGCGTCGAAGGCCCCGCCCCCGCGTCGGGTGCCGTGGCGAAGTAGTAGAGCAGGATCGAGCCGCCGAGCGTCCCCACCGGGCAGTAGCCCCGCAACCAGGCCAACGACGACCGGTCGGCGCTGGTGAGGTCGCTCGCCGAGGCGGCCACCCAACCCGATACGGCACTCGGTGCCGTCCCCACCAGCGGTCGGGCGCCCGGAATGCTCGACGCGGTGATCCCACGCGGCCCGAAATACGCCACATAGGGATGGCGGCCCCGGCTCCACGCCGTCAAGAGGGAGAAGTCCTGGCCCCAGTCCACATTGGAGTCGGTGGCCACTCGGTAGCCCGGACGGAAGGGCGCCGCCGTGTAGGCGATGGAGTGGGGGTACGACGTCGCTACCACCACCGCAGCCGCGACCAACACGAGACCGAGCGTGACCGCCACCAACCGGCGCCCCGCCACGAGGGCAATGGGCGAGGCGACCACGATCCACAGCGCAATGACCGGCAGCAGGTAACGGACCCCCAAGGTGCGCGGGTTGGGAAGTTCGACAGCCATCAGCACCGCCCCCGGCACGATCACGCCGACCAGCACGTGTCGCCACGTGGACGCGCTGACCCGGCCCATCCGGACCAGGGCGACGAACCCCAGGGACCCGGCCACCAGGACGAGCAGGACCGGAGTGGAGAGCTTGACCAGGAGTGTGGCCGGCCAGAACCAGACGTTGGCCCCGGTCCACGACACGCCGAACAGGAATCCCGGCGCGCTACTGGTGTCGTGGGAGAACAGGTACCTGAGGCCTTCCACATACGGCTGGGGCAGGACGACCCACGAGTGCACCACCACGCTGGGATCGAGCACGAGATAGACGATCCATACCACCACCCAAGAAACCAGCGCCACCAGCGCGGGCTGGCCCCACGCCGCCCGTCCCCGCCCCCCGGCGCGCCGCGCCCCCACCAGCACCACCGCCGCCGCGATGGCGGCCAGGAGGAGACCCGTCGACTGGGCCGAGACGGCCGCGCCGCAGGCGGCACCGAGCCACAGGAGTGAACGCCGGTCACGCCGTCGCAGCCACCTGATCAAGGTCAGCGAGACCAACGCCGTCGTCAAGGCGAAGGGAAGATCGACGCCATCGAGATGGCCCAAACCGAGCACGAGAGGGTCGAGGAGCCACAACAGGGCGGCCACGACCCCGGACCAGGTCCCGAAGAGCAGCGACGCCAACGCGTAGAGGACCAGGGCGACGAGGGCGGCCTCGAGCAGCGGCACCACCCGCGCCGCCACCGTCACCCGGTGCATCGTGCCGGCCCGCATCTGGGCCTGGACGAATCGCGCGCTGTAGACCCGCTCGTTGTTGACGTTCCACTTGCCGTCACCGGGCACCACTGGTCCGACCGCCAGCACGGGCAAGGCCGCCAGTACCTTGAACAACGGCGGATGCTCCGCGTTGACGGTCAGGTCATGGTGGAGGACGCCGATGACGCCCGAGGACACGTAGACCGGCTCGTCAAAGGTCGCCGAGTCGTGCCACGCCTCGAACCCACCCAGGATCAGGAACCCGACGATGGCCGCCCACACGATGGCCAACCCCAGCTGAGCCGCCCGGGGGCGGGCCGGCATCACCGACCCATCGGTCGCGTGGCTCAGTTGCGTCATCGCTGGGTCGATCTCTCCTTGGCTGCTCGGATCGAAAGCAGCCTAGGAGGTAGGATCGTCACACATTTGTAATCAAAGAGGGCCCGTCGCGGACGGCCCCGACCGGGTTGCGAATGAAGCTCCCTTGCCGTGCTGCACGGTCGGCAACCGTACCCATGGACACCACCTTCCCCCCATGACCACCACCGAAGACGAGCGCGGCACGGTCGAACCGACACAGGGCGCTCCTGCCGATACGACCGAATCAACCGGACACCTCGACCGCACCGCAGCGGCCAGCCCCCCCGCCCGCCGGACCTTCGGCACCTGGCTCGCCGACCGCTGGAGGGATCCGGCTCGGCGCCGCGTCACCATCGGCTGGATACTCCTCGCCGGCAGCGTGGTCGTCTACTTCTTCGTCGCGGGCATCCCGTGGTCCACCAACTCGGTCCTGATCTACGTCATGGCCGGCCTGGTGATCTCGAGTCTGGGCAGCGGCGTGCGCTGGAAGCGACTACTGGCCGACTGGCTGCCGCTGATCGCCGTCCTCTTCGTCTACGGGCTGTTGCGCGGCTATGCCTCCCACACGCTCTGGGGACCCTTCTACGCGCCACAGGTGTGGTTCGACACGCACGTCTTCGGCGGCGTGGCGCCGACCGTGCAGCTCCAACGTTGGCTCTTCACCCCCGGACTGCACTTCTGGGACTACCTGGTGTGGGTCTGCTACATGAGCCACTTCTTCGTATCGTTCATCGTGGCCGGGGTGCTCTGGAAGACCAACTACGCCAACTTCCGCCGCTACGTGCCGCTCTTCGTCGGGCTGACCTTCGCCGGCTACATCACCTACGTGCTCTACCCCGCCATGCCGCCGTGGATGTCGAGTCAACTTGGGCATCTTCCGAGCACCTCTCGCATCATCGATGATGTTTGGGCGCACCTCCACAGCCATCTGGGCGAATCGGTCTTCTCCGGCAGCAGCAAGTTCGACAACAACGTCGCGGCCATGCCGTCGCTCCACGGCGCCTATCCCCTCCTCATCACCCTCTTCTTCTGGAGGGGCGCCAGCCTCCGGACGCGGATCGTGCTGGCCGCCTACCCCGTCTGCATGGCCTTCACGCTCGTGTACACCGGCGAGCACTTCGTGATCGACATCCTCGTGGGATGGATCTACGCGGCCGCCACCATGTACTTCGGCTCCAAGCTCCTGGACCGTTGGGAGGCTCGACGGTCGCGCCGACATTTCGACGCCTCCGGGACGAGCCATTCTGGGGATCGCCCCGGTTCCGACGGGCACCTCTCTGCCGGGGGCCGGGCCGCCGTTCCTACTCCCACTTGAAGACCGAAAAAGGGCGGCCTCAGTCGGCGGTGACGACAACGTCCTTCCAGAAGGCCACGCGGTCGAGGATCTCCTTCGCCGCCTCCTTGGGCGCCGGGTAGTACCAGGCTGCGTCGGCATCCCGCTCCCCCTTCACCGCGACGTCGTAGTAGCTGGCCTCGCCCTTCCACGGGCACGTCGTGTGGGTGTCCGAGGGCTCGAGTATGCCCTCGGTCACGTCTTCGACCGGGAAGTAGTGGTTGCCCTCGACGACCACCGTCCGGTCGCTGCGGGCTATCTCCGTGCCGTTATATGTCGCTGTCACCGTCATAGGGGCATGGTAACGGGACGTCCTGGGTAAGGAACCATCGGCGTGCCACGGAACGGTCACAGGGGGCGCGCTGCTGTTCGAACCCTCCTGATTAGGGTGATCACTACCAATGGACGGAGCGCCGCCATACCCGTCCACCGGGGCGAAGGGACAAGTTGATGTCCGAAGACAGCGGGCGGGACATGCCGCCTGATCTCTCCGCCGCCTACGCCAGGGTGCGCGCCACCACCGAACGGCTGGCCGCGCCGCTCAGCGCCGAAGACCAGACGATCCAGTCGATGCCTGACGTCAGCCCCACCAAATGGCACCGGGCTCATGTGACCTGGTTCTTCGAGACCTTCGTCCTCGGACCGCACGCCGAGGGCTACCGGCCGTATGACGATTCGTTCTCGTACATCTTCAACTCGTACTACGAGGCCATCGGCGAGCGGCACCCGCGCTCGGAACGGGGACTCATTTCGCGGCCAGGTGTCGAGGAGGTGGCCCTCTACCGTCGCTCGGTCGACCGGCACATGGCTTCGTTCCTGCGCGGGGAGCTGGAAGCCGGGATCCCCGAGCTCGTCACGCTCGGCCTCCACCATGAGCAGCAACACCAGGAGCTCATGCTCATGGACATAAAGCACGTCCTCTCGCGCAATCCGCTCCGGCCGGAGTACCTGCCACGAACGAGCTCACCGGCCGACGACGCACCCCCCAAGGCCGGCTGGGTCGAGCACGACGGCGGCGTGGTCGAACTCGGGCACACCGGCGTCGGCTTCGGGTTCGACAACGAATTCCCCCGGCACCGGGTGCTCCTGCCCCCGTTCGCCCTGGCCGACCGCCCGGTCACCAACGGCGAGTGGATGAGCTTCATGGAGGATGGCGGCTACGGGCGGCCGGAGTTCTGGCTCTCCGACGGGTGGGCCGTGGTCATCGCCCAGAGATGGCAGTCGCCCCTGTACTGGTTCCGGGAACCCGGTACCGACGGCCCCTGGTTGCAGTTCACCCTCTCGGGAGTTCGGCCGGTCGATCCGGACGAACCCGTCTGTCACGTCAGCTACTACGAGGCCGACGCCTTCGCCCACTGGACCGGCATGCGATTGCCGACCGAGGGCGAGTGGGAGACGGTGGCCACAGCCAATCCCGACGGCGACAACTTCCTCGGTGAGTCGACGCCGCACCCGCGCCCGGCTGTCAGCACCAGCGCGTTGCTCGGCGACGTGTGGGAGTGGACGGCCAGCGCCTACACCGCGTACCCCGGATTCCGCGCCGCGCCCGGTGCGGTCGGTGAGTACAACGGGAAGTTCATGGTCAGCCAGTACGTCCTGCGTGGAGGTTCCTGCGCCACGCCGCCGGGGCATACCCGCACCACCTATCGCAACTTCTTCCCACCCGGTGCCCGGTGGGCGTTTAGCGGCGTTCGCCTGGCCCGCGATCCCTGAGGACCCATGACCTACACCATTGACGTCCATCTCACGCCCGACGAAGTGCGTCAGCACATGCAGTCCGACGCGGTGTCCGGCTTGCGGTCCGATCCCAAGTCGATCCCACCGGTCTGGTTCTACGACGAGCGCGGCAGTCAGCTCTTCGAGGAGATCACGCGCCTGCCCGAGTACTACCCCACCCGGGCGGAACGAGGGCTCCTCGAAACCCACGCGTCGACCATCGCCGAGCTCGCCAAGGCCGACACGCTGGTCGAATTGGGCGCCGGAGCCTGTGACAAGACCAGGGTCCTCCTGAGCGCGCTGCAGGAGCTGGGGACCCTGGCCCGCTACGTCCCCTTCGACGTCAGCGACGAGTTCCTGCGCAGCGCGGCCTCCACGCTCTCACTCGAATACGACGCGCTGGCCGTCCATCTGGTCATCGGCGACTTCCACCAGCACCTGGCGCACATCCCCACCGAGGGGCGACGGATGATCGCCTTCCTCGGCGGAACGATCGGCAACTTCAACCCGGACCAACGCTCCCGTTTCTTCTTCGACTTGAACTGCACCATGTCGAGCGATGACTCGCTCCTCCTTGGGAGCGACCTGGTGAAGGACCGCCGCCGGCTGGTGGCCGCGTACGACGATGCCGCCGGAATCACCGCGTCCTTCAACAAGAACGTGTTGCATGTCCTCAACGCCCAGCTGGGAGGGGACTTCGATCCGGACCTTTTCAGCCACGTCGCACTATGGAACGAAGAGCAGCAGTGGATCGAGATGCGCCTGCGGGCCGCCGAACCGATTGAGGTCACGCTCCGCCAGGCCGGGCTTCAGGTTCAGTTCGAAAAAGGCGAAGACCTGCTGACTGAGATCAGCGCCAAGTTCACCCCGGCCGGGGTCGAAGCGGAGTTGGCGGCGGCCGGCTTCGTGGTCGACGGGATGTGGGGTGCCGGCGAAGGCGAGTTCCTCCTCACGCTGGCCCACCCGTACTGCTGAGCTCCGGCTCCTGCGGGACCGCCGCGTTCTCCCCGTCCACCTGCCCTGACCCGTCCCGCCGCCGTCCGCGGAGCCGCACCAGGGTGCCGGCCAGCAGCACGATGAGAAAGACCAGCCCGGCGCCGCTCAGCACCGTGGCGACCAGCAGATGCGGTGGCCGGTACCGAAACGTGACGACGTCGTTTCCCTGAGGGATCCGAACCTGCTGGACCAACCCGTGCTGGGTTACCGGGACCGCCTGCGCCGCCGCGCCGTCCTTCGAGACCAGCGCCCCCCAACCGACATCCCACGCCATGTCCCTCACCAGGACCAGCGCGGCCGGCGCCGCCACCCGGACGGACACGTTGTTGTCATCCGACGACAGCACGTCGATTCGGGGAGCCTTCTGGCCGCCCGTCGAGACCGCGTGGAACTGCTGGACCGGCCCGACCCGGACGAACAAGGTGGGCCCTGCGGTCATGTCCCGCATCTGCCAGAGTCCGGGCCGGATCGCCGTGGACAGTGGCCCGTCGAGCTCGTACGCCCGCTGGCCGAGGGAGATCACGGCTTGGTGGGGCGGCACGGTTCCGAAGACCTCCATGGCCAACCCCGCCGCCGGTCCGGACGGCAGAGTTCCGCTCGCGCTCTGGGAACCTTTGGGCACCGTGACGTCCGGCCCCCACTTCGTCTTCCCGTTCGAGAGCACCTTGCCGAAGCGGACCAGCGCCCCGGCGCTCGTGGCCTCACTGAAGAGGGACGCCGCCTGGGTGGGAGCAAGGGACTCCCCGAAGAACCAGGTTTCGGTCGCTCCGGTGTGGAGCGCGCCCCGGGGGGGCGGGTAGGTCGGATAATCCGGATCGGAGAAGTTCGAGCGGTAGCCCATGGGAAGGGCCACGTCGGTTCCACCGGACTCCGACATGGGGCTGATCAGCGCCAGCGCCGTCGGCGTGGACGCGAGCGGCACCAGGAAATACTCCGGCAGAGTCAGGAGGTCCTGCAGATCGAGGTCGTCGAGCTTGCCCTCGGCCAGCGCGGTGACATTGAGGTCCCCGCCGGTGTGCGACTCGGTGATCGTGTTGTAGCCGTGATTCACAATGGAGGCGTAGCCACCGACCGAGAGCAGTCCGGCCAGGATGTTGTCGTCTGGTAGTCCATTGGCGAACCGAGTCACGGAGTACTGCTGCGGGTCGAAGATGTCGAACCGCCCCCCAGGAGACAGGTTGGCGGCCAGGGCCCTCTCTACGGAGGTGGTGCCCGACACGACGTCGTTCGACGGGAACTTCACGAACTGACTCGTCGCCGCCATGAGGCCGACGTCCACGAAGACGAAAACGGCCGCTGCCGCCATCCACGCCCGTCCCGTCAGCCGCGGGCGCAGCCAGACCACCACGGCGGCCACCGCACAGAAGGCCAGCGCGTACAGGGACGCCACCCGCACGGTGTGCACCTCCCTGGGGAACGGAGTGGTCTGGGCCAGTGACCTGATGAGGGAGTTGGGAGCCCAGATGGCCCAACCGCTCAGGCCGAGCACGAGGCCGAAGGGGACGAGGCCCATCCACCGGTCGTAGGCGACGAACGAGTCCGCCGTGTCAGTCCTGCGGTCGAGCCAGCCGGCGAACAGCACGCTGATCGCGGCGCAGACACCGACCATGTTGCGACTCTGGAGTCGCTGGTGGCCATACAGCGGGATGGCGTTGAAGATGTGCTCAAGGGGGGTGTTCGCCCCCAGCGCGAGGAGGAGGGCGAACAGTCCGACGATGTACCACGCCAACCGCTCCCGGGCGGGCAACCGGCTGGGCCAGGCGGGGTGCAGGAGCGCCAGCAGGGCGAGAACCGGGAGGATGCCCAGATAGATGCCGAGCTCGGGAAGGTTGTAGTGGGAGAAGAAGCCCGACTCCCCCAGATGGCCGTAGCCACCGAACAGATACGGGACCAGCGCCAGCACCCCGTCCCTCGGCGGAAAACTGCCTCCCCCGGCGAAACTCCCGCCGAAGCCCGAACGCTGCGAGTTGGCGATCGCACTGAGGCCGGGGAGCCACTGGATGGCCGCCAACGACAACCCCAGGGCCGCTCCGGCGGCGACCCGGGTGAGGACGCGCCACCAGCTGGCCGGGCGCAGGGCGGCGGACACAACGGCGTAGGCGGCCACCAGGAGCGCCTCGTCGAGCATCGCCTCGGGTGCCCCGCCGAGGATCACCAGGGCCAGACCGATGCCCAGGAGGATTGACCAGCGCCAGCGCCCGTCGCGCACGATGTACAGGACGGCCAGCAGCATCCAGGGCAGCGCGGCGAAGCCCTCTGTCATGTCGACGTGATTGACCTGGCTGAGCACCGTGCCGGCAAAGGCGAACGTCACCGCGGCCAGGAAGCACGCCATCGTCCGCAGGCCCAGCGCCCGCAGGTAGACGTACATCCCGATCGCGATGACCGAGTACAGGATGACCTCGAGGGCGATCCAGGCCACCCGGTCGGGCAGGATCACGAAGAGACCGGTCAGCGGGAAGAAGGCCCCGGCGTTGAACCCGGCCAGGAGGGGTGAGCCGCCGAAGATGAACGGGTTCCAGAATGGGAGCTGCCCGTGCGTGAGCATCGAGCCCACCAGGACGTGGAGGGGGTAATTCTGCTGGGTGTTGTCGCCGGTCATCAGGAGATGCCCGCCGAACAGGTCCGGCAGGATCATCCCTGCGGCCGGGATGGCGATGAGAACCAGGTACGGCCACAGCGGCCCGAGATGTGCTCGAAGTCGGTTCACGTACAGTCGGGGTGCCTTCCGTGGTCGGCCGATCCGACCGGTCCCGATCTCGTTGGTCAGGCTGCCGGTCCCGTGAAAGGTAGCCCGCGAGGGAGGGCCGGGCTCAGTGTTGGTGATCCCGCGCCGGGTCCGGGCGTCGGGGCTTGGGATTCCGCGAGATCTCGCTGGCCGTGGCCCGCCACTTCACCTGCGGCTGCAGGGCCGGGAGCTCGATCCTCCCGATGTAGGCCCGGGCGATGCCGAGCAGGTCGGCCAGGAGCTCGTCCCCGAGAAGGAAGGGCAGGAGGCCGAGGTCGAGGAGTTTGGTGTGGGCGGCGCGGTAGTAGTGCTCCTCCAACTCGACCCGGGGATCCTCGAGATGGACGATCTCGGCACCCCCCACCGCGGCGGAGACCATGTCGGCCAACTCGCCGACCGAGAACGACTCGGTGAACTGGTTGAAGACCCGGAATTCACCGGCTGCAGCCGGATGGCGGACGGCGAGCTCCACGCAGGCCAACGTGTCCCGGATATCGAGGAACCCCCGCGTCTGACCGCCCTTGCCGTACACGGTCAGCGGCTCCCCGGCGGCAGCCTGGATGACGAAACGGTTGAGGACGGTGCCGAACACGGCGTCGTAGTCGAATCGGGTGGCCAGGTCGGGGTGCAGGGTCGTCTCGGGGGTGGACTGGCCGTAGACGACGCCCTGGTTCAGATCGGTCGCCCGGATCCCCCAGGACCGGCAACAGAAGGCGATGTTGTGGCTGTCGTGCACTTTGGAGAGGTGGTAGAAGCTGCCCGGTTGCTTGGGGAACGGCAGGACATCGGTCCGGCCCCGATGGGTGATCTCGATGTACCCCTCCTCGATATCGATATTGGGGGTGCCGTACTCCCCCATCGTCCCCAGCTTCACCAGGTGGATGGCCGGATCGATCTCTGCGATGGCATACAGAAGGTTCAGGGTCCCCACGACGTTATTGACCTGTGTGTACACCGCGTGCTTGCGATCGACCATGGAGTAGGGCGCGCTCCGCTGCTCGGCGAAGTGGACGATCGTGTCGGGCCGGAACCGGCGCACCATGTCGTAGACGAAGGCCTCCTCGGTGAGATCCCCGACGAACACCTCGATCCGGTTGCCCGAGACCTCTTCCCAGCACTCCACCCGCCGGTGAAGCGACGCGATGGGCACCAGGGAGTCGACCCCCATCTCGAGGTCGTAGCCCCGTCGAGCGAAATTGTCGGCCACCCCGACCTCGTAGCCAGCTCTCGAGAGGTGCAATGCCGTCGGCCATCCGAGATAGCCATCTCCGCCCAGAACAAGAACTCGCACGCTGCCACCCTTCCGATATCGTTGCAACCAGATTGCGTAATTGTGACAAAGGTATTCTCCTCCGGAAGTCTGAGATGAACCTGAGAATCCTGTTAGGGATCGTGTCGGCGTCGTCACCCGGCAGCCAGGCCCCCCGCGAGGGCGGCTTGACCATTTTGGGCGGTAGGCGACGCCTAGCGTGATGAGACCGCGAGGGAAGAGGTCGATGGAGCAGGTGGTGACGTCGAGCGTCGAAGTCGGCGCGTCTGGCGCCGAGCAACCCCAGGGCGACCAGCCCGGGGACCGTTCGCTGCGGCTGGTCCGCTGCGCCGTGCTGGGCCTGGTCGCCACCACGTCCATCGTCGTCGGCGCGCTGCTGGGCGGGCGGGCGTTCGAGAACCACCTGCCCGGCGCCTGGTACTTCGGCATGCAGGGTGGCCTCTTCGGCTCCCTGGGCTCTGACGCCAGCCAACCGCCGATCTACGCCGTCGCCGCCGTCTATGGAGGGCTGATCCTGCTGACCCGGGTGTGGTTCGGCTTCCTCCTTCAGCTCTCGCGGCCCCACCGGGTGCCGGTGAAGAAGGTCGTGTTCGTCGTGGCGATCTGGGCCATTCCCCTCCTGCTCGCCCCGCCGCTCTTCAGCAAAGACGTCTACAGCTATGCCGGCCAGGGTGAAATGGTCAGCCATCACATCGACCCCTACACCTACGGGACCGGCATCCTCGGGTCCACGCCCTTCAGCTCACTGTCTGACGCGGTATGGACGAACACCCCGTCGCCCTACGGCCCGACCTTCCTCACCATCGACGGCGCCCTCGACGACGTGACGGGACACCAGATCCTCCCGGACATCGTCCTGCTGCGACTGCTGGAACTGGCCGGCCTCGCCCTCATGGTGGGCGCGTTGCCCACCCTGGCCCGCGCCGTCGGGCGAGATCCCGCTCAGGCCGTCCTGTTCGGCGCGGGATGCCCCCTCGTGCTGACCACGCTCCTGTCTGGGGCACACAACGATGCCCTCATGGTCGGCCTACTCGTCGCCGGATTGGCGGTGGCCCTGAGGGTCGGGACGGTGCCGGGCATCCTGCTGTGCGCGGTCGCGGCCGGGGTCAAGGCCCCGGCGGGGCTCGGTGTCCTCTTCCTCGGCTGGGCCTGGGCCGGGCCGGGGGCATCGATCAGGCGACGCGTGGCGCACACCGCAGCCGCCGGTGTGATCGCGGTGTCGACGCTCGAGATCGTCGCCAAGGTCTCCGGGCTCGGGTGGGGTTGGCTGCATACCACCACCGCAGCCAACCACTCCTTCACCGGGATCACTCCGATCGGAGGGCTGTCACGCGCCGCGTCGGACCTGGCCGGTCTGGTCAACGTCCACTTCTCCGCCCTGGGGGCGCGAACTGTCCTGGGCGACATCAGCCTGGCCTGCGCGACAGGAATCGGGATCTGGCTGCTGCTCCGTTCCGACGAGTTGGGCGTCACCCGATCCCTCGGGCTCACGCTGCTGGTGGTGGCCCTGCTCAATCCGATCCTGTGGGCCTGGTACGCCACCTGGGGCGTGGTCGTCCTGGCGCCCGTCGCCACCGGGAGGCTGCGGACCGTGGTGCTCTTCGTGAGCACCTTCGAAGTCTTCGCCGGCGTCTCCTCGATCCGTGGCATTTTCGACACGCTCCTCGGGGCGGGCGTCCTGCCCGTGCTGATCCTGGTCGCCGTGGTGCTGTTCATGGCCATCGTTCCGTTAGGGCCGTTCGAGCGGAGCCGTCGCACCCGCATTACGGCCCCGCCCGTGCCCGGTCGGCTCATGGCCGGGTTGGGGACGTAGACCTGAACGCCCGGTCGACGCTCTGACTCAGTCGGCCACGCCGGCGGCCGACACGACACGATCCGGGCGCAGGCGCACCAACAACTCGCCGGCGACGCTGTTGCGGGCCCCGAACTCCTCCGCCCGGTCGGTGCCCATGTAGCGGCCCCCGATCCGGGTCGCCCAATGACGGACCTCGGTCGGGTCATCGGTGATCTCCACCCGTCCCGCGATGATGACGAAACTGAACGGTGGGTGCTCGTCGTCGACACAGACCGAGCCCTGCATCTGACGCAGCAGGTTCCGCCCCTTCACAGTGGACTCCCCCGTGTTGAACAACAAGGCGCCGTCGTCATCGACGTCGTACCAGACCGGCGCCACGTGGGGCCGCCCGTCCGCCCGAACGGTAGCCAGCTTGCCGGTCCGGGCCGGCAACCGGACCAGAAACGCGCGCACCTGGTCCCCGCTCATCGAGTGGTACGGCACCGGCTCCCTCCTCCAACCCCTCGCATCAGCCCATGCCCTTCACTCGTCCCACTCTGTCGCGTGAGCCTCGAACTCCTCGGGCGATTGCACCCGGACCACGCAGAACAGGAGCCCGGCCGGGTCACGCATGATCCACCAGCTCTTCACTGGCGCGACCCTGCTGGCGCCGAGTCGCTCGAGGCGCCGCACCTCGGCCTCGACGTCATCGGTCTCCACGTCGAGGTGCACCCGGGCCGCGGCACCGTCGCCGATCCTCTGAACCATGATCTCGAGTCCCGAGAAGAGTCCCTCGAGGTGCACGTACTCGGGGTTGTCGGGAACCGGCCGCGCCGGATGGCCGAGCGCACCGGTCCAGAACGCGGCCTCGGCCTCGAAGATCTCGGCGGGCACGTCGAACAGGGCTCCAGTGAGACGGCTGCGATGCACGTCTCTACCCTGCCCGCTCCGGCTGCGATCTAATCGGGGACGCCCCCGTTGGCCTCGAAGGCGGCCAACCAAGTGGTGACCACCGGGCCGAAGTTGGCCGGGTTGTAGGCGTCCTCCTCGTAGGAGAATCGCATGTCCCCGGCGTAGTGGAGGACGGTGAGATTGTGGGCCTGGTGCACCGAACCGTCGCCCGGATCACGGAAGCGGTTCTCGATACGGCAGACCCACCATCCCTTCTCCTCGTCGCACACGCACCAGGAATGGGGAAACGAGGTCATGGCCTTGTTGGGCCACTCGGCCATGGTCGTCGAGATCCACGAGAAGATCTCCTCGCGCCCGTGCATCTCGCCGAACATGTGCTCGACGTAGAGCGCATCGTCGGTGAAGAGGTCGGCCCAGTCCCGCCACTCGCCCGCCGCCGCACACCGGTTGGCCGTGTCAACGAAATGGGCGTGCGCCTCATCGAGCTCAGCTCTGCTCCAACGGTTCGTCATGATTTCAGGATCCATTCACTCATGGTCGCACTGCGCATCGTGCCGAGATCGGTGAACGCAGCGATTTCCTCGATCATCTGGTTGATATTGGCGGTCATCTTCTCGGCGTCACCGTCGGCACAGAAGAAGAGCATCGGATCGGTCACATGCTCCAGGGACGGCCACGCCTCCTCCACGATGCCTCGGAACGGTGGCGCACCGTCGGTGATGCTCCGGAACACCGCGTTGCGGACATAACGGGTGCGAGGTTGGATGGCCTCGGTGATGGGCGAGATCCTGGTGTGCCACCGCGTCACCCACTCCTCGAACGTCAGGTCGGGATGCTGCTCGAGCAGGGCCACGGTCAGCACCCCCGGCGAGCGTTCCCCGTCGGCCCAGTCCCGCGGGCCCGACCAATGGTTGCCGCCGTAGTCGCGGTAGAGGGACTCCACCACCTGGTAGCCCGCCAGTGCGGTGGCGGCCTTGGCGAGGACGTCCTGGTAGGGCTGACGGTGGTCGACGGCGTCGAGCCAGATGGAGACCAGCGCGTGCAGGGGTGACTCGCCCTCGGGGGTCGGCACCGGCGCCGGGATGTCGCTGTGCGTATCCCACAGGTCCATGCTCAGTCGATGTGGTTCGAGGGCCAGTAGTCCGGACGCCACCGAGTCCAGCAGCTGATCGGCCACCTCGTCCCTGGTGGTGCCGGGCTCGAGCCAGACCAGGTACATCAGCTTCTCCATCAGTTCCCCCCGGTGATCACCAAGTCAGGCCCAATGCCTGTCGCATGGTGGCTTCGAATTCGGCGTCGGCCATCTTCCGCCGGAGCTCGAGGACCATGGCGGCATCCTGCCCCACTTCCACCCGCAGGGGGGTCGCCGGGTCCTCCAGGGCGTCGGCCACCGCGTGACCCACCAGTTCGGGTCCCGGGCGGCCACCCGGCCCCGTCAGCGTGGCGTCCGTCCCGCTCCACTGGGCATGCAGCTCTCCGTAGATCTCCGGGCCGATGTGGTCGTCGGTGTGCTTCATACCCGGGGCGATGTACCCCGGCTCGATGATGACGATGCGTATGCCGAAGTGGCTCAGCTCGAAGTGCAGGGTTTCGGACAGCGCCTCGAGTGCGTGCTTGCAGGCCGCGTAGGGACCCTCCAACGGCGTGCCGATCTTGCCCTGCACCGAGCTGATGTTGACCACCACGCCACTCCCCCGCTCCCGCCACCGGGGGACAACCGCCTGGATCATGCGGAGCGGGCCGAGCGTGTTGACGTCGAGGACCCGCATGAAGTCGTCCAGCGGGTAGTCCTCCAATGGCCCCAGCCCGGTCAGACCGGCGTTGTTCACGATGGCATCGAGCTCGCCCGCCTCCGAGAGCGCCACCGCGATGGACGAGGCGTCGCGGACATCGAGGGTGAGCGCCTGCTCCACCTTGAGGTCGGCCAACAACGAGACGTCGCGGGCCGTGGCCACCACCTGATGACCCCGATCCGCCAGGACCTCAGCCGTGGCCCGCCCGATGGAACGGGCCGCTCCGGTGACGAGAACCCGCACGCTCAGCCGGCCCGCTCGACCGACCGGGTGACCAGCTCTTCGCTGACGTCCCACAAGCGCCGCGCCGCGTCGGGGTCGCGGGCCCATTTCCTGGGCGTCCTCTCCTTGCACTTGACGAAGTACTCCCCGCTGACTGCGGCCACCTCGGGCGACGACGCCAGGTACACCGAGGTGCGAGCGCCCTTCTGGGGAGACATGAAGAAGGGTCCGGCGATCTTGATGCCGAGCGCCAACAGTCCCCTGGTGTCGCCGTCGCGGCCGTACCCGGTCCGCACCGTTCCGGGATGCAGCGAGTTGGCGGTCACCCCCTGGCCGTCGAGGCGGCGCGCCAGTTCGTTGGTGAACAGGATGTTGGCCAGCTTCGACTCGCCGTAGACCCGCATGCCCGAATAGCGGCCCCGTGACTGCAGGTCGTCGAAGGGGATGCCCTTCCTGGCCTGGTTGTGTGCCGTCGAGGCCACGTTGACCACCCGGGCCGGGGCGGACGCCAGCAACCGCGGCAGCAAGAGGGTGGTGAGCAGAAAGGGTCCGAGGTGGTTGATGGCGAACGTGGACTCGTATCCGTCGACCGTCTCGGTCCGGGCCTGGAGGATCAGCCCGGCGTTGTTGACCAGGACGTAAATGCGGGGACACCGCTCGAGGAGCTCGGAGGCCCCGGTTCGCACCGAGGACAGGTCGGCCAGGTCGAAGACGGCCAACTCGACCGAGCCCTTCCCGGCCATCTGCTCGGAGATCGTGGCCAGCGCCGCCTGGCCCCGCTCGCGGTTGCGGGCCGTGATGACGACGCGGGCCCCCATGACGCCGAGGGCGAGAGCGGTCTGCAGGCCGATGCCCGAGTTGCCCCCGGTCACCACGACCGTCTTGCCCTCCATGTCGGGTACCGCCATGGCGTCTCCTCGTCGTCCGACAGCCGGGCGCCAGCATTCCACAGGCGATGGTCAGCGCCACTCGTCCCGGGCCGATACGAGTCCCTCGACCGGCGAGAGGAAGTGGCCGCTGAGAGTCCGCTCGGCCGTCTGCATCCGCCAGCGCAGGAGTTCCTGCGCCCCCTCCCAGGCCAGGTCCCGCCAGTCGGGCCGGGTGCTCTGACACAGGTTTCGCACCTGCTCGGGGTCGTCGGTCAGGTCGAAGAGCAGCGGGGGGAAGAGATCGGACGAGGCAGCGAACTGCACGTACTTGCTTTGAGGTCCGCGCGATACGGCCAGTGAGCAGTGGCTCATCGGGATCCCGAAGGCCTGCTCGGCCAACTGGCCTGAGGGGCTGGAGAAGTCCCACTCGAAATGGGCCGTGCGGCGCCAGTGCGGCGGGGGCCCGTCCCGGCGCACGAAGGGGTCCAGCGACCATCCGTCGGCCTGCAGCGGCACCTCGGCGCCGATGTAGCCGCAGATGGTCGGGAGGATGTCGACCGATTCGGTCACCGCCTCGACGACCGTGCCGCGACCCGGATCGCCGGTCGGCCGGGGATCCACCACAATGAGCGGGACGTGGTAGCTCTCGTCCCAGTAGCCGAGCTTCTCGAGCAACCAATGGTCGCCACCCATCTCGCCATGGTCACTGGTCACGACGACGAGGGTCGACTCGGCCAGGCCGCTCTGCGCCAGGTAGTCGAAGAGACGACCGAGCCCGTCGTCCACCTCGCGCTGGGCCCCGTAGTAGGTCGCTCTCATCTGCCGGCGTTCGCGCTCGTCAACGGGCGCACCTACGCCAGGGATGGACATGGCCAGGGCGGCCAGGGGGTGCGAGGCCACCTCGTCCTCCCGTCGCTCGCAGCCCACGAAACGGGTGACGCGCTCGGCGTCGTAGAGGTCGTGATAGCCGACGGGGTTGCGGCGCGGCGGGTGGGGCCGGATGAATGACGCGTGGATGAAAAAGGGCTGGTCGCCGTGTTCCTCGAGCCATCCCACCACGGCCTGCTGCACGAAGGTGGTCTGTGAGAGCTCCGCCGGGAACCGTGCCGGCGCCCAGGTCGTCCCGTGATCCTCGGCGCCCGGAAACCCAGGCATGGGATCGTAAAGCTCGTGTGGGTTGGCGGGAACGTCGACCCCCTGCGCGGCCAACCACCGGCCCCATTCGGGGCTGCCCTCCTCCCAGGGGTCACGGATGATCTCCCGGAAGCCGGGCAGGACGCCCTCGTAGCTGAAGAGGCGCGGGTCGTCGGCCGCCACGGTCCGGGGATCGATCGACGTGTCGGTGTACCCGAAGAGGACGGGGTCATAGCCGACCTCCCGGGCCAGCCGGGCCACGTTGGTGAACCTGGCGTCGAGCGGGGTCCCGTTGAGCACCGAACGATTTCGGTGCTGGTAGGTGCCGGTGTAGAGGCAGGCCCGGGACGGCCCGCAAGGTGCTGCGTTGGCCCAGTGGTTCGCGAAGAGGACGCCCCGACGGGCCAGGGCGTCAAGGGCCGGCGTCTCGAGGACGGGATGACCGAGGGCCGAGAGGCAATCACCCCTCCACTGATCGACGGTGATGAAGAGAACGTTGCCGCCGGGCATGCCCTCACTCTTGCCGATGAGCCGACCACCAGGGCGGGACGGACCCGCCCTGGGTCAGGAAGAGGTCCTGATGGAGGCTCCGCCGAGACGGGTTCCGGCGCGGATCAACAGGTTGCCGAGATGGTGGCCCACCGGTGGACGCTCCGGGCGAGCGTGGTCCCGCCCAGCGGCTCGACCCGCCCCGTGCGAGTCGGCGTCCTCCATCTCGTGAGGCCCAGAGTCCCTGCTGTGGGCGCGGAACTCCCTCGCCAGATCCTGCCGATGCTGCTCGGCCAACTGCTCCATCATCCACCACTGCGACATGACGACATTGTACCGCATGGTTGACACTAATTCAACAATATTCTAATATAGCCCTATGCCTATGACAACGGATGACTTCGCGGTGGCCCCCACGGCCCGGACGCTCGTGTCGGCACCCTCGTTGGTCTGCGATCTCTCCTGGCTGATCTCGGTGGCCCTGCGGCCCTCGTGGCGGCCGACCTTCCCGTTGGTGTCCGAACTGCTGGTTGACCGCGAGGAGCTGGTCGATCGGGTTCGCAACTTCTGGGGTGACTGCGGTCCGGAAATCTGCTTCACCGAGATGCAGGTGCTGGCCCACCATGCCGGGGCTCTCGGTGAGAGATCCCCGGCCGCGTTGTGGGGGGCCCTGGAGGGCGCCGTCGCCACGGTGCCGACCGATCTCGGCCTCGAATCGGAGACCCCCGAGGATCGAGCCCGGTTCCTCGAGCGCCTGGAGCGCCTCAAGGCATCGCCCGAATTGGTGCGCTCTTACATCGACCTGCTGCGCGAGGTCTGGGATCCGGTGGACGAGATGTGGCAGGCCGCGGTGCCGATGCTCGAGAAGGCGGGCCAGTCGGTTGTCGCCCAGCTCGAAGGTGGGCGGTCCTTGGGCGATCTGGTCGGAGAGGCCTGCGAGAGCTTCCAGTCGATGCTCGGCGAGATCAACGACCGGCTCGACCGCGGGCATCCCCTCCTGATCGTCCCGTGCCTGTTCTTCGGCAAGAGCCTGTACCTCGAGTTCCCGGGGCTCACGCTGGTCGGTTCGGGCTTCGAACGCCACGACCTGGGGTCACGGGCGGTCACCGAGCCCCTGGCTCGTCGCCTCAAGACCGTGGCCGACCCCACCCGACTGGCCCTCTTGCACTACTTGTCGGCCAGGCCGAGCACGGTGGGTGACCTGGCCGTCTCCTTCGGCCTGGCGCAGCCGACGGTGAGCATGCACGTGAAGTCGCTGCGGGAGGCGGGTCTGATCCGCGCCGAGCGTCAAGGCGGGCGGCTCCGTCTCAGCGCTGACCCCGACGCGGTCGAGGCGTTGCTCGGTGACCTACGTCGCGTCGTCGTTCACGGCGCCAGCACCACCGGTAGCGCCCGAATTCCGGCCACGGTGGTCGACGCCACCCGCTCCGCCGACCCCGTGATGGCGTAGCTCGGATAGCGGGCCAGCAACTCCTCCAAGAAGATGCGACCCTCCAGCCGAGCCAGGCTGGCTCCGAGACAAACATGTTCTCCGAACCCAAAGGCCACGTGCATGGGGTTGGTCGCCCGCTGCACGTCGAAGGTCGCCGCGTCGTCACCGAAGACCCCTTCATCCCGGTTGCCCGAGGCGTAGAGCATGCAGAGGTAATCCCCTCGGCTTATGGGCGCCCCTCTGATCACCGCGTCCTCGGTCGCGGTGCGGCAGAAGGCCTGTACCGGCGTGACCCACCGCAGGCACTCCTCGACCGCTCCCGGGAGCAGGGCAGAATCTCCGGCCAGGGCGGACCGTTGGCCGGGGTGCTCGTGCAACACCAGCGCCGTGCCCGAAAGCAGCGTCCTCGTCGTCTCGTTCCCGGCCACCAAGAGGGTCAGGAGGAACATGAACAGCTCCTCCTTGCTGAGCGGGCACCCGTTGATCTCGCTCTGGATCAGCACGGAGACCAGGTCGTCGCCCGGCTTGTCGCGCTTGACCCGGACGTGATCGGTGATGAACGCCGCCAACTCGCCCAGCGCGGCCAGCGTCTGCTCGGGCGGGAGGTCGGGCGACTCGATGGCCGCATCGGACCAGCGGCGGAAGTCCTGCCGGTCGGTCTCCACAATGCCGAGCAACTCCGCCATGACCGTCAGGGGGAAGGGTGCGCTGAGTTCGGCGACGAAGTCGATCTCTTCCCCCGGAGGGGCGGCCTCGATGACGTCGATGGCGCTCTGCCGGACGGAATTCGCCAGTGGCGCCAGGGCGCGAGGGGTGAAGCGGCGGTTGAGGAGGCTCCGGAAGGCTGAATGCTCCGGTGGATCCATGTGCAGGATCGAGGGCGTGCCCAGCGGGTTGTCAGCGCCCCGGATCGGATCGTTGACCAGAGCCCCCTGACCCGAGCAGAACCGTGACGGATCACGACTGAGGTCGCGGATGTCCTCGTAGCGGGCCACGGTCCACCGGCCGGGCGCCCATTCGAAGACCGGAGCCTCCGCCCTCAGCTTGGCCAGGACCTCGTGGTAGTCAGGCCTGGTGAAAAAGGTGGCGTCGGTTGGATCGACCGTGTGGTCCTCCGCCATGAGCCGAGCGTACTGTGCACCCTGAGGTCGACCGGAAGGGCCCCATGACTGCAGTCAGAACCGAATATGACTCCCTCTTCTTCGGCGGCCGGTGGGAGCCCTCGGCCGGGCATCAGCGCATTTCCGTCATCTCTCCGCACAGCGGCGAGGCCATCGGGTCAACTCCGGCCGCGACCGAGGCAGACGTGGATCGCGCCGTGGCCCTGGCCCGCCAGGCGTTCGACACCACCTCGTGGCCGCACCTCGCGCCAGCCCAGCGGGCCGAAGCACTGACTCGCCTCTTGGTCGCCTACTCCAAGCGCACGGGTGAGATGACCGAGACCGTCATCGCCGAGATGGGCTCGCCCCGGTGGTTCGCCGAACTGGCCCAGGGCCCGGGTGGCGCCGCCATGCTGGCCACCTTCCTGGCCGCGGCCGAGGCGTTCGAGTGGGAGTCCAGGGGAACCGGTCACAACGCCGGGGCCCTGGTGCGGCGGGAGCCGGTCGGAGTCGTCGGCGCCATCACGCCGTGGAACGTCCCCCAGTTGGTCATCATGCCCAAGCTGGCCCCCGCCCTGCTGGCCGGCTGCACCGTGGTCGTAAAAGCCGCGCCCGAGTCGCCTCTCGACGCCCTGCTGCTGGCCGAGATCGTCGAGGAGTCGGCACTGCCCCCCGGCGTCGTGAGCATCCTGGTCGGCGGCCGGGAGGCCGGCGAGCATCTCGTACGCCACCGGGACGTGGACAAGATCGCGTTCACCGGGAGCAGCGCCGTCGGCCGACGCATCGCCGCCCTCTGCGGAGAACGGCTGGCCCGGGTCAGCCTCGAGCTGGGCGGCAAGTCCGCCGCGATCATCCTCGACGATGCCGACCTCGACAAGACGGCGGCCGGCCTCAAGTTCGCCTCGTTTCTCAACAGCGGGCAAGCCTGCGTGGCCCAGACGCGGGTGCTGGCCTCCCGCCGCCGTTACGCCGAGACAGTGGACGCGCTGGCCTCCATGGTGGAGGGGATCGTCGTCGGGGACCCCGATGACCCCGCCACCTACGTCGGGCCGCTGGTGGCCGAGCGCCAGCAGGCTCGGGTCGTGAGGTATCTCGAGGGCGCTACCGCGCAGGGGGCTCGAACCGTCGTCGGCGGTCCGGCGCGGCCGGTTGGCACCGGTCCGGGTTGGTACGTCTCCCCCACCCTGCTGGCCGACGTGGACAACTCCATGACGGTCGCCCGCGACGAGATCTTCGGGCCCGTCGTCTGTGTCATCCCGTACGACGACGAGGACGACGCCATCCGCATCGCCAACGACTCCCCATTCGGCCTCGCCGGTTCGGTGTGGACCGGGGACCGTGAGCGCGGCCGGATGCTGGCCAACCGAATCCGCACCGGCATGGTGGGGATCAACGGATTCGCGCCCGACCTCTGGTCGCCGTTCGGTGGCTACAAGGAGAGCGGCCTCGGCCGGGAGTACGGCCCGGTGGGACTGGACGCCTACCTCGAGTACAAGTCGATCTACGGGGCCGGCTGACGTGACCTCACCGCTACCCGCTTCGCCTGAGCACGCGCCGCTGTCGGGACTCGACGAGTTCCTGATCCACAACGCGCCGTTTCCGGTTCGCGTCATGTGGACACCGGACGCCCAGGCCTACGAGCGGGTGTGGTTCACCTGCCAGGACCGGGTCGGCGAGGTCCTGGCGGTGATCGGCCTGGCCTTCTACCCCAACCTGGGGACGGCCGAGGCCTTCGCCATCGTCAACGTGCGGGGCCAGCACACCACCGTGCGGGCCCACCGGGCGCTCGGGACCGACCGCATGGACATGGAACTGGGTCCCTTCCGCTTCGAGGTGGTGCAGCCCTTCCGGCAGTGGCGACTGCAGCTCGGACCCAACGACGTCGGCGCCACCTTCGACCTCAATTGGTTCGACACGAAGCGACCGATCTTCCGTCAGCTCGGGGCCGGGATGATCGTGGGCGGGCGCGCCGTGAGCCCGGTCGCCGGCTACGACGGCTTCGGTCGCCAGGAAGGCTGGATCGAGGTGGCGGGCGAGCGGTTCCCCGTCGACCGCGCCACCTACCTCGGTACCCGTGATCACCACTGGGGCACGCGCGACGGCGTGGGCGGCCCCGGTCGCTACATGGGCATGCAGCATCCCCACAGCGGCGAGTGGGTCGAGTTCGAGGCCTTCGGGGTCTGGGGTGACCACCTGCTCTACAACCTGGGCGACCCCAAGAAGAGGAGCGGAACCCTGGCCCGTCGCGAGCACCGCCTGCGGTTCGAGGAGGACACCCATCTGCTGCTCGACGGCGAGGTCGACCTGATCTTCGCGGACAACTCGGTCAAGACGATGACCTTCGAACGTCTGGGGAAGCAGATCGCGTTTCTCCGGTGCGGCATGTACGGCGGGCCGAACGGAGGCACTCCCGACGGTGATCTGTGGCACGGCATGAAAGTGGCCGAAGGTGACGAGGTGGTGATCAGCGGCGAGACGTTCGATGTCACCGATCCGGCCGTCCGGACGCACCTCGCCGGCCAGGACCAGCACCACTGCCGGGTCACCTGCGAGGGCGAGGTGACCTACGGACTGGTCGAGCCGTACGACACCCTCTGCTACGAGGTCGCCAAGGCGGGCGTCATGGGTTTCTCACTGCTGGAGCGCTAGGCCCGAGCGCTCGCTGCGACTTCAGACAGTGGCCACCAGGCCCTCGACCTCGGCCAGCAGAGCCAGCACGGGGGCCCATAGCCACCCGCCTCAGTCTCTCGACGACACGCCCAAGGACACCCACGGATTACACAGCGAAAGCCTGCCACTTGAACGTTTGCTTGGCGATCGACCGCGGGGCGACAGCCGCTCCAGCCGCTCACCCCCCCCTACTCCACCGCGCCGAGTCGTTCCAGCAGGATCTGGGCCATCGGGTTCTCACGCGGCGGCCGGGCCGGCCTGTCATCACCCCGGGCCCGGCGCGCTCGAGTGGCGATCCGCTGATGCCGGTCGTTGATGGCCAAGGCGCGGACCAGGGCGAAGACCTCGTGGAAGTCGAGGTCGGAGACCGTCCGCCCCGACCGCTCCTCGTAGCGCGCTACGGCTTCGGACTTGCTGGGAAAGCCCGGCACCCGGTCGCCGAAGAGCCGTTCCATCATGAAGTCCAGACCGAAGTACCACCCGAGATCCATCTCCGGTGGTCCGATCGCCGCCAGGTCCCAGTCCAGCACGGCATGCACACGGCGGCTGCGGTCGAACACCAGATTGCCCAGACGGGCATCGCCCCACAGCAGGGAAGGTGCCGCGGTCGACGCGGCGGGTCGGTTGCCCCGGCACCAGTCCAACGCGCGGCCGAGCGCCGGGAGCGGGTCGCCGTTGCCGGCCCATTCGACGTAGCCCGTCCAGAACTCGAGAGCCTCGTCCACGGTCGGGCCGACCAGCACACTTTGCAGGTCGCCGACGGACCAGTCGACCGCGTGCAGCGCCGCCAGGGTGTCGATCAGCCCGTCGGGCAGCCGGCGCTGTTCATCCACCGACCCGCCCGTGATCTGCTCGTCGAACAAGGGGGCCGGTCCGGGAATGTATCCCTCGACCCGCGGCATGACGAGAAACGGGGCGCCCAGCCATTGGAGGTCGTGCACGGCCACGGCAGGCGCCGGGGCCGGGATGCCCGCTTCGGCTACCGCATTTTGGACTCGCGCCTGGATCGAAAGGTCGTAGACGGCGAAGGTGGGCTCCATCGGCGGGAGCCGCACCACGATGCCGTCGTGATCGGGACCCAGGCCGACCAGCAAGGTCTCGTTGGCCAGGCCCGCGGTGGCATGGGAGAGGGACGTGATCCGGAGCGTCTGATCCCCGCCACGCGACCCGGGCACCAGCTCGGCCTGCGAGACGAGCCAACGCGAGAGACCATCTCTGAGCGCGTCGTCCTCGCGGAAACCTCCAGTGGCCACTCAGGGAAGGTAGACCACCGCCTGCCAGTCCCCCGTCATCTCGTCCCGGCACAGGACCGTGCCGGCCCGCAGGGACCACCCGATGACCTCGGTCTCGGGCGCACCGTGGCGAGCCAGGATCACCAACCCGCGCCGGGCGTGGTCCTGCCGTACCAGCCAGCTCGCGGGCACGCCGACGCCGGCATCGGCGAGACGACGCGCCGCCTTGGAGCCGGTCGGATGCAGCAGCCCGACCGTCACGCCGTCGGTCGCCCGCCTGGTGGGGCGGGCCGGCACCAGCGTGCACATGGTCACCGGGGGCTGCTTGGCCGAGAAGAGCGCGAAGGCGCCGGCCGGCACCCTGGTCCGCTCCTGCTCGTCGACGTCGAGGCCGGGCATGAGGTTGATCCATCCCTGTCCGGCCTCGGTGAGGTGGCGCAGGTAGCCGGTGACCCGGTCGAAGGCGGGCGGGGTGAACTCAAAGGTGTCGACGTCGCGCCGCTTGCTCACGGCGCCAATCCTGACACCAGGCGCTCGACGATCTCGCCGGCCGGTCGGTCCTCGGCCCCCCGGAATCCCTCTCCGGCGTAGAGGCCCATATGGTCGGCATCGGCCTGCGCCGCCGCGGCGGCCCGGAGCGCACGGGTGGCGTTGTTGATCTCTGGATACGCCGCCGGCGCATCGCGGTGCCCGCGCACGAATCCGTTGACCAGGGCCCGAGCCCGCCGGCCGCTGAAGGCCCGTGTGATGGCCGTTCCCGTGAACCGCGGATCGGCCAGCGCCGCCTTGTACACCTCGTTGGCGCCACTCTCTCGGCAGCGCAGGAAGGCCGTCCCGAGCTGCGCCGCGGTGGCTCCGGCCTTCAAGGCAGTGGCCACGTCCTGCGGACCAGCCATTCCTCCGGCCGCGATCAAGGGGAGATCGCTCCGCGCCGCCACCTGTTCCAACAGTGACATGAGCGGCCAATCCTGGTCCGGCCGGTCGTCGTTGCTGAAGCTGCCGCGATGGGCGCCGGCCTCGGAGCCCTGCAGGCACAGGCAGTCGGCGCCGGCTGCTTCGGCCCGCGCCGCCTCGTCGGGTGTGGTCACCGTGACGACCACGATCGAGCCGGCGCCCCGTATCGCCTGGAGCACGTCCGTAGACGGGCTGGCGAAGGTGAAGCTGACGACGTCAGGTGGATCGGCCAGCACGACATCCAGCTTCCCGGCAAAGTCGTCGTCGTCCCAGCGCGGCACACCCAACTCGGCACCCAGTGCCGCCGCCTCCGTCCCGAGCGATCGGACGTAGGTCGCCACCGACTCGGGGTCCGCCGCCGGCCGGCCGGGCACGAAGAGGTTCACCCCGAACGCACCGGAGGTGGCCGCCCGCACGGATTCGATCTCGATCGCCAAGGCCGCCGGCGTCTTGTAGCCACCGGCCAGGAAGCCGAGGGCGCCCGCCTCGGCCGCCGCCGCGACCAGGGTGGGCGTCGACGGTCCGCCCGCCATGGGCGAGACGACGATGGGCCAGCGGCTGAGCGCTCGGAGCTGCGCCGTCGTGGTCACGCCCACAGTGAACCACCACCGGACCCGCCTCAGGGCCCCTCACCCGCCATCACCACCGGGCACCGCACCCACGCACCGGCCGCTACGTTGCTCCCATGGACTTGATCGAGGCTCTGCGGACCACCGGCGCCGTGCGCGAGTTCGGACCCGAACCGCTCGACGATGACGTGCTCCGGCGCCTGCTCGATACGGCTCGTTTCGCCCCCAGCGGCGGAAACCGCCAGGGATGGCACGTCATCGTGGTCAAGGATCCCGCCACGCGCCGGACCCTGCGCGACCTGTACCTGAGCGGCTGGTACGAGTACCTCGCCATGGCCAGTGCCGGACTGGTGCCGTGGGCGCCGGTGACCGATCGCGAGGCCGAGTCGGCAGCGCTCACCCATGCCACCGAATTCGCCGACGCCGCCGCCGCCGCGCCGACCTCGGGATTCGCCGAGTCGCTCGATACGGCCCCGGCTCTCTTGCTGATCCTGGCCGATCTCGCCGCGCTGGCGGCAGTCGACCGCGACGGCCCCCGCTACACGTTCGCCGGAGGCGCGTCCATCTACCCCTTCGTGTGGAGCCTGCTGCTCGCCGCCCGCGCCGAGGGGCTCGGCGGCGTGATGACGACGATGACGGTGCGCCGGGAGGACGACGTCAAAGCGCTGTTCGGCGTGCCCGAGACCTGGGCGGTCGCCGCCCTGGTGGTCCTCGGCCGTCCGGTGGCGGCGTCACGCCGGCTTCGCCGGGCCGACGTCGACTCGTTCACCTGGATCGACCGCTACGGAGGGCCCGCCCTGTCGGGCGGATGAACTCCGACCGCCACCAGCATGGTGGAATGTCGTATGGCACAGAACGTACTGGGCGGCGAGCTCGAGCCGTGCAACTTCAACCCACTCACCGGCTTCTACCGCGACGGGTGCTGCAACACCGGAGCCGAGGACGCCGGGGTGCACACCGTTTGCACCCGGGTCACCGCCGAGTTCCTCGACTTCTCCGCGTCGGTCGGTAACGACCTCTCGACCCCCCATCCTGAGTTCGGCTTCGAAGGGCTCCGCCCGGGCGACCAGTGGTGCCTGTGCGCCGCCCGCTGGCAGGAGGCGCTCGAAGCGGGAATGGCCCCGCCCGTGGTCCTGGCCTCGACCCACGCCTCGACGCTCGAGTGGGTGGAACTGAGCGACCTGGCCCAGTACGCTATCTAGGGAGCGCCGCTCGTCAGAGCAGCTCGAGCACCCGCTCCGGCGGGCGGGCGATCACGGCGCGGCCGTCCTTCACCACGATGGGGCGCTCCAGCAGGATGGGGTGGGCGGCGATCGCCGCGAGCAACTCGTTGCCGCCGCGGCCGGCCAACCCCAACTCGGCGTAGACGGCCTCCCCGGTGCGTATCATGCCGCGGGGATCGTCCAGACCGAGCTGGGTCATCAGGATCCGCAGCTCCTCAACGGTGGGCGCCTGGTCGAGGTAGGCCACCACCCGCGCGTCGATGCCGCGCTCGGCCAGCAGCCCTTGCGCCGTGCGACACTTGGAGCAGCGCGGGTTGAAGTAGATCGAGAGGTCGTCCATCGCCCGCCAGTGTACGGATCACCCACCTGGAGGTTTCATCCATGGAAGGCCACGTCGTCACCGTTGAACGGACCATCGCCGCTCCGGCCTCAGCGCTCTTCGCCATCGTGGCCGATCCGGCCCGCCACCCCGAGATCGACGGCTCGGGGACGGTGGTCAGGACCAGGTCCGGCACCCCTGATCGCCTGGCCCTGGGTTCTGTGTTCGGCATGTCCATGAAGATGGGGGTGCCCTACTCCATGTCCAACACCGTCATCGAGTTCGAGCCGGACCGCCGGATCGGCTGGCGGACCGTGATCTCGGGCCCCTTAGGGCGCTTCGTCGGCGGCCGGATCTGGCGCTACGAGTTCGTGCCCGTCGACGGCGGCACCAGGGTGACGGAGAGCTGGGACATCTCGCAGGACAAGCAGAAGTTCTTTCTCAAACGAGGCAGCCTGGGCTCGGGCACCGCCGACGCCATGGCCAAGACGTTGGAGCGGCTGGCCACCCTGACCGAGTCCGGCGCCTCGGAGTGACGGCGGGTCGATGATCGACGCCGCCTGGGAGGAGCGGGTCCTGCCCGCTCTCGCCGAGTACACCCGCATCGAGTGCCTCTCGCCCGCCTTCGACCCCGACTGGTCGCAACGGGGCGCCCTCCTCGAGGCCGCCGAGCTCCTCCGCCAATGGACCCTCGAGCAGGACGCCAGCCTGGCCACCGAGATCGTTCAACTTCCCGGCCGGACCCCGGTCCTCTTGATCGACAACGGCGGCTCGGGCGAGCCGATCCTGATCTACGGCCACATGGACAAGCAGCCGCCGCTGGGCGAGTGGCGCGCCGGCCTTTCGCCGTTCGAACCGGTGCGCGAGGGAGACCGACTCTACGGACGCGGCACCGGGGACGACGGGTATTCGCTCTTCGCCGCCGTAACCGGGCTGCTGGCCGCCGACGGCGGGCGCGGACGGGTCGTCATCCTCATCGAGGCCAGTGAGGAGAGCGGCAGCCCGGACCTCTCGGCCTACGTGGAGCACCTGGGCGAGCGAATCGGTCGCCCCACCCTTGTCATCTGCCTCGACTCGGGCGCGCTGAGCTACGACCGGCTTTGGCTCACCTCTTCACTGCGGGGGAACCTGGTGGTGAGCGTGCGGGTCGACGTGCTCACCGAAGGCGTGCACAGCGGATCGGCCGGCGGGGTGGTGCCTTCCTCGTTCCGCATCCTGCGGCGCATCCTCTCCGGGATAGAAGACGAGACCACCGGCGAGATCCTCCTGCCCGAGCTGCACGGCTCAGGCATTCCGGACGCCCAGCGCGCCGACCTGATCGCCGTGGCGGCCGAGTTCCCTGACAGCACGTTGCCCGCGGTCGACGGGCTGCACCTCTTCGGCCAGTCGGCGGCCGACCGGCTCATCGCCAAGGCGTGGTTGCCGGCGCTGGAGGTCACGGGCATGGACGGCCTGCCGGCGGTGCGCGACGGCGGCAACGTGCTTCGCCCGTACACCACCGCCAAATTCTCACTCCGGTTGCCGCCCGACGTGGACGCCGAGGTGGCGGCGGACGCCCTCATCGGGGCGATCACCACCGACGAAGGGGCGCACATCACGATCGACCTGGAGACGCCGGCCACCGGATGGGTCTCCCCTCCCCTGAGCGACGACGTCACCGCCACCCTTTCGCGCGTCTCGCAGGAGCGGTTCGGCCGGCCGCACGGCTCGCTCGGCGAGGGCGGCACCATCCCCTTCCTGGCCGACCTCCAGCGCGGCTTCCCGGGAACCCAGATCGTGGCCACCGGCGTGCTCGGCCCTCACTCCAACGCGCACGGACCCAACGAGTTCCTCCACATACCCATGGCCAAGGCCGTGACACATGCGGTAGCAGAACTACTCAGATAGCTTGCCCTCCCATGTCCTGGGAGTTCTCAACCGATCCGGAGTTCCAAGCGCAGCTCGACTGGATGGGCGGTTTCGTGCGCGACGAGATCGAGCCGATCGACCTCTTGTGGGGCCACCAGACATTCCATCCGCTCGACGACGCCTTGCGCTCGGTCATCGACCCGCTGAAGGGCCAGGTCCGGTCCAGGGGGTTGTGGGCCTGCCACCTGGGCCCCGAGCTGGGGGGGCAGGGGTACGGCCAGGTCAAGCTCTCCCTGATGAACGAGATCCTGGGTCGCTCGCAGTGGGCCTCCCAGATCTTCGGCACCCAGGCGCCCGACACCGGGAACGCCGAGATCATCGCCCACTACGGGACCGAGGAACAGAAGGAGCGGTACCTCACGCCGCTCCTCAACGGCGAGATCTTCTCCAGCTACTCCATGACCGAGCCCCAGGGTGGCTCAGACCCCTCGTTGTTCGAGACCACGGCCCGGCGGGACGGGGAGGAGTGGGTCATCAACGGGTGGAAGTTCTTCTCCTCCAACGCCCGCACTTCCTCGTTCCTGATCGTCATGGCGCTCACCGACACCGAGACCGACGTCTACCACGGCATGTCTATGTTCCTGGTGCCGACCGACACGCCGGGTATCGAGTTCGAGCGGCACATCGGGCTGATGGGCGAGGCGACCGGCGAGGGCATGCATGCCCTCATCCACTACAACGATGTCCGCGTGCCGGCCGAGGGGTTGCTGGGCGGAGTGGGGCAGGCCTTCGCCATCGCCCAGACCCGTCTCGGTGGCGGCCGCGTCCACCATGCCATGCGCACGCTGGGGATGGCCCAGAAGGCGCTCGACATGATGTGCGAGCGCGCCATCAGCCGCAAAACCCGCGACGGGACCTTGGCCGGCAAGCAATCGGTCCAGGACGCCGTGGCCGACTCCTACATCGAGCTGAAGCAGTTCCGCCTGTTCGTCCTCTACGTGGCGTGGTGCATCGACCAGACGCATGACGCCAGGGCCGTGCGCAAGGACATCGCCGCCATCAAGGTCCTCACCCCCCAGGTCCTGCACAACGTGGTGCAGCGCTCCATCCAGATCCATGGCGCGCTGGGCGTCTCCAACGAGATGCCGCTCGGCGGGCTCTGGGTGGCCGCGGCGGTGATGGGGCTGGTCGACGGACCGACCGAGGTGCACCGCACGACGGTGGCCCGCCAGGTCCTCAAGGCCTACGAGCCGGTCGAAGGGCTGTGGCCGAGCCAGCACCTGCCGGCCCGCATGGCGGCGGCCCGGGCCAAGTTCGCCGACTACCTCGAGCACGAAGTGGGGAACCTGTGACTCCCACCGCCGCGCTGAACCTCGAGGCCCTGGCCTTGTTCATGGATGCCGAGGGGCTGCCCGGGCCGGGACAACCCATCGAAGCCGAGTTCGTCACGGGTGGTGCGTCCAACGACCTCTTCTCCATCAGCCGGGGCGACTACACGGTGGCGCTGCGCAAGCCACCCGCCGTCGTGCCACCGGGACGCAACGAGACCATGGTGCGGGAGCACCGCCTCCTCAGCGCGCTGTCCGACACCGACGTCCCGCACGCGCGGGTGGTGGCCGGATGCGACGACCCGTCGGTGCTCGGCGGTTGCTTCTACCTCATGGAGTTCGTCGACGGGTGGTCGCCGATCCAGGAGGGAACGACGTGGCCCGCCCCGTTCGGTGACGACCTCGAGGCCCGGCGGGGTCTGGCTTTCGAGCTGGTCGACGGCATCGCCCGGCTCTCTCGGGTCGACTGGAAGGCCCGGGGGCTCGAAGGCTTCGGTAAGCCGGACGGCTTCCACGAACGCCAGGTCGACCGCTGGCTGGCCCACCTGGCTGCGTTCTCGTTCCGCCCCCTCCCCGGTCTCGACACCGCCGCGGACTGGCTCCGCGCCCACCAGCCCCGGAGCTACGTCCCGGGAATCATGCATGGCGACTACCAGTTCGCAAACGTGATGTACCGCCACGGTGGGCCGGCGCGCTTGGCCGCCATCGTCGACTGGGAGATGGCCACGGTCGGCGACCCCCTGCTCGACCTCGGGTGGGTGATCAACGGGTGGCCCGAGGACACCGCCCGGCGCGGCACGGCGGAGACCAAAGTCAGCTACGTCGACTACGAGGGGATGCCCAGCGCCTCCGAGCTGCTCGACTATTACGAGCGGGAGAGCGGCAGACCGGTCGACGAGATCGACTACTACGTCATCCTGGCCCGCTTCAAGCTGGCCGTCGTGCTCGAGGGCGGTTACGCCCGGGTGATCAAGGGCGAGACCGACAACGAGAAGATGGAGATGTTCGGGGACGTCGTGCTGGACATGGCTCAGCGGGCGGCCGACCTGGCGTCGAGCACCTCGCTGTGACCACGACGGGCAGTGGCGCCCTCGAGGGGAAGGTCGCCCTGGTCACGGGCGGGAGCCGCGGCCTAGGGCGTGCCATGGCGCTCGCTTTCGCCGACGCCGGGGCGGACGTCATCATCGCCAGCCGTAAGCTCGAGAACTGCCAGGCGGTCGCCGACGAGGTCGAGGCGCGCGGTCGGCGCGCGCTGGCGGTGTCCTGCCACGTGGGCCACTGGAACGAACTCGAGGGGCTGGTCGACCTCTCCTACGAGGCCTTCGGTCGGGTCGATGTCCTGGTCAACAACGCCGGCATGTCACTCCTCTACGAGTCCCTCCCGGCCGTCACCGAGTCGATGTGGGACAAGGTGCTCGACCTCAACCTCAAGGGACCCTTCCGGTTGACCGCCCTGGTCGGTTCGCGGATGGCCGACGGCCCATATGGTGGATCCATCATCAACGTATCGAGTACCGGCTCCATCCGGCCCGCCCCCGGCATGCTGCCCTACGACGCCGCCAAGGCGGGAGTGAACGCGCTCACCGTCGGTTTCGCCCACGCGTTCGGCCCGAGCGTGCGGGTGAATTGCATCATGGCCGGTCCCTTCTTGACCGACATCAGCCAGGCCTGGGACATCCCGGCCTTCGAGAAGGCGGCCAAGGCCAGCTTCGCGCTGGGCCGCGGCGGCCAGCCCGACGAGATCGTCGGGGCCGCCCTGTATTTCGCTACCGATGCCAGCAGCTACACGACCGGCGCCATCCTGCGCGTCGATGGAGGAATCCCATGACCGACCAAGCCGATTTCTGGTTCGACCCGCTCTGCCCCTGGGCCTGGCTGACGTCCCGCTGGATGCTCGAGGTCGAGCAGGTGCGCGAGGTCAAGACCAGTTGGCACGTCATGTCGCTCGCCCTTCTCAACTCGGGCCGCGACGACCTGCCGGAGCAGTACAAGGAACGGCTCGAGCGCGCCTGGGGTCCGGTGCGGGTCTGCATCGCCGCCGAGCAGGCCAAGGGGCCCGACATTCTTCTCCCGTTCTACACGGCGCTGGGCACCCGCATCCATCTGCAGAAGCGCGGTGAGGACCCAGGCGTCATCGTCGAGGCACTCGAGGAGGTCGGCCTCCCGGTCGAGTTGGCCGAAGCGGCCACGTCGACCGAGTACGACGACGTGCTGAAGAAGTCGCACCACGAGGGCATGGATCCCGTAGGCATGGACGTCGGCACGCCGGTCATCCACGTCAACGGCATCGCCTTCTTCGGTCCCGTGGTCACCCCCGCCCCCAGGGGCGAGGCGGCCGGCAGACTGTGGGACGGCGTGGTGCTGGTGGCCGGCACCGACGGGTTCTTCGAGCTCAAGCGGACCCGGGACCGCCCACCCATCTTCGAGTAAGCAACCCGGCCCAAGCACGCTCGGGGCGACGGCGGCCGGACCGGTCGTCGGGCCTATGCTCGGCCTCGAACCTGAGGGGGTGCGTTGATGGCGATCGAGTTGGCCTTCCGCTACGAGCAGATCAGCTCGAAGGCGTACGAGCATCCGGCCGACCGGGCCGCCACCTCGGCGCTCCACGCCGTGCCGTTCCTGGACACGGTCATCAAGCGGTTGACGGACCTCGGTCACGAACGACGGTTGCGCCAGATCGTGATGGGCAATGCGATCCGCCTGGGCACCGAGCAGGTACCCGAGGTGTGGGCGAGCTATATGGGCTGCGCCACCATCCTCGACCTCGAATTCGTGCCCGATCTCTACGTCACCAATGACCCCACGGTCAACGCGATGACGATCGGCGCCAAGAAGCCCATCGTGGTGGTCAAGTCGTCTCTGGTCGGCTCGTACACCCCCAACGAGGTGCGGACGGTCCTGGCCCACGAAGTCGGCCACGTGCTCAGCGAGCACTATTACTACACCACCACCCTCATCCTCTTGAAGCAGTTCATCGAGGGAGCGCTGCCCAAATCACTGTTCATCGGGCTGCCGGTGCGGGCCATGTACCTCGCCCTTCTGGAGTGGGCCCGTGCCGCCGAGCTGTCGTCGGACCGCGCCGCTGCGCTCGTCATGGACGATCCGCTCGAGCCGTGCCGGCTCCTGATGCGCCTCTCGGGCGGCGCGCTGCCGGGGATGAGCTTCGAAGCGTTCCTCAAGCAGGCCACCGAGTATGAGAACGAGGACGACCTGTTCTCGCGCCACGCCCGTTTCTGGATCGAGCTGAACCTGACCCACCCCTTCGCCGTCCGCCGGGTCAAGGAGCTCATCGCCTGGGTGCAGTCAGGGGACTACGACCAGATCCGCAGCGGGGCCTACCCGCGCCGGGGGCAGGAAGCGCCACCCTCAGCCGAGTTCACCGCGGCCACGGCACACTACGGGGACAAGTTCGCCGGATTCCTCGAGCGGACGGCCGGCAACGTCGAGGATCTGGGCGGCAAGCTCACGGACTGGCTCAAGCGATGGCAGAGCGAGCCCGCCGAGGGGGCCGACGGGATCTAGCCGGGTCCTTCAGCGCCGCTGGAGAATCCCCCGGAGATAGGCGGCCTGCCCGACGTGCTGCAGGTCGTCGGCGATGACACTGATCAGCCGAATGCTCACCGTCACCGGGGGATCCCAACTCGGATCCACCACCCGGGTGAGGTCGGCTTCGGCCAGGGAGCCGACGAACTCGAGCGTCTGCGTGTGGACGTCCTCGAAGTACCCGAGCAGCGACTGGGCGTCGGCGGCGACCGCCGCCACGTCCTCGGGCCCGTGGCCGTACCCGGTGTCCGCGGGGTCGAGATCCAACGCGAACCGCCCGTGCCAGCCGCCGCCCGTCCAGACCTGCTCGCGGCCCGACAGCTCAGCGATGTGGTCATCCTGTATCCGGGTCAGGTGCCACACCAGCCAGGCGATCGAATTGGACTGGTCGTCGAGCCGGAAGGCCAGCTCGTTGGGTGAGAGCCCGCTCACCGCGGGGTACACGGCATCGCGGACCCTCTCGAAGGCGTCGACCAGGAGTTCGGCGCTCGTCATCGTTTGCCCTCCTCAGTCCGGCCGCCCGCCGGTGACACCACAGGCAGGTGGGCGTGAGTCTGCGAGCCTACCGAGAGGGGCCGGTCCACCACGCACCGACACAAACGGGCCCGGCGCGGTGGCCGCCGCGGCCACAAGGTGCTGAGATCATGCCGATGGAGAGGCGCCCGAGCCCGGCGGAGCTGGAACGACTCGGGCTCTACGACCCGAACGGCCCCGACCCCGAAGATCAGCTCCGCCTGCTGAAGGGGGCGTTCGATCTCGGTGCCACCCTCGACGAAGTCATCCGAGCGGTGCGGCATCGCTACAACCTCGGGCCGCTGATGCTCGACCTCATCATGCGGCCGGCCGGACCGACCGAGGATCTCGGCGACTTCGCCGCCTCCGAGCCCGAACCACTCCTTGTCCGTCGCCTCTGGTCGGCGTTGGGCCTGCCCGACTCCGACGGCTCCTCGGTGCGGGTCACCCCGGACGCAGCCGAGGCGCTACGCGTCATGACCCGGATGGTCGACCTCTTCGGCGAGGAGGCCACGCTCGCCGTCGCCAGGGTGGTGGGTTCGTCGATGGCCCGACTGGCCGAGACGATCTCTGACACCTTCCGGGTCAGTGTCGAGATGCCCGGCCTCAATAACGGGAAGTCGCGGGCCGAGGTGGCGGAGGACTACACCCTCGCCGTCAGAGATCTTCTCCCGGCCTTCCTGGGCGCGGTCGAAGCCGTCTTTCGCCGACATCTGGTCAACGTCTCCTTCCAGACCTGGTCCACCGATACCGACCAGGCTGCCGTGATCCTCGAGCGGACCGTCTGTTTCGCCGACCTCGTCGGATCGACCGAGACCCTCCGTGCCGTGTCCATCCGGGAGATGGCCAACCTGCTCCGGAGCTTCGAAGAGCAGGTCTGGGACCTCGTCGGCGCCGGCGGCGGCCGTGTGGTCAAGTTGATCGGCGACGAGGCGATGTTCGTCCTCGAAGATCCCTCGGCGGCCTGCCAGGTGGGTCTGGACCTGATCAGGCTCTCCGAACGTCCGGTCCGGATCGGGATGGCGCACGGCATGGTGGTGGGGCTCTACGGGGACTACTACGGGGAAACCGCGAACCTGGCGGCGCGCCTGGTCGATCTGGCCGACTCGTCCACCCTGGTGGTCTCCGAGTCCGTCCGCGACCGGGCCAGCGTCGACGCCACCTTCGTGCGCCTCGCTTCACGAGCGCTCAAGGGCTTCGCCGACCCGGTCCCGATGTACCGGGTGGACCCGCGCCCTCAAACCTGAGGGCTGGCTACTGGGCCACCGGGGCATCCGGTTGGTAGAACGGAAGGAATGGTCCTGCGCAGATCGCTGTCGACCTTGACCGCGGCCCTCCTGCTGTCACTGCTGTGTGTCTGGGGTCCGAGCGTGGGAGCAGCATCGCGCCCATCGCCCCTCCTGGTTGGCAGTTACTACTACCTGTGGTTTCCTCAGAACCTGGCCCAGGGCACACTCCGGGCCCACCTGATCCCGCCACAAGGTGTCAACCCGGCTCTCGACCAGTCGACTGACCCGGCCACGGCGGCGCGGTCCATCCGGGAAGCCAACCAGGTGGGCGTCAACTTCTTCGCACTCGACTGGTGGCCCTCGCGCCCGCAGCAGAACGCCGCCGTCAACGATTTCCTCAAGGCGCCGAATATCTCAAAGATCAAGTTCTGCATGTTCTACGAGACGTGGGACCTGGGCTTCGACGCCGGGAACGAGACGACCCGCATCACTCCGAACCTGGAGGCGGAATTCGACGACCAGATGCTGTCGTTTGCCCGAACCTATTTCGCCAACCCGAGCTACCTTCGCCTGCACAACCGGCCGGTCGTGGTTCTCTACCTCACCCGCACCCTGACCGGCGACGTCACCGGCATGATCGATGGCGCGCGCCAGCTGCTCGAGGCGCAGGGCTACAACCCCTACTTCATCGGCGACGAGATCTTCTGGCGGGTCACCGAGCAGTACCCACCCTCGACCGGCTCGACGCTCACGACCCAGCCCCAGGCGAACCGGATCAGCGCCTTCGACGCCATCACGTATTACACCCTCTACTTCGGTGGAAACGACCCCGCGCTCGGGCCGGCCAAGGACTACGACGGCTACTCGGGCTTGACCGACATCGTCACTGACGAGCGCAACCTGCTGAAGCGGTACTGCCTGGCCTCGGGCGGGAAGGTGCCGGTCATTCCCGACGTCTCGCCCGGCTACAACGACCGCGGGGTGCGGCTGACCACCGGACACCCGGCGCAGGCTCGCCAATGGGTGCCCGGGGCGGGGCCGGCCTCGACCCTCGATCACCTCTTTCGACAGGTGGCGGTACCGATCGTCGATCCCCGGGCGCCGCTGATCTTCATCACCGCCTGGAACGACTGGAACGAGGACACCGGAGTGGAGCCGGTCCCTGGTGTCCCGACCACTCGAGACGACAGCCCCAGTGGCCGCGCCTACACCCAGGGCCTGCGCTACGGCGAGGAGGGCGACAGCGCCTTCACCGTTCTCCGCAAGGACATCGGCGCGGCCCGGGCGCAGCTCGCCCGCCGCGCCCCCACGACCAAAGCGACCTCAACCTGCCCGAGGTGATCCCGGCCAGTAGTAGCCCACCATCAAGTCGGTGGCCCAGGCCGGTTGGCGCGTGTCGGTCGGTTCGAATTCGCGCATGAACGGCTTTACGTCGAGGACGGGCGTACCGGCGACGGCATCCAACCCCCGCACGTGCAGGTCGAGCCCGTCGACGGCCTCGAGGGCGCAGTTACTGACCCCGAGGCGGTTGGGGCGCATCCTGGCCCGCTGGGCGAACATCCCCACTTCGGGCCAGTCGGGATTGCCTCTCGGGTGACGGGCCCCGGTGACCACGGCGCCCTCGTCGACCAGGTGGAAGTGGAAGACGACGCAGAGATGGGAGAAGGCGTCCAACCCGGCCACGACATCGGCGGAGAACTGGACCGCATCGAGACGGATGACGGCCCGGACGTCGCCCCAATCGTCGTCGGTGGCGTCCGCACGTCCCCCGATCACCACCCCGATGGGATCAAGTGTGATCACAGGCATTGAAGTTAGTGTCCCAGCCATGCTGACCTGCCGGGGTCTCGGGAAAAAGTTCGGTGAACGAACAGCGGTGGACGATGTCTCGTTCACCGTGGTCGAGGGCGAATGCTACGGGCTCCTCGGGCCAAACGGGGCCGGCAAGACCACCACCATCTCCATGCTGTGCGGCCTGCTCGCCCCCGACCAGGGCGAGGTGACCGTCGACGGCGCACCCGGTGGATCGCTCGAGGCCAAGGCCGCCACCGGCTACGTGCCCCAGGACCTGGCGCTGTACCCCGACCTCTCGGCCAATGAGAACCTCAGGTTCTTCGGGCAGCTCTACGGGTTGGGGGGCCGCTTGCTCGATCAGCGCATCGCCGAGGCGCTGGCCCTGGTCGGCCTGGCCGATCGCGGCAAGGATCGGGTGGGGACGTACTCGGGTGGCATGAAACGGCGGGCCAACATCGCGGCGGGCCTTCTCCATGCGCCCCGGCTGCTGGTGCTCGACGAGCCGACCGTCGGCGTGGATCCTCAGAGCCGCAACGCCATCCTCGAGACGGTGGCCGGACTGGGCATCGCTGTCCTCTACACCACGCACTACATGGAGGAAGCCTCCAAGCTCTGCCACCGCGTGGGCATCATCGACGACGGGCGCCTTATCGCCGAGGGCACCCCAGACGGTCTCATCGCGCAACATGGCGGGCGGGATCGCGTCCGCCTGACCTTCGTGGCCGGGGACCGGGAATCGCTGTCGAGCGCCTGCCTGAGCCTGGCCGGCGTCCAGGACGCGCGACCGATCGAAGGTGGACTCGAACTGACCACCGACCACGGACCCGGGGTCCTGCCCGCGGTCGTCAGGGTGGCGGCCCAGCAGGACGTGGAGCTCACCGGCGTCGAGGTGCGCTCACCCGATCTCGAAGGCGTGTTCCTCGCCCTGACCGGTAAGGAGCTACGAGACTGATCTGGGTCATCGCCGCCAATGAACTGCGACGCCGAGTCCGGGACATGTCCATGGTCATCTCGGTCATCGTGGCCCCGCTGACGCTGGCCGCCATCCTCGGGTTCGCGTTCGGCCAGAGTGGGCCGCCCGGGGTGCTGCCCATCGGGGTGTCCGGTGCCTCACCGGCGCTGGTGCGCGCCGCCGCCCACGCCGCCCAGTTGCCGCCCAACGTCATCGTCCATCGCATCGCCAGCGCAAAACAGCTCAGAGCCGAAGTCGCGGCGGGCACCCTCTCGGGTGGCGTCATCCTGACTGCCACCCGGGCGCGGCTGGCCGATCTCATGATTCCAGTGGTCGCTCCGGGGGCCACCCACTCGCCCGGTTTCAAAGTGGTCAGCCGGACCTCCTCACTGGTCGGCCAGGAGTGGGCCGAATCGGTGGCCGCCGGTCTGGCCACCCGGCTCTACGCGGCGCGCATCGGCACCAGCGTGGCGACGGCGCCGGCCCAAATCTCGATCACCTCCCAGAGCCTCGACAACGCCAGCCGCGGCCTCTTCGACTACTTCGCTCCCTCGATCGCCGTGGTGTTCTTGTTCATCGGGAGCGGCCTCGGCATGCGATCCCTGATGCTGGAGCGCTCGAGCGGCACCCTCGTGCGCCTGGCGGCGGCGCCGCTACGACCCATCCGGATCGTGCTCGGGAAGCTACTGGCGATCTTCCTGACCGGGTTGTTCAGCATCCTCGCCATGTGGGGCATAACGTCCGGCGTCTTCGGGGCCCGGTGGGGGGCACCGCTCGGCGTCCTGATGATCTGCATCGGGGCGTCCCTCGCCATGTGCGGTCTGGGTGTCTTCCTGACCTCGTTGGCCCGCGACGAGCAGCAGGCCTTCGGACTCGCCCTCATCGTCGGGCTTGTCCTCGCGCTCTTGGGCGGCAACCTCCTGCCGCCGGGCTCGCTGCCTACTTTCTTCCAGGTCCTGAGCCTCGGCACGCCCAACGGTTGGGCCCTGGTCGGGTTCGGACGCCTGTCCCTGCTGAGCGAGCCGGCCGGATCGGTCGTCGGACCGTTCCTGGTCCTGTGCCTCATCGCGGCCGTCACCGGTGGTCTGGCCCTGACCCGGGTGCGCCGGATGGTTGAGCCGTGATCCCCCTGATCCGCGTCAACATGCGTCGCGCCGTCGGGGACTGGCGGCTGCTGGTCGTGGCCACCTTGTTCCCGGTCATGTTCATCCTCATCACCGGGCTCCTGACCGGGAGCGCCAAGGAGCCGATCGGCCTGCTGCACCCCTCGGCTCGGCTGGTCGACCTGGCCGAGCGTTCGGGTGACGTCAAGGTGCGGGTAGAGAGCACCCGGGCCGACCTGGTCGACGACATCCTCCGGGGGCGCATCGTGGCCGGGGTGGTCGGACTCCCCTCGTCCCCCGGCACCGTCAGGGCGGATCTCGTGACCGAGTCGGCCCAGACCGACGCCGTTCAGGCCCGCACCGACATGATCGCCCTCCTGGACCTGATCGCGGCCGAAGGACCCCGGGTGCGTCTGACCGACACCACGCTGGACCACGCGCACACGCCCGCGCCCCTCAGCCCGTTCGCCTACGTGGCGCCGGCTGATCTGGTGCTCTTCATGGGCATTACCGTGCTGCTGCTCTCCTCGGGCCTGGTGCAGACGAGACGTCTGGGGATCATCCGCCGGTTGGCCGCCGCGCCAATCCGACGGCGCAGCATCGTGGCCGCCGAGATGGCCGGCATGCTGGCGGTAGCAGTCGGGCAATCCCTCGGCCTGCTATTGGTCGGCCGGGTCCTCTTCGGGGTCCACTGGGGCGACCCGATCGCCGTCGGCCTCATCCTGGTGCTGCTCGCCCTGAGCTTCGCGGGCGCGTCGGTGGTGATCGGGGTGTGGTCACGCACCCAGGAACAGGCCATCGCCGTGGCCGTGGTCGTCGGCATCGCCGGCGGCATGCTCGGCGGCAGCCTCTACCCCCTCGACGTCGTCGGGAGCACCGTGCGCGAGGTCGGCCACCTCACACCCCAGGCCTGGGCCATGGACGGCTTCATCAAGCTGATCTACCACCACGGCGGGTTCACCTCTGTGCTCCCCGAGATCGGTGCCCTGGCGGTCTTCGCCCTGCTGCTGAGCGCGCTGGCCCTGCGGCTCTACGCCAGGACCGTGTACTCCCCTGGGTGAAAACGCCGGGTCAGGCGACGGAACTTCCACGTGTGCTCCGGCCACAGCGTCGTGTTGCAGCCCCGGTGGTCGAGGTACCAGCTCCCGCAGCCACCCTCGACCCACACCGAGTGCTCCAGGCGGTCCTGCAGCCGGTCGTTGAAGCGTCGCTGCACGGCCGGCTTCACTTCGACCACCCCGACACCGGGTCGCGCCATGAAGCGCACCGCACTGGCGATGTAATTGATGTGCGATTCGATCATGTAGATCATTGAATTGTGGGCCAGGGTGGCGTTGGGCCCGATCATCATGAAGAGATTGGGGAACCCCGACACGGTGGAACCGGCGTAGGCCTCGACCCCGTTGGCCTTCCAGACCTCCGAGAGTCGAACGCCGTCCCGGCCCACGATGTGCTCGGCATAGGGCGGCTCGGCGGCCTCGAACCCGGTGCCCATGATCACCACGTCGACCGGGCGCGCCATGCCGTCCTGACCTACTACCTCGTGCGCGGTGAACGAGGCCACCGGGGAGTCGATGACCTCCACGTTGGGTTGGCCCAGCGCCGGGTAGTAGTCGTCCGACAGCAGCAGCCGCTTGCACCCGGGCTCATAGTCGGGCGTCAGCTTCTGGCGGAGCGCTTCGTCGGCCACCTGCTCGCGAAGATGGTCACGGGCCCGCTTGCGGACGGCGCGTTTGGCCCCTTGCCCCTTCCCGATGAAGACGGACAGCAGGAATTCGAAGGTCAGGTAGATGCGCAACCGCCCGAGGCGCTGAGTCACCGGCAAGTAGCGGTAGAGCGCCTGACGGACGCTGGAGACGGGTCGGTCGCGGCGCGGGAAGATCCAGGGCGGCGTGCGCTGGTGCAGATAGAGCTTTTCCACCATCGGCTGGATCTGCGGGACGAACTGGATCGCCGAGGCACCCGTCCCAACCACACACACGCGCTTGGACGTCAGATCGAAGCCGTGCTCCCAGCGGGCGGAATGGAAGACCTTGCCCCGAAACGAGTCCAGCCCCGGGAACGCCGGGATGGATGGCTCGCTGAGCGAGCCGGTGGCCCAGATCAGCACCGGCGCGGTGAACTCCTGCCCACTCTTGACGCGTACCGTCCAGTCATGGCGGCCGTCATCCCACCGGGCCTCGTCGACTTCGTGGTGGTAGCGGAGATGGTCGGCCACATCGTGCCGGTCGACGCACCCGCGCATGTAGTCCCAGATCTCGGTCTGCGAGGGGAAGGAGCGGGACCAGCGCGGGTTGAGATCGAAGGAAAAGGAATAGAGGTTCGAAGGAATGTCACAGGCCGCCCCGGGATAGGAGTTGTCACGCCAGGTCCCGCCCAGGTCGTTGCCCCGGTCGAGCACCACGAAGTCATCGATCCCCATCTCGCGGAGGCGGATGGCCATCCCGATGCCGGAGAAGCCGGCGCCCACCACGATGACCGAGTAGTTCACGACCCGATGAAGTCGACCACCACCCGCGCGAGCTCCTCGCCCCTGTCCTCCTGGAGGAAGTGGCCACCGCCGGCGATGGTGGTGTGGGGCTGACCCTTGGCTCCGGCGATGCGCTCGACCAGCGCGGCGTCCGAGCCCTTGGTGATCGGGTCGCCGTCGCTGAAGGCGGTCAGGAACGGGCGGTCGAAAGCGGTCAGGCCGACCCAGGCGGCGACGATGGCGTCGTGGGCCGGGTCGTCCGGGCTGGAGGGCACCAGGAGGGGAAAGGCCCGGGCGCCGGCCTTGTAGGACTCATCGGGGAACGGCGCGTCGTAGGCCGCCTGGACGTCGGCCGGCAGATCGGTGACGCAGCCCGAATTAACGATGAACCCAGTGGGAAAGACCTCGACCTCCTGAGAGAACTTCTGCCAGGCGAAGAAGGCTTCGCCGGGCGAGGCGTCGCCGGTGGGTAGGAAGGTGTTGGCCGCCACCACCCGGGCGAACCGGTCCGGGTGCTCGCCAACCAGCCGCAGCCCGATCAGGCCACCCCAGTCCTGGCAGACCAGGTTGATGTCGGTGAGCTCGAGGTGATCGAAGAGCAGCTCCCGCATCCACTCGAGGTGCCGGGCGAAGCTGTAGTCGGTCCGCTCGGCCGGCTTGTCCGATCGCCCGAACCCCACCAGGTCGGGCGCAACCACCGCGAGGCCGGCGCCGGTCAGGACCGGGATCATCTTGCGATAGAGGTAGGACCACGAAGGCTCACCGTGCATGAGCAGTACTACGGGAGCGGAGGGGTCACCCTCGCGCAAGTAGTGGACCCGCAGCGTTCCTCCTTCGCCGTCGGCCACATCGGCATAGTGCGGACTGAAGTTGAAGCCCGGGAGGTCGGCGAAGCATTCGTCAGGCGTGCGCAGTGTCTTCATTGAGCCGGGATCCTACGTGGTGGCGCCCGAAGGCGCCCTTTCTAGAGCTGATGGAGGAAGGTGGCGATGGACTGGTTGACCAGGTCAGGATGGCTCATGTTCGCCGCGTGGCCCGCCCCCTCGGCGACGACGAGGTCACGCGTCTCGGCGATCCCGTCACGCAACTGCTCGGCCCTCCACATCGGGATGGCGGCATCAGCCGAGCCGTGGACGATCAGGGTCGGTTGGGTGATCTCGCCCAGGCGATCGGTGATGTCGTCCCGACCGACCAGGGTGTTGAAGGGCTCGGTGAACGCGCTGCGGTCCAGGGCGGCCCACTTGTCGTACCAGGGTGCGATGTCGATCCCCTCGCCGAAGATGAGGGAAGCGACCACCTCTTGGACCGCGGCCGGCCCGTTGGCCACCCATTCGTCGTGCAGGGCGGTGTAGAGGGGCAGGGCATCGGGGTCCTCCACGCCGGACTGCGTATCGATCAGGACGAGCGCGCGTACCCGCTCGGGCGCCTCCAAAGCCGCCCGCAGGGAGATGAACCCTCCCTGTGACATGCCGGCGAAGACGGCCTGCTCGAGGCCGAGGAGGGTGAGCAGGGCCAGGGCATCGTGCGCCGAATCCCAATATGTGAAGGGCCCGGTGACGGGTGTCGCCCCGTGCCCTCGCTCGTCCCATGTGATGCAGCGGAATTCATCGCGCAATCCGGCCACCTGGGCGTCGAACATGGAACCGTCCATGAGGAAGCCGTGGCTGAAGATGATGGCCGGCCCACTCCCCCCGTGATCGGTGTAGGAAATGCGCTGCCCGTTTAGCTCTGCGACACTCATAGCGTGGACCCTAGGCCAGAGAGCTCGGGACGTGAATGGGGAGGAATCACCTATGAGTGCGACTGACGAACAGGAGTACGACCCCTTCGCCGCCTTCTCCGACGTGGTGGCGGGCGACACGCGCGACCCGTATCCCGACTTCATCGCCAAGCGCCGGGACACACCGGTCTGGAAGGGCAATCTCATGCCGATGGACTTCCTCCCCGAAGGCATAGAGGTGGCCCCCGGATGGATCGCCTTCCGCTACGACGACTGCTCCCGCATCTTGCGCGACGCCAAGACGTTCACCTCAACGGGCTACGACGCCACCATCGGGATGGTGATGGGTCACATGATCCTGGGGATGGACGACCCCGAGCACAAAGGGCACCGCAACCTGGTGGCCCACGCCTTCCGCGAGAAGTCATTGGCCCGCTGGGAGCCGGAGTTCATCGGTCCTATCATCGACGAGCTGATCGACCGGTTCATCGGCGATGGTAAGGCCGACCTGGTGCGCCAGCTCACCTTCGAATTCCCGGTCCGGGTCATCGCCCGCCTGCTCGGCCTGTCCGAAGAGGACTTCGTCCAGTTCCAACGGTGGTCGGTCGAGCTCATCGGGCTGGTAGCCGACATCGACCGTGGCCTGGCCGCCTCCGAGGCGTTGCGGGACTACTTCGCCGACGTGGTGGCCGAACGCCGCGCCGCGCCGAAGGAGGACGTGATCAGCGACCTGGTCACCGCCGAGGTGGACGGCGAGCGCCTGACCGACGAGGCCATCTACTCCTTCCTCCGCCTCCTCCTCCCGGCCGGGGCGGAGACCACCTACCGATCGTCGGGGAACCTGCTCTACCTGTTGCTGACGCACACCGATCAGCTGGAGGCCGTGCGCCGCGACCGCTCCCTGCTCCCCCAGGCCATCGAGGAGGCCCTGCGGCTGGAGCCCCCGTTGTTGACCATCAACCGGACCACCACCTGCGAGGTGGAGATTGGCGGCGTCACGCTCGCCGCCGGCGAGAGCATCACGCCCAACATCGGATCGGCCAACCACGACGAGACGCGTTGGGAGAATCCCGATGTCTTCGACATTTTCCGCCCGGCCATCCCGCACATCGCCTTCGCCCACGGGCCCCACATGTGTCTGGGCATGCACCTGGCCCGACTGGAGACGCGCGCCCTAATCAACCGGGTGCTCGACCGACTGCCGAACCTGGCGCTCAATCCCGGGGACAGCGACCCCCACATATGCGGCCAGGTGTTCCGCTCGCCGACCTCTCTGCCCGTCACGTTCACTCCTGGCGTCTGAGCGGCAACGAACGATGCCCGGCTTCCCGGAGGACATCTTCACCGAACCCGAGCCCGATCCCGACACGCTGGCCAACCTGGGACCCCTACGACCGATGGCGGGGACCTGGACCGGCACCACAGGGTTCGACCAGCACCCCGTGGTCGAGGGCACCGAGCAGAACGTCTATGTCGAGCACTACGACCTGCAACCGATCGACGCGCAGACCAACGGTCCGCAACTGTTCTACGGTCTGCGCTACCACACGCACATCGTCAAGCCCGGCGAGGTGGAGGCGTTTCACGACCAAGTCGGGTACTGGCTGTGGGAACCGGCCACCGGCGCCGTCATCCTCACCCTCGGCATTCCCCGGGCCCAGGTAGCGCTGGCCGGCGGCTCGGCGTCAGCCGACGCGACGCGGTTCAGCGTGCGGGCCAGCCGCGGCGACACGGCCTTCGGGATCGCCTCGAACCCGTTCCTCGAACACGCCTACCGCACCCTCAGCTTCCACATGGAAGTGACCATCGAAGCGGACGGCACGTGGTCCTACGAGCAGGACACCCTGCTCGAGGTCCTCGGCACTCAAGAACCGTTCCATCACATCGACCGGCACCGGCTGACCAAGGTGGCCGAGCCTGTCCCGAACCCGATGGCTCAGGCCGCGCTGGGCTGAACCGACTCCACCTGGCTGCCGCGACCGACCAGGACCACCGACACCAGGCCGGGGCGGAACAGGCCGTGCGACACGATGCCCGGGGAGGCCTCGAAACGGGCCGCCAGCCCCGGCGGATCATCGATGTCCCCCCAGTAGTCAGCCAGCACGCCCCCGTCCGGGGTCGGTGGTGCATCTCGCAGGGTCAGAACCGGAAACTCCCGGCGCACGACATCGAGGCCGAACGACATCAGCTCGAGCGGGACCGGGGGACGCAATCGTCCGACCAGTTTGTTCGACGACACGATGACCACGAACCGGTCCGCCGCCGCGGCCACGATCTTCTCTCTCGTCTGTGCGCCACCACCCCCCTTGACCAGCCAGCAGTCAGGGTCGACCTGATCGGCGCCGTCGATGGCCAGATCCAACCGATCGAGGCCGACGAACGGCACGACGCGCAGCCCGACCCGGCGAGCCAGTTCCTCGGTGGCCGGCGAGGTGGCCACGCAGGTGATGTCGAGCCGGCGTCGACCGAGGGCTGGAACGAGATAGGCGACCGTCGTGCCGGTGCCCAGCCCGACCACCATCCCGCTCTCCACCAACTCGGCGGACGCCGACGCAGCCAGCTCCTTCTCCCGGTCGACGTCTCCCTCCATGCCCGACGCGCGCCGACCTAGCTGCGCGGCACGTCCTTCCACGCGAGTCCCTTGTCGTTACGCACGTCACCGGGTAGGCCGAGCACCCGCTCGCTCAAGATGTTGCGCATCACCTCCGAGGTGCCCCCCTCGATGGAGTTGGCCCGCACCCGCAAGAACATCTTGCGGGCATCGGGATTGTTCATCCCGACCAGGTCGGGGCGGATCATGGGGTACCCCGACGGGAACAGCATGCCGTCGGCCCCCAACAGGTCGACGCAGAGGTCGTAGACACGCTGGTTCTCCTCGGCGTAGGCCAGCTTGCCCACCGAGCCCTCGGGTCCGGGCGTCCCCGACCGGCGCACCTGGGAGGCCCGCTGGTTGGTCATGCTGAACACCTCGCAACGGATCCAGCTCGAGATGAGACGATCACGTAGGGCCAGCGCGTGCGAGCTGGTGTCACCGTTCCACCGCTCGGCCCAGATCTTCAAGGCCTCGGCGATGGGGCCGCTGCCCCGACGCACCACCGCGCCGCCGATGGAGACCCGCTCGTTCATCAGTGTGGTGACGGCCACCCGCCAGCCGTCGCCCTCGGCGCCCAATCTCGCCGCGTCGGGCATCCGGGCATCGGTAAAGAAAACCTCATTGAACTCCGCCTCGCCCGTGATCTGGTAGAGCGGTCGCACCTCGACCCCCGGGGCCTTCATGTCGACCAGGAAGGCCGTCATGCCCCGGTGCTTGGGCACGTCGGGGTTGGTGCGGGCCACCAGGAGCCCGAACGACGAGATGTGGGCCAGCGTCGTCCACACCTTCTGGCCGTTGAGGATCCACTCCTCCCCGTCGCGCTCCGCCTTGGTGCTGAGACCGGCCACATCGGATCCCGCCCCCGGCTCGCTGAAGAGCTGGCACCAGATCTCCTCGGAAGTGAACAGGGGGCGCAGGTAGCGCTCCTTCTGCTCGTCCGTACCGTGGGCCACGATGGTCGGTGCGCACATGCCGTAGCCGATGGGGTTCCGCATGCCGGCGATCGGCGCACCGCCATGGTTGAGGCGGGACTGCGCGTGCTGCTGATCCTTGGGTGTGAGCCCCAGTCCGCCGCACTCCGGCGGAAAGTGGAGCCAAGCCAGCCCCTGATCGAACTGCGCTCCCAGGAATTCCTTGGCCGGCGTCTCGGCCGGCGGATGCTTCGCCAGCAGCTGGTCAACCAGTTCATCGACGTTCGCGCTCATCCCCGAACCCTATAGCGTGCCTGCGTGCGGCTACTTGTTCCTGGGATGCTCCCACCCGCCGTTCGTGGTCTCCCCCGCCGACAGGCATGACCTCTCTCGTCGCCCTGCCCGACGGCCGCGACCTGGCCTACGAGGAGTACGGCGATCCCGACGGCACCCCTCTCCTGAGCTGCCACGGAGGGCTGAGCTCGCGCCTCGACGCCGCGCCCGCCCACGACGCCGCCGTGGCGCTGGGAATACGCCTCATCTCGCCGGACCGGCCGGGGATGGGTCGGTCCACCTTCCAGCCGGGCCGCTCTCTGCTGGACTGGCCCGGCGACGTGGCGGCACTCACCGACGCGCTGGGTATCGATCGGTTCGCCATCATGGGGTGGTCGAGCGGGGGTCCCTACGCCGCTGCCTGCGCGGCGCGCTTGGGGGCGCGGGTGACCACGGTCGGGCTGCTGTCGAGCGCCGTCCCGCTCGATCTCTTCGGGACGACTCGCGGCCTGAGCGGCGACGACCGCATCCTGCTCTTCCTCGTCCGCTGGGCTCCCCGCGTGGCCGCGGCCCTCATGCGCGCCGCCATTGCCGATGCCTCCGACACCCGCCTCTACCAGGAGGCCCACCGGAGCCTGCCGGCGGTCGACCGCGCCGCGCTGGATGAACTCGGTTCACCCGATGCCGCGGTGGCGTTCATCAAGGAGTCCATGCGCCAGGGCACGCGGGGCGTGCTGCAGGACTACCGCATCTTTGGCGGTCCCTGGGGCTTCGACCTCGAGGAGGTCACCGCGCCGGTGCACCTGTGGGAAGGCTCCGAGGACCACACGGGCCCGCCGGAGTACCGCGAGTTCCTGCTGGCGCACCTCCCCGTCGCCGACCTCACCGTCATTCCCGGGGAGGGTCACCTCTCACTGCTGCTGCACCACGCCCAGCCGATCCTGGCCAGCCTGACCGATCACGACCACAGCGCCGAGTCGATGGCCCGGTGGAAGGTCGGATAGGCGTAGATCATCGACTTGAGGGTCTCCACCGGCACCCGGGCATGGACCGCCAGCGTGAGCAGTCCCAGCACCTCGCCGCCCGTCGGTCCCATGGAGGTGGCGCCGACCAGGACGCCGTCCTTCTCGACCAGCTTCACCAGGCCCTCAGCCCGGGCGATCCAGCCGCGGGCCGACTTGGCGATCGGTTCGCTCATCACCCGCACCTCACCCCCGCTCCCGCGGGCTGCCGCCTCGGTCTGGCCGACTGAGCCGATCTCAGGATCGGTGAACGTCACCCGGGGCAGGGCGCGGTAGTCGGCCTCGGCAATCGGATGCCCGAGGATGTCGGCCACGCAGATCCGGGCCTGGTACATGGCCACATGGGTGAAGGCGCCCTTCCCCGTGATGTCCCCCACGGCCCAGACGCCCGGGAGCACGCGCATCCTGGCGTCGACCGGTAACGCCGGCGCGCGCTCGTCCAGGCCGAGCGCGGCCACCCCGAGGCCGGCCAGATCCGAGCGACGACCCGTGGCCACCAGGACGCGTTCGGCCGACACCGATGCCCCGTCGGCGAGATGCAGGGTGCACCCGGTGGCCGCGGACGACTCGACCCGCTCGATGGTGGCGCCGGTGAGGACAGTGATCCCCTCGCGCTCGAGGATTTCGGTGATCAGCTCGGAGGCCTCGGGCTCCTCGGGACTGAGCAGACGGGGGCCCATCTCCACCACCGTGACCTGCACCCCGAACCGGGCCATGGCCTGCCCGATCTCGAGACCGATGGCGCCTCCGCCCACGATCAGCAGGGAAGTGGGCAGCTGCTCGGCCGCGATCGCCTCGCGGTTGGTCCAGTGCGGGATGTCGGCGAACATCGGCGGGATCCAGGGCCGCTGCCCGGTCGACAGCACCAGTGCCTGGCGGGCGGTGAAGGCCTCACCGCCGACCTCCACCGTCATCGGCCCGGTGACCCGGGCGCGGCCGCGGACGAAGTGACCGCCACGCCCGACGAACCGGTCCACGGCCACCCGGTCGTTCCAGGAGTCGGTGGCCTCGTCGCGGATCCGCCGCGCCACCGGGGCCCAGTCGGGTGTGATGACCGACGCGCCGGCGTTGCTGGGGATGCGGCGGCCCTCGGCCAGGAGGTCGGCCGCCCGCACGATCATCTTGGAGGGGATGCAGCCCCAGTAGGGGCACTCCCCGCCCAGCAGCTCCGCCTCGATGCCGACGACGTCGAGGCCAGCGCTGGCCAACTTGCCGGCTACTTCCTCCCCGCCGGGCCCGAGGCCGACGACTACGATGTCGCAGTCCATCGGGTTAGAGGCTGCCCCACTTGGTGATGTCGACGGGCGCCACCACGGGAGTGCCCACATCGAGCTGGATCTGGTAGTGGTCGCCGAGCGGCAGGTTGGCCGGGTCGCCGTGGTAGATGCCCGCCTTCTTGCCGGGCGAGGCGAAGAAGGCGGTGACCTTCCCCTTGTCCGGGCCGACCTGGGTCGAGCTCAACGGGATGCCCCATTCGGCGAAGAACTGACCCAGCGTGAAGCGACTGGTCAGGCTGGGGGACTCGATGTGGATGATGCCGTCGTTGGCGTGGGTGTGCAGCCAGTAGAAGCAACTCCCGGTGGACACGAAGAAGTCACCCGAGGTGGTCTGGTTGCTGCCCGAGAAGCCCGGGATGCCGATGCCGTAGGGCACCTTCATCTGCTGGCCGTTCACGAAGATCTCCAGGTGCGAGTGCACGTGGGTCACCAACTGCTCGTTGGTCTGGCACTGGATCCCATCGACGTTCTGGCCGGTCGCCGCGTTGGCCAGGGTGGCCAGCGGGGGACCGGTCTGGATGGGCACCACCTCGGGGCCGGCCTTGGCCGCCGGGGCGGTGGTCATATGCAAGGAGGCCGGGATCGCGCTGGTGGTGACATGCGGATTGGTCTGGGTGGGCGGCGGTCCGGACGAGCTGCTGGTGACCAGGACGACGATGAGAACGATCACCGCCACCAGGGCGACCACGCCGCCGCCGCGCAGGGCAACTCGGGCCCGCTTGGCCCGCAGTTCGGCCGCCCGCCGCTGGGCTGCCTTCTGCTGCGACTCCGCCCGCCGCTGGGCCTTGGACTTGCTGGCACTGGTCATTGGGGGGTCAATCTATCGAACCAGTCCCATGAATAGGCATCGATCCTCTCCAGGGGTCCGGCCCACTCCATGACGTGGCCGGCCCGAAGGCACCACTCCCCCAGCCCGGCCGTCACCGCCGGCAGATCCCCGTCCACGAAGGCGACCGTGATGTGGCGGGCGCCTTCCTCGTCGGCAAAGGCCCAGGCGCCGGCCACCCCGGCCCGCGCGGTCAGGTCGGCGCCATCCACCTCGGGTCCGACCACCACGTAGACGCCGTTGGCGGGGCGGAAGGGCACGGCGTCGGCCGATACACCGACCCTCGGCGCCGCCCAACGGCCCGTGAGCGAGAAGGGCCCTGCGAGGTGTGACACCCGGGCGGCGAAGAACCGATCGGCTTCCCCCAACCGCGCCGCCAACCCGAAGAACCCCGGGAGAACGTCGGCGTCCCGCAACAGGTAGAGGGTCATGTAGTGGCACGGCGCCAGGAGCGAGCTGACCGCAACCCGGCCGGAACGGCAGCGAGGCGTGCAGACCCAGCGCTGGCCGAAGCGGACGCCGTCGAGCGAGAACTGCTCGGGCAGATGATCCAGTTGATGCCATTCGTTGTAGGCGTGGTGCGCGGCCGGGTCGGTGACCTCGGTGAACGAGAAGAAGCCGAGCACTCCCGAACGCTACCCGGAGGGCCGCGTGTGAGAATGTCTGCCCCATGGCCGTCCGACGCTCCATTGGCGGGCGCGAGGTCCTCGTCTCGGTCCCCGAGTCCGAGCCCAGGGCCCTCGTCCTCTCGCTGCACGGCACCACGTCGACCGCGCGGCAACAGCTCCGCTACACCGGTATGGAGGACCTGCCCGGGGCGGTCGTGGCCTATCCCCAGGGGAGTGTCCCCTCCCGGAGCGGGTACATGTGGGACCAGCAAGGCGACCTCGACCATCTGGCGGAGGTGATCGACGGCCTCCGACAGGAGTTCTCGTTGCCCCGCGCCTGCGTCTGCGGCATGTCCGGTGGCGCCCGCATGGCCTGCGCCTACGCCTCGGTGCGGAGCGATGACGTCCTGGTCGTGGGCGCGGTCGCCGGACTGCGCGCGCCCAGTGTCACGCCGTCATCCCCGGTGCCGGTCCTGGCCTTCCACGGCACCGACGACCGCATCAACCCCTACGGCGGGAGCCGCAACGAGCGCTGGGACGAGAGCGTCCCCGAATCGGCGCTGGCCTGGGCCCGGGTCAACGGGACCGAAGCCAACCGCACCGACGTCGTGGTGGGGGCCGAGCTCACGCGGACGACGTTCGGCGACGAGGGCGGCCCGGGCGAGGTCACCTTGTGGACGATCGCCCGCGGCGGCCACACCTGGCCGGGCGCGGGCTCGCGCCCGCTGCTGCGGATGTTCCTCGGCCGGACCTCCAAGGCCATCAACGCGACCGAGCACATCTGGGCCTTCTACGAGGACCGTCTGTGAGCGGCTTCCTCTCAGAGGTCTCGGTGCTGGACCTGAGTATCTGGAGGCCAGGACCCTACGCGACGTCGCTCCTCACCTATCTCGGCGCCGACGTCCTCAAGGTGGAGCCGCCGGGCGGCGATCCCATGCGCCATTACGCCGAGCTGTTCGAATCGGTCAACGCGGGCAAGCGGAGCATCGTGCTCGACCTCAAGGATCCAGCCGACCGCAGGCGGGGCCTGGAGTTGGCCGCGGTGGCCGACGTGGTGGTGGAGGGTTTCCGCCCCGGCGTCATGGCGCGACTCGGACTGGATGAGCCGGCCGTCCGCCGTCACAACCCCGGCGTCGTCTACTGCTCGATCTCCGGCTACGGCCAGCAGGGCCCGCGGGCGCCGCTGCCGGGCCACGACATCAACTACCAGGCCTGGGCCGGCGCGCTGGCCCCCGACGGAGGGAGCGCCACCATGCCACCGCTCCCCGTGGCCGACCTGGCCTCGGCCATGACGGCCGCGTTCGGCATCTGCGCCGCGCTGCTGGGGCGGGCCGCCAACGGCGAGGGGTCCTACCTTGACGTCTCGATGACCGACGTCATGGCCACCTGGACGGGCTCGGCCTCGTCCACCCGATCGAGTGACGTCGCCGACGAGACATCGGTGCCGGGGTACGGGCTCTTCACCACCGCTGACGGCAGCCAGGTGGCGCTGGGCGTGGTGAACGAGCAGCACTTCTGGTCCGCCCTCTGCGACCAGCTCGGGCTGGCGCCGCTGGCCGGCCTGGCCTTCGACGAGCGCACCCGGCGAGGCGGGGAGCTCAACGACGCCGTGACCCGGGCCATCGCCGGCCGCACGCGGGACGAACTGGTCTCGGCGCTGGCACAGGCCGGGGTGCCGTTCGCTCCGGTGCTCGATCGCCCCGGCATGGTGGCGAGCGCCCCGTACCCCCCCTTCCCGATTCGCCTGCCGAGCGGGCCCGCCCACCCAGTCCCCGCGCTCGACCAGCACCACGGCCAAGGCTTCCGGCGCACTTCGTGAGCACCCGGGTCGAGAGCAGGCCGCGCCCCGGTCCAACCCGGCTGGATTCACCGGCCGTCCCGATGGTGGTGGCGACCGCGGCGGCGACCACCTTCGTCACCCTGCGCTGGCTCGATGCGGCCCACCGCATGCTCGGCCGATTCGTCCTGGCCGGGTCGCTCTACTCCCACCGGGGGCGCACACCCAAGGGTCTCCCCATCGGCGCCGGCTCGGGCTACGACGGGCAGTTCTATTACCGGCTGGCCCTCGATCCCTTCAACCTGGCCCGCACCTCTTTCGGCATCCAACTCGACACGCTGTCGCGGGTCGAGCGCATGGCCTACCCGTTCCTCGCCTGGGTCATCTCACAGGGCCATAGCGCCGACGTCCCGCTGGCCCTGGTTCTTGTCAACGTCTTCGCCGCCGGCATGCTGGGTCTGGCCGGCGGCCTGCTGGCGCGCTCGGCCGGACGGCATGCCCTCTGGGGCCTGGTGTTCGTCGGATACTGGGGCTACCTCTGGACGTTGGGGCGCGACCTGACCGAGCTGACCACGGCCGCGCTGGTGATCTTCGGGCTGGCCGCCCTGCTCCGCAACGCGCCGTTCTGGGCCGGCCTGGCCTTCCTGGGAGCCATCGTGAGCAAGGAGACCGCGGTGCTCCTGGCCGCCACGCTGGCGGCAGCCACCGCCTGGGCCCGGTGGACCGGGCGAGGCCGCCTGGTCCTTCCGCTCAACGCGCCGGTGGGGCGGGCAACGCGATCGGCTCTGCTGCGGCGCTCGGATCTGGCCTTCGTCGTCCCGCTGGCCGGCTTCGTCGCCTGGCAGTTGGTGCTCTTCTGGGCGACGGGGCGCCTGCCCATCTACAAGAGCGGTGGCGAGAACCTTGGTCTTCCCTTTGTCGGCTTCGTCCACGGCCTGGCCCACTATCTGGCCGCGCTCCCCTCCATTGCCGCCGGGCTCTGGTTCGGTGAGTTGGCCCTGCTGATCGTCCTCGCCGTGGTAGCGGCCAGGTCCCTGCCCCACGTGCCGGTCGAGCTGCGGATCCTGTGGGCCGTCTCGGCCCTCCTCGCGGTGTTCACCGCCACCGGCATCTGGCTCGGTGACGTCGGCTTCCGCAGCCTCGACGACGTCTACCTGTTGAGCTGGGTTGTCCTGCTGCTGGCGCCGGTCCGTCTCACGCCGGCGGCGATGCTCTGCGGGGCGGCGTGGGGCGCGGTGGCGGCCGAATTGGTCCACTTCATCTGATTCGAGCGGATGGGACGTACGCTCTCGGCGTGCTCGTCGGATTCGCCCACGCCGCGATCTGCGTCCCCGATGTCGACGCGGCGACGCGCTGGTACTCCGAGGTACTGGGACTCAAGGTCCTCTCCCCGCCGTACCGCATGGACGGCGAAGCCATCCAGCGGGACATGGGCGAACTGCTCCCGGCCCCGGTCGTCGTGAAGGCCGCCATTCTTGGCCTCGGGTCCGACGATCGCGTACTGGAGCTCATCGAGTATCCCGGGACCGGCATCACCGAGGGCGGCACCCCCTCGATCGCCCGGCCCGGGTTGACCCACGTGGGCCTGCTCTGCGACGACATCGACGCCACCCGAACGGAGCTGGAGGCACGCGGGGTCACCTTCATCGTCCACGGCATCGCAGACGTGGCGAGGTTGCGCACCACGTGGTTCGCCGATCCGTGGGGAACGGTCTTCATCCTGCTCGAGAAACGGCGGGCCGATCGGCCCTACTGGGGCCAATATCAGGCCTGACCCCATTGCGAGATGCTGTTACCGTGCCTCTCCACCGCCCGAGCCCGGCCGGCGCACCCACTTCCTGAGACCATGACCCAGATCGCCCAACTCCTTGCCGCCAACCGGGGCTATGCCGCGGCCAGGGCGAACGTCGCCGATCCCCGGCCCGGCCGCCGCATGGCCATCGTGACGTGCATGGACGCTCGCATCGATGTCTTCGCCGCGCTCGGCCTGCATCTCGGCGAGGCCCACGTCATCCGCAATGCCGGAGGGCGCGTCACTGACGACGTGCTCCGCAGCCTGGCCCTCTCGAGTCAGGTCCTCGGTGTCGACACCGTGGTGGTGATGCAGCACACCAAATGCGGCCTGGCCGGAGTCACCGATGCGGAGCTGCAGCACCTCACCGGAGCCGACTTGGGATTCTTCCCCATCGACGACCACACGGCGGCGCTCAAAGAGGACATCGCGATCCTCACCACCACGTCCTACCTGGCACCCCTCGACGTCATCGCGGGCTTCGTCTATGACGTCGAGAGCGGAGAGGTAGATGATGTCGTCTACTGGGAGCGGGACGCGCCCTCGACCTGACGGGTCAACGAACGCGGTCAGCGAGGGGCAGCTGGAAGGGCATCATCCATCTCGGCTTTGACGATGCCCATGCACAACGCGGTCGGCACCGCCACCGCGAGGCCCAATCCCAACAGGGTCAGCGGCACGGCGTGCCGGTGCGGATGTGATCGACCGCGGCGACGATGTCTCATGTGACCTTCCCTTTCCCATTGAGACCCCGCCACTGCCTCTGAACCAGTTCGCCTGCCTTTTTGCTCCATCCCACACTCGGCCCAGGGAACCCCCCTCGGCGCGGGACATCGCTCCAACACCACTCCTACCCAAAGGCTCTCGTAGATATTCCCGCTCCTGATCCGGGACGGGCGTTGCCTGGTTTCACGCCGACGAAGAAGCCCTGCTTCGGTTGCAACGTAGAGTGCCCTCTGGTTCGACGTCGCCCGCCGAAGGTGGGTGCGCAATGAATCCGTCGCTACCCCGTGCAAGGAGTCCCATGCCCCAGCAAGGTCACCCTGGCGTCGAACTGGACGCCGTGATGGATGCGGCAGCGTCGTGTTACCTTCGCTTCGGAGTGGCCAAGACGACGGCGGCGGATATCGCTCGGGCCGCGGGAATCTCGCGCGCCACGCTGTATCGCCGGTTTGGCACCCACGAATCCATCTTCCTGGCGCTCCTGACTCGTGAGTCAGCGGCCATGGCGGCCGATGCGGAGGTCTACCTCGCCCGCTTCAGCGATCCACGCGACCGGATCCTCGAGGGCATGCTCTTCAGCATCAAGGAGATCGGCCGACGGCCCGTCCACGCGGCGGTCTTCGGGGGTGACTCGGTGGCCTGGGCGGCCACCCAGGCCATCCACGTGGAGGCTCTCCGTCGCATCGGAGAGGCAGGCATTCGCCCGCTGCTCCAATCCTCGTTGGCCGACGGTTCGATGCCCGACCGGGAAATGAAGGACTTGGTCGACTGGATCCTGCGGATCCTGATCTCCTACGCCGTCGTGCCGGGCGCCGGCGGACGGCGACCCGTCGATGTCCGGCGACAGCTGGCGGTGTGGTTCCTCCCGGCCTTCGAGGGCCGAATTGGTGGCACGCGCCGCCGCGCTGTGAGACGATGAACTCTTAGCGTCTTATGTATCACCGGGGGGTGACCGCCATGAAGGCCTTGCAGGTAACCGCCAATGGCCGGCCGGGGGAAGTGTTGGCGGTCCGCAGCATCGAGCGGCCCGAGCCGGGTCCGGGCGAGGTGCGGGTCGCCGTGCGGGCAGCCTCGTTGAACTTCAACGACATTGACCGTTGTCGGGGAAAGCTCGTGTCGGTCCCCACCCCCCCGCCCTACACGCTGGGCATGGACGTCTGCGGGGTCGTCGACGCCGCCGGCGAAGGGGCGGAGCAATGGCTCGACCAGCGCGTCGTCGCCATCACCAAGACAGCTCTGGGGGGCATCGCCGAGTACGCCATCGCCCCGGCCATCTCGGTCTTCGATGCCCCGCCCCAGCTCGACGACGTCGAAGCCACCGCCTTCGTGCTGACCTTTCAGGCGTCACATCTGGCACTCTTCCGGCGCGGCCGGTTGCAGGCCGGCGAGACGCTGGTGGTGCACTCGGCGGCGAGCGGGCTGGGCACCGCCGGCATCCAATTGGGTAAGGCCGCCGGAGCCCGGGTCATCGCCGTTGCCGGCGGGCCCGAGAAGGGTTCTCTCTGCGCCTCGCTGGGGGCCGACCTCGTTGTCGACCACCTCACGGAGGACTTCGTCGAGTCGGTTCTGGTCGCCACCGGCGACGCCGGAGCCGAAGTCGTCTACGACCTCACGGGTGGGGACTTCGCCGAGCGTTCCTGGCGCTGCACCGCACGCGGCGGCCGCTACCTGGCGGTCGGATTCGCCGATGACGCCGAGAACGGCATGACCGGACGACCTCTGCGGATGGCCTGCCTGGGCAACATCGACATCGTGGCGGTCATGTTGGGCTGGGCTGACTCGGTCGACCCGGGCATGCGGCGCTTCGGTTTCAATCCCTTCGGGCGGGACGTGGCTGACCAGGTCCACACCGATCTGCTGCGGATGGTGGCCGACGGGACGATCCGCCCCCATGTGGGTCGCCGCGTGACCATGGAAGAGGCGGGCGGGGCGCTCGATGATCACGAAGAGCGACGCTCACTGGGTCGCACTGTGGTGGAGATCGCGCCTTGAGCGAGATCGCCTACACGTGGCGGGACTCGGAACTGAAGAGCAAGCCTCTGCGCGCCCTCAACGGGGTGGGAGCGCAACTCTCCCGATTCGGTGTCGCGTTCCCGCCGCTGACCCCTCAATCGGTCGCGGCCTCGGCCGCCAAGGCCGCCGGGTCCGACGATTTCGGAAGTGACAGCTATCGAGAGCCGTTGGAGGTGTTCCTGGCGGCCTGCACCGACGAGGCCGACCTGACGACCTTCGGCCGGATCCTGATCTCCAAGATGCTGGGTTCCGCCCTGGCCAACCGCATCTCGCTCCATCAGTGGTCGGTCGTCCACCCTGAGGTGCTCGGCGAACGCATCGAGAGCCCGTGGGTCATCGTCGGGCTGCCACGCACGGGCACCAGCCTGCTGTCCATGTTGCTTGGACTCGACCCCGTGGCTCGCCCACTGCTCCAGTGGGAGGCCGCCCACCCGATTCCACCACCGAGCCAGGGCGATGGGGAGAACGATCCCCGCATCGCGCAGACCACCAAGGAGCTCGACGGACTCATGAAGCTCAATCCCCCGCTCCGGGCGATGCACCCGTTCGGAGCCACCTTGGCCCAGGAATGCGTCTCACTGTTCATGTTTGACGTGCGGACGTTGGCCCTCGAGACCCAGGCACACGTGCCGACCTACGCCCGCTGGCTGGAGAGTGCCGATATGACACCGGCCTACGCCCAGCACCGTTTGGCCCTGCAGACGTTGCAGTCCCGACAGCCCACCGAACGCTGGATCCTCAAGACCCCCAACCACCTCTGGCATCTCGAGGCGCTGCTCGCTGCCTATCCGGACGCGCGCATCATCTGGACCCACCGTGATCCCGGCCCCGTGGTGACCTCGCTGGCCAGCCTGGCCAATGCGGGGCAACGCCCTCTGACCCGGCGGGCCGATCCTCGCCCCACCGCCATGGAGTGGAAACGCAAGTGCGCCTTCGCCCTGAGCTCCGCCGTGGCGTTCGACGAGAAGTCAGAGGACGGTTGGTGCCAGCACGTGCACTACGACTCCCTGGTCAAGGACCCGCTCACCGCGGTGCGCGAGCTCTATCGACGTTTCGGCGCCGAGGTCAGCGGCCTGCACGCCCGGCGCATGGAGGCCTTCCTGGCCCACCGGCCCAAGGATGCCTTCGGGCGACATGACTACGACCCCACTGACTTCGGATGGACCTATCCCGGCCTTGCCGAGGAATTCGGTGATTACACCCGGCGGTACGGCATCCGGTCCGAATTCGATGAAGCAACAGGACATGTTCACTCTGGTTCGTAACCGGGTGAGAAAGGTGGGACCGTGAGAAGACACACGACGTCATTCGCGGGCGCTCGCGCCCTCACGTTGGCGGGCTGCACGTTGTTCGCCGGCGTGGGCGTGATTGACGGCGCTCCGGCGGGCGCATCAGGGGCCGCCGCGCCCGGCATCACCGCCAAGACGGTCACGGTCGGGTCCATCAGCGACATCTCGTCCCCGGTGCCCGGGTTGTTCGAGGGGGCCAAGGTCGGGGTGGAGGCGTACTTCGCGTACGTCAACAGCCAGGGCGGCGTCAATGGCCGCAAGCTCGTCCTCGACGGCATGGACAGCGCTTTCTCCTCGGGGAAGGTGACCACCGAAGTACAGTCCATCGCGCAGAACGACTTCGCCATCGTTGGCGGCTTCTCCTTGGATGACGGTGCCGAGCAACCGATCATCGATGCCAACAAGGTCCCGATGGTGGCCGAGGCGCTGACCCCGGCGCTCTTCAACGACCCCAACCTCTACTCGGCCGTGCCCATGGTCGCCAACGGGGGCATCGCGGGACCCTTCAAGTGGCTCAAGTCGAAGTACCCGGCGGGCGTCAACGCACTCGGACTCATCGGCGACAACGCCACCGCGTCGGTGATCGCCGTCGAGAACACCGACCGAGCGCTGACCCAGCATGTGGGATACAAGTGGCTGTACTCCCGCGACGCCACGTTCACCGAAACCGCCTTCCTCCCCGACATCATCAAGATGAAGAACGACGGGGTCAAGCTGGTGTTCGAGCCCACGGTCACGGGCAACCTGGTCAGCACCATCGCGCAGGAGATGCAGCAGCAGAACCTCAACGCGCTCCTGGTGAGTGGGACCAACGCCTACGAGAAGGACTTCACACCCGGTTCGGCCGGCAACGGCACACTGATCACCGGGGTGTACGCCCTCTACCGGGGGGAGGATGCCAAGGCCGTGCCGGCGGTCGCCACCTTCGACAAGTGGGTCAAGAAGGTCGACCCTTCCACCCAGCTCGACATCTACACGCTGGACGCCTGGGTCAACGCGCAGCTCTTCGTCCAGGCCCTCAAGGCGGCCGGGGCCAGCCCCACCCGCGCCAGCCTCGAAACCCAACTGAACAAGATCAAATCATTCAACGCCAGTGGTTTGATGTCCCCCCAGAATCCGGCCCAGAAGATCCCCGGCCAGTGCTGGCTCGTGGCGAAGTTCGAAAACGGCAAGTGGCAGCGGATCAGCCCCGACCCGAAGACCGGCTTCGTCTGCAGCCCCGGCGGCTTCTACCCGTCCAGTTACAAGGGGACCTCTCGCTGACGTCGGCGGACACCTGTAGGTGCCTGCCTCTGCTTGGTCAGGCGGCTTCCGCGCCGAGGATCTCGGCGACCGGCCAACGAGCACCGAGGCGAGCGGGAATGGCCGTCAGGATCCCCACCACCACGAGGGTGACGATGAGCACACCAAGGAGCCCAGGCAGGGAAGGCACCGCCGAGCTATGTCTCCCGACCGCCTCGTACAGACCGAGGCCGACGGGAATGCCCAGAATCGCCCCGGGCACCGCGGGAAGAATCTGTGCCACCACCAAGGCCAAACCCACCTGGCCGGGTGAGGCGCCCAACGCACGCTCGATCGCCGAAGCATGCCTGGCATCCTGCACCGTCGCCCAGGTGACGAGGACGGCATTCACCAGCGCCAATAGGACGAGAGCGATGGTGAATACGAGCAGTACGTCAATGCCCCGCTCCCACAGCGGGTCACCGGGCCCGGAGAACCGGTAGAGCCCGCCGAGACCCCCCGAGGTGTGCAACGAGTTCGCATGGTCCCTGAACATCAGAACGGCCACGAGCGACCCGACGGTGACGGCGACGCTCGCCGCGCTCAGGACCGCTCGGCGACGGCGACGGCCCGCCAGTCGCATCCCGAGGAGGACCGGAACTGGAAGCCGCGAGGAGAGAGCGATCGTCCATCGGGCGCGACGCGGCGAGCGAGCGGCGTCGGCGAGCGCATTGACCGTACTCGTGCGCGAGGCCCGAAGGGCTGGCACCAGCGTGGCGACTATAGCCACGGCGATCGCCGCCCCGATCGCGATCCCGATCGTCGAGAGGTCGAAGGTGGGCGGGCCGGGAGCGCCGACGAGGCCCGCTCCCGGATTGGTGAGGAGCGGTGCCGCCAGCCAACCGATCACGAGACCGACCACCGCCGCAACGAGGGAGAGTACGAGTTGTTGCGCGAGAAGGACGCCAGTCACGAGCGCGGGCGTGGCTCCGACGGCCTTGAGCAACCCGACCCGTCGGGTCTGCTGCTCCATCCGGCCGCCTACCAGCAGCGCCACGCTAGCCAGGGCGAGAAGCCCAAGGAGTGTGGCGCCGGTGAGCAGGATTGCCTGTTCGATCGACACGATCAACCCATCCTTTGCGGCGATGGACTGCCAGGAGATTACAAAGAGGTCGTTCGTCCGGTGTGCCTCTGCAAAGACGGGTGCGTCGGAAGGAGCAGCGAGTTTGAGGTCCAGCGTGTAGCCGAAGCCGCCGCCCTCCGAGGCGGCGAGGTGGGAGGCGGCCGAGCGAGTGACCCAGACAAGGCCGGCTTCGGGAAATCCCGAGGGATGAGCGTCGTCGCTCAGCGGGGCCGGCTGGAGCGCCGCGGTCACGGCGATCCCGACCACCGTGAATGACGGGCCCACCGCGCGGAGCCGCCCGCCGCTTGATCCCGGACCACCGAGCGGACCGGGCGCCGACCCTCCGCCGAACGGGCCACCGACCAGGGCGTCGAGGCCCACGCGCTCGCCGATCTTAAGGCCAAGGAGGTCCGCCAGGCTGCGCTCGACCACCACGCCGCCGTTGGTGACCCAGTGGCCGGCGGTGAGCTTCGGTTGATCGACAGCCGCATCGGTTGATTGACGCCCCTCGGCCATCACCGGATCGGAGTGCCCGCCGACCACGAGGTTTGGCATGGCGATGAGGTACGGCCCGCTGGAGCGCACCACGCCGCGGGCTCGTTCGAGGCCGGTCAGGCCCGCGGGCACGTGGGTGGGCGTCATCGTCCCGGCGATCCCCGACGCCGGCGCACCGATGCCCTGCTCCACGGAGGCTACGACATCCGGCCCGGAGGTCGCGGCCCGCGTCGCTGCGTACGGCGCGCTCGTCACGCCGTGCAAGGCGAGGGCGACCGTGAGAGTGGACGTTGCGGCGGCGATCGCCACCAGGAGTAGCGCTGCTTCGGCCGGATTGCGGCGAATATCCTTTGTCGCCAGGCGGAGGGCGAGGAGAAGCTTCCCCACCGTTCAGCTCCCGAGTCCGGCGAGGTCGGCCAAGTTGCCCCTCGTGCCGCCCGTGAGTCGAGTCTCATCGACGAATCGCCCGTCACGCATCGCGATGAGCCGATCAGCTGTGGCGGCGATCCGCTCGTCGTGGGTCACGACGATGAGGGTGAGGCCAGCGAGGTGTAGGGACTCGAAGAGCCGGAGCACCTCCAGGGTTGCCGTGCTATCGAGGTTGCCGGTTGGCTCGTCAGCCAGGAGGACTCGAGGATTGTTCGCGAGGGCCCGAGCAATAGCGACCCGCTGTCGCTGGCCGCCAGAGAGCGCCGAGGGGAGGTGCTTGGCCCGATCTGAGAGCCCGACCTGTTCGAGCAGCTGCCGCGCGCTGCTCCGGGCCTCCCGTGGTGCCCGGCCGGCGAGGAGAGCGGGCAGCTCGACGTTCTCCTGGGCCGTCAGCTCGTCCATCAGGTGGAAGGCCTGGAAGACGAAGCCGATCTCATGGCGGCGAACCTGCGCCAAGGCACGCTCGGAGCACTGGTCGATGCGCCGTCCCGAGAGCCACAGCTCGCCGCCGGTCGGCCGATCGAGGCCGCCCAACAGATGCAGCAGCGTCGATTTTCCGCAGCCGCTCGGCCCCATTACGGCCAGCGTCTCGCCAAGGGCGACGTCCAGGAAGACCTCGTCGACAGCCCGAACGAGCCCCTCACCCTTCCCGTACTCCATGCTCACACCTCGGGCGCTGACGAGCGCCCGGTCGTCCGACTCGTTCATCACTTCCTCCTTTGATCGGTCCACATCCGCTCGCAGGCCTCCAACCAGCGGAGGTCGGCCTGGAGACGCAACGCGATGCCTTCGAGCAGCAATCCGGCGACCGAACGGTCCGGCTCGGCCATGGCGGCGCGCTCGACATCCCGAAGACGCCGCAGCAGCTCACGGCGTTGCATGTCGACAATGCCGATCGGGTCGGCGAGCGCCGCCGCCGCCGCCGCAATGAGCTTCATATGGAACTCCGCCAGATCCGGCTTCGGCCAGCTCACTTCGGCCAACCACTCGGCAACCCGGTCCACGCCGGCCGGGGTGAGGACGTAGACCTTGAGGTCCGGACGGTCCGGCGAACCGCCCGAACCATCGCGTGCGACGAGGCCGGCCTTTTCCAAGCGACGGAGGGTGACGTAGATCTGCCCGTCGTTCATGGACTGACCGAGCGAACCGAGAGCTTCGTTCAGCCGGGCGCGGAGCTGCGAACCCTGGGAAGGCTCCTTCGCCAGCATCGCCAGTAGGACTTCCTGCCGCACCTTTGCCTCCAACCTAACCGTTAGATTATAACCTAACGGTTAGGTCCACCAGAGTCAAGCCCCGGTTGGCGAGCGGTATGGCCGCTCCACTATCGAAGAGCGTCTCCACGCTCGCTATTGATCGACGGAGAACACCGTGTAACGAAAGTCGGTCCAACCGTCGGCCAGTCCGGCGGGAACGAAGGTGGGCGTCAGCACTTGGAGCTCGATCGAGAGCTGCGACTTGCCCTTCGTGAGGCTGCCCGCGATCGGGAAGTCACTATCGGCCCACCGCTTGGTGGTGTCGTATTTGGCCGAGCCACCGCTGGCCGAGGTGTTCGCTGGGGTCCTCCATACGCCGGCTGGCACGCCGTCGACCAGCACTTGCGCCTGTTGCTCGAAGGTCGCCTGATCGAGTCGGCGGCGCAGGACCACGCCGTCGTTGTTTGAGTCGATCTGCACGTTGAACCGAATGGTCGACCCAGGAGGATGGGTCAGACCGGTATCGGTGACGGACTGTTTCCGGGGATCCGTCCGAGGAAGCGGGGGGAGCGATCCCAGGAAGATGGTCGCATCGAAGAGCGGCGAGGAGAGGTTGCCGTCGTACTCGCCCTCGTAGAACGAGGTCAGCGATTCTGGGGTTCCAGCTGGCGTCGACAGGTAGCTGGCCGCCGCGAGCGAGGCCGCAGTCCCGACATCGATGGTGTCGGTGGCCTCCATGCCCTGCAAGCCATTGCCGTACCAGAAGACGACGCTGTGGTTCGAGGTTGGCAGGCCGTCGCCGGCTCCGTGCTGGATACCGAGGACGATGCCGTTCCGGAAGTTCCAGGGGTCCTGCAGCAATAAGCGGTACTGCGAGGTTTGGCCGAGGATCGGTGAGGCGGTCTCGACGTCGGTTGCACCATGATCGAAGAGCGTGAACGGGCCGTGGGCGTAGTAATAGCCGCCATCGAAGAAATCCTCGGTCCCCGTACCGTTGATGGACGGGGTTTGCGACCCGTCGAAGTAGACGTGCTCGTTCCCCTCCATGAACAGCGTTTCGATGCCGTTGAGGGGACCTTCTTCGGTATAGGACATTCCGACTACCTTGCCCTGCCCGGGCTGGTCGAGCATCACGTAGTCGTACCCGTTCTGGGTGGGGTCTTGGTGCGCGTACGTCGCGTGGAATTCACCGACACTGCTGCCGAGGCCGGAATATGACATCGGTGACTGCTGCACCTGCCAGAACGCATTGACCGGACTGGCGCCGTTGTTGACCAGGTCAATCTGTGCCGAACGCGCAAACGGCATCGGGAAGTACAGATAGCCGGTGTTGGCGGCGGGGATGAATCCCGCCAGCAGTCCGAGCGCCGGAGATCGCGACCCCGCTCCGCTCAGGAAGAGGTCCGCCAAGGGCGCATCGACAGCCAGCTCGCTGGAACCGTCCCAACGAGCCTGCAACCAGACGTCGTGCAGCGCCTCATCATCATGCGGATCGATGGACACCTTGATAGCGCTGATCGTGCCCGCATGTGAGATGTCCGATATCACGTGCGTCCCGCCCGGAGGCAGGGCTGCCCCGCCAATCACCGTCGGGCCGGAGGGGAGGATCTCGGGGTTTGACCCCACCCGTCTCGCCAGCGCCGCCTCGGCCTCCGCCGTCTGCAGCGTCTGCGCGGCAGTGGGGTCGAACGTCTGCACGGACGTCCCGGCCGGATACGTCTCGTAGCCGATGTTGTAATACGCCGGATCTCCGGTGCTCACCACGCGCACGCTCTGGGCGAACGGCATCCTGACGTCGCAGTAGAAGCCGCCGCTGGACTCACCGCCGTTCCCGCACAGAGGAGCCAAGAACGGACCTGAAGAACCTGAGAAAAACGTGTCGGCTGGTAGATCGATCCGAGGGGTTGTCTCCCCGTCGAAGAAGAACTCCAGGTTGCCGAAACTCTTCGCGCTACTGCTTTTGCCGTTGAAGAGGGAGCCGGTCACCCAGACGCGGTCGATGACCCCGGGTCCCTCGGCCTCCATCAGCACATACCCTTGCGCATCCTGGTAGAGGTAGTTGCCGGAATCTCCGTTCTCGCCATTGGGGTCATGACTCGACGCACCGGCATCATGCGCTGACCCGTCGAGCACCGGCAACCGGGCCAGCGCGTTGAGCCCTTCACCGGTCGCCGAGCCGGGGTCCCCAGCTCCTGAAGAGCCCTGCGGTCTGATCTGGGCCGTGGCGGCGGGCACCGCCGCGAGGGTGACCACGGTGACCAGCATGAGTGCCGCCAGACACAGGCGGGCCCTGCCCGCATGCCCTACTCCGCCTTGTGCCATGGTGCGGCTCTCGCGATCTGTTGACATCGGTCAACCCCGCACAAAGGCGGCCCACTGAACGTCGAGAAGGACGGGCCCCGTCCGTCCGTCGGCCCGAATCAGAACCTAGCCCACTGCGAGGAGCTGGTGGCCGCCTGCGCGGGGGTCCTTCTCGACCACAGCGAGCAGTCGCCGGCTGCAAGTCGTTCGGGGACCCACATGGTCGCCTCAGGACGTCAGCTACGCAACTCTGTATGCCATCGACGGCGACGACGCGGACATCTACGCCAATACTCCGGCGGTTGGCTTTCAGGTTCGGGTTGCGGGAACGACGCCATCACACTCTCAGCCGCTCTCACTACATGGTGGCTCGGGACGCAGCCACTGGCCCGGCATGGAGGACGTTCTGCAGAAGGAAGAAGCTGGCCAGGCCGGCCACCGCGATGGCGTAGGGCTCCCAGTTGACGAACACAAGGCTCCAGCCGTGGGTGATCAAGGTGGTGGTCGCCTTGGTCAACGCGGCGTTGTAGGCGAACAACATGGCGGCAGCCGCGCCGACGGCGGCGGCCCGCCACACCATCGTCACCAGCACCCAGGCCGAGGAACTGGGTATGCCCCGCCCTTCGGCCGGATGTGCCAGCCGAGGAACCCGGTCAGGCCAGCCACGATGGCACCGGCGCCGGCCACCTCCCGCCAGGTCAGCCGGTGGTGGAAGAAGACCGTCAACAGCCCGATGACGAACAGCAGGTCGGCCGTCAGGATCAGCTGGACCACACTCAATTGACCGAAGCGCAGGGCGATGGCCTGGAAGGCGAAGGTCCCGAGCAGGAGTCCGAAACCAAGCAACCACACCCCGCGCCGGATGGCATGGTTCAAGAGGCCGAGTCGCATCGCCTTCTCGGCCGGCGCCGACTCAACCCCCATCCGCTGCAGAATCCCAAGTTGAATCCCAGCCGACGCGTTGGTAAAAGCAGCGGCAACGGAGAAGATATATAGACCATCCGTACGCTCCGGCGACTATTCCGACGTCCCGCCAGGAGCGGGGTCCGGTGCCCGCAGCTCATCGGACCGGCCGTCATCAGCCGTGGTGGGGTGCGTCATGATTGCCGGAGCGAGCCAGCGCGCGAGGTACTGCCGTAGTTGGTCACCTGTGCGAGGGGGCGTGCCCGGATGTTCGAGGAATGACCCGACCATCCTCAACATGCACTCAACCAGCTCGTCGAGGTCCTGGTCGCTGAAGCCATGAGCCGACCACGCCACCGGAAAGCGTTCGATCATTGCCCGACCAAGTGCCAGTGACGTCTCTGACGTGAGCCCGCGGCTGAAGATACTGATGCGCCCTGGTGCCAGCAGCATGCCGAGATACGGCTCCCGGGGGAGTTGCTCAAGGGTGTACGCGATGCCCTCGACGACCGCCCCCGCCGGCGTCCACTCCTGTTGGCGGAGATGGTCTTCAAAGCGTTGCAGAAACGCTGCCGCAGCGTCCAACGCAGTCCACGTCAGCAGGTCCTCGGTGGTCCGAAAGTACCGATAGACGGTTTGGCGCGTGACGCCGAGTTCCCGAGCGACGTCGACAATGCCGATCTCGGCACCGTCGCGGTCGATGCACGCACGGCTTGCATCGAGAACCCGCCGGATCGCCTCATCTTCGGACTGAGGGGGATCCCCTCCCCAACCGCGCGTTCGAACGTCCAACCTCCTGGCTCGTCTCTCGACCCTTATCGTACACCTACAAGAGTTTGGATGGACAGACGATACGAAGTGTATGGTTGAGCGGATCGGCGGCACTTGAGACCATCGTGTCGGCGACAAGACCGTCCGACCATGAGATCAACGGACGGTCGAGAACGAATGGGAGGTAAAGCTGTGGGGGGAAGCCACCGGAACCGACGGGGCGGGGCTCTGGTCGGTGCCGCAGTAGCGGCTGTGCTGACCACCGTGCTTGCAGCCTTGTCGGCGGGCGCGTCGAGCAATGCTACGCCGATCAGGCCGGTGCACAAGGTCGGCTCCTGGATCGTGGACAGCGAGGGCCGGGTGGTCATCACCCATGGCCTCAACGTGATGTGGAAGACGCTCCCCTACTACCCACCCTCGTTCTCGGCGAAGGACGCCAGGTTCCTCGTCAGCCAAGGGTTCACTAGCGCCCGGATCGGGTTCTTGTGGGCCGGCGTCGAACCTTCACCCGGGCGGATCGACTCGGGGTACGTCGGACAGGTCGCCCGCCTCAACCGGACGTTGGGAAAGTTCGGCATCCGGACCCTGGTCGACTTCCACCAAGACCTCTACTCGGCCACCTACGGGGGCGACGGCGCCCCAGCGTGGGCCTCGATCGGAAGCGGGGCAACGCAGGCGTTCCAGAGTCTGTGGGACAATCAAGCTGTCAGCGGCAAAGGACTGGTGCAGCACTTCGACGCTGCCTGGACCGCCGGTGCGAAGGCGCTCGGGAGGTCGCCCAACGTTTTGGGGCTCGACCTCTTGAACGAGCCCTATGCCGGATCGAACACTGGGTGTGCCCTTTTCTCACCGTGCCCTCAGTTCGAGCAGACGTTGCTGCCGTCGTTCTACCGCCAGTTGATCAACTCGGTCCGCAAGGTTGCTCCGAGCCCGATCATCTTCTACCAGCCCGTCCCCCAACTGACGGTCACCCCCACGGCGCTGCCGGCGCCCCTCGGTCATAACCGAAGCCTTGGAAGCCTTGGCTTCACCTTCCACTTCTACGACCGGTCATGCGGGGAGGCACCGGAGCCAACGACGCCCGCCGCACGGCAAGCACAGGATGCCCGTTGCATGCCCGACGAAGCGCACGGGCTCGATCTCGGCATCGCCTACGCCCGCCGGGCCGGCGTGCCGGCCGACCTGGGCGAGTTCGGTGACAGCACGAACACCACGGACGACGCCAATGTGGTCGATCTCGCCGACCAGCGCTTCTTGAACTGGACCTACTGGGAGTACTACCAGACTGGTTCCAGCCTCTCTCCAGGTTTGCTGCTCGATGATAAGGAGCCAGGCTCGGAGGCGAACGCCCGCCAAGATCTTCTCGATGCACTGGTGGTTCCCTATCCCGAGCTAGTCGCCGGCACCCCAGCCTCCTACTCGCTCGACCGCTCCAACGATGTAATGCGGTTCACTTATCGAACCTCTCCGGTCGACCGCCATCTGTCATGCCCGGGTGCTGCAACGCAGATCTTCGTTCCTCGGCGCGACTATCCCCACGGCTATCGGGTGACGGCGACCGGCGCAAAGGTGGTCTCGGCGCCGACGTCACCATGGGTGGAACTTGTTACTCGGCCCAGGGTCGCCAAGGTCACCGTGACGATCAGCAGGGCGACTGGGTCATCCACCCGGGTCCCGACCACGGCCATGGACCCCCACGCGCCTTCGCCTCACTGCTCCTCGCGGCGCGGATAAGCGCTGTGCAAGGCCAGTCAGTCCTCCGGGTGCAGAGCGACGAATGAGCCTTGGGAAGGCGCGTGCCACCCGATTCGCTTGCTGGCCGGTCGTTGGACGCTGGTTGTCCTCGGCGGATTGGCGAGTGGCGGTCGTCGTTATCAGGAGCTCCACGACTCTCAACGGGGTCGCCACCAAGGTGTTGACCGAGAGCCTGCGACGAGCAGAGCGCGAGCTGTTTTCACTCCCGAACTCCAAAAGTGTCAGCAACGGCTGAATGCTGACCCCTTATCACCTCGAATCCGCCCGGTGGCAGGGGGTCAATTTTGGGCCGGTGTTGACACGCGAAAATGTGGGCGTACACCAGAGAGCGGCTGGTCGCTGAACTAGAGAAGTGCGACGTTCGCTGTTCCAACTGCCACAGGATAAAAACCTTTGAGAACAAAGAGGGTGGTCAGGGTAGACCGACCAATCAGCAACTAGGCAGATGACCCCCCTGGAACTCGCTCAGGTCATTTCTTGGCCGTGAATCGCGTCCTAAGGCCCCAAACACACCGAGAAGCGAGAGCGACCGTGCCTTGGCCGTGGAGGATCTGGCCTACGAATTCAAGGAGCTGCTACGCACCTACAGCCTCAAAGACATGCGATACTCCGGCCTACTCCGATGCGCACCTAACCCATGCGCGAGCGTTGGCCGAATTCTTGGTCGGTCGCAAGTCCGGACGTCGGGACAATGACGTGAAGCCGGCGGAGATCGCGCAGGGGTGGAAACCGCCTGATTCCGGGGCAGTCGGTCGACTCCGGAAGCGCCTTACTGACATGGATCAGCACTTGGCGCACATTACGTGGACCCGAGCCGCGTGGAAGGTAAATCCTCCTGGGCCTTGGAATTTTGAGGAACCGAACGAGGATTTCATCAAAACGTTCACAGACTTCGCCACGTTCGCATGCGACGGGAGGTTGCCCGGTTGGGAAAAGTTGGATCGGTGCATGAACGAAGCGAAGCAGTGGAGATAGCCACGATCCAATTTCTTTTAGAAGTTCTTCGTTCCCCCAATCGCCCCCGCAAGTGCCCCAATTTTTTGAAGGAGTCGAGAGGTCGATGGCGAAAGTAACTGTTTCCCCTGGTCAAATGGTGGGCCGTACAGGACTCGAACCTGTGACCCCTTGCGCGTCATGCAAGTGCGCTACCAACTGCGCTAACGGCCCTTCCGCCCTGACCTTACCATCAGGGCAATTCCCCGAACTCACCTGGCCGGGCGACCACACGGGCGTCCGGTCCGGGCAGACAACCCGCGGTATCCGTAACATTGATGGGCGTGACGAACCCGACGAGCAGCGCAAGCAGTCCCCTGGCGGAGATGGACAAGCACCTGCGGCGGATCGCCGAGGACGGCTACACCATCCTGCCCAACGTCATTGAGGCCGAGCTGGTCGATGAGATCGACGAGACCCTACTGAAGCTGGAGCACGACCTGGGCATCCTGCCGGCGGACAATCTCTTCGAGGGGCTCCACACCACGCGGATCTACAACCTGCTCGTCCACGGCAAGACATTCGAGAAGATCCCGGTGCATGCCAACGTTCTTCCCGTCGTCGAAGGGGTGCTCGATCCGGGCTGCCTCATCTCGTCGCTCTCGTCCATCGCCATCGGCCCCGACGAGCAGGCCCAACCGATCCACGCCGACGATCAGCTCATCCCACTGACGCGGCCGCATGTCCCGATCATCTGCAACACGATGTGGGCCATCACCGACTTCACCGAAGAGAACGGCGCCACCCGATTGATCCCCGGCAGCCACTTGCGTGACGAGGCACCCAATCCCCTTGAGCTTTACGAGACGATCCCCGCCGAAATGGAGAAGGGCAGCGTCCTGGTCTGGGTCGGCAGCGTTTGGCACGGGGGCGGCGCCAACCGCACCAAGACGCGACGAGTGGGCATCGCCATGAACTACTGCGCCGGGTACATACGCCAGCAGGAGAACCAGCAGTTAGGCATCCCGCCCCAGTTGGTCAAGCAGTTCCCGCGCCGCTTGCAGGAACTGGTGGGCTATTCGGTCTACAACGGTTTGATCGGGCACATCGACAAGCAGCACCCGGCCAGGTACGTCCTCACCGAGAATGAGGGCGTCGATATGGTGTGGGATCTCCTCAAGAAGTGAGGCCGACTCAAGCCGCCGACACCACAGCTGGGGCCACCGGCCACACGTAGTCGCGGGGGTCGATCGGCGCCATGCCCTTGCCTGACCGCCACTGGTCGTAGCTCTCGGCCCAGTCCCGGTGCCATTGCACCTGGGCGTCGTGCAGATCGCGAAGCGGCGCTTCCCGGAGTTCGGGGTACACCTCGGAGAGAGCCAGCAGTACCTTGACCGAGGCGATGGCGTCGACCGAGGCGTCGTGCGCGTGGCCGATGCCGATCCCGTAGTGGGCGCACAGCGCCGCCAGGGTACGGCTGCCCGGTCTGAACCGATCGAGGTGCCGGTCCAGCACAACGGCGTCGAGCACCGGTCCGGACCAGCCATGCTCCAGGAGCCCATTGCCTAACAAGCGTCTCGACTGCGTGTCGAGAATGGTCAGGTCGTAGTCGAGCTTCATGCCGGCCAGCGGTACGCCGCGCGCGCTGGCGGCCACCACGAACCGGGTGATCATCCCAATGGCGTTCTTCAAAGGGATTCCTTCGGCCCGGGCCCGTTCGATGGAGATGCCGTGCACCTCGGTCGCCCCGGCCGGGATCTCCCGGCCGGGATCAATCAGCCCTGCCCAGGCGGAGACCACTTCCCCCGCTTCGACGGAGACCAGGGCATAGGAGACCGGAACGTCATCGAAACGATCGATACCGGTCGTCTCGAAGTCGAATCCCAGCACTTCACCGCTGGCCCAGCTACCCATGCATCGAGCTTGACACGGGGCTGTGACAAAACCGCGGCAATCGCCTCGGTGGCTTCACTGTCAGCCTGGTGTAACCGAGCCGAGGACACTCCTGGAGGCGGCGGTGAGAATCGAACTCACGTACGAGGCTTTGCAGGAACAAAAGCGGGGTTCGCAGGAGTTCGCGACAACGCACAACCCCAGGTCACAGTACTTCTGGGTTCCAAGTGATTCAGCCTGATTCGTTGCTCGTGTGGCATCGCGGTGGCATAGGAACCCTCCGAATCGGGCACCGACGCAAGGTGTTCGGTCTCGTTCGCCCGCCACGAACTCCAAACGAATCAACCAGCGGATGGCCAGCTGAGAAGCGGCTCTCTCCTGTCGGTGCCGACGAGCGAATCAGGTCAGGGAACGTGGTCATCTCGGGATGCTTCCAGCCCGGATGACAAACACTTGGATACCAATCACCTGTGTATTAAGCGTACGGGGACACCCAAAACGTATTGGGTATCCGGATTGAGTGGGAGGGAGGCGAAAGCGCAACACCCGATGCCACGTCCTCTTGTTAGGGGTGGAACCGACCCGACCGACCTGGGCAACATCTGACCGGTGGAACCGTCCGGAAGTCTCGACAATTGCAGCGATCCGGGCGTCATCAGCTCATCCCTTCGGGAGCCGGCTGCCTTCGGCGAGATCTTCGACCGCTACGTCGTCGACATCACTCGGTTTCTCGCCCGACGGTCCAATCCTGAATTCGTCGAAGATCTCGTTGCAGAGACCTTTGTCACTGCTTTTCGAGTGCGCCATTCCTTTGATGTTCAGCGCCTCAATGCTCGGCCTTGGCTCTATGGAATAGCTACAAACGTCCTTCGGCATCATTTCCGTGGAGAATTGCGGCGTGCCCGCCTTCTGACGAAGTGGAGTTCGAGAGCTGTCACGCAAGACAGAGAATCTGATGCTGAATTCGCCGATGCCGAGAACCGGATCGAGGTGGGTCGACGCCGAACCCACGTGGAGGCGGCCTTGGCGTCACTGGATCCTGCGGCCCGAGATGCACTTTTGCTGTTCGCATACGCGGGCTTGACCTATCAGGAGATTGCGTACGCCCTCGATACACCGGTAGGCACCGTGCGTTCGCGCATTTCTCGTTCACGGCACAAACTGCGGGAACTGCTTTCGTCAGAAGGGGCAACGAAAGAATGACGGACGCTTACTCTCGCCAAAGGACTGGTCACAATGGATGAGTTACGGGTACTCGTAGATCACTTCGACGAGACACCGGATCCATCGCCGGAGTTCATCCACCGGGTTAGAGGTCGCCTGGTCGATGCCATGCGCGACGACAATCGACAACCGGATACTGCTAACAAGCGTCGGTTGCAGCAACCCAGCCGCGCGGTTTTCGCTATTGCGGCGAGCGTGGTTCTCGTAGTGGCCGCGATCGCCGTGTACTCGGTCGTAGGGAACGGGACCGGACCAGGGGCGCGAGTCGGGTCATGGCACTTAGCCGGTTACGTTTTCGCGCAGTCAGGAACTGAGAACGAAGACGGACCAACGTCAGGATTCCTGACCTGCCCTACGGCGTCAGTCTGTTATGACGCGTCCCCCCAGATCGCGCAGGTGGGTAGCACGTACGTGATCGGAAAGAGCGTCCTGTTTGTGACAACCGACGATGGAGCCAACTGGGTGGCCAAAGACTTGCCCACCGGGGTCAAGCTCACTACGAGACTTCTGTGTGTCACCTTCGACAGTTGCGCCCTGGGGGCAACCGGGCTGGGCTCGAGCGGTTCAGACGCAGCGCGGGTATTGACGACGAGCAATGGGGGGACGTCCTGGACGTCTCGTGACATTCCTTCGGGAATCGGTTCTCTATATGCATTGAGCTGTCCGTCAGCGGTTACCTGTAGTGGACTGGCTTCTGAGAACCTCGGCACCCATCTTGGCGACACCTTCGTGGAAACCGACAACGGCGGCACGACGTGGTCTCAGTACACGTTTCCGCTGGACCAAGTCGAAACAGCAGTCAGTTGTGTCTCTGCCAACCAGTGCTTGGTCATCGGAGACGAACCAAGGACCACTCCTGGTGTTGGCGGCTACGGAGTTTCATGGACCACCGACGATGAGGGTAGATCGTGGCACTCCCAGACAATCACGGCATTTTCGTTCGGCCAAGGAGTGTTGGCCTGCCCAACGTCGGTGATGTGCATGACCATGGCGGGAATACCCCACACCATCACTCAATGTCCACCACAGGAGTCGACTCCGAGCAAGACTGCCAGCCCTTCTTGTGTCACCGGGCAGGTTGTCTTCAGTGAACCAGCTGTCACCACAAATGGGGGCCTTACCTGGAAGCTGGAGTCCTTTCCGGCCAATGTTCCGGGTCCTGCCATCCAGGACGTCAGTTGCCCCACTGCCAACCTGTGCTGGGCGGCCGGATTCGACGACGTTGCGAATCATTCCACGGTGAATCAGGTGCCTGACGGCAGCGAGAACTCGCCGATCGTTCTGATGAGTCGAGACGGCGGCGTGACCTGGAGCCTGCACACGTTTGCGACTCCGAGCACCCTCCTGGCAGGTGAGCAACTCACTGGCATCAGTCAGATCCAGTGCCAGTTCCCAGACTCGTGCGTAGCCCTGGGAGTCGACAATGCGGGCTCGGCGCACACGCTCGTATACACGTTCAGTGGCTGACCAATCACGGGGCGAAGCAACCTCTAGCTCGGCTCTAGGTCAAGGCACCTTTTTCGAGGTGCGGTATCTACGGGTCAGGAGTGCTCCTTGTTCCGGCCAACGGAGACACCCCACGATCTTTTCGAACCGACCCAACGGTCGTGCAGTGCGATCATTTGCAGTAGTTCCTGACTTGACGTAGGTGGTGTGCCCTGAACGCACCCGAAAAGGCTTGCTCCCTACGTATCGTCCCGGACGACCTTGATTTGAGATGACGTAGGTGCCCGCCGCGAGAACGAAGTGAAACGTCGAACCGGTGGGAACTGAGGCCCGGCGAACGAGAGTGCCCCCCGATAGACGCTGAGGTTGGCAATCGATATGGTCACCGGTCCCGTGCACGCAACGGCTCGACCCGTTGCGACACCTGTCTTGGCTTCGCCTCCGGCAACCCCAGAGGCCAGCATCGTGATCGAACCAACGCCAAAGAGGACGACGAGCAGAAAGCCCAACTTTCGCATACCTAGATTGTGACTCCCAACTGAGTGGATTGGTTCATCGTTGGGACTGAAGCCATGAGACAGGCGACGTCGCGGCCCACGGTCCGCTACGGGGCCAGTCCATTTGACCACCTCGCCACGGTGGCTGAATACGGATTGCTTGGCGATCCCACGAGCGAGACGAGGACAACATCTCCGGTTTGGCTCAGGAAAGTGACTGCTCCACCTTCATTGAACGGCTGCTGCGATGTCGCCGCCATCGTCCATGTCGCTCCACGAGCTGAGAGAAGTCCGTCTAACGACTCAATCGTGACGCTCGATCCGGCGTGAGGCCCCTGTGTGAGGTTCAAGCTCTGGCTGTCGTTGCCATCGATCGATCGAAGCGCGACGGTCTTGTCACCCTGAGTCATATGCTCAAACACCTTCAGAGACGACGTGATCAGGGGCATCCACTCGCCATATTGCGCGACGATCGACGGCGCTACGGCCGGTTCGGCCGCTGACCAGCCTGCGCCAACTGGAACGCTGGGCGGCTGGATACGCCCTGAGGCATCCGCATTTTGCCCAGATGGAAGTCCATTTGAGCCCGCCGATGGCGACAACAGGTCGACTCCAGCCGCCGCTATCCCTATGGCTAGGAAGGCGACCACAGTCAGCATCCAGCGCTTGTCACGTGCCTTTCTGAGGGCGCTTGCTCGCTCTTGGGCGGCCGTAATGATCTGGTCAGGCGATCGTTGCCCAGGAACTTCACAATGCGTAATGGACATGAGAGCCTCCACTTCCATCTTCACTACCAAAGTCCTTGCGCAAAGCGGCGAGTCCACGGTGCAGGTGTCTCTTCACCGAGCCCTCCGAGATACGAAGCCGACTGGCAATATCGGCGTAGGAGAGGTCGCCATAGAACCGAAGGACGACTACTTGTTGTTGACGGCGGGGAAGGCCGCGGAGGGCACTCGGAAACTCAGCAGGGTCGGAGGCGTATCCAGGGTCCTCGGTCCATTGGATGCTCTTTTGCTCCCGCTGCCGAGCTCGAAGGATGTCGATTGACTGGTTGGCGGCAACCCGAAGTGCCCATCCTTCTCGCCACTCATCCCCTCTGAGCTTTGGCCACTTCAGAAATGCTCTCGCCAAGGTCTCGATAGCGACATCTTCAGCATCGCACCTGTCTCGCGTGACGCTGAAGGCCAGCGCGATGATCCGAGGCAGCATGAGCTTGCCGAAGTCCTCAAACTCCCCGTCGTCGCCGTAGGTCTGTTTGTGGGGGTTCACCTTCTAAGTAAACGTCCGACGGCCTGCCTTTTGTTGACAAGCTGGATGAATCTGCAGAACTTCTTAGGTTGGCGTTTCAGTCTGCCGCGCTTCGAGTGCCACCTGTCGCAGTCCCGGCGAACGAGTCAGGAGGTCTGAGCGTTGCGGTTCTCGCCAAAATCTCCGTGTCGTCGTCGAGCCGACACAATGTCTTGCAAGCGCACCTCGGGTTGTGCGTCGGTCCCGACGTCGACGCGCCGGTCTTCACCCGCGAGACGGGTCTCCCCCTCCGGCGCCAGGACCTCTCGCACGCCTGGAAGGACGCCTGTGGCGCCGTGGGGTTGGAGGGAGTGCGTCCCCACGACCTCCGGCATCATGCCGCCACGGTCATCGCCCGGAACCCCAACGTCACGCTGCGGGAGCTGATGGCGGCCATCGGCCATTCCTCGCACGTGGCGGCGCTCCGCTATCAGCACGCCACGCCGGAGCGGAGCAAGGCCATCGCGGACTATCTCGACGACGTGATCAGCGCGGCGCAGAGTGCGACTGGGTCCCCTCCCGTGCGTAGCCGTGCGTAGGGAGCTGTGGCATCACGGTGGCATGGAGAAACTGTGCCGAATGCACCACGGAACGTGAAGTCAGGGTCTACCTGCCCGAACACCTGGAGGCGGCGGTGAGAATCGAACTCACGTACGGGGCTTTGCAGGCCCCTGCCTAAACCACTCGGCCACGCCGCCGTGACAATGAGGCGGTCAGCCTAGTGGCCGGTCCCTATCTCCTTAAACGAGCGACGACCCAGAAGGCGCCTGAGATGAGGGCGATCACGGCGGCAATCTTGATGAAGAAGAAGATGATGCCGGCGATGCTGCTCAGGATCCAGAAGGCGACGATGGCCCCGACGACACCGACGCCCACCATGGCGGCGACGTGGGTGAAGGATACGGGGCTGTTGCTCTCTCGTCTGCTTACGTCTTTGCTCACGGACCCAATGCTACGTTCCCGCCATGGCTGCTGAAGCGTCACTCCGCGAGAGACGCCGCAGCCTCCTGGCGCAGGCCGACCTGCAGGGTGACGATTTCTGCCGGGCCTACGCCGTCGAAGCGGACAAATGGCTCTCTGACCTGGCCGAACGGGTGGCCGGCGACTCCAAGCGCCATCTGGCCCTACTGGCCGTGGGCGGTTACGGACGCGGCTCGCTCTGCCCTTACAGCGACCTCGATGTGGTACTGGTCCACGACGGGCACCGGGACATCAAGTCCGTGGCCGATGCCATCTGGTATCCCGTCTGGGACGAGGGGGTCCACCTCGACCACTCGGTGCGGCGCCCCTCCGAGGTCCTCGAGGCCGCCGCCGACGACGCCCGGGTGGCGCTCGGACTGCTTGACGCCCGGCTCGTGTGGGGCGAGCCGAGAGTGGGCGTGCCCCTGATCGAGAAGGCCGGGGAGGCCTGGCGCGACCACCTGGGCCGCTCGTTCGTGCCGGCCCTCGAGACGCAGATGGCCGATCGGCGCAAGGCGGCTGGCGACGTGGCCTTCCTCCTCGAGCCCGACCTCAAAGAGAGTCACGGGGGCCTGCGCGACGTCGGCGTGGTGCGGGCCATCTCGCTCTACGCCCCGCTGCTGGCCGAGTACGCCGACCTGTCCTCGCTCGACGCCGCCACCGCGCTCCTGACGCGGGTCCGCGTGGAGTTGCACCGCATCGCCGACCGCGAACAGGACCGCTTACTCCTCCAGGATCAGGACCAGGTGGCGGCGGCCCTGGCCTTCGCCGATGCCGACGCATTGATGGCGGCCGTCTCGTCGGCCGGTCGGCAGATCGCCTGGGTGAGCGACGACGTCTGGCGCCGTCGCCGGCTCTGGGAACCCACGCCCCCGTCCCGGCGCCGCTTCCGCCGCGGCCATCCGAAATCCGACACCGACATCCGCCCGGTGGCGCTCGAGCCCGATCTGGTGGAGCAGAGCGGCGAGGTCGCCCTCGCCGCCAACGCGGCCGTCTCCGACGATGCCTCCCTGGCCTTCCGGCTGGCCGCGGCGGCCGCCGAGCTCGACCGTCCCATCGCCAAGGGCTCGCTGCACCGGTTGGCCGACCGTATGCCGCCGCCGAAGGACCCGTGGCCCATCACGGTGCGCGTGGCTCTGGTACGCCTGCTCGCCGCGGGCAGGCCGGCCGTCGACAAAGCCGAATCGCTCGACCAGCACGGCCTGCTGGTCCGCCTCCTGCCCGAGTGGGCCGCCGTGCGCAACAAACCCCAGCGCAACGCCTACCACACCTTCACCGTCGACCGGCATCTCCTCGAGACCGCCGCGCTGGCGTCGGAGCTCACGGCGAGCGTCGAGCGGCCGGACCTGCTGCTGGTCGGTGCGCTCCTGCACGACATAGGAAAGGGCTTTCCCGGCGATCACACCGAGGTCGGTATGGAGGTCGTCGCTCGCATGGCGACCCGCATGGGCTTCGAGCCCGACGACGTGGCCATCCTGGTGGACCTGGTGCGCTATCACCTCCTGCTCCCCGACACCGCCACCCGCCGCGACCTCGATGACCCGGCGACGGTGTCCCGGGTGGCCCGGGCCGCCGGTGACCTGGTGACGTTGCATCTCCTCGCCGCGCTGACCGAGGCCGACAGCCGTGCCACCGGCCCTTCGGCCTGGGGGTCGTGGAAGGCGGGTCTGGTGGCCGACCTGGTGGCGCGGGCCGAACGAGAACTCTCGGGGGAGAGTGCGCCCAGCGGTCCGGCTCCGATTCCACCCGCCTACCGCCAGATGATGGACGAGGTGCGGGCGAGCGGACTGCCCGCGGTGTCGCTGGAACCGCCACGGGTGGTGGTGACCGCGCCCGACCGGCCGGGCATGCTGTCCTCGGTCGCCGGAGCACTGGCCCTGCACGGCATGGACGTGCGGGCGGCCAACGTGAGCGGTGAGAACGGCGTGGCCGTCGAAGCGTTCACGGTGGAGGTGGCCCGGGGCACCTGGCCCGACACCGCCCGCCTCCGGGAGGACCTGGCCGCCGTGCTGGCCGACCGCCTGGCCATCGGCGACCGGCTGTCCGAACGGGAGCGCCAGTACCCGACCCGTCGGCGGTCGGCCGCCCATCTGCTCGACACCGACGTGACCGTGGACAACGACGCCTCGGAGAGTGCCTCCGTGCTCGAGGTCCGGGCACCCGATGAGATCGGGCTATTGCACCGCATCACCCGGGCGCTCTTCGACGCCCGCCTCGATGTCGTTTCGGCGCGGGTCTCCACCCTGGGGGAGTTCGTGGTCGACGCCTTCTACGTGCAGGAGGCGGCCGGTGGGAAGGTGACCGACCCGGACCGGCTCGACGAGGTCACCGCGGCCATATGGGCCGCCTTGAGCCCATAGAACACGAAAACCGCTGGTAGAATCCGTGTGTTATGGCGGAAGGGCACGACACCGAGGGCACCGAGCAACCCGTCGAGCAACCGGAGGGGCGTCGCCGGCGCCTCTGGTGGATCGTGAGCGCCTGCGCCGTGGCGGTAGCCGTGGCCGCCGCCGGCGTGGTGATCCTCACCCAACGCCCCGACGCACCAGCTTCGGCCGCCTCGACCCCGCCTCCCACTCCTCTGACGGTCCTGTCCACGTCGCCCACCGGGACCGGCATCGCGGCCGGGTCGACCATCTCGGTGCAGTTCTCGACCGACCTGGCGCCGGGCAGCCCGATGCCCACCCTCAACCCACCCGTGGCCGGTCAGTGGTCGGTGCTCTCTGCCTCCTGGCTGCAGTACCAGGCGACCGGCCCCCTGGTGCCCGGCGCCACCGAGACCATCACCGTCCCCGGCGGCCTCGACGGCGTGGTGGGTTCGCGCGGGCAGCATCTGGCCCAGACGGTGACCGCGTCCTTCACCGTGGCCCAGGGTTCCATCCTGCGCCTGCAGCAACTGCTGGCCGAGCTGGGCTACCTGCCCCTGACCTTCACCGCGTCCGCCCCGGTGACGTCGCCGTCCCAGGAGGGCAACGACCAGGTCGGCACCTTCGCCTGGCGCTGGATCAACCAGGCCGCCGCGCTGACCTCACTATGGACACCCGGGACCGACAACGTGATCACCACCGGTGCCGTCATGAACTTCGAGGCCCAGCACGGACTCAAGACCGACGGGCAGGCCGGCCCCGCCGTATGGAGTGACCTCCTGGCCGACGTGCAGACCGGCCACGGGAACGCGTTCCCCTACGACTACGTGCTGGTGAGCCAGTCCCTGCCCGAGAAGGCGACCGTCTTCGAGAACGGCAACGTGGTCTACACCACTCCGGTCAACACCGGGGTCCCCGGGGCCCCGACCGAGAACGGGACGTGGCCGGTCTTCGCCCGCTACACGGTGACCACCATGAGCGGCACCAACCCCGACGGCTCCAAGTACGTCGACCCGGGCATCCGCTGGGTCAGCTACTTCCACGGCGGCGACGCCCTGCATGGCTTCGTCCGGGGCGGCTACGGGTATCCCCAGAGCGACGGCTGCGTCGAGATGCCGATCGCCAACGCGGCCGCGGTCTACCCGCTCACCCCGCTCGGGACGCTGGTCACGGTCCAGTAGGCGGCCTGCCCGAGCGGAATAGGGCGCCCGACCTAGTGTCTGTCCCCAATGCGCGTCGTCGGTATTGTCGGGAAGGTCCTCATCGGGGCCGGGATCGTCATCCTCCTCTTCGCCGTCTACCAGATCTTCGGTACCACCCTCCAGGAGGCGCACACACAAGGCGGCCTGCGCACCACGCTCGAGCACGAGGCGAAGAACAACGAGGTGAAGCGGGCGCTGGCCGAGGCCGCCGCCCTGGACAAGCTCCCGACTGGTCCCCCGATGGTCGCGGCCACCACCGTCGCCCCGAGCGAGGGCAAGCCGGTCGGAGAGATCCGCATACCCAAGATCGGCATCAACCAGGTGGTGGTCGAAGGTACCAACACCCAGGACCTGCGCAAGGGGCCCGGGCACTACACCGGGACGCCCCTGCCCGGACAGGCAGGCAACGCATCCATCGCCGGGCACCGCACGACGTATGGGCACCCCTTCTACAACCTCAACGAGCTCAAGGCTGGCGACGACGTCGTCCTCACCACCTTCCAGGGCATCTTCGTTTACGACACCGTGCGCACCCAGGTGGTCTCGCCTTCGGACGGCACGGTGCTCAAGAACGCCTTCGGGGCCTACCTCACTCTCACCACCTGTAACCCGCGCTTCAGCGCGTCGAGCAGGCTGGTCGTCTTCGCCAAGCTGGCGCACTCGCAGCTCTTCCCGAATTCGGGCCTGCCCGCGGGCCGGCCCGGGAAACCGCAGAGCGACGACCTCGCCGGCAACTCGAACGGCGAGCTCCTCACCGCGATCCTGTGGGGGCTCGCGGTCGCGGCGGCCGGCGCGATAGTCCTGCTGGCCGCACACCGGTTCCGCCCCAGGCGCTGGTTCATCTACAGCGGTGGGATCGTGGCCCTCCTGGTCCTCCTCTACGTCTTCTTCAACGCCATCTCCCCGCTGCTGCCGGCCAGCTTCTGACCCGGTGACCGGGGTGGAGCTGCCCGAGCAGTTCCGGGAGTTCGCCGCCAGTGTCGAGCGCGACGGCGCCATGACCTACGCCGCCATCTGCCGGCAGGTGGCCGACGATCCCGGTTTGCTGGCCCTCATGGGCGAGGCCCCGCCCGACCAGCGCCGGCCCAACCTTCTGCTGGCGGCCGTCCACTACCTCCTCCTGGGCGGCACCGACCACGAGCTGGCTCGCTACTACGACACGGTGGCGCTCGCCTTCGGCCGCCCGTTCGCGCCACCGGCCGCCGATGTCGGGCCCGTCTTCAGCCGCTTCTGTCTCGAGCACCGGCCGGCCCTGCTCGATCTCCTCGCCACGCGCCGCACCCAGACCAACGAGGTCGGTCGCTGCGCCGCGCTCCTGCCGGCCCTCTGCGCCATCACGGCCCCCGACACCAACGGGTTGCCGATGGCGCTGCTCGACCTGGGGACCTCGGCCGGCCTCAACCTGCTCTTCGATCACTTCCACTACCTGTACCGGCAACGTTCCGACGGGACCATCGAAGAAGCGGGCGACCCCACGTCGGGCGTCACCCTGGAGTGCGCGGTGCGCGGGGAACTGGCCGACCTGCCGCCGTTCGACCATCCGCCCGCGCTGGTGGCACGGGCCGGCCTCGATGCGTCGCCGGTCGATCCCACCACAGAAGACGGCGGGCGCTGGCTGCTGGCCTGCGCGTGGCCGGACCAAGTCGAGCGTTTCGAGCGACTGCGGGCCGCCATCGATGTCGCCCGCGTCACGCTCCCCCGGCCGACCCTCCACCCCGGCGACATGGTCGACGACCTGGCGGCGGTGGCGGCCACCGTGGCGCCCGGTCATCCGCTGGTGGTGTTCCACTCCTGGGTCGCCGCCTATCTCACCGAGGATCGCCAACGCGAGCTGGTCGACGCCGTCGCGGCCTTGGCGGCGGATCGGCCGGTCCACTACCTCTACGCCGAAGCCTTCGCGGAGACGCCGGGCCTGCCGACACCTCCCAGTCCCGAACCGGGTCCGACCTCGGATCTGGCCACCGCCCTGGTCTACCTTCACTTCCCGGTGGCGGGCCGCCCCTCGTCCCCAATTCGGCTGGCCGACCTGCATCCACACGGCCGCTGGCTGCGCTGGTGGCCGCCGCGCCGACCCGAAGCCCGCGACGTCACGCCGAGCGGTCGGGTCTGACTTTCACCACGACCGGACGGCTACGCGGCCCGCAGTGTTCGGACAGGCCGGACCCGGCGACCAGTGGCGCCCGATCGGTTCAACCGGCGCCGCGAGCGACCCGATGGCGCCCGAACGGATTGGCCGGCGCGTCGGGCCTCGGCCACCAAGCGGTGCCGGGCGGCGCTCCGCCGCAGATCATCCTGCCGGCACTCCGCCACGGACGTTTGCAGGTACATAGACATGGCGATCGGTCCGCCTCGTTGTCTTCTCGCGTCGAACACGAAGTAGAGACGTCGGTCACGCCACGAACTCGTCGCTGATCGCCAAGAACCAGCCCCAAGCCCCCCAGGCCCGACCCGGCCGTCCCCCGAACTACTCGGACGGTCCCCACGGGGCGTCACGGCGGGCCGGGACCTGCACCCCCTCCTCGGTGACCATGGCCACCGAGCCCACCGCGGAGCGGCCGAAACGGGTGCGGATGGCATCGACGGCGGCCGTCACGTCCTGCCAGGACTGTTCGAGCGACGTCGCGCCCTGGAGCCCCTCGTCCCGGCCATCCCCGAGGTCGAAGGAGAGCTGGTCGCCGGCCCCCTCGGCCAGACCCGATGCGCTGACCCCGAGCAGCCTGATCCCCTCGCCGGGGTCGACCCCGGCCAGCAGCGCGGCCGCCACCTGGCCGATGGCGCCGCCGGTGGTGATGGCCCGGCTCAGGGTGTGCGAGCGTGTCTGGAGCGAGAGGTCCTTGAACTTCACCTTGACCGTCACCGTTCGGGCCCCGCTGGACGCGCCGCGCAGCATGGTGGCCACGGACTCGGCCATGCGGAGCACGTGGCGCTCGAGCTCCACCGGATCGACCAGGTCCTCGCTGAACGTCTCCTCGTGCCCGATCGACTTGGCCGGGCGGTTGGGGGTCACCGGGCTCGGGTCCTCCCCGCGGGCCAGCGCGGCCAGGTGCAGCCCGGAGGCCTTGCCGACCCGGCGGACCAGCGTGTCGGGCGGGAGGGCGGCCAGCTCACCCACCGTGCGGACTCCGAGGTCGTGCAGGCGCTTGGCGGTGGCGGGTCCCACCCCCCACAGGGACTCGACCTGGTGCCCGTGCAGGAACTCCATCTCAGATTCCGGCCCCACCAGCACCACACCGGGCCCTGGTTCCACTCCGGCCCGGCTGACCCGCGGCTTCGCCGCCCTCGAGGCCAGCTTGGCGATCATCTTCGAGCGGCCGATGCCCACCGCGCAGTCCAGCGAGAGGTCGGCCCGCACCCGCTCCCGCAAGTCCCGCGCGATCGTCTCGGGCGGCCCGAACACCCGCCGCGCGCCCGCCACGTCGAGAAAGGCCTCGTCCAACCCGATCGGCTCCACCTGCGGCGTGATGTCGGTCAGGATCCGGTGCAGCTGGCCGCTGATCTCGGCGTAGCGACTGTGGCGACCCGAGATGAAGATGGCGTGCGGGCAGAGCTGGCGAGCCCGAACCGACGGCATGGCCGAGCGCACCCCGTAGATCCGTGCTTCATAGGTGCACGAGGCCACCACCCCGCGGGCCCCCGCCCCTCCCACAATGACCGCCTGGCCGGCTAAGGACGGGTCGTCGAGAACCTCGACCGAGGCAAAGAAGGCGTCCATGTCGACATGGAGGATGGTGGGGACTCGCTCATCCACGAAGCGCCAACCGGCGGAATCCCTCGGCGTAGCGGCTCCCGGCGCGTCGACCCTCCTCCTCGGCCCGGCGCCGGACGGCTTCGCCGGCCCACCCGCCGGGCTCGGCGAACTGGGTGCGGTGGCACTCGACTGCCGCCGCCTTGCAGTCGATGGTCTCGGTCACGTCGACCCACACGTCGGGCTCCAACGTGCCCGAGAGCAACACGGTGGTCACCTGGTGCGGCGGCCCGGCCTCGGGAAAGTAGAGGGGCAGGGCGGCCGCCGGCGACACCGCGTCGAGCAGCACCGTCCCGGCGATCCGATGGTCACGATGGTTGAAGTACTCCTGCCCGAAGAACAGGGCGGAGGGGTCGTGGCCGCACACCACGTCTGGCCGCAGGCGCCGTACCCACTGGACCAGGGCGTGCCGGAACTCGTCGCCGTCGACCAGCTCTCCGTCGGGGTAGCCGAGATTGGCCACACCGGTGAGGCCGATGATCGCCGAGGATTCCTCCAACTCGCCCGCCCGGATGGCGGCCAGCTCTTTCGGCTCGACGTCAGGGTCCGAGGTGCCCTTGCCGCCGTCGGTGCAGACCACCAAGTGCACGGCCGCTCCACCCTTGGCCCAGCGGGCCAACGCTCCGCCGCATGCCACGTCGGCGTCGTCGGGGTGGGCGTAGACGGCCAACACCACCTGGGGGAGATCGTCCATCATCTCCGTTTGGGCTCGGTGGTCTTGGTCAGCAGGCCGACCTCGCGCTGGAAGTCGCCGGCCTCTTCGAATCCCTTGTAGACGCTGGCAAAGCGCACGTAGGCCACGTCGTCGAGGGCCTGGAGGCGCTCGAGGACGGCCACACCGACCTGCTGGCTGCTCGGCTCGGCCGACGCGGCGCGCAGGACGTCTTCGACCGCCTGCGCCAGTTCCTCCATCTGTATGTCGGTCACCGGTCGGTTCTTGCAGGCCGCCCGCACGCCCGCCACCAGCTTGGCCCGGTCGAACGGCTCGCGGAGTCCGGTGCGCTTGACCACCCAGAGTGGGACCTCTTCCACCCGCTCGAAGGTGGTGAACCGACGCCCGCACCCGAGACACTCGCGGCGCCGGCGGATCGCTCCGCCTTCCTCGGCCAAACGGGAGTCCACGACGCGATCGTCATCGACAGCGCACCATGGACATCGCACTCCGCCGACGATAGTCAGGGAATGAGCAGGTGCTCCCCGGGCACGACCACGGTGGAGCCCACCTCAGCCACCAGTCGGCTGGTGAGGCCGGCCGCCCCGCCATGGCCCACTTGCGCCGCGATGGAGGCGACGGTGTCGCCGGGTTGGACGATGTACTCCTGGCCCGCCGTCGGGACCGAGCTGGCCACGGGTTTCCCTCCGAAGGCCCGGATGGGGAGCATCAACAGGACAAGCAGGACGACCGCCACCACCCCGACGAGGATCCGCCGGCGCTGGATACGGGCTCGACGGGCCGGTCGTCCCGGCACCTCGGGCATAACCCGCAGCCTGGGATAGAACGACTCGTACTCCAACTCAAGTGCGACCGACATCGCGACTCCTTTTCCGAACACCTGTTCGCTGTGAGTGCATTGGACCACGAACAGGTGTTCGCTGTCAACCTCCTCGCCCAATGCCTGGTCAGAGGCCATAAAGCGCACCCTACGCAGCGGGTGTGACAACACCAACGGCGCCCCCAACGAACAGGTGTTTGCTTTGGACCCTCCCGCCCGCTATCTTGGGTCGGCACGAACGAGTGTTCGCCCACCGGGACGTTGGCCGGGGGGCCACCTAAAGGAGCAGCCCAATGGCGGAGGTCCTCAGCGGGAAGCGGCAGCAGATCCTCACCTTCATCGCCGACACGCAGCGAGATCGGGGCTATCCCCCGTCGGTGCGTGAGATCGGCGAGGCCGTCGGCCTGACCTCGTCCGCCACGGTGCACACCCATCTGGCCGTGCTCCAGCGCGAGGGCTTCCTCTCCCGGGACCCCAGCAAGCCCCGGGCCATCCAGGTGCACTACGACCCCGCATCCACTATGAGCATGGCCACTTCGGCGGTGCGCAACGTTCCGCTGATCGGTGACGTGGCAGCGGGCACCGGCGTGCTGGCGCATGAGAACGTCGAGGAACTCCTGCCCATGCCCGAGCAGTTCACCGGTTCGGGCCCGACCTTCATGCTGCGGGTGCGCGGGGACTCGATGGTGGACGCGGGCATCTTCAGCGGCGACTATGTCGTGGTGCGCCAGCAACCCGAGGCTGAGAACGGTGACGTCGTCGTGGCCGGAATCCCCGACGAGGAGGCCACCGTCAAGACCTTCAGCCGCCGCGACGGTCGCATCGTCCTCACCCCGGCCAACCCGGCCTACCAGCCCATGGTCTTCGACGGCAACGACGTGACGATCTTCGGCAAGGTCGTCACTATTGTTCGTCAGCTCTGAGGGACAGCCGCCCCTTACTTGAGCAATCTGGAGAGGCGGCGATCGGCCAGCACCTTGCCGCCCGTCTGACACGAGGCGCAGTAGGTCATCTCGTAGGACTCGAAGGAGACCCGGTGCATCGCGTCGCCGCACCGCGGGCACGGAAGTCCGAACTTGCCATGAACGGCGAAGCGGCCACCCAACTTGGCTTCGGACAGGCCACCCTCCCGGGTGCGCTCGAGTGCCAGCGCTTCGTCGAGTACTTCCGTGGTGGCGTTGATGAGGCGCTCCCGCTCCTCGGCCGAGAGGGAGCGCAACGAGGCGAAGGGTGACAACCTGGCTCGATGCAGGATGTCATCGCCCCAGCCTCGTCCGATGCCCGATACCACGTGCTGATTGCGTAGGTCGGTGTGCAGTCGCCGGTTGCTGTCGCTCGTGCGGATCAGCGCCGCGTAATCGGGGCTGCCCGCCTCCGGTCCCAGATCGGAGAGCGGGCCCTCGTCCCCCGGAGCCAGGACCCACCACGACGCCTTGCGTTGAGTGCCGAACTCACGGACCAGGATGGCCAGGTCACTGGTGTAGACGTTGGCGTCATCGGCCTCGGTGGCGGCGGAGAACTCGAAGCGGGCCACTGCGCCGCGGGGCTTGGTCGTCTTGGGCGGCGACTCCACGTCGACCCGGCCGGCCTGGGACAGGTGCAGCACGATCCGGATGCCGCTCTCGAAGGTCCACACCAGGTATTTGGCCCGGCGACCGATCGAGACCAGCGTCTGGCCGTAGAGGTCTTCTACCGGCGGGGCGAACGTCTTGAGGGACGAGAAGCTGAGCAGGCTGGCCCGGCGCAGCACGCGGCCCGACGCCATCGCGTCGAGCCGCTCGGCCAACGCCTGCATTTCGGGGAGCTCGGGCACTGCCACAATGTTGGCATGACCTACACCCACGGGCACCACGAGTCCGTGCTGCGGAGCCATACGTGGCGCACGGCTGGGAACTCGGCTGGCTATCTGCTGCCGCACCTCCGTCCGGGGATGTCCCTGCTCGACATCGGCTGCGGTCCGGGCACCATCACGGCCGACTTGGCGCTCCTGGTGGCGCCCGGAGAGGTCGTGGGGGTCGACGCGTCCGCCGAGGTGGTGGCACAAGCCGAGGAGCACCGCACCGCCATGGGACTTTCCAACCTGCGCTTCGAAGTCGGCGACCTGTTCGCACTCGGATTCGAGGACGGTGGCTTCGATGTGGTGCACGCCCATCAGGTGCTCCAGCATCTCGACGATCCGGTGGCCGCGCTGATCGAGCTACGCCGGGTGCTGGCGGACGGAGGTGTGCTGGCCGTGCGGGACGGAGACTACGGAGCTTTCAGTTGGGCCCCGGCCGACCCCATGCTCGACCGCTGGTTGGAGCTCTACCTCGCCGTCACCTCGCGTAACGGGCACAACGCGTGCGTCGGGCCCTCCCTGCTCGGCATCGCACAGGCGGCCGGCTTCGAGGACGTCACCGTCTCGGGCGATTGCTGGACATTCGCCGATCCCGGCTCACGAGCCTGGTGGGGTGGGCTCTGGGCCGACCGAGTCCGCTACTCCCGCTTCGCTGAGCAGGCCGTCGCGTATGACTTGAGCAACGCCCAAGAGCTGGAAGGCATCGGGCAGGCGTTCCTGCGCTGGGCGGCCGCACCCGACGGCGTGTTCATCGTCCCGAATGTGGAGATCCTGGCCCGGCGCTGAAACCGCCGCGCCGACCGGCGACGGCGCACCGACGGTCCCGCACCTCTTCCCGAAGGGGGCCCTCAATTCGGGGCGGTAACCTGGACCCATGACCGGAGGGCAACCCCATGACGCGCGCCCCGCCCGCGGTATGGCTGATCGCTTCTTCTGCAATGGCCCGCGAAAGGTCGCTCTCTTCGCCGGGATCGCCGCTCTATGTGCCCTGGTCATCGGGGCCGGCTTCGCCGGCATCAGCTCAAACGGCTTCGCCACGCCCCTCGAGACCGTCGTGGTGCGATGGACCGCCGTCGGTTGCCTCGCCATCGGGGCGGGCGCGTACGTCATCGGGGGCCGAATGCGCAGAGACAGCAGCGGTTAGCACGCGCCGCCAGGCGGGCATCTTCTTCCTGCCCGGCCATGCCCTACTCAACCGGCTACCTTGGTCCGATCCTCCACTCCCTCGCGGCGAGATCTCGCCGTCGGAAAGGTTCCGCACATGACTCGCTTCCGCCATTGGTCACTCGTCGCCGTCGCGGCGTCAGCCCTCGGGCTGGCCGCGTGCGGGAACTCACCGGCCAGCCCTTCGAGCTCCCCCAGCACCACCCCGACGACGAGTCCGACGGCGACGACACCGACCACGGGGACCGCTCCCCCTACCTCATCGACGATCGCGACCATTCCCGCCCAGGATCGTTCGCCGGCGGGAACGTCGGGCCGCGCCCCGACGGTGGTCGTCCCGACCGGTGCTCCCCCGACGCAACTCGAGAGCGCCGACCTGATCACCGGAACGGGTGCGGCCGCCAAGGCGGGCGACAACATCACGGTCCAGTACGTGTTGGCCACCTACTCATCGGGCAAAGTGATCCAGTCGTCGTGGACCAGCCAGCCATTCCCGTTCACCCTGGGCGAGGGGCAGGTCATCACCGGATGGGACCAGGGTGTGGTGGGCATGCAGGTCGGTGGACGGCGTGAGCTGATCATCCCTCCCAGCTTGGGCTACAAGGACCAGTCACCGGGGCCGGGCATCTCCGCCAACGACACGCTGGTCTTCGTGGTGGATCTCCTCAAGATCGGCTAGACCCGCGGCTGGCATCGCCGCGGCGCGGCCGAGGCCCGACGAGCTCAGTTCGTCGTGGGCAGCAGCACGTTGGGGTTCAGGACTCCGTCGGGATCGAGGGCGCGTTTGATGTCCCGGAAGGCCGAGATCTCCGCGGCGGTGCGGGAGAGGTGCAGCCATCGCTTCTTCGCCGTGCCGATCCCGTGTTCCGCGCTGATGCTGCCGCCGCGTTCTCCAACCATGGTGAGCACCCGCTCGTCCACCCGATCGTCGTCAGGTGCGAGACCCGAGACGTTCACGTGGATGTTGCCGTCGCCGGCATGCCCGAACAGCCAGGTGCGCGCCTTCGGGGCGATCGCCCGAACCTCGCTCGGGACGTGGTCGATGAATTCCGCCAGCCGGCCGAGGGGGAGCGTCACGTCAAGCTTGTGCGGCGGCCCGAGTGTATTGATGGCCTCTGGGTGCGCCTCTCGGTAACGCCAAAGGGCGGCTCGGCGCGACGGGTCTGCGGCCACGACACTATCGATCACGTCGTCGATGGAACGACTCACCTCCCCCAGGGCGTCCGTCGGATCGGTGAGGTCGGCTGCCTGGATCAGCAGGTACACGGGATAGAGGTCGCGAAACGGCGTCGGCATCCCGGTCAGCGAACACACCAGCTCGAGCCCTGATGACAGGAAGAGCTCGCACGCCTCCAGGCTTGGCAGCGACATTCGGAAAGTGGTGGAGGCGCGCAGGGCCTGGGACACCGAGGTGAACGCCAGCACGGCGACCGTCCGATACCGCATCGAAGGGACCAGGCGCAGTCGGCTGGCGGTCACCACCGCCAGGGTTCCTTCGCTTCCGCAGATGAGACCGGGAAGGTGATACCCGGTGTTGTCCTTGATCATGCCGCCGAGGTGGGAGACAACCGTGCCGGTGCCGAGCACGGCCTCCACTCCCAACACCTGCGCCCGGGTGTCGCCGTACCGCAGGACATGGGTCCCGCCCGCGTTGGTGGCGACCATGCCCCCGACCGTCGCCGAGTCTCGGCTGGCCAGATCCAGACCGTAGGCCCACCCCGCGGCGTCGGCCGCCTCCTGCAGGGCCGACAGAGTGACGCCGGCCCCAGCGGTGATCTGGCCGGCCAGGGTGTCGACCGCCCCCAGCGCCTGCAGCCGGCCCAGGCTGAGCACCACCTCGTCCCGCAGAGGGACGCCGCCGCCGACCAATCCAGTGTTGCCACCTTGGGGCACGAGGTTGATCCCGAGCTCCCGGCACACGAGGACGACGCCGGCGACTTCCTCCGTCGAGGCCGGCCTGACCACCGCGGCCGAACGCCCGGCGAATCGTCCTGTCCAATCCGTCGTGTAGGACGCGATCACATCGGGGTCGACGATCACCTGCTGCCCGACGACCTCGCGCAGCCGATCGACGACGTCGGGGCGGCTGGCCATACCCCTACTCTGCCCGATGGGCAGTGCCGATGGCACGGCCTCCGGACGGGCCCCTATGGGAGACTCGCCGGGTGCGCACTCTGCTCAACGTGCTGTGGTTCGCTCTGTCGGGATTCTGGCTCGCCATCGGCTACGCCGTGGCCGGCCTGGTTATGTTCGTGCTCATCATCACCATTCCCTTCGGGGTGGCGGCGTTCCGATTGGCCGCGTTTGTCGTGTGGCCCTTCGGAAGGACGGTGGTGCGGCGCTCGGACGCCGGCTCGGCGTCGATGGTCGGCAACGTTCTCTGGTTCCTTCTGGTCGGGCTGTGGATGGCTCTCGCGCACATCATCCTCGGCGTGGCCCTCTGCCTGACGATTATCGGCATCCCGCTCGGCCTCGGAAATTTCAAACTGGCCGCGGTGGCCATCGCTCCCCTGGGTAAGGAGATCGTCAGGACTGGTGACGCCCGGGCCTCGGTCGGCGCTATCTCGTTCTGATCGGCGTTACCTGCGGCTCGCCCTAGAGTGACCCAGTGACCGCCATCTCCACCCTTCGTGAGCACAGGGTCGGACTCTGGACCGGCGCCCTCGAGTCCCTTCCGGCTCCGCAGCTGCTCGAAACGGTGGCTGAGATCGAGGCACTCGGCTTCGGGTCGCTCTGGTTCGGCGAGGCCTACGGGCGGGAGAGCCTGACCACTGCCCTCGCTCTGACGGGCGCCACGGAACACCTCGTCGTCGGGACCGGCATCGCGAACATCTATGCCCGGGGTGCCATGGCGACCGCGGCGGGGGCGCGCCTCATTGAGACGCTGGCACCGGGCCGGTTTGTCCTCGGACTGGGAGTGAGCCACCTCCCGTTGGTGGAGCGGGACCGCGGTGCCACCTACCTTCCGCCGATCCAGGCCATGACCGACTACCTGGATGCCATGGACCGAGCGCCCTATTTCGGGGCAGACGGCGACCTGCCGCCGATGGTGCTGGCGGCCCTCGGCCCGAAGATGCTCGCTTTGTCCCGCCAGCGGACGGCCGGCGCCCATCCCTACCTGGTGACGCCCGCCCACACGAGCCGGGCGCGCCAGACACTGGGTCGCGGGCCACTGCTCGTGGTCGAGCAGGCCGCGGTACTGAACCAGCACCGCTCCGAAGCCCTGCGGCGGGCCCACGAACATCTCAACATCTATACCGGCCTCCCCAACTACCGCAACAGTTGGCTCCGTCAGGGGTTCACCGAGGACGACTTCGTCCGGGGTGGGTCCGAACGGCTGGCCGATGCCCTGGTGGTCCAGGGCGACGTGGCCGTACTACGAAAGAGGATCGATGAGCATCTCCACGCCGGCGCCGATCACGTCTGCGTCCAGGTACTCGGCCACGACCTCGGTGAAGTCCCTTTCGAGGCATGGCGGGAGCTGGGACCCGCCGTCGCCGAGGCCTGAGATGCCTCGGCTCTAACGGCTTGCTAAAAGCGAGCGGTCAGGGTTGCGACGCCCTCGCCCGCCAGATCGGCCAGGACGGCGCCGCGGCCTGCCATCACCATCACCAGAGCCTCAGCCGAGCCCGTGACTTCGGGCCCACTTCCGTGGGACCACTCCATATCAGTCGCTCGGAGCGTCAGCCCGGCGGTTCGCGTCTTGGCGCCGAAGACGAAGGTCGATCGGACAAAATCACACACCGGCAGCCAACGTTCCTCTGGAAAGTCACGTTGAAGGCCCAGCGGGCGGCCGATGTCTTGACCATGGATCATGACGTCGGTGAGCACGGCGATCGTCGGGGCTCCCGGAGGCGACTTACGATTAGCCGCAGCCCCGCGCAGATCGTCAAGGATTCGTACCGGATCCTCGTCGCCTCGTCTCCGGCCATCGGCGGCGATCCAGCGGTTGAAATTGAAGCCGTGTGCGATCAGTCCGGCCAAGGTGGCTCCTATGCCAAAGGCACCCTGGGCGCCCGCAGTCACGTGCGCGGCGACATCTCGGATGCGCCATCGGTCGCAGAGCGAGGTGATATTCCACTGCGTCTCGTCAATGCCGGCGAGGCGATCAGCTAGGCCGAGACGCTCCTGACAAACCGCCACCCAGATGTCCATCGGAACCTCCCTCAGTGTCCCACCGCTTCTACGCCGGGAAAGCCTGTTCGATCCTGACCCTTACCAGCTTCTCGACCAGGGACTTCGGCAGAGGCTCATCGATCGGGAAGTGGAGGGACCCAGTCGTAGTCCGGTACGGCGCGACCTCTTGGCGCAACTGTGGAAACACGGATCCACTGTGCGGCAGATAACTGAGGTGGTTCTTGAACGCGGCGAATCCGGCAACGACCTTCCCGTTGAGTCTGAAGGCCGGCAGCCGGTACGAAATCCCCTGCTCGGCGTCAGGAATCACCTCGAGGATCATCTGCCGCAATTCCTGCAAGGTCGAACGCTTCGGCTCTTCGAGTCCGGCCACCATAAGGTCCAAGTTCGAACCCCCTCTCCTAGAGGAAGTGGGGTTCTTAATTTCTTCTTCGAGTCTGCTCAAGAGATCCTGGTCGAGCAATAGCTTAAATGGCTGCGCCAGTTTCACTTCCGTAATACGCCCGTTGACGTCCACCTTGACCCATTCAAAGACGGCCTGATTGGTCATTCGTCGCACACTTGGGTCGGCTCGTCTGTACGCCGTACCAAAGGCAACGATCAGCCCAAGAGCGATTTTGAGGTTCCTTGATAGAGCCTCCCAATGGATCTCAATATTGGCGAGGGCGGCTCCGGAGTTTGCCAGTTCGGCTGTAATACGCCTCTGCTCCTCCGCTAGGAGTTCCACAGGCACCGCTCCGGCCAGATGGGCTTGAAGCAACTTTCGGCGCTCCTTTTCCAGTTCGATAATGCGCTTGCGACTCCGTTTTGCGCGGCGGTCAATGGACTCATTGCGCCGCTGGGCCACGGCAATGAGATGGGAGTGGATCACTGCGGCGGACTTTTTTCCGAGAATGAAGGTGTCGTAGTAGTTCTCAATCGCCACCTCAATACCCGAAGCTCCGATGTAGGGCAGATCGCACTCATTCCGCTTGAGGTGTCGACCGCTACAGACGAAGTAGTCGTACAGACCACCGCGTCGCCCCTGATTTCGGGAGAAGGTCAACCGAGATCCACATCGAGCGCAGAGAATGGTTCCTTTCAGATAGTGATGATGTCTCTGTGGACGCTCGCCAGCTTGGCGACGGCTGGCCATGATTGCCTGAGCCTTGACGTATGTCTCTATCGAAACCAGGGGGCTATGCGTCCCTTGATACTCCACCCCCGCGTACTTGAAATATCCCAGATAGAACCTTTGACAGAGGATCTTGTGAACCTGGGCGGGAGTCAGGTTCCTAGCCGGTCTTTGGGCGGTAGGGCGGGAGGTCAGTCCACGAGCCATTAGTTCGTCAGCCAGTTGGCGCAGGGAGTAGTCGCCGGACGCATATGCCCGAAACGCCCACCGAATCAACGGTGCCCGTTCAGGATCAATCTCGATCCATCGTCGCTTGGTTCCCCCAGACAGGTCCTGACGATTGAGATATCCAAGCGGTGCGAAGCCCGGGTACGTTCCACCCTCGACCTTTTTCAAGGTGCCCTTCTTGACCTCAGCAGCCAGATTGAGGCTGTAGAACTCGGCAATCGAGGACATGATGCCGTGCAGCAGCATGCCTGAGGGGGTTTCATCGATGTTTTCCGAGACCGACACCAATTGGGCACCAGCCTCGCGGATTGCAAGTGAGATGTTCACGTCATCGCCACGATTGCGCGCCAGTCGGTCGACCTTATGAACCACGACAAAATCAATGTCACGTTGCGTTCTCAGTCGTTCCAGCATGACCTGAAGATTTGGTCGATCCGACTTGCGTGCTGATTCTCCGGCGTCCACGTAAACGTCCACAACCTCAGCGCCCAGAGCATTCGCTTTTCGGGTGCAGGCGTCACGCTGGGCGGCTATTGAAAAGCCCTCACCATCTCCGGACGTACTGGCCTGACCAGCCGTAGACACGCGCACGTACAAGGCCGCCCGCATGGCATATACCGGCGAAGTGGGTAGGTCTTTCCCGCGCTCGACGACCTTGTTGCTGATGGTCGTGGCTTCTGTCACGGGAGTCCCCTTTCTCTCTAGGTCACGTAACTCGCGACTCGTTGATATATCGGTCGATCTTTGATTTCTTCGAGTGCCTTCGTGGTGGTCCAATCCTTCGGAAGTGGCAGGCATCTGGGAGTCGGCTCAGCAAGCCCGATCTGATTCAGCCGAACCGTCATTGCCGCCGATGAGACTGTGAAGTGTCGAGCCAACTCCGCAACATCTTGAATGCCTGAGCAGTACAGGCTCTTGACCCACGGCCGCGGCATTAACAGGCAACCTGCGAAATAGTCGCAGATCCGCTCGGTCAAGTCGCTTCGTTGATTGGCCGGAAGGGCGCTGTAAATGAGTTTGGCGAACCGGTGGTCGACAATGTGCTTGAACTCGTGGGCCAGACTGAAACGCTGTCGAGTGGTCGGTTCTGCCGCATTGACTACGACCAGCCATTGCCCTTGGTACCAATGGCTGGCTCCAGAAGTCGGAAACGGGCTCATGTGGCTGACCCTGATACGAGGCAGTTCGGAAATGATTTGGGTTGGCACCGCTGGCAGGTCGATGCCCGACAGCGCCAAGAATGATTGGGCTTGAAGTTCGGCAATTCGGAGGCCCTCGGAGTATCGGAGGGGCCTGAGTGGGACCAAGTCCCGCAGCTTGCTAAGGGCGTCCGACGTCATGCTGCCTTCCGATCGTCATTGCGAGATGAGGTATCGGCTTCCACATCCGAAAGTTCGACTGAATTCGACGGCATTGGCGGAAAGACCGGTTGATTCTCAGGGATGCCGTAGTGCTTACGCAGCATTTCGAAATACCGTTCGAGATCGGCAATGGCTTCTGGGGGTAAGTCGTATTTGGCTCTCAGGTAGGGGGTGAAGGTAGGCAGCCGATCCGGCACCCCATAGCCAGCCAGGTTGTAGAGATCCTCGATGGGAATATCAAGCGTCTTTGCGATGGTCTGGAGATGCCGAGGGGCTGGCGTCCGATATTTGCCGTTTTCCAACTTGCTCCAATAGGAGTGGTGAATGCCAGATGCTGCTGACGCATCTGCCAGAGACATCCCGTGTGCCAAGCGTCGCGATCTGACTAGTTCTCCTAATGATTGGTTCTTTACCTCTTGGTCCTTCATAAAGCTCGTTCCCCTTACTTACATTTTCCCAAATTCCGCTACGTTCGTCAAGGGACATTTCCGCCAGTTATACCCATTAACCAGGGAGTACTCCGTAAAACGTTGTCCATTTGACAATCAGAACGACCTCACAACAGCTGTCTTTAGCTAGTTGTCAAGGGTGATGCGGGATGAGAGAGCTGTTTGCTCAAAGAAGAGTGCTGACTCTCTCATCCCGACTTATTGCACCTACTACTGTGCGCCTCCTTCCTCAGCCGATTCGGCTGAAGCTCCTGACCGACGCCGGGTGGACTTAGTTGCTCTCGTAGCGTCAGCAACGTTGTTCACCAGCTGCTCGATGGCTTTGCGCTTGGCGGATGCCTCACGCTCCACTTCATCGAGAGCGGCTTGGGCCCGATTGGAGAGATCGCCACCGGCGACCTTCCGCTCTAGGTGGGAGTTGATGGCATCCCGAATCTGATCAATCTGGGTCGTACCCTCTAATTGGGCGACCAGAGTCAGCAGGTCGGATACCTCATCTTCCAGGCGAATGGCGATCGATTTCATGCCACTCTCCTTCCATTGGCGCCGTGCCGTGAAATCCACGACAGGCGGTAGCCGATGTAGCTCAGTGTCTTCACTGCAGTACCTCCTTGGTGCTGTTGCGGCCGGCTATTCCCGGTGGAATGACCTTGGGAAGCCGCATGACACCAACGAAGTCCGTCAGCTCGCAGCACTGGCTGAGCCGCTTCGCCTGGCAGCTTCGATGCGCTCCACCGCCAGCTTGCGGTACTCGTCCGACAGTTCGATACCGATCCAGTCGCGCTTCAGATCGTTTGCCACCATCCCGACGGTGCCTGCCCCCATGAACGGATCAAGGACCACTCCAGGAACGGTAGGGGCATCGCATGTGCAGGGTTCGAGATCTCCAACAACTCGAAGATTGCTCCAACTGGCCTTGTACCTCATGACTCGCGGGTCATTTGGTCGTGTGGTCGAAGTGGTTGGACTATTTGGGACACGAATCACTTTGACTGTCCGCTTCCAAGAAACGCCGCACGCCGTGCAAATCGCTTCGGGACAGCTCGCCAAGATTGGGCGGCGAATCAGAGCAGGCGGAAAAGTTGCGAAGTGAGGACCCCTAAAACCATGAGTTGGAATCGTCCAGACTGATCCGGGATTCTTCCCAAGCGGGTTCGGCAGTCTCCCGTCGGCCCGGGCCTTCTTGAGTCCATCCTGACTTCCCGAGGCAAGCGGACCGGCATACGATGGAATTCTTGCGTAACTGGTCGGTCCACCCACCACTTTGAACGGTTCGCGAATGGCATCGAGATCGAAGTAGTAGTGGGGAGAGCGAACCAGGAAGTACATGACCTCATAATTCACGTTCGGTCGATCAGCAACCGAATTCGGCATGCCATTGGGCTTGTGCCAAATTACTTTTCCTCGCAGGATCCAGCCGTCACTCATAAGGGCCAACAGCAATCGTTCGGGCGCAGCCAACATTCCTTTGGCTGGCGTTCCGTATTTGAGGTGTGAATCGCACCGGGTTTGATGGAGGCTTTTCCATTATGAACTGACGTCGGCGAGTTGGTGCTCTCCGAGTGTCTCATTGCCCGGATGGTTGGTGCCACCCGTCTCGAGTTGGGGGCTCTCAGAGGAGCTGAGGACCCCGGTTTCGATGTCTTTGTGCCAGTTGGCTTCGAACTCGGCCGGCGGGATGTAGCCGATGGGTTCGAGGAGGCGCTCGTGGTTCCACCAGTGCACCCAGCTGAGGGTGGCCAGTTCGACGTCCTCGACGGTGCGCCATGGTCCTTCGTGTTCGTTGTAGATGAGCTCTGACTTGTAGAGGCCGTTGATTGTCTCGGCCAGCGCGTTGTCGTAACTGTCGCCCTTGGACCCGACCGAGGCAACGGCCTGTTCCTCTTCGAGGCGCTCGGTGTAGCGGATGGACAGATATTGCACGCCGCGGTCGGAATGGTGGATCAGCCCGCTCAGGTCCTCGTGCTGGCGGCTCCAGATGGCCATTTCCAATGCGTCGATGGCCATGTCAGAACGAAGGCTGCCCGACACCCGCCAGCCGACGATGCGCCGGGAGAAGACGTCGACCACGAAGGCGGCATAGGCGAAGCCCGACCAGGTGGGCACGTAGGTGATGTCGGCCACCCAGAGCTGGTTGGGCCGGGTGGCCACGAACTGACGATCGACCAGGTCGGAAGGCCGCAGTCCCACGTCGGCGGGAATGGTGGTGCGGCGCTTGCGGGCCCGAGAGCGACCCCGGATGCCCATCTGGCGCATCAGGCGCTCGGTGTGACACCGCGAGATCGCGATGCCCTCCCGGTTGAGCGCCCGCCAGACCTTGCGGGGCCCATAGACGTGGCGGTTGTGCGCGTAGACCCGTTCGATGTGGGGTTTGAGCTCAGCGTCACGGAGGACCCGGGCGCAGGGCTGGCGGTTCTTGGCGGCGTAGTAGGTGGAGGGGGCGACCTCGAGGACCTCGCAGATCGGCTCGACCCCGAAGGATGCCTTGTTGGCGTCCACGTAGGCCACTATTTGTTCGGTGGGCGGTCGAGCTCCGCCGCGAAGAAAGCCGAGGCCGACTTCAAGATCGCGTTGGCCCGGCGCAGTTCCTTGTTCTCCCGCCGCAGCTCAGCCATCTCGGCCCGCTCGTCGCTGGTCAGCCCAGGACGCTGGCCGGCGTCAACCTGTTTGCGGTTGACCCAGTTGCGCACCGACTCAGAGTGCACACCCAGTTTCTCGGCAACTTCGTTGAGCCCTCCGTCGGTGCGGTTCCGCTCCCGGCGCCACTCGAGCACCATGGCGACAGCCCGTTCCCGAAGCTCAGGTGGGTACTGCTTGTTGGTAGGCATTGGCTCTATCCTCTCTCCGAGGGTTAGAGCCTCCAAATTTCCCGGTGCGATTCA
>DASXZJ010000028.1:0-36034 GCA_036502025.1 Acidimicrobiales bacterium | reverse complement strand
AACCGATCGAGGACTGCCAGGTCGACCACATCTGGACCTGGGGTACCGGCGGTCCCACCACCCAGGAGAACGGGCGGCTCCTCTGCCCCTTCCACAACCGCCTGCGCACCCAGGTCGAGCGCAACGGGCGACCGCCCCCGGTTGCGGCCTGAGGCGTTTGCCTCGCTGGCCCGGTCGGGCGTTCCCTTTCGCAGTCATCCGATTGACCGTCATCCGATTGCCGTCATCCGATTGCCGTCATCCGATTGCCGTCATCCGTTTGACCGTCATCCGATTGCCGCCATCCGATTGACCGCCATCCGATTGACCGCCATCCGATTGCCGCCATCCGAAGTCATCCAGTGGTTGGAGCAGCAATTCGGAGCCGCCTGGCGGTTTCGCCGCGGATGCCGCTACTCCACGAAGCTGGCGGCGATCCATCCCGGCAAGCGCGTCGCCTTGCCTTCGGTGTCGACTGATCCGTGCACGGTGACGGCAGTCGCTCTGACCTCTTCCCCGACGGTGAGGAGGTAGGCGATCTGGAAGGTCGTCCGGGTGACCGCGCCCGCCCAGACGTGCACATCGACCTCCTCGTCGAACTTCAGCGCCCGCCGGTACTGCACCGCCACTTCGAGTACGACCAGGTCGAGACCCTCGGCTCGGACCTCGTCGTAGGGATGACCGAGGTGGCGGAGATACTCGACCCGCGCTTCCTCGAGGTAGGGCAGGTACGCCGCATGGTGGATGACGCCCATGGCATCGGTCTCGGCAAACCGGGTGCGGACCCGGTGGCTGAATTGGTACTGAGCCGGATCGCGCGATGGTTGCAGCGACTGTCGCACCAGGACCAGGACCCCTAGGAGGCGGTGTCGGCGTTCACGCTGTCGAACGCCTTCCGCCGACCCGAGGCCATCCTCTCCACTCCCTCACCGTTCAAGATGGCGAACTCTCCTTCGGCTTCGACCGTGACCACACCGCCCTGGACGATGCGTCCCTGGCTGAAGATCCGGTGCTCGGTCACTTCGGTGACCCAGCCCTCGAAGACCGCCTCCTCGTTGACCAGCGTCGGACGCCGGTAGCGCACGGCCAACCGGACGGTCGGGCCCGTCGCGCCGGCGACGGCGTTGGCCGCGGTGAGGATGATGTCGAAGGTGGCGGCCAGCGCAGCTCCATGGACGCATCCCGGCGCCCCTTCGTACCCGACGTCGAAGGTCGCGTAGCCGAGCGCCTTGGGCGGTTCGAAGGCGAGGGCCACCGGCAGGGCCAGCGGATTGAACCCGCCGACGATGAGATCGAACGGCATGGAGCCGCCGAGGGCCTGCTGGCGCGGCGGGTAGTCCTCGGGCGCCACGAATCGGGGGAATGGCACATCGGGCACGTGCGCGTGCAAACGGTCCGCCACCTCAGTCAGCTGCGCCGTCAGTTCGGCCGTCTCCTCCGGCGAGGGGGCGGTGCTGACCGACAGACGGATCAGCCGCCGCAGCACGCCGGCCAGGGCCAGTGCCTCGGGTTGGCGGCCGCGCAGTCCGGGATGTTGCTCGAAGGTCGGTGAGATCGGCGAGATGTCGGGTTCCACGGTGGCGCGAACAGTACCGCCGGTTGCCGGCGGCCCGACATTCCGGCCGCGTTCTCCCAACCCGACCTCAACTCGGCTGGGTAACCGTCAAGGTGTTGCCCTCGCTGTCGGAGAACCACGCCACCCGGTCGCCCGACGGCGCCGTCCGGATGCCACTCTCGTCCTGCCCCATGCCGTCGTAGCGGTGCCTCTCCACCCCGGCCGCTCGCAGCTCATTCACTATGTCCTGCAGTCTCGGCACCTCCGAGCATGCAGCCGTAGTCGTCGGCGTGGTGCACGGTCAGTCCGAGGGTCGCCTCGTAGAACCTCTGCGTCCGCGCCAGGTCCGTCACCGGCGCGAACGCCACCAGATTCGCGGTTCCGAGCATTGGGCGCCTGCCTCTCTTCTGCGGTGTTGCGGCCGGCCAGTCCGATCCGGCCAGTCCGATCCGGCCAGTCCGATCCGGCCGCTATCACTCATAACATGGCTCGATGGCCGAAGAACATGCCGTCCAATTCACCAGCGGCAGCCCCGAGACCGTGCTCGACCCACTGAGCCCTGAAGTCACGGCCGCCCTCGCCGCCGCGCTCGAGCTCCCGGAGACCGAGCAACAGGCCGCGGTAGCGGCGGTCGCCGCCCAGGACCCACGCTGCCTGCAGGCATGGGCGACCCTGGCCGAATTGGCCAATACTCCGATCGAGCGCTACGCCTACGCCCGGGTCGGCTACCACCGTGGGCTCGACACGCTGCGGGCGGCAGGATGGCGCGGCTCGGGCTACGTGCGCTGGCGCCACGAGTCCAACCGAGGCTTCCTCCGATCCCTGCACGCGCTCGAGTTGGCCGCCGGGGAGATCGGCGAGGTCGACGAGGAGCAGCGCTGTGCCCTCTTCCTGCGTCAACTGGACCCCGAGTGGAGCTCTCGGAAGCCGTAATCGGGCGGACGGATCGCCAGGTTGCCGTCCGGCCTGGCGCGCGTTTCTAGTTAGAGGATCTAACTGTATGATGGTCGAAATGTCTGCCACCCTTCCGACCGTCGCGTCCGGCCGCCCCTCGATCGAAAGCCCTGTGCAGGGCACGTACGGCCGCGTCGCCGCCTGGCTCTCCAAGCGGGTCGAGGTGGCCCTGGCGAAGATGGACCTGACCCTGCCCCAGTACCGGGTCCTCGGGATCCTGGCCGAGGGGTCGGCCGCAGCCTCGGGCCTGGCCGACCGCGCCGCCGTTCGCCGCCCCTCCATCACGGCCGTCATCGACGGACTGGTCGCCCGGGGCTTGGTCGATCGCACGCAGGAAGACAGCAGCGATCGCCGGCGCGTCACGCTGCGTCTCACCCAGGAGGGCGAGCGCGCGGTGTCCGAAGCCGACCGGTCGGTCGACGAGTACCTGGCGTCCATCGCCACGTGCCTGCCCGGCAAGGACGAAGCCATGGCGTTGCGATCCCTGGAGTTGTGGGGCCAGGCGCTGAGCACTTTTCACCAGAACCGCACGGAGTCGCGGTGAGCACGACCGAGGAAGACGTGGCAGGCGCACCGGCTGACGACCAGGGTAACGGCGGCGGCGCGCCGCGTGGGGCCACCCAGACGGCCGTGCGGCGACAACCGCTGGCCGCCTACGTCCCGATGGGTATCACCAGCAACTACAAAGCACCCAAGGCCACCGTCGACCCTGACTCGTCGAAGTCGTGGCTGCGCCGGGCCTATCCGATCGTGGCCTCCCACAAAGGCGCGTTCCTCACTTCACTCATCCTCTCCTTCGTCGGGCTCGTGCTGCAGGTGCAGATACCGGATCTGCTGAATCACGCCATCGACAATTCGCTCGTGCGCCACACCGTGCCGCTGCATTTCTACGTCGATTGGGTGGTGGCACTGGGGCTCATCGGCGCGGTCACCGGCTACATCGCCCGCACTGCGCTGTACAAGGTGGCCTACAACATCGAGTTCGACCTGAGAAATGGCATCTATGAACACCTGACCCGTATGTCGTTCCCCTTCTACGACCGGGTCCAGTCAGGGCAGTTGATTTCCCGGGCCAACTCGGACATCCGCTCGGTGCAGATGTACCTCACCTTCGCTCCTCTGATCCTGGTGCAGTGCTCCATCGCACTGGTGGCCTTCGGGTACATGCTCTCCATCAATGTCATCCTCGCCCTGGTGGCGATGGTCACGATGCCCTTCATCTATTGGACCGGTATGCGGATGCGCAAGGTCCTCTTCCCGGTGTCCTGGCTCATCCAGTCACGCTTGGCCGAGGTGGCGACCGTGGTGGACGAGAACGTCAACGGCGTCCGGGTGGTTAAGTCGTTCGCCGCCGAGGAGCAGCAACTCCGCCAACTGGCCACGGCAGCCGACAAGGTCCAGTGGGGCTACATCAAGGACGCGGACCTGCGGGCCCGCTTCTCACCGCTGATCCAGAACCTCTCCCAGGTCGGGTTGGTCCTGGTGCTCCTCTTCGGTGGCTACATGGTCATTCACGGGACGCTGGGCTATGGCGCCATCCTGGCCTTCAACGTCTACCTGCTGATGATGCAGGCGCCGTTCATGATGCTGGGGATGCTGATCATGATGGGCCAGCGCGCCTCGGCCTCGGCCGAGCGCATATACGAAATCCTCGACGAGCAGGCCACCATCGTGGATCGCCCCAATGCCGTGGACCTCGCCGACAGCCGGGGCGACGTTCGCTTCGAGCACGTGAAGTTCGCTTACGGAACTGAGAGCCGGGTCGCCCTCTCCGTCGAGGACGGCGGCAATCCCGACGTCCTCTCCGACTTCAATCTCCACCTGCGCTCCGGCGAGACCGTGGCGCTGGTCGGCCGGACGGGCAGTGGCAAGTCCACCGTGGCCCGCGCGCTCGCACGGTTCTATGACGTGACCGACGGCGCCGTCTACGTCGATGACCACGACGTGCGGGATCTGACCTTGACCAGCCTCCGGGCCAACATCGGCGTGGTCCTCGATGAGCCGTTCCTCTTCTCGGTCTCCATCCGCGACAACATCGCCTACGGGCGACCGGACGCCAGCACCGAGGAAGTGATCGCCGCTGCCCAGGCGGCCGGTGCCGACGGCTTCATCCGCCGTCTCCCCGGCGGGTACGACACGGTGGTCGGAGAGCGCGGCTACACGCTCTCAGGCGGGCAGCGCCAGCGCATCGCTATCGCCCGCGCCCTGCTCATCAACCCGCCCATCCTCATCCTCGACGACGCCACCAGCGCCATCGACGTCAAGGTGGAGCAGAAGATCCATGCCGCCCTGCGGGTACTGATGCAGGACCGGACCACCCTCATCGTCGCCCACCGGCTCTCCACCATCAGCCTGGCCGACCGGGTGGTGCTCCTGGACGGCGGGAGAATCGTGGCCGACGGGACCCACGCCGAGCTCCTGGCCTCCACACCCCTCTACTCTGAGGTGCTGGCGCAGGCGGCGTCCGCCGAGGAAGCCGAGGCCGACACCGACATCGACATCGACCTCGACCCCGACCTCGACACCGACGAGGTGGTCTGATGTTCGGCGGCGGAGGCATGGGTGGCCCCCTGGGTGGAGGACCTCCGGGAGCGGCACAGCCGGGCCTCCCGTTCGGGGGCATCCCTTCGGAGTTGCAGGCCGGCGTCGACCAGCTGCTGGCCGAGGAGCCGGAGCGGGGCGAGTCCGAGATCACGTTCTCGCAGCAACCGTCAGCCGATGAGAAGCGCCGGCTCTCGCTGAGCGGGTTGATCAAGGTGTACCCCGGCATGCTGGCAGCGGCCATCGCACTGGTGGGCGTCATCGGCGTGGCCAGCCAGCTCGGCCCGTGGCTGACCGAGACGGCCATCAACGACGGCATGCTCCCCGGGCACCGCCATTTCGACGTCGTCGTGATCCTCGCCGCCGTCTACCTGGCCGCGGTGGCCATATCGGCGGGCGCGCAATGGGGCCAGGTGAGGGTGACAGGCCGCCTGGCGTCCTGGGTGATGAACGACCTGCGCACCACCATCTTCCGTCACCTGCAACGCCTCTCCCTGGACTTCTTCACCGAGGAGAAGGCGGGCGTCGTCATGAGCCGGATGACGAGCGACATCGAGAACCTGCAGCAGCTGCTCCAGGACGGGCTGGCCCAGTTCGCCATTCAGGGCCTGACCATGGTGGTGATCTCGGTGTTCCTCTTCACCTCCAACGTGAAGCTGGCCTTCATCACCGTCGTTGTGGTCATCCCTCCCCTTACCGTCATGTCCGTCTGGTTCAAGCGTGCCTCCGAACGCGGCTACGACAAGGTGCGCGACGGCATCGCGCTGGTCCTGGCCGACCTGTCGGAGAGCTTGCAGGGCGTGCGGGTCGTCACCGCGCACAACCGCCAGCAGTACAACGTGGTGAAGCACCGCAACGTGGTCGGCTCGTATCGCGACGCCAACCTCTACACGGGGCGCATCAACGGGATCTACGGTCCGGGTTCCCAGCTGCTCGGGGTCATCGGCCAGATCGTCATCCTGGCCGTGGGCGGGGACATGTACCTCCACCATCAGATCTCGCTCGGTGCGCTGGTCGCGTTCTTCCTCTACGTCAACCGGTTCTTCCAGCCCATCCAGCTCCTGGTCCAGCAGTACAACACCTACCAGCAGGGCCAGTCGTCCGTCCTGAAACTGCGCACCCTGCTCAACAACGAACCAACGGTGCTGGAGAGCCCGGACGCCGTTGAGCTCCCGCCCATCCGCGGCGAGATCAAGTTCGACCACGTCTCCTTCGGCTACGACCCGGCCATCGCCGTGCTCGACGACATCGACCTCACCATCGAACCGGGCGAGACGGTCGCCTTCGTCGGGGCCACGGGTGCCGGCAAGTCCACCATGGCCAAGCTCGTCACCCGTTTCTACGATCCGACGGCGGGGAGGGTGCTCATCGACGGGTACGACCTGCGCTCGGTGACCATGAAGTCCCTACGCAGCCAGCTCGGCGTCGTGCCCCAGGAGCCGTTCCTCTTTGCCGGGACCATCCGGGACAACATCTCGTTCGCCCGGCCGGGTGCTCCCGACGACGCCGTGTGGGAGGCCGTCCACACGGTGGGTCTCACCGAGCTGATCGCCCGCCTTCCTTTCGGGCTGGACACGGTCGTGCACGAGCGGGGCCAGTCGCTGTCGTCGGGGGAGCGCCAGCTCATCGCGCTGGCCCGCGCCTTCATGGCGCAGCCCCGCGTCCTGGTGCTGGACGAGGCCACCTCCAACCTCGACCTGCAGTCCGAAACGATGATCGAGGCCGCGCTCGATGTGCTGCTCCAGCAACGCACGGCCGTGCTCATCGCCCACCGGCTGTCGACCGCCATGCGGGCCGACCGCATCGTGGTGGTCGGTGACGGACGCTTACTCGAGCAGGGGAGCCACGACGAGCTCGTCGCCCTCGGCGCGAACTACGCCGAGATGTACGCCACGTGGATCAGCCAGTCACACGCCGGCTGACCCTCTTCGATCAGACCCTCTTCAATCAGTCCCTCTCGATCAGTCCTTCTTCAATCAGTCCCTCTCGATCAGTCACGCTTCGACCGGCTCCACTCTCGCAACGTGGCGCGGTACCGCGCGTCCCAGGTGCCATAGACCGCCCGGAGGCGATTCCCGGGCCACCCCGAAGGGAGCAGCACTTCGGGTAGAAGCGGGTCGGCCTGGAGGTGCCGCAGCACGGCGGCGGACAGCACGAAGCCTGGGGCGAGGGCTTCGGGCCCATCGGGGACCAGGGTGTCCAGGCGGGCGAGCAGGTCCCCGGCCCGGTCGGCCCACACGTCGGTGTCCCACAGTTCGCCGATCAGGCGGTGCGGATGTGGAGGGCGGGCCGTCATGAGCTCCACATCGGCCTCGAGCTCGGGGGGGAGCGGCACCGCGACGTTGGCCGGGCGCATCCACACCCCCTCCCGCAGCTCGGCCAGGCGGGCGTAGGCCAGAGCGCGCCGGCGCGCCGTACGGACCTCGGCGGTGCTGCCCGACGTCGTCACCACGGCCAGCCACCACTCCCCCGAGTAGGCCGCGGTGGCGCCCGATCGGCTGGCCGACTGGCGCGATTGGCGTTCGGCCAGGTGGCCGGCCAACCGGTAGTCCCCCGACCCGTTCGTGGTCGCCTCCCCCGCCGCCACCATCCGGCTGAGCGCCACGCGGGCCCGGTTCTCGGTGATCCCGAAGAGGCCGGTGAGACGGACCAACTGGGCCACCGGCAGCTCGGGCGGCTCCATGCCCAGCAGGGCGCTGGCCAGCACCGACCGAGCGGTGAACGGGGCCGTCGTAGTTCCGGGGGTATTACCGTCTTGAATCACTTGGTCAAATATCGTAATATATTGCCATGGCCACCACCATGGTGCCCGACCTCACGGCCCGACCCGACGTCCTGCCGTCCGAACGCCTGCTGGCGAACGGGATGGCCGTCCCCGAGATACGGCCCGCGCTGCGGCACATCAGCAACTGGCGCAATGCGATCACGGTGCTGACGGTGTGGTTCTGGGTGGTGCTCATCGTCGGCGGATCGGTGTGGCTCAACACCTGGTGGAGCTACGCGATCGCCTTCGTCCTGATGGGCCCCATGTACGCCCGTTTCGCCATCCTCATGCACGAGTCGGCCCACAAGCTCCTCTTCACCAACAAGCGGTGGAACGACTGGATCGGCATGTGGGCCATCGCCTACCCGGCGTTCACCCCGGTGCAGCTCTACCGCCGGGTGCACTTCGCCCACCACAAGGACGAGTTCGGGCCGAACGAGCCGGACCTCGCCTTCTACGGTCCCTACCCCTGCACCCGGGCCGCCCTGCGCCGGCGGCTCTGCCGCGACGCAGTGGGCATCTCGGGCTGGAAGAACTTCGTCCCGTTGGTGAAGAACACCTGGAGGAAAGGTGGGTTCCGCCCCATCGGCCTCTCCGTCTTCGCCGTCCAGGCCGTGCTGTGGGCGGTCTCGTGGCTGGCCACCGGGCGCTGGTGGATCTACCCGCTCCTCTGGTGGCTCCCGTGGATGACCCATTGGCGGGTCATCAACCGGTTGCGTTCCATCGCCGAGCACGGTGGCATGGAGCGGAACAAGGACCGGCGGGCCACCTCGCACAACGTCCGCCAGTCGCTGCTGGCCCGGTTCTGGTTCGTGCCCTACAACACCGGATGGCACCTGGCCCACCACGTCGACATGGGTGTGCCGTGGCGGAACCTCCCCGCCTTCCACGCCGAGCTGGAGCGGGCGGGCTACGTGACCGACGCCATCACGTACCCGAGCTACCCCGCCCTGTGGCGGGCACTCTCGAGCGCCGACGTGGACCCGGCGGCCCCAGCCGAAGCCCCCAAGGCGGCGTAGCTCCCCGGTCAGCTGGTCCCGAGAGCAAGACGCAAGGCGGCCATGGCCTCGCGGTGAGCGCGCCTGGAGACTTCGGCCGTGGCCGCCAGCGCCGAGCCGTGGAAGGTCCCGGGGAACTGGTGCAGCTCCACCGAGACCCCGGCTTGGAGGAGCGCGAGGGCGTAGGTGATCCCCTCGTCGCGCAACGGGTCGTTCTCTGCCGTCGAGATATAGGCGGGCGGCAGACCCGACAGATCGGTGGCGCGGGCCGGGGCGGCGTAGACGGGTACGTCGTCGCTTCCGACCATCGGGCCCAGGTAGTACCGCCAGCTCAGGACGGCCAGGGGCTGGTTCCACAACGGCGAGTCGACGAACCGCTTCATGGAGGGTGTCTCCAGGCGGTCATCGAGCTCGGGGATGTGCAGCATCTGGAAGCAGATGTCGGGACCACCCTGATCGCGGGCCAGCAGCGCGGTGGCGGCGGCAAGCCCGCCGCCGGCGCTGGCGCCGTGCAGGGCGATGCGGGAGCGGTCGACGCCCAACGCCTCGGCGTCCTCGGCCACGTAGACCAGCGCGCCGTAGCAATCGTCGAGCCCGGCGGGATAGGGGTGCTCGGGCGCCAGGCGGTAGTCGACCGAGAGCACCAGGGCGCCCGTGGCGAGCGCGGTCATGCCGGCCCCGACATGCTCGGAGTCGAGGTTGCCGACCACGAATCCTCCACCGTGGACGTACACGATGGCGGGCATGGGTGATGCCACCCGGCGCGGCCGGTAGAGGCGCACGCTGATCTCGGGTCCGCCCTCGCGCCCGGGGATCATCCGATCCTCGATGTCGAGGTCCTCGCCACCGGGGATCTCCATACTCAAGCCAGCCAGCATCGAAGCGAAGCCGGCGCGCGCCGCCACCGGGTCGCTCAGGTCGATCGCCGGCAGCAGATCAACGATCGGTTGGAGCTCTGGGTCGATCATGACGATGTATCCCCCCTGTAGCGGTCCGGCGGAACGGAGCGGGTCCGGCGGAGCTATTTGGGCTGCATCCGGATGCCGGCGTCGAGACGGATCGACTCGGCGTTCATGTAGGAGTTGGACAGCAACTCGACGGCCAGGGTGGCGAACTCGGTGGCGTGGCCGAGCCGGTGCGGGAAGAGCACGTCGGCGGCCAGCTTGGCCTTGAAGGCCTCGGACCCCTCGCCGGCGCCGTAGATCGGCGTGTCGATCAGGCCGGGCAGGATGGTATTGACCCGGATGCCCACCACGGCCAGGTCGCGGGCGACCGGCAGCGTCATCCCCACCACGCCGCCCTTGGACGACGAGTAGGCGGCCTGGCCGATCTGCCCGTCCTCGGCCGCCACCGACGCCGTGTTCACGATGGCCCCGCGGGCGCCGTCGGAGTCGGGGTCGTTGAGGCTCATCTTGGTGGCGGCCAGACGGATGCAGTTGAAGGTGCCGATGAGGTTGATCTCGATCACCCGGCGGTAGAGGTCGAGGTCATGGGCCGAGGCGTAATCGCCGTCCCGGCCGATGGTGCGGGTGGCCCAGCCGATCCCGGCCGAGTTCACCAGCGACTTGAGCGGCCCCATCTCGGTCGCCGCCTCCACCGCGGTGATCACGCTCTCGGCGTTGGTCACGTCGGTCTGGACGAAGAGGCCGCCGATCTCCTTGGCCAGCTCGGTGCCCTTGTCCTCCTGGAGGTCGGCCACCACCACCTTGACGCCCCGTTCGGCCAGCAGGCGTGAGGTGGCCGCACCCAGCCCTGATGCTCCGCCGGTGACGATTGCGGACGTGCCGTTGAGCTCCATTGGATTGTCGACTCCTTATCGAGGACCCGTACGCCGTACGGGCGGGCCGCTCGGCACCGGACGTGCCGGCCGGGCCGGGGATGCCGAGGATAGGCCGACCGCTGGCCGGGCCCCAATTCGAGGGTGGTGGGACCAGCCCGGGGCCGCCGCCCGGGCCGACCCGGGCCCGGCCGCACCGCCACCCCCGCTACATCTGCTCCGGCGCCTCCATGCCGAGCAACGACAGCCCGAGTGACAGCACGCGCGCGGTCAGGTCGCACAGGAAGAGCCGTGAGGTCCGCACCGCCTCGTCGTCGACCAGGACCCGGCAGGCCTCGTAGAAGGTGGTGAAGATCGAGGCCAGGTCGAACAGGTAGGCGCAGAGCTTGGCCGGGTTGTAGCCCTCGGCGGTGGCCTGGACCGCCTCGTTGAACCCGACCAACTTCAGGGCCAGGGCCCGCTCGGCCGGCTCGCCCACCAGGGGGCGGGTGCCCGGGCCGGGCGCGGGCACCCCGGCGCGGCGGAAGATGGAGCGGATCCGGGCGTGGGCGTACTGCAGGTAAGGGCCGGTGTTGCCCTCGAACGCCAGCATGCGGTCCCAGTCGAAGACGTAGTCGCGCATCCGCTCGGTCGAGAGATCGGCGTACTTCACGGCGCCGATGCCCAGAGCCCGAGCCACGTCGGCCTGCTGCGAGGGGCTCAGCTCGCTCTCCCGTGAGGCCAGGGCCGCCGCGGCCCGGTCGACGGCCTCGGTGAGCAAGTCGACGAGACGCTGGGGCTCGCCGGACCGGCTGGCCAGCTTCTTGCCGTCGGCGCCCAGGATCAGGCCGAAGCCGACGTGGACCGCCGTCGAGGCGTCGGGGAGGTACCCGGCCAGGGCGGCCACGGCGAAGACCAGCCGGAAGTGGAGCGCCTGCTCGGCCCCGACCACGTAGACCAGCGTGGTCGCCCCCCGCCGCATGGTGCGGTCTCGCAGGCAGGCCAGGTCGGTGGCCGGGTACCCGTAGCCGTGGTCGGACTTGCGCACGATCAACGGCAGCGGCTCACCGTGCCGGTTCTCGAACCCCCCGGGGAAGACGCACAGCGCACCCTCGTGCTCGACCAGGAGCCCCTTGGCGTCGAGCTCGTCGACCACCACGGGCAGGAGCGCGTTGTAGGAGCTCTCCCCGGCCACGTCGGCGTCGGTCAGCAGCACACCGAGCAGGGCGTACACCTCGTCGATGTGGCGCAGGCTCTCGGCGACGAAGGTCTCCCAGAGGCGCATCGTCTCGGGATCACCGCCCTGGAGGAGGACGACGCGCCGACGGGTGCGGTCGGCGAAGAGGGGATCGGTATCGAAGAGCTGGCGGGCCGCCGCGTAGAACTCGTTGAGATCCCGGACACCGAATGTCGCGGCGTCCCTGGCGCCGCCGGTGTCGATCAGGTGCTCGATGAGCATGCCGAACGGCGTCCCCCAGTCACCGATGTGGTTCTCCCGCAGCAGCCGGTGGCCGAGGAAGGTCAGCACCCGCGCCAGGGCGTCGCCGATCACCGTGCTGCGCAGATGCCCGACGTGCATCTCCTTGGCCACGTTGGGCCCCGAGTAGTCGATGACCATGGTCTGCGGCTCGGGCGTGAGGTCGACGCCCAGCCGGGGATCGACGCCCACGACGCTGACCAGATCGACCACGAAACGGTCGGACAGCGTCAGGTTGATGAACCCCGGTCCGCTGATCTCGACGGCGGAGCAGAGATCACCGAGGTGGGCGGCCGCCACCACTTCCTCGGCGACCGCTACCGGCGGGCGACCGACTGCCTTGCCCAGGGCCAGGGCCCCGTTGGCCTGGAAGTCGGCCCGGTCCGAGGCGCGCAGGACCGGGTCCGCTCCGGGCGCGACCGTGTCGAAGGCGGACTGGAGACGTTCGAGGAGGACGCTGGATGCGTCGGGCATCCTCCATTGTCGCATCCCGCGCCGCGGCACGAAATCGGCATGGGGCCGGGCGCCCGGTCGGCCGCTCGATCGGATCGTTCAATCAGCCGCTCAGTCGGATCGTTCAGTCAGCCGCTCAGTCGGCCGGCGCCCCCACGCCGCCGTCGGTCAGCCCGTAGCGGTGGTAGGGCCCGAAGAACCCGTGCTCGAGGAGCCCGTGCCCGACGACTTCGTGGCCGGCGCGGTCGGGGTAGCTGAACCGCGCCACGTGATCCACGATCCCGTACTGGGCCAGCCCCTTGGTCGCCTCGACGTCGAGGACCAGGCCCCCGACGACGGTATCGGGCCCGTGGTACATCCCGTGCCGCCAGTCGGCGTCGATGCCGTACCCGGTCCCGACCGAGACGAAGTTGGCCAGCAGCGGGGTGCAGGTGATCTCCAGGCCGGCGCCGCCGTCGGCCTCGGGGAAGCGGACGACGGAGCGGTCGATGACCCGGGTGCCGGGGATCAGGTGGTGCTCGTGCTCGGAACGCCCCAGCTCGTCGATGCCCCGGTCAGGGTCGACCCACACCCGCTCGCTCTGGACCAGTGGGCGCTCGCCGTCGTCGCGCTCGTGGCAGATGTACATGATGGCGTGGTCGTCGAACTGCATCGGGAAGTAGTTCCACATGCCGCCCAGCACCAACTCGCCCTGCCGGATCCCGTCGGTCTCGGGCTCCCCCACCGGGCGGACGCCCCAGGAGCGGTCACGGGTCCCCCAGCAGCGGTCGGGCGTCACCTCGATGTCGGCGCCGCCGACCGACAGCGTGCCCGACCAGCAACCGGTCTGGGCCAGGCGCTGGGTGTCGAAGACGACCTTCCCCTTGCTGCGCATGTACTGGCGCGGCTCGGCCACCGCCGGGATGTGGCCTTCCCAGGTGACGTCCATGGCCACGCTGTGCCCGGCCGGTTCGACCACCACCCGCAGGCGCCGGAGCGGCTCGAGCACCTCGATGCGGATCGGCCCGACCGAGAGGTCCCCCCGGTCACTCAGCGGCTTGGAGGCCCGGACGATGTGCTGCTCGCCGCCGCGGCGCACATCGATGAAGGCGTCCACCACGCCGAGGTTCGGGTACTGGCCGAAGCCGAAGATGGCGAACCACTCGTCCGAAGACGGGTGCATGTTGAAGTAGTAGCGGTCGTAGAAATTCCGGTCGCTGGTGGCCGGGTGCGCGATGAACTCCGCCGCCTGGTGAACCGGATAGTCGTCCCATGACGACAGTGTCACGATGCCCTCCCTCTTGTTGACGCCCTGGAATGTACGGCCCGGGCGCACCTGGGCGTTTACTCCGGAGGGTCCTTGCGCCCGCCCAAGCTAGCTGCCACCGCTCTCGACTTCCCTCAGACCCCGTCGGCACGGTGGGCGAAGGCGGGGGTGTAGAGGCCCAATGCACGCAACGTCAGGAAGTGCAACGTGTCCCGCTCGCGCGGGGAGAGCATGACGAAGATCTCGTCGGCCACTTCAGCCATCACGGACTCACATCGATCCATGCTGGAGCGGCCGAGCGGTGTGACGTCCAGTTTGTATCGCCGCTGGTCGGCGGGATCTCGGGTCCGGACCAGGTGGCCCCGCATCAGGAGATCCTGGCTAATCCGGACCATCTCGGAGCGAGCGGTGCCGACTCGTTCACACAGAGCTTGTTGGCTCAGGCCGGGACACTCCACTACGGCCACCAGAGCGAAATAGGTGTTGAGCGTCTGGCCTTCCAGCGCCAACCTCCATTGGATGCGCTCTGCCAACCACCGCTCTAAGAGTCTCATCCCGAAGATGGGCCACCGTGTGACTCCCTTTGGCGGCAAGGTGACGAGGTGACCGAGAGGCTCCATGACGAGCCGCCCATAGGGATCAGTACGAAAACGCCCCGGCAGATCCATGCGACGTTGAGGTTCCATACACTGGAACGGTCTCTTGTTGCGTGCCTAAATCGTCCCAACTGGAACCATTTGTGGTCTCAACAAAATCCCTCAATCACCACGGGTGCCAAAACACCCGGCGCGAGGGTTCAGTGCCCCGGCCATCTCGGGTCAGCCCGAATTAGGGCTGGGCGAAGGCGTAGATCCCTTCCCCGTTGTAGGAGAGGGAGTCGGCCGGGAGGAACGGACCGTTGATGACCACCGACAGCCAGCCGTCACGGCCAGGCCCCGAGTCCCCGTCGACGGTGTCGATGGCGCCGTCGGGCCAGACCTGCGTCACGATCCCCACGTGCACCGAGGTGTTGGGGTTCTGGGGCCCGGTGCCGTAGAGCACGGCGTCGCCGGGGTCGGGCACCGCACCGGGCGGCAGGAGTCTCCCGTTCTGCGCCGCCCAGTCATACATGCTCCCGGTGAAGGGATACCGGGGCACGGGGTAGCCCCCTTGGGCCCAGGCCCAGGTGGCGAACAGGGCGCACCACTGCTCGCAGGGACCGTAGGGGTTGCAGTAGTAGGTGGTGTCGGGGTCGGGCTGCACCTGGGAGGCGACGGCCGCCACGATGGCGGCTGAGCCGGGGAAGGTGCCCTCGGGGGTCGGCGTGACGAAGCTGTAGGTCCAGGCGTCGGGGTCCAGCAGCCAGTAGCCGGTACCCGCACCGTTGCCGATGATGGCGGCGATCGGCGTGGCCGTCGGGTCGAGCATGAGGCCGCCGAACGCCTTGGCGTCCCCCATGGCGAAGACCACACCGTTCTCCGTCGACATGGTGTAGCCGTGGCCGTCGGGCGAGGCGAACATGCCGATCACCGGATCGGGGAGGTCCTGGTTGCCGAGCGACCCGTAGAAGCCGGCGTCGCCGAAGCTGAAGATCCCGCCGTCCGCGGCCACCAGCCAGTAGCCGCCACCGTCGGGGGTCGCCGCCATCGCGACGATGGGCTCGTTCAACTTCATGGCGCCGGTGCTGCCGTAGAAGTGGGCGTCACCGAAGGCGAAGATGCCACCGTCCGACGCCACCAGCCAGTAGCCGCCGCCGTCGTGCGTGGCCGCCATCCCGACGATGGGCCGGTTGAGCGTGGTGCCGCCCATGCTGCCGTAGAAGTGGGCGTTGCCCAGCGCGAACACGCCGCCGTCGATCGCCCCCAGCCAGTAGCCGCCGCCGCCGGGGCCGGCCGCCATGGTGACGATCGGCCCCTGCAGGGGCAGGTTGCCGAGGGAGCCCTGGTAGGCCGCGTCGCCGAAGGCGAAGACGCCGCCATCGGCACTGGCCAACCAGTAGCCGCCGCCGTCGGGCGTCGAGGCCGCGGTCAGGATGGGCGCGTCGACCGGCTCGGGAACGGCCGGGTTGCTCAGGCCGACACTGCCGAAGCCGATCATGCCGCCGCCGGGGTAGTCATGGGCGGACAGGGCCGCCGGTCCGTCTGCCCCGGCGGAGGCGACCGGCAGGCCCGTACCCGCCAGACCGGCGAGCCCTAAGGCCGCCGTGAACCCGACCGCGGCGGCCAAGAGCGACACCGGGGCCATGACCTGGCGCACCCGAGCCTGGACGCGCTGAGCTACGTCCCCTCCGCACCCACGCATGCCTCCACTGTGCCCTACGGTCACCCCCTCGAAACGCCGCGGGCGGTGACAATCCCGTGACAATTTTCGAGACGGCTTTCGAGACGGCGGCGCCTGACCCGTGGTGCGCTCGCCGCGGGTCCACGGCAGAATGGACCCATGGCACCCCCACCCCAAGCCACATCCCATCCCGACACTTTCGGCGCCCGCACGACCATGGCGGTCGGCGGCCGCGACTACGAGATCTTCTCCGTCAACGCGGCATCGCTCACCGCGGCGCATCAGGTGAGCCGGCTGCCGTACTCCATCAAGGTCATCCTGGAGAACCTGCTCCGGCACGAGGACAGCCCGCACGTGTCGGCCGACGACATCGTGGCCGTCGCCAATTGGGGTGCCAACCCCGAAAGCCATGGCCAGGCCGCCGGCGACGCGGCCCACGAGATCGCTCTGACCCCCGAACGCGTCCTGATGCAGGACTTCACCGGTGTGCCGGGGGTGGTCGACCTGGCCGCCATGCGCGACGCCCTGGCCCGGCTGGGCGGCAACGCGTCGCAAGTCAACCCGCTGGTGCCCGTGGAATTGGTCATCGACCACTCGGTGATCGCCGAGCGGTCGGGGGACGCCTCATCCTACGACCAGAACGTCTCGATCGAGTACGAGCGCAACATGGAGCGTTACCAGTTGCTGCGCTGGGCCCAGGGCGCCTTCGACGGGTTCCGGGCCGTGCCGCCCGGCATGGGCATCTGCCATCAGGTCAACCTCGAATACCTCTCGCGCCTGGTCTTCGCCACCCCCGACGGCCGGGCGTTCTGCGACACGCTGGTCGGGACCGACTCGCACACCACCATGGTCAACGGGCTGGGCGTGCTCGGATGGGGGGTCGGAGGAATCGAGGCCGAAGCCGCCATGCTCGGGCAGCCGCTCTCCATGCTCCTGCCCCCGGTGGTGGGCCTCCGCATCTCGGGAGAGCTCCGCCCCGGCACGACCGCAACCGATGTCGTCCTCACCGTCACCGAGCTCTTGCGCCAGCACGGCGTCGTCGGCGCGTTCGTGGAGTGTTACGGCCCCGGCGTCGCCGCGCTCCCGCTCGAGACGCGGGCCACCATCGGCAACATGAGCCCCGAGTACGGCGCCACCTGCACCATGTTCCCGATCGACCAGGTGACCATCGACTACATGCGCTTCACCGGTCGCGATGAGGAGCACCTCGCCCTGGTGGAGGCCTACGCCAGGGAGCAGGGCCTCTGGCACACGGCCGAGGGGGAGGAGCCGGTGTACTCGGAGTACGCCACCCTCGACCTGGCCGATGTCGAGCCCTCGCTCGCCGGGCCCTCGCGTCCCCAGGATCGCGTGTCACTGGCCGGGGCGGGTGCGGCGTACCGGGTCGCCCTGGACCGGCCGGCGCGCCAGGCGTCCCAGCCGCCGGCCGCGGCGCCGGAGCACCACCTCTCCGACGGCGACGTCGTCGTGGCCGCCATCACCAGCTGCACCAACACCTCGAACCCCCAGGTCATGGTGGGCGCCGGGCTGCTGGCCAGGAACGCCGTCGCCCGCGGGCTGCGGTCCAAGCCCTGGGTGAAGACCTCGCTGGCGCCCGGCTCGCGGGTGGTCATGGACTACCTCGAGCGCGCCCGGCTGGTGGCGCCCCTCGAGCAATTGGGCTTCTTCCTGGTCGGGTACGGCTGCACCACCTGCATCGGCAACTCCGGCCCTCTCCTCAGCGGGGTGAGCGAGCTGGTCAAGAGCGACGACCTCTCCGTCGTCTCGGTCCTCTCGGGCAACCGAAACTTCGAGGGCCGCATCCACCCCGACGTGCGAATGAACTATCTCGCCTCCCCGCCCCTCGTCGTGGCCTACGCGCTGGCCGGGACCATGGACATCGACCTCACGACCGACCCCCTCGGTGAGGACGGCGAGGGCACGCCGGTGTACCTCGCCGACATCTGGCCCGACGCCATGGAAGTGAGCGAGACGATCAGGGCGTCACTGACGTCGGAGATGTTCCGCACGCGCTACGCCGCCGTCTTCGCCGGCGACGACTACTGGCGCCAGGTCACGGTGGCCGAGGGTGAGACGTTCGCCTGGCAGGACGACTCCACCTACGTGAAGAACCCTCCCTTCTTCGAAGGGATGACCATGTCCCCGGCCCCGGTCAGTGACATCGCCGCGGCGCGCGTCCTGGCCATGGTGGGCGACAGCGTCACGACCGACCACATCTCGCCGGCCGGTTCCATCGGCCCCGACACGCCGGCCGGGCGCTACCTCACCGAGCACGGGGTGGCACGGAGCGACTTCAACTCGTACGGGGCCCGGCGCGGCAACCACGAGGTGATGATGCGGGGCACCTTCGCCAACGTGCGGCTGCGCAACCGGCTGGCGCCCGGCACCGAAGGTGGCGTCACCCGTCACTTCCCCGACGGCGCGGAGACCTCCATCTACGAGGCGGCGATGCAGTACGCCGCCGAGGGGATCCCGCTGGTCGTGATGGCCGGCCGGGAGTACGGCACCGGGTCGAGCCGTGACTGGGCCGCCAAGGGCACCGCGCTGCTCGGCGTGCGGGCCGTCATCGCCCAGAGCTACGAGCGTATCCACCGGTCCAACCTGATCGGGATGGGTGTCATCCCCCTGCAGTTCTACAAGGGCGACTCCGCCGAGAGCCTGGGCCTTAGCGGGGCCGAGTCGTTCTCCATCGGCGGCATCGAGGTCCTGAACCAGGGCGATCTGCCCAAGGAGCTCACCGTGGTGGCCACGACCGATGACGGCGCCGATACCGAGTTCCGGGTGCTGGTCCGCATCGACACCCCCATGGAGGCCGAGTACTACCGGCACGGGGGGATCCTGCAGTACGTGCTGCGCCAGATGGCGGGCTGAGCGCCCGCCCCTAGCCGCCGTTCTGGTCAAGCAGCTTCTTGGGCGCCCGGCGGCGCCAGGCCTCGGCCAGTAGCTCGCGCACGAGGGCCGGGGTGGCGCGTTTGAGCGGGACCCGGCAGCCGCTGAGTCGCTTGCCCCACCAGAGCTCCTCGACCGCTTCGGGATACTCGGCGACGTAGGCCGCCACCCCGTCGGGCGCCACGAAGATGTGCACCCGGTCGAGTTCGGGGGGCATGGTGGCGAAGATCTTCCCCCCGACGCGGAACGAGGTCATCTCGTGATGAGGTGCCTCGGCCGACTCGGGCAGCGCCAGCGCGAGGCGGCGGACCGTCGCCGCCGTGATGCCCATCAGCGTTCCGCCAGGGCGATGAATCGCCGCAGCAGGCCCGCACCGGACCGGCTGATATGGGCGATGTCGGGCGCCCGGACGAACACTCCCGGCGGCAGGTGGGGGCCCCAGTGCGCTACCAGGCTGGCGGTGACCTCCACGTGGAACTGCAGCCCGTAGGCCGCCCCGCCAACCACGAAGGCCTGGTTGGGGTAGGCCTCGTTCTGGGCGAGCCGGGTGCTGCCCTCGGGCAGATCGAAGGTGTCGGCGTGCCAGTGCAGGCCAGGGGCCAGCCAGGGATACCGGTCCGCCTCGTGCACGCTCATCGGGCCGCCCAGGACGACCAGGCCCGGCATGGCCTCGAGCCGGCCGCCGTCGGGGATGGGCTCCCCCTGGTCCAGCCGGACGACCTCGAAGGAGTGGCCGGCGGCGGTGATGGCTCCGGCCACTGCGCCCGGTCCCTCGAACGAGGCGTGCTGGAAGATGAGCCCGGGCCGTCCGTTTGCCACGGCGGTCAGGGGATGCGGGTGACCCGGAAGAGCTCCGCCGTCGCCCCGGCTGGCAGCCCGGCCATTTCAGCCTGGGCGCGCCCGCCGGCGGTGATCCGCTCGGTCACGCCCGCCGGGTCGCTGATCTGGCTCTCGTGGCGCAGCAGCGCGGCCACCTTGCGGTCGATGGTCTTCGTCGTCTCGACGGCGATATTGGACTCGTTCGCCGCCATGATCCAGAGCTCGTTGACCGTCCACGGCTCGAGCCCCTCGTCGTCGAGGAGCTCTGGGTGGGCGAACGGGTTGCGCGCATCGGGGTAGACGGCGCAGACGGCGGCCTCGCCGGCAGCCAGATGATCGGGGTGGCTGGCGAAAATGAAGTCCCAGCGCCGCTCGGGCGACTGGGTCAGCACCCGCTCGGGCTTGACCTGCCGGATGACCCGGCTGATGTCGCGTCGCAGCTCGATGGTGGCCTGCAGCCGCCCATCGGGGTGACCGAGGAACCGGACATCGGTCACCCCCACCTCGCCGGCCGCGGCGCGCTGCTCACGCTGGCGGATGGTCGCCATCTCTGCCCGCGAAATCGCCCGATCCGAACCACCGGCGTCACCATTGGTGACGATGCAATAAGTGACCTCGACCCCGGCCGAGGTGAAGGCGGCCACGCTGCCGGCGGTCCCGAAGTCGACATCGTCGGGGTGGGCGGTGACAACCAGGACGCGCCGTACCCCATCCTCGGGGGACCAGGGAGGGATGGACGCGACGTCGCTCAGAGCACGCCCTCCTCGGGCAACGGTGTCCACGCGGCCAGGTCGGCCAGCCGGGGATCATTGGAGAACATCTCGACGATGGGGATGCGCAACCCGAGCCGCCGCTGGATCACCTCTACCTCCACCAGTTGGTTCCACAGCGTCAGGCTGACCACCACGCCGGCCCGGCCGGCGCGCGCCGTGCGGCCGGAGCGATGGAGGTACGCCTTGTGGTCCTCGGGCGGGTCGTAGTGGATGACCCCGTCGACCGCTTCGATGTGCAGGCCGCGTGCGGCCACATCGGTCGCGACCAGGACCGGGAGCTTCCCGTTGGAGAAGTCGGCCAGGGCGCGTTCACGGTTGGCTTGACGGAGGTCGCCGTGAATGGCCGCGGCGCGGATGCCCTCCTTCTCCAGGTTCTCCACCAGTCGATCAGCCCCCCGCTTGGTGCGGACGAAGAACAGTGACTTCTCCTGCGAACGGCAGATGGCGGCCGCCACCTTCACCTTGTCCATCTGGTGCACCTGGATGAAGCGGTGCTCCATGAGGGTCACGGTCTGGGTCGACGACGCCACCTCGTGGAAGACCGGGTCGGTCAGGTACCGCTGCACCAGCCGGTCCACCGCGCCGTCGAGCGTGGCCGAGAAGAGGAGCGTCTGATGCGCGGACTCCAGACGGCGCAGCACCCACTCGACCTGTGGCATGAAGCCCATGTCGGCCATGCGGTCGGCCTCATCGAGCACCAACGTCTCGAGGTGGGCAACCGAGACCTCGCCGCGGTCGCCCAGGTCAATCAGGCGGCCCGGGGTGGCGATGATGACATCGACGCCCTTGCGCAACTTCGCCACCTGGCGGTCGATGTCGGCGCCACCGTAGACGGCGACGGCGTGCAGGCCGAGGATCTTGGCCAGTGGGGCCAGGACATCGTGGACCTGGACGGCCAGCTCACGGGTGGGCAGGAGGACCAGGGCGAGGGGCTGGGCCGGCCGGGGCGGGGGCCCCGCACGGGCTCCCTCCCTGTCCCGGGTCGCCTTGGCCCGCTGGAGGAGCGGCACCCCGAAGGCGAGCGTCTTGCCCGAACCGGTCTTGGCCTTGCCGCAGACGTCACGCCCAGCCAGCGCGTCGGCGATCGTCAGGGCCTGAATTGGAAAAGCGCTGACGATCCCTTGATCGGCCAGCGCTTTGGTCAGTTCTTCTGAGACCCCGAGCGACTCGAACGTTCGAGCCGTTTCGTACAGGTCATCGGTTTGGTCCACCACATCCTCTTCGGATGCTCCGGCGTGCGCGCCGGTCAATGCTTCAACGGTCATGTCTCGCTCTCTCTGTTGTACGGCGGGACCCTGCGCCAACCAGAGGAGGAGGAAACGGCCCCGACTCACCAGCCCCTTGCCGGTGGTCGCACACCTATTGTACCAGTTGAGAAGGTGTCTCAGACGTGACCCCGGGCCAAGGTGGGTCCGCACGCACCACATTTTGAGGAGGATGGACGATGGCCAAACTCGACGCGGGCGCCACCGCACCGGCATTCACGCTGCCTGACCAGGACGGCAAGCCCGTCAAGCTCTCGGCCTTCAAGGGCCAACGGGTGATCGTCTACTTCTACCCGGCCGACGACACGCCGGGCTGCACCAAGGAGGCGTGCCAGTTCAACGACAACCTCAAGGCGTTCGAGAAGGCCGACGTCGCCGTGCTCGGGATCTCAGCTGACAAAGCCGAGAAGCACGTCAAATTCCGCAGCAAGTACAAGCTCAAGTTCCCCCTCCTCACCGACGCCGACAAGACAGTCATGGAGAAGTACGGCGCCTGGGGCGAGAAGACGATGTACGGCAAGAAGACCGTCGGGACCATCCGCTCGACCTTCCTGGTCGGGGCGAACGGCAAGATCGAGCGCGCCTGGTACCACGTGCGGGCCGACGGGCACGCGGCCAAGGTGCTCGAGGAGATCGCCGGCGGCTAACGGCAGGAGGTGCCGGGCGTCTGCCACTCGCCCGCCAGGGCATCATCTCTGTCCTCGCAGCTTCTCGGGCGGGAACGGCGCGGGCGATCAGGCGAAGAAAGCCAAGGCCTGCCCGAACAGATGGGAGAGCTCGACGACCGCCCCGGATCCCGGTGTCGCGCCGATCGACCTGTCCCGGGAGTTTGCCAATGCCTAGTGCTGGTGGGCCGGACACCAGTAGGTCGTCCGGCCGCCCACCGTCCCCTGCGCCAACTCGGTGCCGTCCTGTGGGCACCGGCCCCCGGCGTGACGCTCCTCCATCAGTTCCCCCATGTGCGAGCCGCCGCGGCGGCCGAGCTGGCGCAAGGTGGCCATCAACGATTTGTAAAGGACGGCCAGCTCGGCGGACGACAGAGGGGTCCGCCGCGACGGGTCGAGCGACGCCCTCCACAGGATCTCGTCGGCCAACAGGTTCCCGACGCCGGCCAGGCGTTCCTGGTCCAGCAGGTGCGCCTTGAGGGGCGCCGACCCCCGCGCCCCGGGTTGGACCGCCACGGCCTCGCCGAGTTCGGCCCGCGTGACGGTGAGCGCATCGGGCCCCAACCGCTGCTCGTCGGGCGCCAGCTCGAGTGAGCCGAACCGTCGGGGGTCGTGGATGAGGAGGTCCCCGCCGTCGGCGAAGGTGACCCGGGCCCGCACCCACTTCTCGTCGAACACACCCGGGCCATAACGCAACCGGTCCAGGGCGGCCACGCCGTCGACCACCAGCCCACCGGTCATGCCGAAGCGGACGCCGAGGGTCGGGCCATCCCCGGTGTCGAGCAGCATGAGCTTGCCGCGCCGCCGCGCCGCGGAGAACGAGCGGCCCACCAGCGCGCTCGAGAGCCGGCGCGGTGTGGTCCCACCTCGTCCGAAGCGGGCGTCGACCATCCAGACCCGGGCGATCTCCCGCCCGAGGGCCCTCTCGGCCAAGCCTCGGTACAACTCGACCTCGAGGATCTCGGGCATTCGGCTGACCGTACCCGAGAGGGGTCCCGCTGCCGAATATGAATATGGATATGGTGGACCCGTGCCACCCGAGAAGCCCCAGTGGGCCGAGCTCTTCACCGAAGTCGTCACATCCGGTCTGTGCACCGGTTGTTCCGCCTGTGTGATCGCCTGCCCCTACGACGTCCTTGAGTACGACGATGCCGACGGGCACTACAAGCCCTTCCATGTCCTGGCCGAAGGCGGGCCGGACAACTGCACCCACGGCGAGAAGGGCTGCACCCTGTGCACCCGCGCCTGCCCGCGCTTTCGCACCTGGGAACCCGAGATCGAGGAGAAGCTGTTCGGCCGCGCCCGCACCGACGAGGAAGTGGCCGGCATCGCCCGGCGGACCGTGCTGGCCCGGGCCACCGATCCCGAGGTGCAGGGGGCCGGGCAGGACGGGGGTCTGGTGTCGGCCCTGCTCATCTGGGCCTTCGAGCACGACGTCATCGACGCCGCCCTGGTCTCGGGGATGGAAGGCGACGGCTCGACCTGGAAGGCGGTGCCCCAGGTGGCCTGGTCCAAGGAGGACGTGCTGGCCACCTCGGGCTCGCGGTACACCTACTCGGCCAACCCCATGGGTTATCCCGAGGCCATCGCCGGGGGCGCCGAGCGCATCGCCCTGGTGGGCATGGGATGCCAGGCCTCCGCGCCTCCCGTGATGGCAGCGCGCAAGGCCGGCAAAATAGCCCGGCGCTTCACCCTCTCCATCGGCCTGCTGTGCTCGAAGACGTTCGACGACGCCATCTTCCCCGAGCTCTTCGAGGCCAAGTACGGCCTGGCCCGCGCCGACATCGCCAAAATGAACATCAAGGGTGTCTTCCAGGTCTGGATGCACGACGGGGCCTACCACGAGATCCCGCTCAAGGAAGCGCACGCCTGGACGCGGGAGGGCTGCACGAGCTGCCCGGACTTCGCGGCGGAACACGCCGACATCTCCACCGGCGGCATCGGCGCCTTCGGGGACTGGACCCTCACCCTGATCCGGACCGAGAAGGGCGAGGAGCTGTTCAACGAGATGGAAGCGGCCGGCGTTATTGAGACGCGGCCCTCCGAGGACGACCCTGGGGCCGTCGCGCTGCTCAACAAGTTGAGCAAGGTCAGCCGCAAACGTTGGCCGGCCACCGCGGTGCCCATGCCGGGTCGCTTGCCGGTCGCCACTGCCTGAGGTGGCCGGTCCCGGTACCGACGAGTTCGCCGCGCTGCTCGGCATCGAGGTGGTGCGCCGCGGCCCGGGCCACACCGTGGCCACCATGACCACCGGCGGTCACCATGCCAATCCGCACGGGACCGTGCACGGTGCCGTCTTCTACGCGGTGGCGGGCGCCGCGGTCGCCGCCGCCGCCAACGACGAGGAGCATTCGGGGATCATCTCCTCGGTGCTGGTCGAGTATCTCGCCCCGGCCGCCCTCGGCGACGTGCTCCACGCCGAGGTGACGCGGGAGGCCTCCACCGACCGCGAGGACATCTTCACCGGGACCATCCACCGCGGCGACGGCGGTGACCTCCTGGCCTGGGTGCGGGCCCGGGGCACCCGGCGGTCCCGACTGGCCTAGGGCCCGGGCGGGCCGGGGCCGTGGCGGTCCTGGCCGAATCTGTGGGAACTGTGTCATTGACGCCATAGCCACCGTCCGTCAGGCTCGGTGGGGTGAGAGAGCGCCGGGTGGTGATCGTCGTCTTCGACGGCTTCCAGCCGCTCGATGCCGTCGGTCCCTTCGAGGTCTTCTCGGGCGCCAACCGGGCCGCCCGCGCCCTGGGCCGGGCCGGCGGCTACCAGGTCACGCTGGCCTCGGTCGACGGGCAGCCGGTGCGCTCCGAGAGCGGCCTGGGCCTGTGCACCGAGCCGCTCGCCGAGGCGAGCGGGCGGATCGACACCCTGATCCTCTCCGGCGGGGGTGGCACGCGGACCGCCCGCCATGATCCGGAGCTGATCGGGTGGATCGGCGAGGCGGCGGCGCGCAGCCGCCGGGTGGCCACGGTGTGCACGGGTGCCTTCCTGGCCGCCGAAGCGGGCTGCCTGGCCGGCCGCCGCGTCACCACCCACTGGGCGGCGGCGGACGAATTGCGCGCCGACTACCCGTCCCTCATCGTCGAGGCCGACGCGATCTACCTCCAGGACGGCAAGTACTGGACCAGCGCCGGTGTGACAGCCGGGATCGACCTGGCCCTCGCCCTGGTCCAGCAGGACCTGGGCACCGAGGTGGCGCAGTCGGTGGCCCGCCATCTGGTCATGTTCCTGCACCGCCCGGGCGGGCAGACGCAGTTCGCCTCGCCGGTCTGGGTGCCCCGGGCCGAGCGCTCGGCCGTCCGGGCCGTGCAGACCCTGGTCGAGGCGGCGCCCGGCGGCGACCACCGCCTCCCCGCGCTGGCCGCGGCGGCCGCCATGAGCGTGCGCCATTTCGCCCGCGTCTTCACCGCCGAGGTGGGCGAGACCCCGGGCCGCTTCGTCGAGCGGGTGCGGCTCGAGGTGGCCCGCCACGACCTGGAGAGCACCGGCGACACCCTCGACGTCATCGCGGGCCGGTGCGGGTTCGGCACCGCCGAGACCCTGCGCCGCGTCTTCGCCCGCCACCTCAACGTCGCCCCCGACGCCTACCGCCGCCGCTTCCGCACCGTCGACTCTGAAAGGACACCCGCATGACCGATTCGCTGCAGGTCGTGATCCCCCTGTTCCCCCGATTCACCGCGCTCGATGCGGTCGGACCGTACGAGGTGCTCCAGCGCATCCCCACGCTCGACCTCACCTTCATCGGGCACGAGAAGGGCCAGATCCGCACCGAGAACGGCATGCTGGCGCTCGTCGCCGACGGGACCTTCGAGGATTTCCCCGAGCCCGACGTGATCGTCTTTCCCGGAGGGGTCGGGTCCAGGACCCTGCAGACCGACGAGCGGGTGCTCGAATGGGTCCGTCAGGCGCACGCCACCACCCGCTTCACCACGTCCGTCTGCACCGGCTCGCTCGTGCTGGGCGCGGCCGGCCTACTCGAGGGGCTGACCGCCACGACGCACTGGGCCTGCTACCCCGAGCTCGAGGCCCACGGCGCCGAGGCCACCCCCGAGCGGGTGGTCGAGCATCTCGACCGCCGGATCATCACGGCGGCCGGGGTGTCGAGCGGCATCGACATGGCCCTGCGGTTGGTGGAGCTCCTGGTGGACCGCACGGGCGCCGAGGCCTCGCAACTGATGGTCGAGTACGACCCCCAACCACCCTTCGACTCGGGTTCGGTGACCAAGGCCAGCGACGAGGTGATGACCCGGGTGGTGGAGTACGCCGGGCGCCGGCAGTGACCCGCTACTCCCCCGCTACTCCCCCGCTACTCCCCCGCTATTCAGCCGCCGTCGCGGCGGACGCCCCGGCGAAGCGCCCGAACATGGTGCTGTCCCCGATGGAGAGCCCGCTGGCGTAGCCGAAGGCGCACACGCCGGCGGTGGTGCGGCCGGCGGCGAACAGCCCCGGCACGGCGTCCCCGGCCAGGTTGAGAACCTGCCCGTCGACGGTGGTCTCCAAGCCACCCAGGGTGAAGGGCGCGTACGGGGCCGGCCCGATCCGCAGGTCGACCGCCCCGATCGGCGGCACGAGCGGCCGCACCCAGTGCGACCTCTTGTGGAAGAGGGGATCCGCACCCTCGGCGGCGTGCCGGTTGTAGAGGTCGACCGTGGCCTGGAGGGACCCGGTGGGGAGCCCCATTTCGAACTCGAGCTCGGCGGTGGTGCCGCACACCCATGAGGCGGCCAGGCCCATCCAGTTCACCTCGTAGGCGGCCTCGTCGAGGATCAGGTACACCTCGCCGCCCTCCTCGTAAAGGGCGCGCTGGCCGACCCGGCCCATGTAGGTGTCCTCGTTGATGAACCGCTGACCCTGGCCGTTGACCAGGATCCCGTTGATGAGGCTGCGGGGCGGGGTGATGGGCAACGACACCTCCCCGGCGTACATGTTGCGCACCGACGCGCCGATGGCCTGCGCCATGCGGATGCCACGACCGTCGTCGCCCTCGGTGCCCACCTTGAACGAGCCCCGCACCAGAGGCGGGCAGTGCTGCCGGAGCATGTCGTCATTGAAGATGAAGCCGCCGGCGGTCAGCACGACGCCGCGGCGGGCGCGCAACGAGACCGTCTCGCCGAATCGCTGGCCCTGGACCCCGACCACCCGGCCGTCGTCCATCACCAGCCGGTCGATCCGCGTATCGAGCGAGACGGCCGCCCCGGCGCCGGCGGCGGCGGACGCCAGGTGCTGCATCAGCAGCCACCCGGTGGAGCGCTTGGTCTTGGCCAGGTGCCCGCGCGGCGCCGGCGCGGCGATCTCGTTGAAGGGGTAGGCGTCCTCGCCCCCCGAGTAGACGAGGCCTTCGACGCCGTTGGGCGCCATGGAGGTGTCGGCGCAGAAGCTGGGATCGAACGGGACGCCCCGGGCCACCAGCCAGTCGAAGTGACCGAGGCTCTCGGCGCAGTAGCGGGCGATCTTGGCCTCGTCGGGATCGGGGCCGCAGGCCGCCATCATGTAGCGGTACATGTCCTCGGTCGTGTCGGGAAAGCCGCAGGCCTCCTGGATCGGTGTCCCGCCGCCGAGGTACACGATGCCCTCGGCCAGCGCGGCCGCACCACCGGGGCCGCCGGTGCGCTCGGTCACTATGACCTCGGCGCCCGCCTCGGCTGCCGAGAAGGCCGCCGTCGAGCCGGCGGCGCCGAAGCCCACCACGACGACGTCGGCCGTGCCGTCCCAGCTCGTGATGGCCGACGCCTCCAACGGCGTGACGTCGCTCGGTTCGCTCACTGCGCTCCTCTGACTTGGTGCGGTGACGGTAGCCGTTGGCGCCCCCGGCCCCGGCCCGCTCCCCTACGGTGCAGCACCGTGACCGTGCCCGCCCCACCCCCGGTGCTGGCCGAGCTGGCCCCCGGCTGGTCGGCCACCCTGGCCTACGCCGCCTTCCCCCGCCTGAGCACCTGGCGCCTCGACCATCCCGACGGCCGGGTGCGCTTCGCCAAGGTCGATCACGAGAACACCTATCCCACCCTGACCGGCGAGGCCGAGCGCATGGTCTGGGCGGCGCCCTATCTCCCGGTCCCGGTCGTGGTGGCCGTGGACACCTTCGAGGGCGCGACGATCATGGTCACCGAGGGATTGCCCGGGCGCGACGCCACCGACCCGGTCTGGCACGGCGACCTGCCGGCGCTGGTGCGCGCCTACGCCGAGGGGTTGCGTGCCTTCCACGGCGCCGTCGGGGAGGAGTGGTGCCCGTTCCGCTTCCACGCCGACGCCGCGCTCGAGCACGTGCACCGCCGGGTGGCCGCCGACGACATCGAGGGCGCGGCGCTCCACGAAGAGCACCGACACCTCACCCCGGTCGCCGCCCTCGCCCTCTTAGAGGCGACGGCGCCCGACCACGAGGACCTGGTGGTCTGCCACGGTGACTACTGCCCGCCCAACGTGCTGCTCGCGGCGGGGCGGGTGACCGGCTACGTGGATCTGGGCGAGCTGGGTGTGGCCGACCGCTGGTGGGACGTCGCCATCGGGGGCTGGAGCGTCACCTGGAACTTCGGGGACGAGTTCGAGGCGCTGTTCTACGAGAGCTACGGGATCGAACCCGATCCCGGGCGCATCGCCTTCTACCGGCTGCTCTACGACCTGGTGTGCTGAGCGTCGGGGTCGAACTGCCGGGCCCGGGCGAACACCGCGTCGAACATCGGCACGGTCAGCTTCTTGGTGAAGGTGTTCTGCTGGCTCGGGTGGTAGGAGCCCAGGAGCGTCCGCCCGTCGGGGAGCACCGTTTCGGTCAGGTGGCCGAAGGCCGGCCGGGGCCGCACGCCGAAGTGCGAGAGCACCGCGTCCCAGGCGATCCGGCCGAGCGCCACGACGACGTTCGCCTGGCCCAGGAGGTCGAGCTCTCGCGACAGGTACGGGGCGCACGCGGCCCGCTCAGCCGGAGTGGGCTTGTTGGCCGGGGGCGCGCAGTGCACCGTGGCGGTGATGTAGACGCCGGTGAGGTCCAGACCGTCTCCCCGTGACGTGCTGGTCGGCTGGGAGGCGTACCCGGCCCGGTGCAGCGCGGCGAAGAGCCAATCCCCCGACCGGTCGCCGGTGAACATCCGCCCGGTGCGGTTGGCGCCGTGCGCGGCCGGAGCCAGACCGACGATGAGCAGGTGGGCCTCGGGATCGCCGAACCCGGGCACCGGCCGCCCCCAGTAGGTCTCCTGGGCGAACGAGGCACGCCGATCGGCCGCCACCTGTTCACGCCATTGGACCAGGCGGGGACAGCGCCGGCACGACGCCACCTCTAGTTGCAGGACGGGCAGCGAGTCCGTCGGCGCACGGTTGGGGGCCACTGCGCTCAGCCTACGATGGGCCATCGTGCCAGCGTCTCGTCCCTCAGCGGCACGCCCGTCCCCCCCACGCCGGGGTCGGGCGGCTCGCCGACCGCCACCCTCGACCGTCGTCCTGCTGGTCCGGCACGGCACGACCCCCACCACCGGCAAGATGCTGCCCGGGCGGGCCGCCGGCCTCCATCTGGCCGACAAGGGTCGGGCCCAGGCCACGGCCGTGGCCGAACGGATCGCCGCCATGACGAAAGCGCCGACCGCGGTCTACGCCTCCCCGCTGGAGCGCACCCGGGAGACGGCGGCGCCCATCGCGTCGAGCCTGGGCCTGCGGGTGCGGACGGCCCACGGGCTCATCGAAGCCGACGTGGGTGACTGGACCGAGACGTCGCTGGCCAAGGTGTCCAAGACCAAGGAGTGGGCGAACGTGCACCGCTGGCCGGGCGGGTTCCGGTTCCCCGGCGGCGAATCGTTCGACGAGATGTCGACCCGCAGCATGGACGCCGTGCTCGAGCTGGTCTCCGCCCATCCGGGCGAGACCATTGTGGCCGTCTCGCATGCCGATCCGATCAAGGCCATCGTCGCCGCCGCGGCCGGCGTCCCCCTGGACCTGATGCAGCGACTGGTGATCTCGCCCTGCTCGATCTCGGCCCTGCTCTTCACCGGCGGGGGGCCGGCCGTCCTCTGCGTCAACTCGACCAACTCCCTCGATGAGCTGGTGCTCTCATGACCGACGAAGTCGATTACGACGCGCCCGATCACTGCACCGTCGGTGTCATCGGTGAGGTGGGCCACCGCCTCTTCCTCTTCTACTGCCGGCAGGGCCTGACCGAGACGACGGTCAAGGTCGAGAAGCAACAGGTCGCCGTGCTGGCCAGCTACCTGGGCCGGATCGTCAAGGAACTGGGCCGGCCGGGCCACCTGCCCGACGACCTGAGCTTCGACGGCACCGAGGATCCCGAGTGGGTGGTGGGCACCATCGGCGTCTCCTACGACGAGGAGCTCGACCGGGTCGTCGTCGTGCTCGAGGAGGTCGCCGAGGAGGAAGAGGACGAGGACGAGGACGGCGAGGAGAGCAGCGGGCACGTGCTGCGCATCGCACTCACCCGCGAGCAGGCGGCCGCGTTCGCCATCCACGCCACGCGGATGGTCGAGGCGGGACGCCCGCCGTGCCCGCTCTGCGGCCTCCCGCTTGACCCGTCGGGGCACGACTGTCCCCGTACGAACGGGCACCGCCCCCCGGTGACCTGAGCCCGGTGGCTGACGAGACCGTCCGGCGCGTCCTCGCCGAAGGGGAGATGGAGGTGCACGGACGGATCGCCGGGAGCTCCAACGCCACCCTGCTGGTGACCTGCCGCCTGGGGGGCACCGAGCTACTGGCCGTTTACAAGCCGCTCAAGGGTGAGCGGCCGCTCTGGGATTTCCCCGGTGGCCTCCACCGCCGGGAGGTCGCCGCCTACGCGCTCTCCGAACTGCTCGGCTGGGGGCTGGTGCCCGAGACGGTCGAGCGCGCCGAGGGGCCGTTCGGCGAGGGCTCGGTGCAGCGCTTCGTCCACGAGGACGGCACCTCGCACTACTTCACCTTGCGCGACGACCCGCACTGGCACCCGACGCTGATGCAGATAGGGGCCTTCGACGTGGTGGCCAACAACGCCGACCGCAAGAGCGGGCACGTGCTGTTGGCCGAGGACCGCCTCTGGGGCATCGACCACGGTCTCTGCTTCAACGAGCACGACAAGCTCCGGACCGTCATCTGGGATTTCGGCGGTTCCCCGCTGGCGCCGGACGACCTGGCCGCGCTGGACGCGCTGACCACGGGCGGGGCGCCGGCGGCGTTGTGCGACCTCCTGGCGCCGGCCGAGCTGGCCGCCATGCTGGATCGGGCCGCCTGGCTCGTGCACCTGGGCGCCCTGCCCGAGCTGGTCGACGACGGCGACTGGCCCCCCTACCCTTGGCCCCTCGTCTGAGGTGGCGGCCACCGCGACAGGAAGGCCCACGTGAGCATCGACCCCTACATTGTCCTCGGCAGCGCGGTGATCGGCTTCCTGGTGGGGATGACCGGGGCCGGCGGGGGCGCCCTCATGACGCCGATGCTGATCCTGCTCTTCGGGGTGAAGCCCTCAACCGCCATCTCGAGCGACCTGGTGGCGGCGGTGGTCATGCGCCCCATCGGCGCCGCGGTGCACATGGTCCAGCGGACGGTCAACTTCACCCTGGTCGGCTGGATGGTGGTCGGCTCGGTGCCCATGGCCTTCCTGGGGGCGTACCTCCTCCATCTCATGGGCAACTCGACCTCGGCGGAGGACAACATCGAGATCGCGCTGGGGACGGCCCTCCTCCTCGGAGCCGCTGCCATGGTGCTGCGCTACGCCCTCGACCGGCGCTCGGGGCAGCGGCGGACCGGGGTGGTGCACGAGCTGACCGTCCGGCCGGCCCGCACCGTGGTCATCGGGATGATCGGCGGCCTGGTGGTCGGCATGACCTCGGTCGGTTCGGGCTCGTTGATGATCGTCTTCCTGCTCTTCCTCTACCCGATGCTCGGGGCCAACCAGCTGGTGGGCACCGACCTCACCCAGGCCGTCCCCTTGACCCTGGCCGCCGCGTTGGGGGCGCTGGCCTTCGGGCACGTCGAGTTCTCGGTCACCACCTCGCTGATCATCGGGAGCGTGCCGGCGGTCTTCGTCGGCTCGTTCCTCTCCTCGCGGGCGCCGGACCGCTACATCCGCCCGGTCATCACCTTCGTCATCTTCGCCTCGGGCCTCAAGTACGTCGGCCTCGGCATCACCGCGCTGGGTTGGGTGCTCTGCGCCACCCTGTTGGGCGCCGGCCTGGCCTGGCTGGCCTACGCCCGGCCCTGGCGGGAGGGCGGCGGTGCCACGCCGACGGCGGACGGCGGCGATTCCGAGGAGGTCATGGCGCCGGCCACCGAGCCCGACTAGCCGCTCGGAGCAGGTCCGGGGTCGCAGCGCCGCGAGGCAATTTCGGTAGTGAGTCGGAAAAATGAACTCACTGGGATCGTCCAAGGCAGAGGGGCAGGTCAGAGGGATGCGGTCACCTCGTAACAGTGGGTGAGTGCAAAAATCCGACTCACCCCGAAAACCAACTCGCCCTTCGGGGCCGTGTGCCACCACCCCAGCACCCAGCACCCAGCACCCAGCACCCAGCACCCAGCAGCCAGCACCCAGCACCCAGCACCCAATCCCGAGACTACGGCAGCACGAAGTGGAGGTTGCCTCGTAGATAGTTGACCACCCGCTGCGAGAGCACCTCGCCCCCCGCCGGGGTGAGGTGGGTGCCGTCGGGGGTGCGGACGTTGACCACCTGGCCCGCCGCGTTGGTGATGAAGGGGGTGTAGGTCCCCTGCGCCGTGCCGAGCAGGGTCCAGGTGCTGATGAAGTTGACCGGAGGCTTCTGCAGCGCCGCCTGCTGCTGGTCGATGGTGTCGATGTCGAGCATCTTGGACGACAGCGCGGGGTTCTGCATGGGCGGCATGCCCACCCAGATCACCGTGGCCCCGCCGCTGGCGGCCAGCTGCATGAAAGCGGCCACCCGCGAGGCGTAGTCGGGGTTCCACTGCGGCGAGGTGTAGGGGATGTCGGGCGGCCCGGGGAAGTCCTGCGGATCGTTGGCGCCCATCATGATCACCACCACCTGGGCCGCCGAGCTGTGCAGGTCGGTCTGCAGCTGCAGCGGCCAGTTGAAGTAGTCGGGCCGGGTCAGCCCGGTGCTCTCCCGGGCATCGAGCGTGGCCGTCACCACACCGGTGTTGGCCAGGTCGTTCTGCAGGGGCCCACCCATGTCGATGCCGAGCGAGTCGCCCACGATCAGGACGCGCAGCGGATGCGCCGCGCTCGGGTGCGTGATGTCGGGGACCGTGGTGGGCGGCACGGTGGTCGCCCCGACGACCGTCGGCGCCGTCACCGGCGGGGGCGGGTGGTGGCTGTGATGCGGCCCGAGCACCGTGATGGCGGCGCCGTTCCCCGGACGGTTGCCCTGGCGTCCGGTCAGGGCGTCGGTCTCCGAGACGATGTGCGAGAGCTGCAGGTCGCGGCTCAGCGCGGCGACGGGGCGCAGCAGGTCCAGGGCCACCGAACGGCGCGTGCCGACCGGGGACACCTGCGCGTTGTGCTGGAGCGTCGGCGCGAACAGCAGTAGCCAGAGCAGGAAGGCACACACGCCGATCAACAGCACGCGCGTCCAGGGCGCCCGGCGGCGGGCGTCCGGCGGCGATGGCGGCGCGGCGTGAGCGGGAGCGGGAGGGGCGGGCCGGGTGACCATCAGAAGCGGTAGTAGATGAAGGGCGCCACGCCGGCGGGGCCGAAGGTGGTGATACCGAGGAGCGCGAACGAGAGCAGGCCGATCTGCACCGCCGCGTGCTGGCGGGAGAACAGGCCCTGCAGGCGGTCGACACTGAGCGTGGGCACGTACTGGGACGCCACGGTGCCCAGCACCACCACCACCAGCAGGGGGGTGACCAGGGGCGAGGGCCGGCCCCAGCCGCGCCCGACCCGGTCCAGCACGGCGAAGGCCTGCGAGAGTCCGCTGGCGTTGAAGAAGACCCAGCCCAGGCAGACGAACTGGAAGGTCAGGAAGCGCTGGAGCCAGACCCGCCCCGGCCCGTCGGCCACGGCGGGCCGGCCGCGAGCCGTCCGGCTGCGCCGGCGCACGTGCCCGACGGCCTGGCCCACCCCGTGCAGGGCGCCCCAGCAGACGAAGGTCCACGCCGCGCCGTGCCAGAGGCCGCCCAGCACCATGGTGATCATGATGTTGCGGACGGTCTTGGCCTCGGAGCCGCTGTTCCCGCCGAGCGGGATGTAGAGGTAGTCGCGCAGCCAGCGCGAGAGCGTGATGTGCCAGCGTCGCCAGAAGTCCTGCAGGTTGCGCGCCGTGTACGGCGCTTCGAAGTTGACGGGGAACCTGATGCCGAGCAGCAGCGCCAATCCGATGGCGATGTCGGTGTAGCCGCTGAAGTCGCAGTAGATCTGCACGGCGTAGCCCCAGGCCGCGAAGATCGATTCGAGCGCGGAGTGCTGCGACGGGGCCGTGAAGACCGGCACCACGATGGCGCTCGAGACGTACGACGAGATCACGACCTTCTTGAAGAGCCCAGCCATGATCAGCCACAGCGCGCGCGAGTAGTCCACCTCGTCGGGGTTGCGCCGATGGCGCAGCTGGGGCAGGAGCTCGTGGCCGCGCACGATCGGGCCGGCCAGCAGGTGCGGGAAGAAGGACAGGTAGAGGGCGAGGTCCAGCGGCCGCGCCGGCTCGAGCTGGCGGCGGTAGATGTCGATCACGTAGCTGAGCGCCATGAAGGTGAAGAACGAGATGGCGATGGGCAGTGCCACCTGCAGCAGGGGCACGGCGCGCCCGAACCCCAGCGCGTGGGTGACGTTGTCCAGGTTGACCGAGACGAAGCCGTAGTACTTGAACCACCCGAGCAAGCCCAGCAGGCCGGCGCACGAGAGGCCCATGGCCCAGCGCCGGGCGCGCTCGGTGGTGGCGGCGGTGATGGTGACGCCGCCGAGATAGGCCAGCACGGTCGTGGTCAGCAGGAGGAGGCAGTAGCTCCAGCCGACCCAGCCGTAGAAGACGTAGCTCAAGCCCACCATGGACAGCTTCCACAACCCCGCCCGCGGGTTGAGGAGCCAATTCACCGTGAAGGCTATGGCGAAGAAGATCGCGAAATCGATGGTGGGAAAGAGCATGGCCCCGAGCTCGTCAGATGACTCCGCTGAATGTACTGCCCCCCTGTGGCCCGGCTGAGCCCGACCCGGCCCGCCGGACGCGGCCCAACCCCGGCCTGCCGGCGCGCGTCGTCGCGGGCCGGTGTTCGATGATCAGCTCTTGGCTTTGATCGCCTCGATCAGGGCCGGGAGCACCTTGTGCACGTCGCCCACGATGCCCAGGTCCGCCACCGAGAAGATCGGCGCCTCCTGGTCCTTGTTGATGGCGACGATGTTCTTCGAGCCCTTCATGCCGACCAGGTGCTGGGTGGCGCCCGAGATGCCGCAGGCGATGTAGACGGTCGGCTTCACCGTCTTGCCCGTCTGGCCGACCTGATGCGAGTACGGCACCCAGCCGGCGTCGACGATGGCACGCGACGCGCCGGCCGCCCCGCCCAGCAGCTTGGCCAGGTCCTCGATCATCTTGTAGCCGTCGGCCTGCCCGAGACCGCGGCCGCCCGACACGACGATCGCGGCCTCGTCGAGCTTCGGACCCTCGGTCTCCTCCACGTGGGAGGACCGGACCGACGCCGAGCCGGTAGCGCCCAGATCGGGGACGTCCCAGGTGTCGACCGACGCCGCCGCACCGCCGCTCTCCTCGGCCGCGAAGGACTTG
>DASXZJ010000027.1:0-3820 GCA_036502025.1 Acidimicrobiales bacterium | reverse complement strand
AGAAGTTCGGCGTCCTCTTCCAGGACGGCGCTCTTTTCGGGTCGATGAATCTCTACGACAACATCGCCTTCCCGCTGCGTGAGCACACCCGCAAGAACGAGGCCGAGATCCGCGAACTGGTGAATCGCAACGCCGAGATGGTCGGTCTCATGGACCACATGAAGAAGCTCCCGGGCGAGGTCTCGGGTGGCATGAAGAAGCGGGCCGGGCTGGCCCGGGCCATGGTCACCGAGCCCGAGATCATCCTCTTCGACGAGCCCGACTCGGGCCTGGACCCGGTGCGCGTGGCCTACCTCGACGAGCTGGTGCTGACGGCCCAGAAGGAGACCGGAGCCACCTTCTTCATCATCACGCACAACATCCAGTCGGTGATGCGGATCGCCGACTACATGGGCGTGCTCTACCGCTCGAACCTGGTCAAGTTCGCCAGCAAGCCCGACATGGTGGCCACGCAGAACCCGATCATCCAGCAGTTCCTGGCCGGCCGACCCGAAGGCCCGATCGGGATGGACGAGATGGCCGACAGCGACGGGAGGACGTTCCTCGAAGGCGACACCGCCGCCGCCTCGCTGGTCCACGGGCCCCTCGCCCAGCCGGGAGAGCCGGCGAAGGCGGCCCACCCGCCGTCGGACCAGCCGGTCCCCCCTCTCTGACGCGCCACGCGCCGCCTGGCTCCGGACCTGGTTCGGCCCGGCGCCGGACGGCGCGTGGGGTGCTCACTTCAGAGCCGGCTCACTTCAGAGCCGGCTCACTTCAGAACCGGCTCACTTCCCGGCGGCGTCACCACAGACGGTCTCGACCAAGAGGCGGCTCACCACGTAGGGGTCCATGTTGGCGTTGGGGCGCCGGTCCTCGAGCCAGCCCTTCTTGGCTTTCGCCGTGGCCCAGGGGATGCGGATGGAGGCGCCTCGATCGGAGGTCCCGTAGCTGAACTTGCTGAAGTGCGCGGTCTCGTGGGCACCGGTCAGACGCGACTCGATCCCGACGCCGTAGTTCGAGACGAGCTCTTCGACCCGCTTTCCGATGGCCTCGCAGCCGGCGATGATGGCGTCCCAGCCACCCTCCTCCCGCATGGCCTTGGTCGAGAAGTTGGTGTGTGCCCCGGCACCGTTCCAGTCGCCCAGCACCGGCTTGGGCTCCAAGGTGGCGTACACGTCGAAGTCCTCGGCGATCCGGAAGAGCAGCCAGCGGGCCACCCAGAGGTGGTCACCGATGAGCGGCGGCGGCAGCACGCCGATCTGGAACTCCCACTGCCCCATCATCACCTCGGCGTTGGTGCCCTCGATGCCCAGCCCGGCCTTGATGCAGGCAACGGTGTGGCGCTCGACGATCTCCCGACCGGGCATCTTGTCGCCGCCGACCCCGCAGTAGTACGGGCCCTGTGGAGCGGGGAAGCCGGCCTCGGGCCACCCCATGGGACGGCCGAACTGGAAGAAGGTGTACTCCTGCTCGATCCCGAACACCGGCTCCTGGTCGGCGTACTTCTCGGCGGCCTCGGCACAGCCCCGCCGGGTGTTCGAGACGTGGGGCGTCATGTCGGTGAGCAGCACCTCGCACATGACCAGCTTGTCGCCCGGCGCCCGCAGCGGGTCGTCGCAGACGAAGACCGGCTGCAGCACGCAGTCCGAGTCGCTCCCGGTGGCCTGGTTCGTGCTGGAGCCGTCGAAACCCCAGATCGGAGGCTCCTTCTTGTCCTCGATGACCTTGGTCTTGCTCCGGATGAGGGGCGAGGGCTCCGTCCCGTCGATCCAGATGTATTCGGCCTGATAGCTCATGAATTCTCCCTGTGCTCCGCTTCGTGAGGCGATGTGTGTGCTGCATTTTGCCGCAAACCAGCCGGCGCCATCCGGCCCGGGATTGTCCCGTGTCCCTGAGTCTGGCCTGAACCTATTTCACCGCCGTATCGGAAATGTGAACCGACGATGAACTTCAACCACCGGCCGCCGCGGGCGGCGGGTCCACCTGGGCCAGGCCCGCCATCACCTGGAGGATCACGGTCCGGAACCGCTCCCGCACGGCGGCGGGGTCTTCGGAGCGGGCCATGTTGAGGACCCCCGCCGTGACGGCGCCGAAGAGCACGTGGGCCAGCATGTCGAGGTCCTCGAATTTGAGGACGCCGGCCTGGGCCGCCCGGTCCAGCAGGCGGCGGATCACGGCGATCTCGTAGCGCTCCCCGCAGGCCCACCACTCCTCGAACCCGAGGGCGGCTGGGCCCTCCACCCAGCAAAGTCGCCGGTAGATAGGGTCCGAGATGGTCTCCAAGAAGGCGTCCAACGCCGCCACCATCCCGCTCCACGCATCGACGGCCCCGGCCCCGGCCCGGGCGATCGATCCCGCCACGATCGCCTCTTGGCGCTCGAGCACGGCCATGAAGAGGTCCCGCTTGGAGGTGAAGTGGTGGTAGATCGCCCCCTTGGTGACCCGCGCTCGCTGGGCCACGTGGTCGAGGGACGTGTTGGCGAACCCGGCCTCGAAGAAGCAGGCGGCGGCGCTGTCGAGCAGGGCCTCGTAGGTGGCCTCGGCGTACTCCTCCCGCCGGGACCTGGCCGTCTCCGTCTCCATCTCGCGCATCGTACGACTCCCCTCCGGTTGGCCGTGCGGTGAACGGGCCCTTGACATTTCGGGAGACCCTCAGAATACTACATACTGTGAGTACGTACTCCGGGTATGCGACACCGCCCCGGCCCCTCATCGAGCGCTCCCTGCGGCGTCTCGCCCGTGCCTCCTTTGCCCACCGCAAGGGCATCGTGGTCGTCACCGGACTGTTCGTCGTGGTGGCCGGTTTCTTCGGGGGCAACGTGTCCTCCCGGCTCTCCCAGGGCGGCTTCGACGCGCCATCCGAGCAGTCGGTCCACGCCGCCAACGTGCTCGCCTCGGAGTTCCACAACGGCACCGACAACATCATCCTGCTGGTCCATGCCACCTCGGGCACGGTCGACAGTGCCGCCGTGGCCGCGGCCGGAGCCGAGCTGACCAGAGAGCTGGCGGCCCAGCCCCACATGGCCAATGTGATGTCGTACTGGAGCCTCGGCGCCGTGCCCATCCTGCGCACGGCGAACAAGTCCGAGGCCCTCGTCGTTGGCCGAATCACCGGTGACCAGAATCAAGTGGTCCAGCGCGAGCCGGTCATCGCCGCTGCACTGAGCCACGCCGGCGGTCCGGTGACCGTGAAGGTGGGTGGCTTCGGCGCCGCCTTCCACGAGGTCAACACGGTGGTCGAGCACGACCTATTCCGCGCCGAGGCCTTCGCGGTGCCTCTGACCTTCCTGCTCCTGCTCTTCGTCTTCGGGTCGCTCGTGGCCGCCGCCATGCCGTTGGCCATCGGCGCCGTCGCCGTCGTCGGCACCCTGCTGACCTTGCGCCTGATCAACGGCGTCACGCCGGTCTCCGTCTTCGCCGTCAACCTGACCACCGTCATGGGGCTCGGCCTGGCTATCGATTACAGCCTCTTCATCGTCAGTCGTTTCCGCGAGGAGCTCCACGCGGGCCGCGACGTCCAGACCGCGCTGGAAGAGACCCTGGTCCACGCCGGTCGTACCGCCGCCGGGAGTGCGCTCACGGTGGCGGCCGCAGTGTCTGCGTTGCTGGTCTTCCCGTTGATGTTCCTCCGTTCGTTCGCCTACTCCGGTATCGCGGTGAGCGTGCTGGCCGGTGTCGCCTCACTGGTCGTGCTGCCGGCCGTCCTGGCGCTCCTCGGCCCCCGGATCAACTCGGTGGCCGTCTGGCGCCGGTCGATCCTTCCGCCGCTCGATGGCTTCTGGTCCAAAATGGCGCGGGCCGTCATGCGCCGGCCCGTCGTCGTCATCGCCGGGGTCTGCGT
>DASXZJ010000026.1:0-11334 GCA_036502025.1 Acidimicrobiales bacterium | reverse complement strand
TCGTGGACCGTGTAGTGCAGCTGGGCAACGGCGAGTACAACGTCCACTACATAGGCGTCAACTGGCCCCACCACGTCTTCGTCAACCAGAGCTTCCAAGTCGTCGGTGCCGAGTAGCCGCCGGGCTCGATGCCGCCTGACCAGGAACCTCTCTAGCATCCCAAGGGGATTCGAACCGTGTCCGACCTCAAGCGACAATTGGGAGGCTCGGTGGAAAAGCGAAGTCGAGCTGGACCTCGAACCATCCTGGGCTTGCATCTCGCCGCCCCCTCTTTTGGCAATCGTCCGTGGCGTGCAAATGCGTCCGCCGAGGTGGCTGGAGTCGGGGATTTCGTTCGATGCGTACGTTGCGTCCACCCAGTTAGTAGACCGGTCTACTGACGTGGGCGCCCCCCGCTTCTGACCGACCCCAGGCGCCGCGGGCAGCTCAAATCTCGCTCCACAGTGCTCGCCCATACCGATCTAGGGCCGCTCGTTCTTGGTGGCGCCCGCGAGATGGTGGAGACGCCGGAGCGCCGGTCAGTCTGGGAGATCCACCCCCCTGACCGCGGCGTTCGCCAGGCTCGGCCACGGCATGTTGGTGACGCTCAGCGCGGCGGCATACGCCATGGCGACCCTTATGACTCCACCGTGGGTAACAACAACCAGCCGATCGGCCGATGGACGTCCACTCAAGTCGTCGAGCAGAGCTGCGACCCGCTGGTAGAGGTCGCGTATCGATTCACCCCCGGCGGGCTGACAGTCAGCATCGACCACTGCGCCATCGTGCACTCCCAGCGAACGCGGTGAGATCGTTGACGCCGGTCGTCCCTCCGCTGCGCCGAGAGCCCGCTCCCTCAGCCGCCGATCGATCACGAGCGGCGCACTCAGGCCTTCGGCCACGATCTCGGCGGTCTCGATCGCCCGCAAGAGATCGCTTGTGAGGACGACCCCCGCTTCGACGCGCCGCAGGTGTACCGCCAGCCGCCGCGCCTCGGCGCGCCCGACGTCGGTCAGACCGGGTGCGTCGGCCTGACCCTGTACCAGGCCGGCGCGATTCCAAACGCTCTCGGCGTGGCGAACCAACCGGATACTTGCCACGGCGGACTCAGCGACAGCTCGTGCCCAACCACCCGGCGCCTCCGTTCGCATTCCCACCCGGCGCACCGTATGGCCAGCTGCTGTGACCCGAGTGAGAAGCCGCTGAGCGCAGCCTGAGATCGCCGCCGCAGGATCGAGTTCACAGCAACTTCAGAGGCATCTCCCAGCCGACACCGATATCGAGGGGCAAGAGTGTCTGCAAGATGATGCAGACCTCATCTCGGCCTTACATCAGTGACGTCGACATCGCCGGCCTCGTCTGCGTTCGGGCTTCCGCCAACCCCGACCGACCCGTGTTCATCGACGGCGCCGACGGCAGCTGGGTGACTTGGCACGACGTCGTCGCCGAGGCCGGCAAATTGACCGAGCACGGACGGGCAGCGGATTCGAGGCGGCGATCCGTCCTGGGCCTGCTCCTCAGCCGGCCCACCGCCTTCTGCAGCTCCTACCTCGCTGCTCTGGCAGCGGGGATGTGCGTCGTGCCCCTCGATGCGAGGTCGACCGCCGAAGAGCTGTCGAAGATCGTAGCCTCTCTAGCGCTCGACACCGTCATCGTCGATGAGGTTGGTGACGACCGGCTCGATGCCCTTGTCAGTCTCGGTGTAGACGTGTTGGACACGAACGGCGCCCGACAGGTGGGGCGAAAGGACCGGGTCGAGCGGCACGCGGGCGCGCCCACTCGAGGCCCGGCGGTGATCCTGGCCACCTCGGGGACGGCCGGACGGCCGAAGTTCGTGCCACTCTCCGAGGAGCAACTTCTCTACGGTGCCGCCCAGGTCTCGAGGCACCATCAGTTCTCAGAGGAGGACCGCGGGTACTGCCCGCTGCCGCTCTTCCACATCAACGGACAGGTCGTGGGGATCCTCTCCACTCTCGTCTCCGCGGGCTCGCTCGTGGTCGAGCGGCGTGTCCAACGGGATCGCCTTTGGGACACCGTCGAGAGGACCGGGGCGACTTGGCTGAACCTCGTTCCGGCCCTCCTGGCCGTCGCTGCAGAGAGCTCTCCCGCCCAGGACTTGAGCTCCCGGGTTCGGTTCGCCCGCAGCGCCTCGTCGGCGCTGCCCGAGCCGGTGCGCCGTCGGTTCGAGTCGGTGTGTGGGGTCGGGGTGCTCGAGACCTATGGCATGACCGAGGCGGCCGGCCAGATCACCGCCAACCCCCTCCGGCCGGAGCTACGTCGCCCCGGCTCGGCCGGGCTGCCCGTCGGCATCGACCTCAGGGTCGTCGGCAAGGACGGCGAGACCGAGGCCCCACCGGGATCGATGGGCGCCGTCGAGATCCGGGGGCCGAGCGTGGTGCGCCACTACCTGCTCCCCGGCTGCGAACCCTCGCGCCTCCCGGCGCGGACCGCGGCGGGCTGGTTGCGAACCGGCGACCTCGGTGCCCTCGACGCCGACGGCTTCCTCTATCTGGCCGGGCGGTCAGATGATGTGATCAACCGGGGAGGAGAGAAGGTGTACCCCCGCGAGATCGAAGAGGTGCTTCTCTCTGATCCCCGGGTCACGTCGGCTGCCGCAGTCGGCCGGCCACATCCAACACTCGGCGCAGAGCCCGTCGCCTTCCTCACGACGTCGGTCGATCGAGGGAGCCGCGAGGCAATTGCGCTCCTGGCGGAGCTGGGTTCGGCCTGCGCCACGGCGCTGAGCAGGTACAAGCGCCCCGTTGAGCTTCGAGTGACCGACGCCCTGCCGACGGGCGCAACAGGGAAGGTGGCACGGCAACTGCTGAGCCATCAGGTCGCGGGCGGGGTCGGCGCCGGATGACGGCGTCGATCGCCCCCGCCCGCCAAGCGCGGTCAACGGCCGAAAGGCTGGCGGGGCACCTCGGCCCGGTGGACGTGGTGCGAGCCCTCACGGTAGCCGGCGTCATATCCGTCCACGTCGTGGCGTTCACCACCGATCCGGCGAGCCCCATGAGCGGCGCAGTTCTGGCTCTGCTGCACGTCAATCGCGAGGTCTTCCTACTGCTGTCCGCCTTCGTTCTGACCTACGCCTACCACGGCCGACCGAGATGGAAGCTGACCTCATTCTGGCGGCGTCGGTACTGGCTCATCGTGGTGCCCTACGTGACCTGGTCGGCCATCTACTGCGTGACTGATGGGGGTCCGCTGACCCCGGTGTCGAGCCTGGCTCACCGGTTCGTCGTCGACCTGCTCACGGGGACCGCCTACTACCACCTGTACTTCTTGCTTCTCAGCATGCAGCTCTACGCAATGTTCCCGCTTCTCCTTCGTCTGGTGAGGTCTACACGGCGGCGCCACCACCTCGAGCTGCTGGTCGGGAGCTTCGCCGCCCAGGTCGCGTTGACGACGGTGTTCCACTACGGGCTCGCGCCCACTGGCCTGCTCGGATGGTGGGGCCGGCACGCCGACGCCCTCCTGATCAGCTACCAGTTCTACGTCGTCGCCGGTGCGGTGGCCGCCGCGCATCTGGAGGGCCTCGGACGCTGGGCCGCCTGTCACCGTCGCCAGCTGTTGGCACTCGTCGGGGGCGGGGCCCTGGTAGGCCTGGGAAGCTACGCGATGGACCTCGGCCTCGGCGGGATGTCACCAGCCCGCGCCGCCGAGGTCTTCCAGCCCGCAATCGTGCTCGAAGCGACTGTGGTCGGGCTCGGGCTGTACGGACTCGGACAGTGGGTCTGCGAGCGGCGCAGCCGCCGCGTCGACCAGGTGCTCAGGACCACGGCGGATGCTTCGTTCGGGGTGTACCTGGCTCACCCGCTCGTACTCCAGGGCGCTCTGGCCTTCGCTTCCGTCACCGGCCTGCTCGCCATCACGACACGCCTCGGAACCGCAGTCACCCTCATCGTCGACCTGGGCGTCGTTCTTCCATTGCTCTACGCCTTGACCACGGCGGGGGTCGCCGTGGCACGAAAGACGACCGCCAGCCTGCCCCTCACCGGTCGGCAAGTCGCTAGCCCGCCACCGGTGTGGGCGTACCCATCCCCTCGTCGCCACTTGCGCCTGCCACATCGCGCCAGTCCTCCGGTGGCGGCCTGAAAGAAAGGAAACACACAGTGCTTAGCTCTGAGCTCGCCCTGCCGCCCAGGAGCGGCAAGCCCCGCCACCGGGGTCTCACCATGGTCATCGACAACGGCATGCCGACCGGTGCGTTTGTAGACGCCGTCGACAGCGCCTCGCCCTACATCGATCTGGTCAAGTTCGGCTGGGGGACGGCGCTGGTGACCCCACGGCTGGCCGAGAAGACGGCGTTCCTGGCGGAACATGACATCGCCGTCTTCTTCGGCGGTACCCTGTTCGAGAAGTTCGCGGTGCAGGACCGCTTCAAGGACTACCTGCAGTTCTGTCATGACCATGGCTGTCGTGTCGTCGAGATATCCAACGGCACCATCCCGCTGCCGAACGCGGAGAAAGCTCGCTTCATCGCCCAGGCTGCGTCGGAGTTCGTCGTCCTGAGCGAGGTGGGCTACAAGGACCAGGAGCGGTCGCAGGCCCTGGAACCAGCGCAGTGGGTCGAATTCATCGAGCAGGACCTGGAGGCCGGGGCCAGTCTCGTCATCACCGAGGCCCGTGAGAGCGGGCGGAGCGGGATATGCAGCTCCGACGGCAAGCTGCGCTTCGACCTGGTGGAATCGATCCTCGGCAGCGGGATCGATGCCGACCGACTCATCTTCGAGGCGCCCACCAAGGACCTGCAGACCTTTTTCGTGACCCGGCTCGGCGCCGACGCCAACCTCGGCAACATCCCGGCAACTGAGGTGCTCGCCACAGAGACCCTGCGGCTCGGGCTGCGGGGCGACACTCTTCTCCATTTCGAGCTGGAGCGACGGCACGAGGACCTACCCGCCAGTGCGTGAGCCCCAGGACGCGTTCCACCTTGCCATCCCAGCGAAGGACCTCGACGAGGCCCAGGCGTTCTACGTGGCCGGCCTCGGATGCAAGCTGGCCCGGCGGTACGCCGACCGCATCACTCTGGACTTCTTCGGCGACCAAGTCGTCTGCCACCTCAGCGAGCGCATGGAGGAGAACCCCCAGCTCTACCCTCGTCATTTCGGGGTGACGTTCCGCGACCGAGAGAATTTCGACCGCGTGCACAAGGTGGCCGAGCTGCGCAAGCTGCCGATCTTCTCCCCCGTCAGCACCCGCTTCGAGGGCCTACCCGAGGAGCACCTGACCTTCGTGCTACGCGATCCCTCCAACAATCTCCTCGAGTTCAAGCACTACCTTGATCCGCGGATGATGTACTAGCGGATGAACCGCAGCGCTCGTCGACGCGTTGGGGCAGGTGTCATCGCGCTCTTCGTGGCGAGCTCGGGAATCGTGATCGCAGCGGTGTGGGTAGCGCGGAGTGGCGGCGGTTCCCCCTCGACCATCGTCAGGAATCCCACGCCCCGCCGGGCCACGGCCCAGGCGAGCGCTCCGAGCCCACCGCCCGCAGCAGCACCAACCTCGTGGGTGACCAGTGAGCACGCGCTAAGCGTCGGCGGGCTGTCCCGTAGCTATCTGGTACTGCGACCAGCGGAGGTCAGCCCGACGCCTCTTCCTATCCTCATGTTCCTTCACGGCCGCGCGGCGACACCGCAGATCGAGGCGCAGCGAGACGGCTTCACCGCTGTCGTCGGCCCAGCCATCCTCGTCTACCCAGCCGGCTACGACCAGTCCTGGAACGCGGGGGTCTGCTGTGGGACGGCCCAAGGCGATAATGTCGACGACGTCGCGTTCCTCGTTGCAGTCATCCACGACGTCCAGGCCTCGCAGCCGGATGCGTCGCCAGGCAAGGTCTTCCTCGCTGGCTATAGCAACGGGGGGAAGATGGCCTACTCGATGGTGTGCGCACAACCGCAGCTGTTCGCAGGCGTGGCCTCGATCGGCGCTGTGGCGGCATCCACGTGCGCCCAAGGCCCAGTCCCCCTCCTTGAAGTGGCCAACACCGGCGATCCCGAGCTCAGCATCGACGGGCGGAGGCCAGCGCCGACCTATGGCAGCTTCACGGATCTCGCAGTGGATGCCCAGGTGGCCAAACAGCGCGGGATCGACGCTTGCAGCCCCAACTCGGTCGCCCACACCGAGGGTGATGCCTCCATCACCACATGGTCCGACTGCGCTCCGGGGATGGAGGTCCTTCTCGCCCTCTACCAGCGCGGCGACCACGCTCTTGACCCGGGAAACCCCAGCACGCCGTCGGTGGCCCGGCTCGTGTGGTCGTTCTTCGCCGGTCTGCCCGGCTTCCCGAGATAGGAGTCGAAGACCTCAGGCAGCGAGAAGCCCGGCTCCCGATGACCGATCCGAAAGATTCAGCGGGCGTTGAAGCGCGCATCCGGGCCCGTAGGGCCGGATCCCGGTGGCAAGAAGACTGTCTGCCACGCGGTGGGCAATCCACAGGTGACCGCGCGGGTCAGGATGCAGGTGATCGGCGACCGTCGGGAAGCGCCAGTGCTGGGCCAGCGGGTCGAGAACGAGCGCCCCCGGGTCGATGTGGCGGGCGGTGTCCGCGACAGTGCGGTCGGTGGCTGCCTCGGCTGGGGTCGGAAGCCGCCCCGTGCCGAACACGGTGACCAGCGCGAGTCTCGCTCCCGGATCCTCAGCCCGCAGCGTCTGCAGCAGGCTGCTCACGCGACTGCTCAGGACGTCAGGGGGTACTCCGGTGTCGTTGTGCCCAGCCTGGACGATGATCAACTCGGGTCGCAGCCTTGCAATGTCCAGCTGGCGGATCTCGCGACCGATCGGCCCCGCATCTCCGGCCCCGGCCTCGACATAGCCAGCGCCGGGGATACCGCGGATGACGGCTCGCCAACCGAGTTCTCGGGCGAGTGCGTAGGCCCACCCATCGGTGGCGTGGCCGGCACCTATTCCAGCGGTAAAGGAAGCCCCCACGACGACCATCAGTGGCGGCCGCGGCTTATCGACCCCTCGAGAGGTGTCGCATCCAACTGGCTCGGACGGACTCGTTGAGAGCGGTGGTCGAGGGCCAGTCCCGGGATGAGGCGGCGGGGCGGTCGGCACCCAGGCTGTTGACGAGGCGCCGGATACGAGCACTGACAACATCCCTACTGCACCGCAGGCAGCAACGAGCAACCTCAATCCCGACCTGGACACGCCGTTCAGTATGGGACGATCGGCGGTAGCAGTCAGGTCAGCCTCAGGCTCGCACGAGGCCCTCCGGTGCCATCACTGGTCGGGGTTGATCCGCGAGGACCTCGAGCACCCCCACCCGCCGCAGGTGCAGGCGTGCGGTCATGGGTGTCCGAAGCCACGGAGCCCCACCCCCAGGTTGTCTGAGCAACGCCGAGTCCGGAGGAGATGCGTTCCCGATCGGTGAATGGTCACCTTCACAGGCTGCTCTTTGGTTGATCACAGGGAGGCGTGAGGGCCTCATCGCATACTGGTCTGAACCACCGAGTCACCATGGAAGAGATGAACCACCATGACCCTCAAGCGCTGGCTTTTGAGCAGGCGCAAGCTCACCGCGTCCATCGCTGCTGGCGTCGCGGCGATCGGGCTTGGGATCGGCGGCTTCGCAATCGCCAACTCGGGCTCGAGCAACAGCGCGTCAGCTAGCGGAAACGCGGCGGCGGGGAAAGTTGTCCCCTTCCAGCGCGGTCAACCGGGCCCATCCAAGCAGGTCGGTCAGGTCCCGGCGAGCTTTCATGCGGGGTCGGGCACGATCGTCACCGGGGCATCGGCGAACAAGGCCAAGGCGGCTGCGCTGGCCGCTTACCCGGGAGGCACCGTCAACCGTGTCGTGCTGCTGAGCGACGGTGAGTACAACGTCCACATTATCGGCGTCAGCTGGCCGCACCACGTCTTCGTCAACCAGAACTTCAAGGTCGTCGGCGCCGAGTAGGCGCACCGGTCTTCACTGCTGGCCGCCATGGTGCGATCGTCAGTCTTGGCGGTTGAAGCGAGCAGATATCTCGAGACGTGTATTCATGTTGACCATCCCGCTCTTGCGGTACGTGACGCCCCAGCGAGAGCGATCGACAGTCGTCTCGGTATGGAGGGTGAGGCCTGACGCATCGCGATCGCGAATCTGCACGGCGAGATCGAGTGGCTGGGTGATTCCGATGATGCGGAGCGTCCCGCTGAGGAGGGTTTGATCCGAGCCAGGAGGAACATGACTGAGCTCGAAGACGATCTCGGGGTATTTCGATACGGCGAAGAAGTCATCTGAGCGAAGGTGTCGATCGCGCCTCTTGTTCCCGGTGTCAACCGACGCAGCGTCGACGACGAGTTGGCCGCGCACGTCGCCGATGCTTCGCGACGCCGGCATCGCTGCTCCTATCGACAACGAGATCCTCTACTACGTGCTCGTCGGCGCAGCATCATTGCCATATGTGAACGCCCCCGAAGTTCGCCTTCTCACCGGCCGGGATCCGAGTAACCCCAAGTGGATCGGCGCTCACGCTGACGGGTTGGTTGCCATCCTCCTACCCGGACTGGCCGCTGGGACAAGCTGACGCGGTGGGCCTCAACCGGGCCCGTGCTAGGACGATGACAGTCTGCCCTGGCCCTTCTCGCGTCAGGGTACCTTCTCCGTCGTCGACGACGCTCCTTCTGACGTTAGCGTTATCGCCCCCGAAGAGGTGGGCTGCCCACGCCCAGAGTCGCCCGGGTGGGTCGGTGGTCAGCAGAATGCGTAGCGGACAGGCAGGTGTTTGACGCCTGAGACAAAGGCGGACTCCGACCACTGCGGCGGGCCGGCAAGCTCGATGTTGGCGAGCTCCTGGGCCAGCTTCGACAGCATGGTGCGGACTTCCCGGCGCGCGAACTGCGATCCCAGACAGAAGTGCGCACCGCCACCAAAAGACAGAAGCCTGTCCGCATCACTGCGGCGCACATCGAAGTCCATCGATCGGTTGAAGACCTCCTCGTCCCGGTTGGCGCTCGGATAGGAAAGCAGCACCCGGCGGTCCTTGGGGATCGTGACGCCCCCAATCTCGATGTCCTCGGTCGCGTAGCGCAGGAAGTGCCGGACCGGCGACGTCCAGCGAATGCATTCGTCGGCCGCGCTGATGGCGAGCTCGGGATCGTCCCGTACGGCGCGGAGCTGTCGCGTGTCGCGCAGCAGGGCCTCCAAACCGCCCGACAGGGCATAGGACGTGGTGTCGTGTCCAGCGGTCGCCACGATGATGTAGTACCAGAGACGCTCGGCGTCACCCATGGGGCAACCTCCGGGCTGGCCAGTGGCGATGAGGGTGGCCAGGTCGTCCGCCGGGTGCGTTCGACGGTCTTCAGTGATCTGGTTGAAGTACTGAATGAAGCTCATCACCGACTCGATAACGCGCGCCTCCGGGTCGGCGGCATCCCCCAGATACTCGGGGTCGGCGGCGCCGAAGATTCCTTGGGTCAACCCCAGCATGAGCGGCTCGTCTTGCTCCGGCACGCCGTAGATGTCCATGATCACCCGGAGGGTGAACGGCTGAGCGATGTCGCGAGCGAAATCACACTCGCCGCCGAGATCGCGCATCCGGCCTACGAACAGATCGGCGATTGCGTCGATCCGTGGTTGGCGGTGCTTGACCGCGGCCGGCTTGAACCAGTCATTGGTGACGCTGCGGTGGTCTCGATGCTCTGTTCCGTCCAGGTGGACCAGCGTCCGGGGCGCCGGTATCCCGGCCGCCAGCATCTTCTCCCAGTCCTCCTCGGGTCCGAGGACCGAGCGGCTGGTGTTGATCCACCTCTGGTTGTCCCTCGAGACCGACAGCACGTCTTCATGGCGGGTAAGCACCCAGAACGGCTCGAACCCATCCAGCTCGACGGGCAGTACCCGATTTGCACTGCGGATCCGGGCCACTTCCTCGTGCCAGGCATCCATGTCGGCCCACCGGTGCGGCGTGGCGAACAGGGCTCCGGCGCTCTCGCCGACAGGTGTGCTCCTCGTTGGGGTGGTCATCGGCACCTCCATCCGAACGCAGCCAGGGAACGTGGTGACGGCGATACCATACTGTATGGTATGGCGCCCGTGGCAAGGCGCTTTCGAGGATCGACCGGCATGGATGCCAATACTCCGAGCGACTACTTCGACCTGGCCCTCGACCTCCTGTCCAAGGGGGGCCCGACGGCGGTCACGGTGGCTGCCTTGTGCAGCGGTCTGGGCGTAACGAAGGGTTCCTTTTATCATCACTTCGCCGGCATCCCCGACTTCATGCGACGCCTGCTGTGCTATTGGGAGGAGCTAGGTCGTCGGCTCGCGGAGGCGTCCCTCGACGGGAGCGATCGCGCCAACCTGACCGAGATCGCGAAGCTGGCAGCAACCTGGGGGGTTCGCCACGAGGCGGAAACCGCCATCCGCGCCCTGGCCCGAACCGATGGCTTCGCCGCTGAGGTTCAGCGGAGGGTTGACCAGGGCCGCGAGGATCGACTTACGCAGCTGCTCGGCGAGATCGGTGTCGACCCATCTCAGGCCCGCGTGCTCGCCCGCCTCGGCGTCGCCGTGCTGATCGGAACCCAGCAGCGAGAGCATCCCGTCGACCGGCGGCGCCTGGAAGAGACATTCGATGAATACCAGCGATGGGTCGAGCACGCGTCGCGCTCAGAGAGTCAGCACGTGGAGATCAGCCGCGGGGGCTAGGCCGATCTGGCGCGCACGAACCGATTTCACGAGAATGAGGGGCCATGATCTCTCTCGGACGCACCGACCTCGACGTCTTCCCCATCTGCCTCGGCGGCAACGTGTTCGGCTGGACTGCTGACGAGCCGCAGTCCCGCGCAGTTCTCGACGCGTACATGGGGGCGGGCGGCAACTTCATCGACAACGCCAACTCCTACCTGGTCGAGGACGGCGGCTCGGAGACGATCATGGGGCGATGGATAGCCAATCGTGGCAACCGCGACCAGATCGTCCTGGCCACGAAGGTCGGTGGAGGGCGCGGAGCGGTCCGCATCTGCGGGCGGACACGATCGAGAGCGAGGCGCACGCTTCGCTCGAGCGTCCTACGGACCGACCGCATCGACCTCTACTACGCCCACTTCGACGACGAGGACACGCCGCGGGAGGAGTTTTCAGCGCCGTGCACGGCCGCCGATGGAGAGACGTCAGCAGCCCCTTCCAGGCGTTCGCCCGGAGCATGTAGGGCGCACTACGCTGGGCCCCGATTCGCTACGCTCGACGTCGCAGCGTCAATCTGCGGCGTTCGTTGGAGCGGACGACGGGACTCGAACCCGCGACCCTCACCTTGGCAAGGTGATGCTCTACCAACTGAGCCACGTCCGCGTGGCGATCGATCCTATCAGGACCGATCTGCCGATCTCCTCCTCGAGCCTCGCTCACCTGCCGGCCGGCGGGGCGCACGAGCG
>DASXZJ010000025.1:0-102499 GCA_036502025.1 Acidimicrobiales bacterium | reverse complement strand
GCCCTGCATGTCATGTCCGGCCGAGAAGTGCTTGCCCTCACTGCGCAGGACCACGACCCGGACATCGCGATCGAGATCAGAATCCGTCCACGCCTGATCAAGCTCTTTGAGCATTTGAGGGTTCTGCGCATTGGCCGCCTGCGGGCGGTTAATGGAGATGATTGCGATCCCAGCGTCAGCCTCGTATCGAACGAATTCCGCGTCCACAGCGCCCTCCCCAAGTCAGGCCGCCCATCTTCATACCGGCGGCTCCACCACCTTCGAATGGAGTCGCACGTTATCTCACTGACCTGGGGTGTAGAACTGGCATAGGTCATGCAAAACAGTTTGACTTCACTCGAAAGAGAAGCGTACTCTACCTCCGCTCGCTTTCTTCGCTCGAGGAGTGCCCACATGCAACCAGAAGATCTAATCCTCGTGAGCGTGGATGACCACCTGATCGAGCCTCCCGATGTGTTCGCGCATCATGTGCCAGCCAAGTATCGGGACCAAGCGCCCCGGGTCGTCAACGAAAACGGAGCCGATACCTGGGTCTTCGGTGACGTACGAGCCCGATCCATCGGCCTGAATGCTGTGGCCTCGTGGCCAAAAGAGGAATGGGGCTTCGACCCAGTTGGCTTCGCAGAAATGCGACCAGGCTGTTACGACGTGCATGAGCGAATCCGCGACATGAACGCCAACGGCGTGCTCTCCTCAATGAGTTTTCCGTCCATGGCCCGTTTTGCCGGACAGTTCTTCCATGAGCACCTTGACAAAGATCTCGCGCTGGTCATGCTGCAGGCGTACAACGACTGGCACATCGACGAATGGTGCGCTGCCTACCCTGGTCGACTCCTCCCACTAGCCATTGGTCCGCTCTGGGATGCCGACCTCCTCGCCATAGAAGTGCGCCGGGTTGCGGCCAAGGGATGTCGAGCAATCAGCTTCAGCGAAGCCCCCTACAAACTTGGGCTGCCGTCGTTCCATGGGCACTACTGGGATCCGTTCTTCGCCGCCTGTGCTGACAATGAAGTCGTCATCTCGATGCACATCGGCTCAGGATCGAGCATGCCGACCACCAGCAGCGACGCCCCTATCGATATCCCGGTCACGTTGACGACACACCTGGCCGTCAACGCAGCGTCCGACCTTATTTGGGGTCCGGTCCTGAGGCAGTTTCCCAACCTGCGCTTTGCGCTCTCGGAGGGCGGAGTTGGATGGGTTCCCTACTTCCTCGAACGAGCCGATCGCAGTTACCTCAACCAAACCTGGACGGGTCAGGATTTCGGAGACAAGCTCCCTAGCGATCTGTTCCGCGAGCACATCTTGACCTGCTTCATTGTTGACGATGTGGCCTTGCGGGTACGGGACCTGGTGGGAGTCGACAGCATCGCATGGGAGTGCGATTACCCGCATTCGGACTCCACCTGGCCTTGCTCACCCGAGGTGCTCATGGATGCCTTTGCGCTGGCCGGTGTAACCGACACCATCGAAATCAACAAGATTTCTCACGAAAATGCATTGCGTTGGTACGGCTACGACCCATTCTCGGTCATTCCCAAAGCTGCGGCCACGGTCGGAGCCCTTCGTGCCCAGGCGGCCGACGTCAATACGGGGATTCGAAGTCGAGCCGAGTTTCGAGAGATGTTCCAAGCGGCAAGGTAGCGATAAGACAGAACCCGGAGTACGGAAGTAGCAACAATCAGAGGGTGCGGGCTGGGGCAATCACCCCAGGTCTGATCGAAACGACGAAGCAGTAGGGGGTTGGAATGCGCAAGCATCAAGTTTTGGGGCGGGAAGCGCTGAACGTTTCTCGAGCACGTGCTGGGTGGCTGACGCCGGTCCGCACGGCCATGGCGGCCATCTTCGTTGGTACGGGGCTGTTCTCTGCCCTGCCGGCCATGGAGACGGCAGCCCCCGCTGGAGCGGCCGTACGGTCCACGGTCGGAGCGCTTCCCGGAGCAACCTGTGTCGGCGGACTCGGTTCTGGGTCGCCCGGGGTCACGGCCAAGAACATCAATGTCGCTTCAATTTCATCGCAAACCGGTCCACTCTCCGGTGACTTCTCGCAGATGGTTCCAGGGGTCAAGGCCTATTTCGACTACATCGACGCACACGGTGGCGTCAATGGACGAAAGATCACCCTGGCCTATCAGCTTGATGATGGCTCGAACCCGAGCCAGTTCAGCCAGCTCACGCACACGGCCATCGACCAAGATCACGCCTTCGCTGCTGTCGGAGTGGCCTCTGCCTTCTTTGCGCCCAACCTCTTCACTGAATCCTGCATCCCCACGTACGGATACAACGTTACTTCCAACTGGTCCGACCAAGCCAACCTCTTCGCTGCAGGTGGGTCGGCTCTGTACACCCTCCAAGTTCCTGCAGAGATGGCCTACCTCATGAGGCAGGACCACCTGAAGTCATTCGCCACGTTGGCCTACGGTGGCGTGCCTGAATCCTCGGGCGTGTGCGCTGGCGCCAATGAGTACCTCACGAGGGCGGGCTTCACTCAGAGCTACACCGACCTCAATATCAGCTACGGCGGTAACATCACCCCCGACGTACAACGGATGAGAACTTCGGGGGCGCAGCTCGTTCTGAGCTGTATGGATGTCACCCAGAACATCCAGTTGGCCCAGGACATAAAGAAATACGGGCTGAAGACCAAGCAGTATTGGCTAAATGGCAGTGACCGAGGCGTGCTCACTGCCTACGGAAGTGTGATGCAAGGCGTGTACTCGGGCATCCAACAGGTGCCGTTCACCGCTCCCACCAAGTACTACCCCGCCATGGCGACGTACCTGGCCGCCATGAAGAAGTACGAACCCGCCTACACCTACGACGATCTGGCCATTCAAGGGTGGTCCTCGGCGGCACTGTTCGCTGAAGGAGTGAAGCTGGCCGGCACTGATCTGACGCAAGCCAACGTGATTAAGCAGACCAATCTCCTCACTGCTTACAACGTTGGCGGCCTCTATAGCGTCGTCAACTGGACCACTGCACACACCCAGCTGAACTCGCCCTTCTGTGAGGCATTCATCCAGGCCAAGGGCACCTACTGGGTGCCCGTGTTCGGCAAGGGCCATCAGGTGTTCGTCTGCCTGAACGTGAACAAATCAAATCCCACGCCGAGGACCACGCACCCGGTCCCCGCGCCACCTGGAACACCGGGATCCTGATCATCGGAGAACGAGGAGCTTTGCCGGTTAGCGGACAGGAGCAACGGTGGAGCAGTTCTTAGGGTTCGCCATCCCAGGTGTGCCCTATGGCTGCACCTATGCCCTCTTCGCCTTCGGACTCGTACTCACCTATCAAGCGACCGGAGTCTTCAACTTCGCCTTTGGCGCTCAGGCCTATGCCTCGGCCTACCTCTACGTCTACCTGGTCCAGAATCAGGGCCTTCCGGTGTGGGCTTCGTTCCTGATTTCGGTCGTCGTGCTTGCTCCAGTGGTCGGCCTGATCTTCAACCGATACATATTCCGAAAGATACCGAGCACGAATACGACGGCCAAGATCGTGATGGGCATCGCTCTCTTGGTTGGTATCCCGACTCTGATCCCGGTAATCTTCGGCAACCAGAACCTCTACAACGCTCCGTCCCTCCTGTGGAACCAGGGGAATGTGTATTTCACCTTGGCCAGCTACCCAGTGGACGGGCAGGACATCACTGTGGTTGTCGTCACTGCCGTCGTGGTCATGGCCGTCATCGGGCTGATGCGTTTCACTGGGTTGGGACTCCAGATGCGCGCCACGGTGGAGAGCCGCAGACTGGTCCAACTGACAGGCGTGGACGGCGAAAGGGTGATCTCGGTGGCTTGGGCCATGTCGAGCTTCTTGGCCGGGCTCTCGGGTGTTCTCCTCGCTCCCTATTTTCCGCAGATTGAATCCGAGAGCTACATCACCTTGATGGTGGCCGCCATCGCCGTTGCCGCTTGCGCCAGTCTTCGATCGCTCCCTTTCGCCGCCCTCTTCGGCATCGTCCTCGGCGTGGCAGAGTTGCTCCTACAGGGCTACCTGCCAACGCAGAGCATCTTCTACTCGTCCGTCTTGCCCTCGCTCCCATTCATCCTCTTGCTGCTGGCGCTTCTTTTTAACCCTGGCCTTAAGCGCCTCGACGAGAACAAAGATCCCCTGTCCTCGGTCGACCCACCGGCACCGCCTCGAGCCGTGACGCTGCGATCACCGAGATCCAACCGCTCCTCGCAGGTCGGGAGGCTCGCCCTCCTCATTGTCTTCATTGTTTCGATGCTGACCTGGATGCCTGAGAACTGGGAGAACGTCTTCAACTCCGGCTTGGCTTTTGCTGCCATCTTCCTCTCCATCACCCTCATCACGGGAATGGGCGGGCAGCTGTCGTTGGCTCAGGGAACACTGTCCGGCATCGGCGCGTTCACCGCCGCCCAGGTGTCCAGTCACCTTGGCTTGAACATGGCCTTCACCATGCTCATCGGGGCGGCGGCGGCAGCAGTCGTCGCCGTACTCCTCGCCGTTCTCTCACTCCGTCTCAAGGGTCTCGGTCTCGCCCTGATGACCCTGACAGCCGCGCTCTTTTTTGACACCAGCGTCTTCCCAGTCCACGCGTTTGGCGGAGGCGAAGGTGGTATCAACCTTCAGGCTTCGTGGGTGGCTCCGCTCGATCTCTTCAACCCCAGTGAGCACCAATATTTCGTGCTGGCGATGGTTGTCCTCTCCCTGACCATCGGCGTCGTCCTCCTACTCGGCAAAGGAACCTCAGGGCGATTCCTTTCGGCCATGCGGGGCAGTGAGGTGGCAACCGCCGGCATGGGCATCAATGTCGCGTGGCAACGGATTGCCGTCTTCGCGCTCTCAGGCCTGGTCGCCGGGATTGGAGGGACGCTCTTGGCGCTCAATACCCAGAACGCCAATCCGGCTCAGTTCAACTACCAACTTTCTTTGGCCTTTGTGGTCATCGTGGTCACGGTAGGGGTCTCAAGTGTCGAGGGTGCCATTCAGGCCGGCATGAGCTTCGTCGTGGTGCAACAACTCTTGACCTACGCCCCAGCTCGATTCCAAGGTCTGAGCTTCATCCTCTTCGCATTGGGTGCCCTGACCTACGCCGCCCATCCCGAAGGCGTCCTCGAGTACCTGAAGCGACAGGCCGCAACCGGTTTCAATCGCCACGGCCAGGACAACGACGCCATGGCACCCGGGAACTCAGTGGACCACTCCCCCACTTCACGCGATCTCCACCCAGCTGCCAACAACAATGCGGTCATGGCAATTGGGGTCGCCCAGATATCCAAGGCTGAACATGGCTAGGGCTTCTCGGTGGCGCCCAAGCAAACCTGATCAGGTGGCCGCTAAGAGCGCCACGTTGGGGACCTCAGGCCCCCTTCTGATGGCCGAGGGGGTGCATAAAAGTTTCGGTGGCGTGATCGCTGTCGATCAGGTCTCTCTCACCGTAAGCCGCGGGGAGAGCGTTGGTCTCGTCGGACCCAATGGCGCCGGCAAGACCACTCTCTTTAATTGCATCTGCGGCCAACTCCGCCCGGACTCGGGTTCGGTGACCCTCAACGGTGTGACGCTTGACGGCTTGCCGTCCTACCGCAGAGCGCGTTTAGGCATAGGGCGCACCTACCAACGGATTGAAGTGTTTCCCGACATGACGGTGCATGAACACCTCATGGTTGCCGAACGAGCGCGGGGCGGTAATGGTCGTATTTGGAAGGACCTCTGCAATCTCGGTGCTGCCAGCTCAGCCGAACTCGAACAGGTTGATCGAGTACTGGCTCTCGTCGGGCTGACCGAAATGCAAGATCGACCAGTTGCCGCTCTCGGACTGGGGATGTGCCGCCTGGTTGAATTGGCGCGAGCGGTGGTGTGTGAACCGACCGTTCTGGTCGCTGATGAACCCTCTTCGGGGCTCGATGTGCATGAGACCAAGGAGCTGGCCCGAGTCTTGCGCACGCTCCAAGAAGAGCGCGGCATGGCGATCCTTCTGGTTGAACACGATCTGGCGATGGTCGGCGACGTAGTCGACCGTGCCGTCGTGATGGACCTCGGCCGGGTTGTGGCGGACGGCGCCTTTGATCAGGTCATGGCTCTCCCCGAGGTTCGATCGGCGTATCTGGGCGTGTCCGCATGACCTTCACGACGAGCACGACCATTTCTGACGGTCATGGGGACATCCTGCCGGCGGCCGTTGAGCTCTCTCATGTCGATGCCGGCTATGGGCCATATCGAGCGCTGTTCGATGTGAGCTTTCAAGTTCATCGAGGATCCATCAAAGCGCTGCTCGGCTCTAATGGCGCCGGTAAGTCCACCGTGGCTCGAGTCATCACTGGACTCCTCAAGGCCACCAATGGAGTCGTCCGGGTCGGCGGCTCGGATGTAGTCGGCACATCGACGCACAACATTGCTCGCCTGGGGGTGGCGCACGTGCCTGACGGTCGAGGGATCTTCGCCAGCCTGACTGTCGAGGAGAATCTGACCCTTGTCTTCCGACAGCGTGCTGGCCGCCGCCAAGTCAGCGATTCCCTGTCGCGTGCCTACGACGCCTTCCCGATCCTCAAGGAGAACCGTCATAAGCGCGGAGTGAATCTATCGGGCGGTCAGCAAAGGCTGCTCTCACTGGCTGGCGTTCTGGTCGTTCCTCCCAAACTTCTGATCGCCGACGAGCTCTCTCTCGGACTGGCGCCGGTCGCCGTGGACACAGTGTACGAAGGACTTCGAGAGATACACCGAGCCGGTACCGCTCTTCTCATCGTTGAGCAGCAAGTTGACCGAGTTCTTGATCTCGCCGATGAAGCGGTCGTTCTGCAGTGCGGTGCCGTCACCTTCGACGGCCCGGCCAAAGAGGCTTCAGGAGCAATTTATCGGATACTGGCTACTGGCGCCGAACGTGCCTCGTCCACATTCTCCGCTGGAACTCCGCAGTTGCACGCCATCGACTTTGAGGGGCCACCGCCCTCGCCGGCCATAAGAAACGGACCTACACATGACTGACAACGAAGCAGCACGGAACTACTTCGACATGATGGATCCCGAATACGCCGCGTTCTGGTCGTCTCTGCCTGACTTCGTCTTCAATGAGGAGAGCCTTCTCGAGACGCGTCAACTGATGCCCGAACCCGAACCACCGGCTGACGACATCGAGCACACTGACTACACGATTTGCGATGGATCTGTGATCGTGACGCGACACCGGCCCCGCGGAGCACCCGGACCTCTACCAGCCTTGGTGTGGATGCACGGTGGAGGCTTGATCTTCGGCAGCCGACACTTCGACAATGAGCAGCTAGACCGCTGGTGCCGCAAATTCAACTTGTGCTCGTTTGCGGTCGACTATCGACTTGCTCCCGAACATCCCTTCCCTACTCCGCTCGAAGATTGCTTTGCCACTCTTATCTGGGCAGTAGAAAACGCCGAGGACTTGGGCATTGATCCTGAACACATCGGGGTTGGGGGCAAAAGCGCGGGTGGAGGGTTAGCCGCCGCGCTCTGCCTCCTCGCCCGTGAACGTGGAGGTCCCAAGATCCGGTATCAGATCTTGGATTGCCCGATGCTCGATGATCGCCAATCCACCCCATCGAGCCAGCTCGAAGGCATGCCTATCTGGAGCCGTGAATCGAACGCGTTTGCGTGGCGCAGCTATCTCGGCGATTCCTACGGGACAGACAAGGTTTCTCCTCTGGCAGCCACTGCTCGAGAAACAAGCCTCGAGGGCCTTCCGCCGGCTTTTATCGCCGTAGGAGTCATCGACGGACTTCGTGACGAGGCGATTGAATTCGCCACCCGGCTGAACCAGGCCAACGTCCCAGCCGAGCTCCATGTCTACCCGGGTGTACCTCACGGCACGGCCATGTTTCCCGGGCTGAAGGCCAACGAACCAATCAATCGGAACATCGACGGGTTTATGGCTCGAATGGTCGCCAACGAAGCCGGATGAATCCGGCGTCCAAAAGGCTAAGGAACCAGAATGTCCAATAATCCGACCGTTATGGAATTCGACCCTTTCAATCCGGGTCCACGTGAGCAGCGGCCTGCTGTCTTCGCGGAGCTTCGTGAGCGGGGCCCCGTAATTCTGACAGACGCTGAACTGTGGGTCGTCCCACGGTTTGAAGACGTCAAGGCAGTTCTGGCCCGGCCCGATCTGTTTTCGTCTCGGCCAAATCCATATTCGGCAACCTCAGTGCCGGCCGAATCTGTCGATGATCCTGATGTGATTGACCGCCTTCTAAAGATTGCATCTGAGCTACCGGTCGATCTGGATGAACTGACCAACACGCGAGCCATCGCCGGCGCCGATCCACCCCAACACACTCGAATGCGCCGAATCGTCAGCCGGGGCTTTACCCCTCCGCGCATTGCGGAAATGTCCAGCGCCATTGATGCCATCGTCGAAAGATGCCTCAACGGAATAGCTGAGTCACAAAGTTTCGACGTAGTTGAGAGCCTGGCCATCCCACTTCCGGTCGAGATGATTTGCCACATCTTGGGTATTGATCGCAGCTACTACGGCCAAGTGAAGGAGTGGTCCGACGCCTTTGCGGCGGCTGGGACGGGAGACATCCAGGGATCGCTCGAAGGTCAACTGTTGATGCTCAATACCGTCAAGGAGTTCAGTACGTTCTTTGTTCCCCTCGTCGACGCCCGCCGGGTCGACCCAATGACCGACCTGATCAGCACGATGGTACGTGCTATCGACAATGAGGCTCTGAGCACCGTCGAGACGATGACGATGGCTATCACCATCATGGTTGCCGGGAATGAGACGTCTACGAACCTCATTGGAAACGCTATCGTCGAGCTGTTGGCGAACCCCGACCAGCTCGCACTGTTGCTCGCTGACCCCTCACTGCTTCCGAACGCCGTCGAGGAGGCGAATCGGTTTACCGCACCAATCCAGTTCAGTTTTCGTGAAGTAAGGGAGGACACCGAGGTGGCCGGCGTGGACATTCCTAAAGGCGCCATCGTCGTACCGCACATGGCTTCGGCGAATCGAGACCCTTCGTACTTTGACGTTCCCGACTCATTCAGGATAGAGCGACCACTTGGCAAGAATCTCTCATTCGGTCATGGAATTCACTTCTGTCTGGGCGCCCATCTCGCAGGGCAAGAAGTGCGGACCGCCGTTGGAGCACTCCTCCCCTATCTTGAGCGACTCAAATTGGATGATCGACCGCTCAAACCCAATCCGAGCTCGCTCCTCAATGGATGGCAGAAAGTCGAGCTCATTCCCGCGTAACCGCAGAACGTCAAGGCTTAGTGAAATGAGGGGGCCTTTCTCTTCTTACGTTTGCGAACCCGTGCGGACGCCTGCGAACTGTTAAGTCCAGCCTGAGGGCACAATTACGGACGTCTGCGAACCCGTGCGAACACTGAAGGCGATTCCGCAGGTTTCGGGTTCGTATCCAAGGGGCGCACGAATTGGCCCAGACGGCGGAAATCCTCCCGTCATAGTTAGGTTCAGTTCTTCATTCCCACTCGATTCTGGATGCTGGCATCTTGCTCTCCCCGAATGCACCGGGTTTGACCGCGAGAACCTGGTGGATCGATATCCCTCCTTCGTCGAAACCGTTGGCGGAGGCCGCCATGTAGAGGAGCCAGATCCGTGCTCGCCGCACTCCGACCTCGGCCACTGCTTGCTCCCAGTTGGCCTGGAGGTTGTCAACCCAGGCGTGCAGCGTCCTGGAGTAGTGCTCCCTCAGTGACTCGACATCACGCGCTTCGAATCCCGCATTCTCCATGGCAAGCGTCACCTGTCCGACATCGATGAGTTCGCCATCGGGGAATACGTAGCGCCCAATGAAGGAATTCCGTCCCATGCGCGAGCCACCCACGCTTGAAATGGCGTGGTTCAATAGGCGCCCTGACTCATTTAGTAGCCCGAAGAGCTGCTCGAAGTACCGGGCCATTCTCTCTGCACCCACGTGTTCGAACATCCCAATAGACGAGATGACATCGAATCGTTCCTCGCGTAGATCGCGATAGTCCTGGAGCCGTATTGACACGGAGCCAGAAAGACCGGCATCTTCAATCCGCTGACCAGCCAATGCGGCTTGCTCGCTACTAAGGGTGATCCCGACCACCTGTGCCCCATAGTGCGTCGCCGCGTGCATCGCCAGGGAACCCCAACCGCAGCCGACATCGAGTAGCCGAGCCCCTGCGTGTTCGTGGAGTCCCAACTTTCGACAGACCAAGTCGTGCTTCGCCGATTGTGCATCGTCGAGACTCGTCGTCCCCTTCACAAAACGAGCACATGAATAGGTCATGCTCGGGCCGAGAACCAATCGATAGAAGCCGTTGCTGATGTCGTAGTGATGGCTGATTGCCTGCGCATCGCGACTGTTCGAATGGCGCTTGCCGCGGGGCGACGCCTCTTCGGGCGGCGGTACCAGGGGGCGACCAAGGAGTTTGAGCTCCCGGGCTGAGCGCAACACCTTCAGCAAGTGGGGGGCACCCACACGGAGATCGGTTGGCCCGGCGTGGTGCAGTGTTCGTAGGACGGCGAAGAGGTCACCGGACAGTTCCAGCTCTCCCGTGACGTACGCCCGGGCGATCCCCAGTTCACCCGGCGCCCACAGGAGTCTGCGGATGGCGTCCGAAGAGCGCACCATCACGGTGCCTGGACCGCCTTCGGGCCCGAGCGTGCTGTGGTCCCAGAAGATAAACCGGATGGGCACGCCCTTGCGGAAGAGTGAGTCGAAGATGGGAGACAGGATCGTCGCCGCACTTCTCTTGGCCCGCCGTGCTGGCCACGGCGTATTGACTTCTGTCGTAGGGATCCTGAACGACACCATCGATTCTTCTGAGTTCACCAAATCCGATGACACGGCTATGCGTTGCTCCTTCCTTGCTCAATCGGTGTCGATCACCGCCCTCGGCACCGTCTCCGAACTTCGGTACTACCCAAATTCACGGCAAGATCAATCCTTTGCGCTCCATAGCGGCGGACAAACATCACGACGGCGACAATGGCGTTGGACGGAGTCCGTCGGGAACGGCTGACGCTCGGGACCTTTTCGAGAGCAACTCGTGGTACTGGTCCTGCTCGCCCTTCATCCCACTCACGAGGGGTGAGTGGGCTAGTGAGAACGCTCCGGCGAACATGACGAGCAGGGAAAGTGCCTCCAGCGGGCCCCAATATCCGCTGGTGCGCAGGTTGTCTCCAAAAAGGCCGACCCCAAGCAGGATGCTGGCCAACGGATCGATGAGAACGAGGGAGGACTGCGACGCGACGATGGGGCCGGCGTGAAAGGCATTCTGAGCCAGAAAGACGCCGAGCACCCCGAAGAAGACGAGACTGTAGGTCTGCCAGTGTCGATACAGGGAGGGCCAATCAGAGGCGGCAATTCCCGAGACCACTTTGGTGAAGGCAGCCGTCAGGGCGAAGCTGATGGCACCTGCCGTCCCGAACATGGCGGCCCTCCACCATCGAGGCCCTCGTAAGGCCAATACGACGGCGATGAGGATCGCGCCGCTGCAGGCACCCCCAGCGACCAGCCACTCCCAGGAGGGCGGTGACGCGTTGCCCTCTTGGGGGTGTGCGAAATACAAGAACCCAGCCAGCCCCCCGCAGGCAGCAACCACACCGAGCCACTCACGAGGTCCGATGGCAAATCCAAACCAGATCCCGAGCACGATGACCAGGAAGACGAGTTCGGTTGTGAGCACGGGCTGCACTTCGGAGAGCCGACCCAGATGGAGGGCCACTGCCTGGAGAAGAAATGAGACCACCATCAGGGCGAACCCGAGCAGCCATATCCCTCGACGAAGGGCATGGGTCAGCAGGCTGAGCTTCAACGTGGCATCAGCAGGGGCGTCTTCTACACCCATGCGCTGGAACACGCTGGTCAGTGCGTTTGCCAGCGCCGCCCCCAATGCCGAGACAATGACCATCCGCCCTGCTTTCTCGAGGTATATCTGTATGATGCAGCTACCCGACGCCAGTGTAGCTGGGCAGAAAGGCAGGCGATACGGCTGTGGCAGTCGACGCGGCAGATGATGTGATCGGGTCAATCGAACTGGAGCTCCTCAAGCTCGTTCGGCATCTCGAGACGTTCGGTCGGCGCAGTTCGCTCTATGTACGGATCGACCGCGCTGGCTATCTGGCTCTACGCACACTGGAGGCGATCGGGCCGGCCAGCACCAATACGTTGGCCCGGGCGCTTCACCTGGATGCATCGACCGTTACCCGGCAGCTGAGGACGCTGGAACGAGGAGGGTTTATCGAGCGCCAACCAGATCCCCATGATGGGCGATCGACGACGATCGCCCTCACGTCGGAGGGCAAGAACACAATGCGTCGCGTGCAGGCTGAGCGGCGCCGGCGCATGGAAACGCTGGTAGAGGGCTGGGATGAAAAGGAGAAGACCTGGCTTGGCTGGGCGCTTACGAGATTGAACGCATCACTGGTCGAGAACGTAACCAGATATGAGAATTCCGAAGAAGTCGATACCTGACGTGAACCCCACTTCGGGCACGGGCGTTACGAGAGTTTGTTCGGCGTCAAGCTCTGATCGCTGACCGGAGGCCAGTGAGGTTCGGTGGGAGGTGTGCGCCAGCCAACGGCCGAGGCGTGATCGATCAGGGTCCGGGTGGCGCGACCAACCGCCGGCCGGCTGTCATCGGCCCGGTGAAGGAGCGACCAGGCCCATAGAGGCACCGGCGATCGCACACGTCGGCGGGTCAACGTCGGCGGCATCGGCGCCACATGCCGCTTTGGTGAGTCGAGCACCGGCCGCCGCAAGCGGGCCACATGGTCGTAGAAGGCGGGCCCGGCAATGCCGCCGTCCTCGATATTGGCCACGGACGCACCGGCAGCCTCGGCGAAAGACGACGCGTAGCGGTTCCAAGACCACCACGACGCTTCATCACAATCGACGAGCACGGTGAGCTCGGCGGCTGACACGCTCTCCTCACGGGTACACGGATGGGCGAGTGGTATCACCGCTTCGAGTGGCTCGTACCACAGGAGATGGGCGGCCAACTTGTGCCGTTCGATGTCGGACTCCTCAATCCAGGCGATAGCCATATCGAGGCTGCCTTCGGCCACCCGCGCCGCTTGCGTGTGTGAGGGGAGGACCCATTCATCGACACGGAGCCGGGGGTCGGGCATTGCTGTGACTTCTGGGGGAAGCCAGCTGACATAGCCCAATCGCAGGGGTAATTCACCGGCTCCATTACGGGCCCGGTCGACCGCCCGCGTCGCGGCGCCCAGCACCTCTCGAGCATCGGTCAGGAACTGGCTGCCGGCGGGCGTAAGTTCGACGTGTCGCCGGTCGCGGATGAGGAGCTGGGTCCCCAGCTCTCGCTCGAGATTGCTGATCTGCTGTGAGAGCGAGGGTCCGGCAAGGTGAAGACGCGCCGCAGCTCGGCCGAAATGCAATTCTTCGGCGACGGCGACGAAATAGGTCAGCTGCCGCAGCTCCACCTAGTCGATGGTACAGGTGGGGTGATAGGCGGGGCCTACCAGAGCTTGGTCACAAGTCGTGGACCCGGGACGCGGACAGGCGTTAACTGATCCCCAGGACAGTAGCCAAGCCAAAGAAAGCAGGATATCCCCATGAGCGTGACCGTGAAATTGAACCTGGAGAACCACATCCTCCCCGTGGCCGATGTTGACCGAGCCAAGGCGTTCTACCAACAACTGGGTTGGCGGCTCGACGACGACGTTGCACCGATGGACGGACTGCGCTTCGTTCAGTTCACTCCTCCGGGCTCGCCGGCTTCGATTACGTTCGGCTTGGGATTGCACACGGCCGAGCCAGGCGGGACGCAGGGTACTCTCGTCGTCTCTGACATCGTGGAGGCCCACGCCGGGCTCATGAAGCTCGGCGTCGACGTGAGTGACGTCTGGCACGGCCCCCCCTTCCCGATCGAGGCGCGCCAGCCCGGACCCGACCCCGAGCACACCAGCTACGGATCGTTCTGCTCCTTCAACGATCCCGACGGCAATTTGTGGATCGTTCAAGAGGTGACCACCCGGGCCCCCGGCCGCGAGTGATTGGCCGGTTTCACCGATGACGCGCCTGCCCCGGCGGTCGCAGTTTGCGTCGGCCGGGGCAGGGCATGCACACACCTGAACCTGCCCGTGGCGGGACCCAGAAACGGAGAGAAGCAATGCCCCATGTCAACGTCGGCACCGAGAACAGCGCCCCCATCGAGATCCACTACGAGGACCACGGGAGTGGACGCCCGATCGTTCTCATCCATGGCTATCCCCTCGATGGCAACTCGTGGGAACGCCAACAGCGAGAGCTGCTCGCCAATGGCTATCGAGTGATCACCTATGACCGTCGCGGTTTCGGCAAGTCAAGTCAGCCGACCTTCGGGTACGACTACGACACCTTTGCCGGCGATCTCGAGGTCCTGATGGAGCACCTCGATCTGAAGGACGCCGTCCTGGTCGGCTTCTCCATGGGCAGCGGCGAGGTAATCCGCTACCTGGCCACCTACGGTTCGGCGCGGGTGCTCAAAGCCGTTCTGCTCGGCACCATCCCGCCCTTCGTGCTCAAGACCGACGACAACCCCGGGGGCGTCGACGGCAAGGTCTTCGCCGACATCGAGGCGGCCATCGTGGCCGACCGATATGCCTTCTTCGAGGGCTTCTTCAACAACTTCTACAACGTCGATGTCCTCGGTGGGACCCGGGTCAGCGACCGAGCCTGGCAGGCCAGCTTCAACGTGGCCGCCGGCTCCTCACCCCACGCGACGTATGCGTGCGTTGACACCTGGCTGACCGACTTCCGGGCCGACCTGCCGAAGATCGACGTTCCGGTGCTCGTCTTGCACGGAACCGAGGATCGCATTCTTCCATTCGAGGTGACGGCCTCGAGGCTGCCGGCGCTGATCGCTGACTGCGCCGTGGTCCCGGTCGAGGGTGGTCCGCACAACATCGGATGGACCTTCCCCGAAGTAGTCAACCCGGCCCTGCTCAGGTTCCTCGGTGACACGAGGTAGTCGATCTCGCTCCGTGACCTCCCGTCCCGCTTGGAACTGACCCGAATAGCTGCATCTTACGGCTGCAATCAACATTAAAGCTGAGCAAGACGAAGGAGACTCGCCATGGAGTTTCTGGCCGACATGAGGATCTTCGTCCCAGACGGGACACCGGATTCCGAAGTGAGGGACACGCAGGCACGGGAGGCTGTGCGTGCGAGCGAGCTCGCTGCACAAGGTCATCTGCTTCGCCTCTGGAAGCCTCCGGTCGAGACCGGAGAATGGCGCACGATCGGACTATGGCGTGCTGACGGTGAGAAGGAGCTGCAAGAAGTCCTCGTCACCTTGCCTCTTCACGTCTGGATGAAGGTGGACGTAACGCCTCTCGCCTCGCACCCGAACGATCCCGGGAGTTCGACTTAGCCCTCCGACAACTGCAGCTGAGGCGTGGTCGAAACGCTGCTGGCAAAGCTCACGAGCTGATCGCGGGTGAGGCCGATGCTGTCCCAGCACTGCACGTCGATCATGATGCGGCCGACCTGCCACCAGATCTGGGTTGCCGTACCGTCATCGCCCAAGCGGCCAGGAACGCCACTAATGGTTACCGACTGGGTGCCCAATGAGGAGAGGCCACCATACGTACTGGCAGCTTCGGCACCGATCACCAGCTTGCCGACGAAGCTATCGGGATTTTTGTCTGCATCACCAGCCGGTGCGATGACGATGCCGTGGGCGGTCGACGCTTGGAGGTCGAGGTCGTACCCCTGCGGGATGGTGCCGATATGGAAGCCCTGGGGCTCCTGGCCGACATAGTCCACGAGCTTGATTTTGAGCGGAGCGGGTGGGTGGGCGACCGCGGGAGGGTGGTGAGCACCCTGAGGGCCGGATGAGGTGAGCCACGCCGTGCCGCCTGCCGCAACGACGGCAAGCGACAGGGCCGATGCTCCCGCTCGGCGATGGCGCCGCCGCAACGCCGCCCGTCCGCGGGAAAGATCCCCCGCGATCGCCGAAGCAGGTGGAGGTCCGAGCGGGGTTTGCCCGAGGTCATTGAGTCGGTCAGTCACGCTAGTCACGATTGTTCTCTCCTTGGTATGTAGGTTCAGGTTGAGAGCGGTTGGGCTCGGCCAATCCGTTTGCCTCGTCGCCGAGTAGCGCTCGCAGCCGCTCAAGCCCTCGCGCCGTCTGGCTCTTCACGGTTCCGGTGCTGCAACGGAGGGCCTGCGCGGTCTCCTCTGTAGTCAGACCATCGACATGGCGAAGGACGACTGCGGCACGCATACGAGGCCCCAGTTGAGCGAGCGCCCAGAGGATATTCCCGGTCACTGCGCTGCTTTCGAGTTCAGGTCCGACCAATTCGGGGGGCTCGGCCCAGGCGCGTTCATGCCGATGAAACGCCCCGCGACGCTCGTCAATCAGTGCGTTCACCAGCGATCGGCGAACGTAGCCCTCGAGATGCACCGACCGGACGCGCGGCCAGGCGATGTACAACTTGATCAGGCATTTCTGGACGATGTCTTCCGCCAGATGGGGGTCGCCGCCGGTCAACGCCGTACTCGTCCGAAGGAGTGACGACCGCCGATCCTCCGCGAAGGCTTGAAACTCTTCTTCCCGTCGCTTCACCAGGGCACTCGATCTTGCCGCGTTGTCACGCCTTTAGAACGATGCCAGACCGCGATCGGTTGCATGCCTCTTCAATCTGCCTGCCCGCTACTGGAATACGGGCTGGTCATGGGGACTACCTGAGCGACATTCAAAAGCTCACGGCGCTTCCATCCGTCGGCAAAAGAAGGCGCGAGGCCGCAACTCCGCCAATCGACAGCGCGTTCACTCCCGGAGCGGCCCCCAACTGATCCAGGGGTGTTCCGACGAGGTAGACCCGAATGCGGTGGCCAGCCGCGAAGTGATTGCCCATAGGGAGTATTTCGACGTGGTACTCCCGTGTTGTCCCGGGCTTTGCCGGTTCGGACCGGGAGAAGTTGCTGTAGGGGTCGACAATGTCTCCCCCCTGGTCGACCAATGAGAGCGGCCTGATGACGTCGGGGTAACTGGTGCGAAGCGAACCGGTCGCCACGGGGTAGGCCGTGCCATCAGGCCAGACATCGGCGACAACAACGTAGAGATCCGTCGTTGCCTCTGTCGATGAAACCGAGACATCGAGGCTGGCCGGGCCGACGGCGTTGATCGCATTCTGCAACGGCGGCGTGGTGTAGGTCAGAGACGTAGGCCCTGAAAGCGCCAGGTCGGTGAGTGACGGCACAGCAGTCGCCGCTTGATCGAGGCCGTCCTGGCCGATAACGCCCATGGTGTGGACGTCCGTCTCGGTCGCCTCCGAAGGGATGAACGGGTAGATCTGTTTGGCGCTGTCGGCTTGCGGTTGGAGGGAGAGCGATCCGTCGTTCAACGACCGCACCGAGCCACTCTTGGTCGAATTCAGATAGAGGTCGGTCCACTGCGTATCGGGCAGGGGCCAGCTGGTTCCGGTGAGTCTGGTCAGATTGTCGGCCAGGAACCTCTCTCGACTGCCGTTCGAAAGGCACAAACTGACGGTTGGCTGATTGGCCGCACTCAGCGGCTGGCCGAGCAGGTAGTGATTGAACCAGTTCTGATACTGCGGGAAGGGTCCCGGTGTGCCGGCCGGAAAACCATCATGGGCACCGCACACGAGCAGATGGCTGCCGTACTCCTTCGTCGCATTGAAGGCGAGAAACGGCCCTCGCGGCTCCACGTCGTAGAAACTGGTGTCAGCCAATATCGGGATGCGGTCAAGATCGCCCTTGAAGGTTCGTTCTTGCCAAAAGGCATCCTCGGTCTGGTTCGCCAGGACCTGAAGCGGAGAGATCACGTATCCCAGCGCCGCGCTGGGGATGGACGACGGCGCTGTTCGCAGTCGCGTCAGACCGCTGACCAGGGTCTCACCGCCGACGGCGGCCTCGACGTACGCGCCAGGGAGAAGGTTCGGGATGCCACCGATGTCAAGCAGATCCCGATAAAGGTCAACGGTGCCGGCCATGAGTGACGCGGAACGGACACACGGAAGCGGAAGGTGCATGGCGTTGTAGGCGACGATGGCGCTGGCCGAGAAGCCGTAGAGACCAATGTTCCCGTTGCTCCAGGGCTGTGTGCACGCCCAGCCCAAGAACGCTGAGAGATCCGTTTGATCCTGGGTTCCGGTGGTGTCGAGACTCCCCTCGCTCAAGCCGGTCCCGCGCCACTGCAGCTCAATGAAGTTGTACGCCGGACCGACCCAATCTAGGGAGCTGATCGCCGGCGCGTAGGGGCTGTCCTCGACAATCAGCGGTCTCTTGATCAGGGCGCCGTAGCCGCCAATGGTGGCGTGCAACACCGTTCCGTCGGACGCAGTGAAAGAGAGGGACTGGGAAACCGCGACGGGCGAGGCCGCCCCTTGCGCTGGAGCCCCGACGGTGAGGGCGCCCGCGGCCACGGCCAGGCACGCCATCGCCCCGACCAGCCTCGCCCCGGCGGGGCGTCCCCGCCTCACGCCCCGTGCCCTTCGGTCAGGATCAACCGGTCGCCCTTTCGTACGTAGACGACCATTTCGGCTGGCAAACTACTGGGGACCAAGTGCCGGGCCGGCTACGCAACAACACCGAAGAGGGTTCGGGTAGCAGCGCAGGATCAGTCCGCGGTATCTCTCGCGCTGTAGGAGTGGGCGCCGGCGCCGGCCAAATGGCCACCAGCGACGATGAGGTACTCCTCGCGAATCGGAGTGCCGGAGAAGAAGCACTCGAGAATCTCGCGCGTGCCGGCGGCGTAGCGGGCCTGGGCCGACAGGGAGGTGCCCGAGATGTGGGGCGTCATCCCCTCGTGCGGCATGGACCTCCACGGGTGATCAGCCGGGGCCGGCTGGGGGTACCAGACGTCGCCGGCGTACCCCGCCAGTTGGCCGCTCTCGAGGGCCCGAACCACGGCATCGCGGTCGCAGATCTTTCCGCGCGCGGTGTTGACCAGATATGTGCCCCGCTTCATCCGGGCAAACATCTCGTCATTGAAGAGGTGTTCGGTCTCAGGGTGGAGAGGTGCATTGATAGTCACCACGTCACAAACCGGAACCATGGTGGCGGCGTCGGAATGGAAGGTGAGACCGAGCTCTTGTTCAACGTCACGAGGCAGGCGGTGACGGTCGGTGTAGTGGAGCTTGACGTCGAAAGGCTTCAGCCGCTTGAGCACCGCCAGGCCGATCCTCCCGGCGGCGACTGTCCCGACCACCATGCCTTCGAGGTCGTATGACCGCTCCACGCAGTCGGCGATGTTCCAGCCGCCCTTCACCACCCACTCGTGCGAAGGGATGTAGTTACGGACCAACCCGAGAATCATCATGACGACGTGTTCGGACACGCTGATGCTGTTCGAGAAGGTCACTTCCGCCACGGTGACGCCATGCGCGATGGCGGCATCGAGATCTACGTGGTCTGAACCGATTCCAGCCGTAAGAGCGAGCCTGAGCTTGGGTGCTTTGCCAATCCGCTCAGCCGTCAGATAGGCCGGCCAGAAGGGCTGTGAGATCACCACGTCCGCGTCGACCAGTTCCCGCTCGAACACCGAATCGGCACCCTCCTTGTCGGAGGTCACGATCAGGGTGTGGCCGTTGGCTTCGAGGAATCGCCGCAATCCGAGTTCGCCGGAAACCGAACCGAGCAATTCACCCGGGGTGAAGTCGATGGCGCTCGGGCTCGGCAGGGTCTGACCGCCCGGATAGTGGTCGATTATCGGAACACCGTCGCGTGCGTAGGACTTCGGGACTCCGGTAACCGGGTCGTCGTAGAGCACGCACAGAACCTTTGCCATCCCTGACCTCCTTCAGTCGCTTACCTCTCTAGCACCGTTGAGCTGGGGACGCGGCCGGTGGCATTCCGGGCAGCCGGTAACCCTCCTCGCCGCCCCTACCACCGCTGGGCGTTCGTCCGCCGGCGCGGACCGATCAGGTAGATAGCCGAGATGAAGGCGCCGACCACACCGAAGAGCAACCAACCGACCACCGACACGATGATCCATACCGCCTCATTCGTGGAGGACAGTTCACTAGAAGGTCGCCGGACCACATCGACGACCACCCACGTCACCAGCACAAGGGACGCGGCATAAACGAGAAGCGTGGGGAGACTCAGACTTGCCAGGGCAGGATTCATGCTTCCTCCAGATTTTGCTCGGTGAACATAGTCATTCGTTGCGTCCGATCAACCCCTAGGTGGCCGCCGTTGGGGCCATTCGGCGGCGCGTTGATCGACCCCGGGGACGATGGCCTTGGCCGTGTTCACACGGAGCCGGAGCATCGTCAGATACCAAACTCATGGTGAGGGTTGAGGATGAAGAGGAACTCCCCCACCCGGTCCGGCGTCCCCTCTGCGCTCACTCGACGACCGGGCGTGATCCCGGGGACGGTGCGGCGCCCGGTGAAGCGGAGGGTGATGGTGCCCGTCCCGTCTTCCACGATGGCGTCGAACCACACCCACGGCCGGACCTGGGCCGACACCGAAGTGACCCGGCCGACCAGTCTGGTGCGCTTCCGGGGCACAACCGCCGCGATGGCGGTCGGGTTCACTTTTGCAGCTTGACCAGTGCCTCATTGAGCTCGAGCACGTTGAGGTACGGCGAACCCAAGAAGCCCAATTCTGCCCCCCGCGTCTGCCGGCTGATCAGATGCCTGAGAACCGGGTCCGAAAGCCCGGTCGCCCGCGAGACCATGGGGATCTCGGCCAGGGCGTCGGCGGGGGTGATGTCAGGATCGACGCCGCTGCCAGAGGTCGTGACCAGGTCCGACGTCGGGTCCACTCCCCTGTGGTGCCAGTAGGCGATCAGGATCTTGGTGTACGACTCCAATTCGGCCGAACGCGGCCCGAGGTTGGTTGCCCCCGACCCTCCCGCGACTCCGTTCGCCACCAGGGGGTCGTCGCCGGGGTGCCCTACGGGGCTGGGCGTCTTGGCGTTGGCATCCGAATAGGGTCCCAGGTCATCGGGGCGGCCCTGGAACACGCAGCTGCCAAGGGGGTGCCCGGGACACTTGGTGTCCGACCAGTTCTGGCCGATGCTCGTCGAGCCGTTGACGGTGATGGAGCCGTCCGCCTGGTGCCGGAAGAAGAGTTGGGAGAGTCCGACGCCGAGCAACGGGTAGCCCAGGCCGAAGACGACGAGGGCGACCAGGCAGAGGACGACGGAGCGGCGGAGCTGAGTGAGCATGGTGGGCGTCCTTAGTAGGCGTGCAGCGCCGTGATGACGAGGTCGATCAACTTGATGAAGGCGAAGGGGGCGACGATTCCTCCGACGCCGTAAATGAAGACGTTGCGCCGCAGGATCGAAGCCGCGCCCGATGGACGCCACTTCACCCCGCGCAGAGCCAGCGGAATGAGGGCGACGATGACCAAGGCGTTGAAGATCACGGCCGAGAGCACGGCACTCTGGGCGCTGTGCAAGCGCATGATGTTGAGCGCCTTCAACTGGGGGTAGGTCACCAGGAAGAGAGCCGGGATGATGGCGAAGTACTTAGCCACGTCGTTGGCGATGGAGAAAGTGGTCAGCGAGCCTCGGGTGATGAGCAACTGCTTGCCGATCTCGACGACGTCGATCAGCTTGGTCGGGTTGGAGTCGAGGTCGACCATGTTCCCCGCCTCCTTCGCCGCGGTGGTCCCGGTGTTCATCGCCACGCCAACGTCAGCCTGGGCCAGAGCGGGGGCGTCGTTGGTGCCGTCCCCGGTCATTGCCACGAGCTTGCCGCCCTCCTGCTCGGCTTTGATGAGCTCCATCTTCGCCTCGGGTGTCGCTTCGGCCAGAAAATCGTCCACGCCGGCCTCCTGGGCGATGGCCGCCGCGGTCAACGGGTTGTCGCCGGTGATCATGACGGTTCTGATGCCCGCCGCGCGCAGTTCGGCGAAACGTTCCTTGATGCCCTCCTTGACCACGTCCTTGAGTTCGATGACTCCGAGGATGTCTGCGTCCTCGGCCACCACCAGCGGGGTTGATCCGGCGCGGGCGATGCGGTCGACGATGTCCTGGAGTCCCTCGGGCGCCGTGCCACCCTGGTCGACCACCCACTGGCGGACCGATTCGGCCGCACCCTTGCGAATCTGGTGGCCTTCGACATCGAGACCGGACATGCGGGTGGTGGCTGTGAAGGGAACGAACTCGTGGGGACCGGACAGCTCGCGTTCGCGGATTCCGAAGCGCTGCTTGGCCAGCACCACGATGGAACGACCCTCGGGTGTCTCGTCGGCCAGCGAGGCGAGTTGGGCGGCGCTGGCCACCTCCTCCTCGGTGTGCCCGGCCGCCGGGTAGAAGTCCGAGGCCATGCGGTTGCCGAGCGTGATGGTGCCGGTCTTGTCCAACAGGAGGGTCTGCACGTCGCCGGCGGCCTCCACCGCCCGGCCGCTCATGGCCAGGACGTTCTTCTGGACCAGCCGGTCCATCCCGGCAATGCCGATGGCCGAGAGCAGCGCACCGATGGTGGTGGGGATGAGGCACACCAAGAGCGAGACCAGGATCACCACTGACACCGTGGCGCCGGCGTACTGCCCGAAGGGTTGGAGGACCACCACGACCGGCAGGAACACGATGGTGAGGGCGGCCAGCAAAATGGTCAGCGCGATCTCGTTCGGCGTCTTCTGACGGTTGGCCCCCTCGACGAGGGAAATCATCCGGTCCAGGAAGGTGTGGCCGGCTTCGGCCGTGATCCGCACCACGATGCGGTCGGACAGCACCGTCGTCCCCCCGGTGACTGCGGAGCGGTCACCACCTGACTCGCGGATCACCGGGGCTGATTCCCCGGTGATGGCCGATTCGTCGACCGAGGCCACACCCTCGATGATCTCGCCGTCCGAGGGGATGTGATCCCCCGCCTCGGCCACGATCTTGTCCCCTTTGGCGAGGGCGGCGGCGGGCACCAACTCCTCGGAGCCGTCGGCCAACAAGCGTCGGGCCGTGGTCTCCGAGCGCATCTTGCGCAGGGCCAGTGCCTGTGCCTTACCCCGCCCTTCGGCCATCGCCTCGGCGAAGTTGGCGAAGAGGACGGTGAGGATCAGCCAGATGGTGATGGACCAGTTGAAGATGCCCCCGTGGGCGACCGACTCGATGAGCGTGATGACGGAGCCGATCAGAACGACGAACATGACCGGGTTCTTCACCTGCACCCGGGGGTCCAACTTGACAATCGACCCGACCAGGGCGTCCTTGAGGATCTCGGGATCGAGGAGGCCGCGTTGCTCGGCCACACCGTGTGGCGCCGAATGTGAAGGGGTGGGAGTTGCCGTGGCAATGGTCATTAGAAGAACTTTCCGTGACTGAACTGCTCGACGACCGGGCCGAGGGACACGGCGGGGAAGAAGGTGAGGCCGCCGACGATGAGGATCACGCCGATGAGAAGTCCGACGAACATCGGGCTATCGGTGCGGAAGGTCCCGGCTCCAGCCGGCACGACTTGCTTGGCCGCCAATGTGCCGCCGAGAGCGAGGGCCGGGATCATGATGCCGAACCGCCCGATGAGCATGTCGATTCCACCCATAACGTTGTAGAAGGTGCTGTTGCCGGTCAGGCCACCGAAGGCGGATCCGTTGTTGTTCCCCTGTGAGGTCAGGCCATAGAGGATCTCGGTGAAACCGTGGGGGCCAGCATTTTCCGGTCCCACCCGCCCGGCGTGGAGGGACACGGCCAAGGCAGTGACGGCGAGCACGGTGATGGGCATGACGAGGGTACCGAGGCCGGCCAGCTTCACCTCCTTGGCCTGAATTTTCTTGCCGAGGTACTCCGGGGTTCGGCCCACCATGAGTCCGCCGAGGAACACTGCGATGATGGCGTAGATCAGGATCGTGTACATCCCGCTGCCCACACCGCCGGGGGTGACCTCCCCAATCATCATGCCGGTCAGCAGCACCCCTCCGCCCAGAGGGGTAAAGGAGTCATAGGCGCTGTCGGCCGAACCAGTCGAAGTCTGTGTCGACGCCACGCCGAACAGGGCAGAGGTCGGGACGCCGTTGCGCACCTCTTTCCCCACGGTGTTCCCCGTCGGCTGGTGGACCAGGCCGGCCGCCTGTACCGCCGGGTTGGGCTGGTGCTCGGCGGCCACGGCGAAGGCGGCCCAGGCCCCGAAAATTATGAACATGGCGGCCAGCACGGCCACACCTTGACGGAGGGCGCCCACCATCTTGCCGAAGACGAAGGTCAGGGCGACGGGGATCGAGAGCAGTAGGAAGATGGAGAGGAGGTTGGTCAGTCCCGTCGGATTTTCGAAGGGATGGGCCGAGTTGATGTTGAAGAAGCCCCCCCCGTTTGTGCCCAGCTGCTTGATGGCCTCCATGAAGCCGACTGGGCCAACGGCGATGGTCTGGGTGACCCCGTTGAGGACGTCGTGGATGTGCGCTGGGCCGCTGAGCGTGTCGACCGCACCCTGGCCCACGAAAATCAAGCCGCCGACGATGGCAATGGGCGTCACCACGTAGAGCAGGCCTCGCACCATGTCGATCCAGAAATTGCCGATGGTCGGTGAGCCCTTCTTGGAGAAACCGCGGATCAGGCCGAGGGCCGCCGCGATGCCGACGACTGGCGTCACGAACTGCTGCACCGTGAGGGCCAGCATCTGGGAGAGGTACGACATGGTCGTCTCGCCGCCGTAGTTCTGCCAGTTGGTGTTGGTGACGAACGAGACGGCCGTGTTCCAGGAAAGGGCCGGAGGCACAGCGCCCAGATGCCCGGGGTTGAGGGGCAGGGAGCCCTGCAGCCGCAGCAGGGCGTAGGTGATGCCGATGGAGAGGCCCGAGAAGACGACGAGCGACCCGGCGTAGCGCTTCCAGGTCTGTTCCTTGTCGGGGCTGGTGCCGAGGAGGCGGTAGATCGGCCGCTCAATGAAACCCAGGAAGTGAACCCGGCCCTCGTAGACCGCCACCATGTAGCTGCCCAGGTATCTCCAGCAGAGGGCCAGCGCCAGGACGAGGACGACGATGGTCCAGAAGAAACCCATCTAGAACCACTCTGGCTTGAACATTGCGAGGCCGAGATAGATGAACACCAGACCTGAGATCCCCAGCAGAACCCCTTGGACGACGGTCATACCCGGTCCAACGCCCAGATGAGACCCGAGAACACGGCGATGAATGCAACCACGCTCACAACACTCAAAAAGTCAGCCATGTCGCCCACTATGGAGCCGGCCCTATCAACGCGACATCAATAGCATCCGATTCTCATCAACACGATGTCAACGGTTCTAGGGGGGATCCACCTTGACGGCGTCCGGCCCGTCCTGGCCCGCTACCGCATGCTTCGTTCCCGAGGACGACACCGCCAGGAAAACGCGCGGAATAGCCCGTTCACGAACAGGGCGGCGATGGTCGACCGGCGGGTCGCTCGGAGTCAGGCAACGACCGAGAGACTCCTCCTCAACCACCCAATTTGGAAGACGAGATCGTCGAACGGGCGGGCGGCGGACTGACGGCAACCTGCTCTCCCCATCTCGAGAGCGTCGTGGTGACCTTCGTCCCACCTGAGTCGGTCTCAGTCTTGGATATCGGTAGGTTCGTCCCTTTGGCCGAGAGAGTGAGGGTGTTGGCCAGCTTCGGTATCGAGCTCGTCGCCGCCGTCGTCCACCGCAGGACGTAGGTCCCAGGGCCCGACGAGAGCTTCGTGCCCTTCGCCTCGGGCAGCAGTGCCTTGACCGAGGACATCTTCAGGTCTGAGCGGAGATTGGCGTACTGCTTGGTGCCGGCCTTCCAGCTCTCCCAGTGGCGGCCGAGCTTCTTGGCATCAGCCGAACTCAACCCGAACACCGTGGTCAATCCCGCCGAGTTGCCGCTCATGTAGGCGAAGTCCGGCGTGGCCCTGATCTCCAGGTTTGCCGTGCCTTCGACGATGGTCTCGACGCCGCTCGTCGTTCCCACGTCCGCCACTATTTTCTCAGTGGTCGATGACGAGCCGCCGGCGTGCGCGGTGAACACCACGTGGACGCTCGTCTGTTTGGCGATCGCCGCCTTGGCCGCTGCCAGTTCCGAGTCCGCCGTGACGTCCCCGGCGAACGCGATGCCGCCTGAGGTGGCGGAGACCGCTACCACCGCCATCCCACATGCCAGCAGGGGGAGGAGATGACGCGCGCTTCTTCGGAAGGCAAGACCCATTCCGTCAACTTAGCGGTCTGCCAACGTCGGCTCCCCCGAGGGTCTTCTGTGCCGCGTCATGAACCGGGTCTTCTGAACCGGCGGGGTTGTCGTTAGGATCGCCCGGTGGCCAATTACGAAACCCTGCTGTACGAAGAGATCGACCAGGTCGCCTGGGTAACCCTCAATCGACCCGAGGTCCACAATGCCTTCAACCTCCAGATGCAGCACGAGCTCAAGGATGTCTGGCGAGGTCTGCGCACGAACGAGGACGTGAACTGCGCCGTGCTGACGGGAGCGGGCGAGCGGGCCTTCTGCGCCGGGATCGACCGAACCGAGACCATGGGCGATTGGGATTCCGCCGACGACGTCGGGGGCACCAGTGCGACCGGCGTCGGGGGCGCCTCGAAGACGACTCCCTGGCACTTCGACGATCCCGGTGACTTCATCGGGCCGAAGACGAACGACCTGTGGAAGCCGGTGATCGCCGCGGTCAACGGCATCGCCTGCGCCGGCGCCTTCTACCTGCTCGGTGAAGTCGACTTCATCATCGCGGCGGACCATGCCACGTTCTTCGATCCCCATGTCTCGTTCGGCATGACCGCCTGCTTCGAGTCGATGCACATGCTCCAGAAGATGCCGTTCGGTGAGGTCATGCGCATGGCGCTGCTCGGGGCGAGCGAGCGCATGACAGCTGGGCGCGCCCACGAGATCGGCCTGGTGTCCGAGGTGGTTCCGGCCAGTGAGCTCCACGGGGCTGCGACCTGGGCCGCCGGCGAGATCGCCAAAGCACCGCCGGTGGCGATACAGGGCACCGTCCGGTCGGTCTGGATGGCCCGCGAGCTCTCCCGGATGCAGGCGCTCGATGCCGGACGCATCCTGATCCGACTGGGCAGCGATCCGGCCACATTGTTCGAAGGACAGAAGCGGTTCGCGTCGGGAGAGCGGACCAAACCCCGTCTGCGCTGACGCACCGGCCAGACCGAGAAGTCCCTTCTGGCGCCCGGCGCGCCGCCCAGTGGATACTGCCCCTGGCGGGGGATCGATGTGAGATCACTCCCGCGCCGGCGCAATGACCTCCCCACCATCGAGCAAAGGATGAACGGCATGGCCAAGGCACTCTCAGGATTCCGGGTACTCGAGGTGGCGGCGTGGACGTTCGTGCCGGCCGCCGGGGCCATCCTCGCCGACTGGGGGGCCGACGTCATCAAGGTCGAGCATCCCGTGATGGGCGATCCCCAGCGCGGTCTGGTGTCCATGGGCCTCATCCCCGGTGGGGACAACGCCGTCAACTACATCATGGAGCAGCCCAACCGGGGCAAGCGGAGCCTGGGCATCGACATCAGCACCGAGGCCGGCCGCGATCTCCTCTACCGGCTGGCCGAGACCTCCGACGTCTTCCTCACCAGCTTCCTGCCCTCGGTCCGCCAGAAGCTGAAGATCGACGTCGAGCACATTCGCGCTGTCAATCCGAACATCGTCTACGCCCGCGGTTCGGGACAGGGACCGCTGGGGGATGACCGCAACAAGCCCGGCTACGACGGTTCGGTCTACTGGGGGCGGGGCGGCGTGGCCAACGCGCTGACGCCGGCCGACTCGGAGTGGCCGATCGGCGGTCGGGCCGGCTTCGGGGATCTGGCCGGCGGCATGGCCATCGCCGGCGGCATCGCCGCCGGACTGCTGCAGCGGGCGACCTCGGGCGAGGCACCCATCGTCGACGTGTCCCTGCTCGGCCTGGCCATGTGGGTCCTCTCGCCCGACATCGTGGCTTCCGGCCTCTACGGCGGTGACCCGATGCCCAAGTTCAACCGCAACTCCACGCCGAACCCCTTGGTCGGCAACTACCGGACCAGTGACGGCCGCTTCATCACCCTGATGATGCTCCAGGGTGACCGTTTCTGGGCCGAATTCTGCACCGTCATCGGTCAGCCCGAGCTGATCGACGACCCGCGCTTCGTCGACGGGGCCAGCCGGTTCGCCAACCGCACCGAGTGCGTGGCGGCGCTCGATGCGGTGTTCGCCTCCCGGACCTACCTCGAGTGGAACGAGGCACTCCTCCCGCTCACCGGGGCGTGGGCCCCGGTGCAGCAGGCCAGCGAGCTCGTCAATGACCGGCAGGTCCAGGCCAACGGCTACCTGGGCCGCGTCGAACGGGAAGACGGCCGCGCCTATGACCTGGTCGCCAACCCGGTGCAGATGGACGAAAGGGCCGACCAGCTGGTGGCGGCTCCCGAGCACGGTCAGCACACCGAGGAGATCCTCCTTGAGCTCGGCCTCGATTGGGAGACGATCATCGCCCACAAGGAGTCCGGCGCCATCTTGTGAACCGCGCCCGGGTCGGCCACCACCCGTTCCGCTACAAAGCGCGGCACTAGCCTGCGGTCATCCGCACTCTCACCACCACTGACGGCGAGCTGGCCGACCTCGTCTCCTCGCCGTTCGGCGCAGAATGGCTCTCGGACGAGGAGGGATTGGTTGTCCTGACCTCACCCGACGGCACGACGGCTCACGACGCCGTGGCCCGCCGCCTCGCGTCGTTCCCATGTCTGGTGGTGGGCCTCGACCGCGACCCCGGCGAGATCCCCCAGCTGGTCGACCTGGCTCCAGAGGAGGGCGTGGCCACCATCGACGACGTCCTGCGCGCCGTCGAGGTCAACCCGGTGGCCGCCACCTCGCTCTGCCTGCTCCTCCGGCAGTCGCCGGGCTCGCTCCATGATGCTCTGGCGGCGGAGTCCGCCGTCTTCTCGCTCCTCCAGGCGGGCCCCGAGTTCACGTCGTGGCGCGCCGCCCAGCCAACCGCGGCGCGACCGCCTGACGTCGACCCACCCGTGCGCATCGATCGCGCCGGCAACCGCCTCGACATCGTTCTGGACCGGCCCCGGTTCCGCAACGCGCTGAACCGGGCCATGCGCGACGGCCTGCTGGAAGCGCTGGCGCTGGCGGCAGCCGACCCGTCCCTCACCGACGTGGTGCTCCGGGGTGCGGGGCCGAGCTTCAGCAGCGGCGGCGATCTGGGCGAGTTCGGCACCTTCACCGACCCGGCCTCGGCCCACCTCGTGCGGTTGGCCACCAGCATCGGGCGGGCGCTCGACGCGCTGGGGCCCCGACTCCTCGTCGAGGTCCACGGTCCGTGCGCCGGTTCGGGGGTGGAGCTGCCGGCGTTCTCCCGTCGGGTCGTGGCCCGGGCGGACTTCACGGCGGCGCTCCCCGAGGTGTCGCTGGGCCTCATCCCCGGTGCCGGCGGGACGCACAGCATCACGCAGCGGATCGGGCGCCAGCGCATGGCCCTGCTCGCCGTCAGCGGCGCCACCATCGACGCCACCACGGCGCGGCGATGGGGCCTGGTCGACGAGATCGCCGCCGAGTAGACCTGCCTGGTCCAGCCCGACCATGGCGGACGTGGCAAATTGCGAAGTGAGCCATCCGGCCGGTAGACCAGCACGGTTCGAGTTGGCGCAGTGCGAGGAGGGGAAAGTGGATCTCAAACCCGGGACCCGATGGGCCAGCCAGGTGTGCGACACCGAGGTCGTGGTCGTGCGCGCTGGGACGTCGGTGGTGTCGCTCGAGTGCGGTGGTCACGCCATGATCCCGGTCGGCGACGCTCCTGCGCCGGGGCTGGCGGTCGACCCGTCCTTTTCCGAGGGCACCCTGATCGGCAAGCGCTTCGCCGATCCCGACAGCGGCGTCGAGCTGCTGGTCACCAAGGCCGGGGTCGGGACGCTGGCCGTCGACGGCTCCAGGATCCCGGCGAAGGACGCCAAGCCGCTCCCCTCGTCGGACTGACGCCGTGCACCTGGCTTCCCTGCTCGATATCGCCGCGGGCGCGATGCCGGACCGGGTCGCCGTGGGATCGCAGTCGGGACCCTCCCTCACCTTCGCCGAGTTGCAGCTGCGGGCCCAGGCCGCGACCCGCGACCTCGCCCAGCGCGGGGTACCGCGCCTGATCGCGGTGGACGTCAACTCCGAGGCCGTCCCCGTCGGCCTCTTCGCCGCGGCCGGCGCCGGCATCCCCTACGTCCCCGTCAACTACCGGCTGTCGGACGCCCAGCTCCGGGCCATCCTCGAACGCGCCGCGCCGGGCCTGGCGGTGGTCGACCCGTCGGTCCGCGACCGCTTCCCCGGGGGCATCGAACATCTGGTCATGACCGACCGGACCCACTTCCTCCAGGCCGACGGTCCGCCCCACGAAGCGAGCGGCGAGGGCGACCCCGACGACCCGGCGGTCCTGCTGTTCACCAGTGGCACCACGGGCGAGCCCAAGGCCGCCCTCCTGCGCCACCGGCACCTGACCAGCTACGTGCTCGAGACGGTCGACTTGCTCGGGGCCGATCCCGACGACGCCGCGCTGGTCAGCGTCCCGCCTTACCACATTGCCGGAATTGCGGCCGTGTTGACCTCGGTGTGGTCGGGGCGACGCCTCGTCTATCTGCCTCACTTCTCCCCGGAGGCGTGGGTCGAACTAGCCGCCACCGAGGCGGTGACCCACGCCATGGTGGTACCGACCATGCTCGGCCGCATCCTGACGGTGCTCGATCAGACGGGCGAGAAGCTGCCCGCCCTCCAGCACCTGTCCTACGGCGGCGGGCGCATGCCGATAGCGGTCGTCGAGCGGGCCCTCGAGCTCCTGCCCCAGGTCGGTCTGGTGAACGCCTACGGGCTCACGGAAACCAGCTCGACGGTGGCCGTGCTCGGTCCCGATGACCATCGCGAGGCGGTGGCCTCGTCCGAACCGCACGTCCGGGCCAGGTTGGGTTCGGTGGGACGACCACTCCCCAATCTCGAGATGGAGATCCGGGGACCGCGCGGCGAGACGCTCGACGCCGGGGTTTCCGGTGAGATCTGGGTGCGCGGCCCCCAGGTCTCCGGCGAGTACCTCGGGCGCCACGCCACCTTGAGCCCCGATGGCTGGCTGGCCACCAACGACGGCGGACGACTCGACGCCGACGGCTACCTCTTCGTGGAGGGAAGGCTGGACGATGTCATCGTGCGGGGCGGCGAGAACCTCTCACCGGGCGAGATCGAGGACGTCCTGCTGCTGCACCCGGCCGTGACGGACGCCGCGGTCATCGGCCTGCCCGACGACGAGTGGGGTGAAGCGGTGGTCGCCGTGGTGGTGCTGACCGAGGGATCGGACGCCGCCGCGGGTGACCTGACTCTCTGGGTCTCCGAGCACCTGCGCTCGACCCGGGCGCCGCAACGGATCGAATTCCGGTCCGAACTCCCATACAGCGAGACCGGCAAGCTACTGCGCCGGGTCCTCAAGGCCGAGCTGAGCCATGGCCCCGGCTGAAGGCCCCGTGGTCCGCACGGCGACCGCGTCGGACGTCCCGGCGATGGCCGACATGCTGGTCCGGGCCTTCGACGATGATCCGGTCGCCTCCTTCATGTTCGCCGGACCGAAGCGGCGGCGCCTGGGGCTCCACTCGTTCTTCACCTCCCAGCTGCGTCGCCAGTACATGCCCCACGGCCACGTGCAGGTGACGCAGGACCTCAGCGGGGCGGCACTATGGGGACCACCTGGGAGAGACCGTCACCCGGTGCTCGAGCTCTTGCAGCTCATGCCGACCGCTCCCTTCCTGATGAGTCCCCACACCGTCAGCGCGTTGAAGTTGCTGTTCACCGTCGAGGGCCTCCATCCCACCGAACCGCACTGGTACCTGTTCAGCCTCGGCGCGGCGCCCGAGCGCCAGGGCAAGGGGGTGGGATCCGCCTTGTTGCGGGCGAAGCTGGCGGAGATCGATGAGCTGGGTGAGCCCGCCTTCCTCGAATCCTCCAAGGAGCGCAACGTTCCGCTCTATGCCCGCTTCGGCTTCGAGGTGGTCTCTCAGATCCCGTCGAAGTCAGGCAGCCCTCCGCTGTGGCGGATGTGGCGGGAGCCGCGGATCCCCGAAATCTGAGAGAGGGCGGCGGCCCCGTGTTCAGGATTTGCCGGGCGATCTGCCGGTGAGCGTGGTGATGGACGCGATGATCCCGGTGTCCCGGTCGCCCACCAGCTCCCAGGCCCGCGCGATCCCGATGAGCAGCGACGCCACCAGCAGGTTGCTGAGGACGTCAAGGGGGGTCCTGTCCCTGGGGTGCATGAGGAGGTCGATCCCGGCCCAGAGCTCGAACCCGAACGTCAAGAGCAAAAGGATGATCAAGCCGACTTGATGGCGTCGCTCCCGACGGGCCTCGGGATCGACCATGATCGACCGCAGTCCGGCCAAGGTGAAGAAGACGCCGATGACGCCGACTATCGCGGCGGGATAACCGACGTTGTTGCCCGGCACCAGTCCGAACAGGGCCACGGCCAACGCGCTGGTGAAGGAGATCAATGAGGCGGCGGCCCGGACCTCGTAGATGACCTTGGGGCCGTGGCGCCCAGGCCGGGTGTGGCTCACCGAGATGGCCACGAACAGGAGTCCGGTCAGCGCGGCCGCCGTGGCCGCTACGGCGGCAAACAGGGCCTCGTACGTGCCGGACACCATCGCAACCCACGGTAGCCGGTGCGCGTCTTCCGACGCGAGCCGTGGTAGCCGGTCGTTCAGGAGCCGCCGCTGGCCGCCCGTTCGATGTACGGGGCGAGGAGGTCGGTGAGTAGACGACGCTGGCGGGCCACGCGATCTCGCTTCGGCGCCGGCGCGTCGTAGGACATCGTCTCGAGCAGTTGCTGGCTGAGACCAAAACCCCGTAGGACGAGGAACACCGTCGTCACCAGATCCGGGGTGTTCGCCGCCGGCCCGAGCGCTTCCCGCAAGAGCCGTCGGACGTGGACGTTCGACTGCTCCGCCACGCCGCGCATGGTGTGCCGGACCTCCGCGCTGGTCCGAGGGTCACGGTCCATGCTCAGGAGCACCTGAAGGTCGGCCAGGTACTCCGGTTGGGCGTAGTACCCGGCGAAGATTTCGACGAGCTGACCCAGCCGTTCGGTGACGGTGTCCCCTTCGATGTGCAGGCTCTGCACCGTGTCGACGAAGTGATGGAAGCCGTCCTCGAGAACGGCGACCATCAACCGCTCCCGGGTCCCGAAGTAGTGCTGGATCACGCCCCAGGTCACCCCGGCGCGCCGGGCGATCTCGTTCGTGCTGGATCGGTAGAACCCAAGTTCGAGAATGCAGGCGACCGTGGCGGCGATCACGCGCTCCCGGGTTGCTCCCTCCCCGCCGAGGGACGCGGCGCGCTCGTGGACGTGCTCGGCGCCCGCATCCTTCTCAGTTCTGCTCACGGCGCCACTCTAGAGTCCCCCTTGTCGCCCCCAGGGAGCTGTGGTACCGTGACCATTGTAGTTACTATGGCCGTGAACGAGGGCTTCCGGTCGCCGTGACGCGGCCCGCCGGCGCCCGAGGAGGGAACGATGACGACCCGACTGATTTCGGTGGACTCGCACGTGAAGATCCTGCCGGAGCAGATCAAGGCACACATGCCATCCAAGTACCACGACGCCTGGGACGGGGCCGTCGAGGCGGAGAGGGCCAAGCACTTGGTGGAGATGGGTGGCGTCGACCCCTCGGTGCTTTCTGCTGGCTTCAGTCATGAGGCCTTCACCAATCCCGGCTACTACGACCCGGTCGAACGGCTCAAGGCCATGGACCGGGACGGCGTGGACGCCGAGGTTCTCTACAGCGAGGTCAGTGCGTTCCGCCACTACCCCTTCATGAGCGAAGGGTGGATGGAAGCATCGGAGGCGTTCAACCGGGTCATGCTCGACTTCGCCTCCGTGGACCCGAAACGGTTCGTGCCGGCCTATCAAGTCCCTCTCATCGATATTGAATTCGCCGTCAAGCAGGTGGAGGCCCTGGCCGCCCAGGGCGCCCGGGCCATCCATGTGCCCACTTTCCCGGCCGAGGTCGGCCTTCCGGAGTACCACGACGCCCGCTATGACCCGGTGTGGGCGGCCATCTCGGAGAGTGGCATGTCGATCAGCCAGCATCTCGGGCTGGTCGAATCGCTGTGGGAGCTGTTCCGCCGTGACCCGACACCGCAGAAGGGCATCTTCACGTCGCAGCCGGGGCTCCGCTTGGCCGAGACGATCGCATTCTGGATCCTCCCGGGCGTACTGGCGCGCTTTCCCAAACTGCAGATCGTGTTGGTCGAGCCCAGCCTCGGATGGGTGCCGTACTACCTTGACCTACTCGACTCCATGGCGGAGGGTCCGTACGACTTCCCTGAGCTGGACGAGAAGCCGAGTAGCTACTTCCACCGCCAGATGCATCTGACCTTCGTCGACGATCCCCGCGGTCTGGCCCAACGCCATGAGCTCGGGGTGGACCGGATCATGTGGTCGACTGATTTTCCCCACCCGGCGACTTCGTGGCCGAACTCACAGCGTGTGGTGGAGAAGAATTTCCAAGACATCCCCGACGACGAGCGGGACATGATCGTCGCCGGCAACGCGGCCCGTCTCTACGGGCTGTAACCCTCAGCCCATCCGGCCATTCACGTCACGACAGTTTCTGCAGGATGGCTCCGGTCCGGCCGGCACAGACCAAGGCCAACTTCGGGTCCTCGACCTGGTTCACTGAACTGCCACGAAGCTGGCGCACCGCCTCGACCGTCAGATTCAGTCCGTGAATGTACCCCTCACCGATCAATCCCCCGTTGGTGTTGCACGGTAGGCGGCCTTCCGGACCGAGGTGGCCGTCCGCCACAAAGTCCTTCGCCTCTCCCGGCCCGCAGAATCCCAGCGCCTCCAGCTGCATGAAGAGCATCGGCGAGAATGCGTCGTAGATCATGGCGACATCAATGTCGCCCCGATCGATCCCGAAGCCCCCGAAGAGGCGCTCGCCCAGTGCCACCGAACCATCCATCACCTCGAGGTTGGGCCGGTAGTGGTTGCTGGCGATCTCCTCCTCGAAGAGGCCCGCACCGGCCGCGGCCGCGATGACGACCGGACTGCGTGCCTCGGCGGCTCGTTCGGCCCTCGTCATCACCAACGCCACCGAGCCGTCCGTCTCCTGGCAACAATCGAAGAGGCGGATGGACGGCTCGGCGATCCAGCGCGACGCCTGGTGCTCACCCAGCGTGATCGGCCGGCCATAAAAATGGGCGGCGGGGTTATTGGCGGCGTACGCACGAAGCTGCACCACAGCCCGGCCGAAGTCCGCACTCTCGACACCGAATGCGTGCATGTAGCGCGTCGCATTGAGCGACATCCAGGACGCCGGGGTCAGAACGCCGAACGGTGAACACCATTGCGAGGAGGTGGTACCCGAATGCGACGACGTCGGATTGCCCCCCACACTGGCCCGACCGAATCGATTGCCAGAGCGGGCCTTGATCGCCCGGTAGGCCACCACGACCTCGGCCGCCCCGGAGGCGATGGCGGCGGCGGCATGCAGCAGGACGCCCTGCGATCCCCCGCCTCCATAGGGGACCCGGCTCGAAAATCCGACCTCCTGGATGCCGACGGCGCGGACAAGCTCGGTCTCTTCCACCGGATCGATGGTGTAACTGACCAGTCCGTCGACTTCGCGGGCCGACAGCCCCGCGTCGGCCAGGGCGGCCACGATGGCCTCGCTCGCCAATTGGGCCTCGCTGCGTCCCGCCGCCTTGGAGAACTCCGTCTGTCCGATGCCCACGATGGCGGCTGCACCGGCGAGCGCCTTGCTCATCGGTCTTCGCCTGCCGGTGCGAACACCGGCACAGCCAGGTCATCACGCGTGGGTTCGAACCCGACCCGGACCGGCAGGCCGATGCGGACCTCGCCGGGGGCGACATCGACGAGGTTGGAGAGAATTCGAACGCCCTCGTCCAGCTCCACCAGCGCCGCGATGACCGGATAGTGGAAGGAGGGATGTTGCGGATGATGCAGGATGGTATAGCTGTAGACCACCCCGGTACCGGCCAGCTCGAGGACGTCGTATTCGAGCGAGTGGCACGACGGGCACATCGGCCGTGGCGGGTGCCGGAGGCGTCCACATTGACTGCACCGCTGGGTCACGAGGCGCCCCTGCTGCGCCGCCTCCCAGAAGACGCGGTTGTCGTCGGTGAGGATGGGCGCCGGACGCTCGACGCCAGGCGCGTCAGTCACGACGTCTCCAGGACCGCTTCGAGAACGGCCTGGTCCGCCACCAGGGCGTCCACCTCGTCATTCGAGTATCCGTGCTCCACCAGGATCTCGCGGGTGTGCTCACCGCACATCGAAGGGCCTCGTTGGATCACACAGCTGGCCGGCTCCACGTTGACGAGGAGCCCGGGATCCTCGAATGTCCCGACGCTGCCCGACCAGGTCTGGGCAACCAGTTGCGACTTCCTGGCCTCAGGGTCGTCAAAGACGGTTCGGCAGAAGCTCTCGTCGACGTACTCCGCCGGCACACCACAGCCGTCGAGTCGCTTCACCCATTCCGCGGCCGTTCGGCGCCCGAAGCACGACGACAGCACCTTCTCGGCAGGGTTGGCGTCCAGGCTCAGGTTTTCGGATTGACGGAGCATTGCGGTCAATCTGTCCCGCTCTTGGGCGGTCACCGCGGCGAGAAAGAGCCATCCTTCCTCGGCACACTGGTAGAGGCGGTAGTACGGCGACAGCCCGTGCTGGCCGCCGTCGACATGCCCCCACCCTCCCGGCGCCCCGTCGGCATGTATCCAGGCGTAGGAGGTGTGAAATAGACCGGCGTTGACGATGGAAGTGCTTACCGCCTGACCCTCTCCCGTCCGCTCGCGGTGGTAGAGCGCCGCCACGATCGCAATGGCGGCCAGCATGGCGTTCCCGGTGTCGCCCATGTTGGACCGGCTCCACAGCGGCGGGTTGCCGGCGGCGCACGCTCCGTCCTCCCACTCCGTTCCGGTGAGCGCCGCGGCCGTCTGGTCCGTGCCGGGCAGGGCGGAGCGAGGGCCATTCTCAAAACCCCTCGTGTTGCAATAGACGAGACGGGGAAACCGTGCCTGGAGGGTCTCGTAGTCCAGTCCGAGCCGGGCGGCAGCTCCGGGTCTCCAATTCGTGGCGACGACGTCGGCGCTCTCAATGAGCTTCTCGAGAGCCTGACGTCCACCCGCGTGCTTCAAATCGATGGCGATGCTCCGCTTGCCGCGGTTGGTACCCAGCCCCATATGGGTTCCGGCCCAGTACGTATCGTGCATGGCGTTGATCTTGATCACGTCGGCACCGAGGTCCGCCATCACCCGGCCGGTGTACGGGCCGGCCACCCCGAGACCCAGATCGAGGACGCGTATCCCGGCCAAGGGGTGGGACAGTGCGGTGGTCGCGGCTCGATCACCGCCCGATGGGAGGCTCGTCCGCATCGTTTCCGCCTCCACCTCGACCTCGTCGGTGTGCTGGCCCGAACGCGGTGACGGGCCGACCACCGCGCCCGGCGTGGCCGAGAATTCCAGGATGGGACCGATGTGGCGGATCCGTCCGACTTCTGGATCGTCGACCTCAACCACGCAGCCATCAGCGAGGAAGGACGGGTCAGCCAGGGCTTCGGCCGGGGAACGAACCGAGGCGACTCCCATGCCGACACCGGCGGCGGCCGACTCCCAGTCCGTCGAGGGGAATTTCTTGAAAGCCTCGCTGAGGAGGGGATGGAGGAAGATCCCGGTGAGCAGTCCGTCCGCTTCCATCGAGACACGATCGGGATCGTCGCGATAGGCGGTATCGAGTTCCGCCGCCCCCAGCTCGTCGCTTTCGGACGATTCCAGCACCCACCTGGGTCGCACGGTCCAGTGGTGCACCCATCTTCCGTCGGCGCATTCGTAGAGTCCCTCAATGGCCCTCGAGTCAGCGGGCCACATCCAGTACAACGGTGCATCGGGGTTCTCGACTCGCTGCCAGTTGAGCGAAGCGGCGGCCATCGCCCCCTGGAGAAGCGAGGTTGTGACCCGTTGCCCGACGCCGCTGACTTCACGCGCACGAAGGGCGGCGGCCACGCCGAGGGCGGCGAAATACGCCGCACCGATGCTCGGCCACGGCGTTCGGGGAAAGATGGGACCCGGGCGGTCGGCGCCCCGGACCAGGCCCTCAGGCCCATCGAATTCGGGGTGTGGCCCCGGACGGCCACAGATGTACTCCATGGCCGTGCCTCTCCGCCCCTTCTGATCGAAGAGCAACCCCGTCCGTGCCGCCACCAGGCCGTCGTACGCCGGACGATCTCGGTGGTCTTTGTGCTCGCCGTACCCCGTGATGGAACAGGTGATCACGCGTCCGTTGCGTCTGGTCAAACTTTCATGGTCGATGCCGAGCTTGGCGGTCGTCCCAGGGGAGAAACTGTCAACCACCACGTCGGCCCGGGCGGCGAGGGCGAGAAACGCCTTGAGCCCCTCCTCGGAACGCAGGTCGAGACGGGCGCTGCGCTTGCCCCGGTTCCACACCCGGTAGCCGGATTGGCCGCGGAACGGGTCTCCGTCCGGAGGTTCGATGCGGGTCACTTCGGCACCGTTGTCGACCAGAAGCATGGTCGTCATGGGGCCCGCAATCCCCCACGACAGATCGAGTACGCGCAGACCCTCGAACACCCCAGCCATGAATCGCCTCCCCTCAGCAGCTGCTGCCAATCGGGACCACCATAGCAGCTACTATGCCGCCCGTGGCCAGGCCGGATCGACTGGACCCGGGCGACGGCCGGCCTGAACTCCCCACTCAGCCGGGGCGGGCGACGGGCGCCTCGACCGCGGCTGCGGTCAAGCACGCGGACGCTTCTGCCGGGACCTTGATCGAGAACGTCGATTTTCCTATGTCGGCCGAGTCCGGGGTCAAGAATCCGCCGCTCCCCTTCGCGAAGTGGACCGGCGCGCCGTCGACGGTGGTCGAAAAGCCACTCGAGCGGCTGTAGCTCACGCGAAGGAACCAGTTGCCGTCGGGTACCACCGCATTCAAGGCGACGCTCGCCGTCCGTGATCTCGTCCGAGGAGAGAAACATGAGGTCCGCCGGCCCAAGCTCGCTCGACTGACCACATTGACCGAGGCCGGTACGAGATTCCCATCGTCGCTCACCAGGTACCCGGTTCCCCGTATCGAGTCGACCCGGAGATCGATCAGCAGCCCGGCCGTCGTGGCGACCCGGTTATAAGGAGTGAAGAGCGGCGAGATGATGACGCCGGGAACTTCGGTATTCCAGATGAACGGGTGAGGGCTTTGCGCCTGGACTCGATTCCAGGATCGACCCAGGTTCTCCACGAAGGTGTGATTGGTCGCACCTTGCGAACGGAAGTTCGCGGTCCAGAAGGCCGCCACGCCTGATCCACATAGCGCCACGACAGTGGCGCCGATTACCGCCAACTCCCGGTTGACACTCACCTTCGGTATCGGTCGACGACTGGCTTTCTGCGGCGACGGCGCGGCGATCCCCAAGGTCGACGGAAGGAAGGCCAGCCCGACGGCCAGGGAAAGCATGAACGGTTGCACCGTCCAATAGACCGTGTTGATCGCGAAGACATTCCCGTAGCCGCCCCGCCCGACGGCGGCCAGAACTTCAATGGCGAGGAATCCGCTACCGAACACCGCCCAGGCCTTCCAGGCCGCGCGCCTGCGGTAGATGGTTGCGGCGACCAGTCCGAAGAACAGGCACTGGCCGACCACAACGAGGAGGACGCGGGGCCAGCCCTGCGAGAGCTTGGAGAAGGTGATGCCGAAACTGGACAGCACGAACCCCTGAGCCCAACCTGACCCGATGAAGCGAAGGGCCGTCTCCACGCTGGGCAGTGGCGAGAGGACGTACTCCTTGGGGTGAAGGCTCCGCCACAGCAGGTTGAGGGCGATGGGCACGGCGTAGGCCGCCCAGAGCCAGCCTCGGCGGGTCAGACCCCGCAGGAAGGCTCGCCAGTCCCGATGGTCAACCAGGTAGACGGCGGTAAACACCACCAGTACCGCGAGAAAGCTCGCACTGGCGTCGTAGAAGGCGATGCCGAGCGCGAAGCTGATCACCGACACGACCAGATGTCGCCGTTTCCCGGTCGCCGCATGCCGCACCAGGCCGTCAAGGGCAAGAAGATCGAATACAAGTGCGGGCAGACTGTTGAGGCCTGCGGTCCACCAGACCAGGGAGGTGGCCAGGACTCCGGAGAAGCCGGCCACCGCCATCAGGGGGATCAGGATCGGTCGGGGGCCGAACAGCAGCTCAGCCAGCCGGTAGAAGACCGTCAGCGCCAGCGCGTAGAGCACGACCGGTATGACGACGGCCGGCCAGCGCGGCAACGGATGCAACGATGCCAGGAGAGAGTTCCCAAGCTGGAACCCGGGAATGACGCTCCCATACACGCTGCGCGTGAGTTGCGTCCCGCTGAACCCGCCCTTGCGGGCCAGCGAGAGAAACAGATAGTCATCATTGAGATAACCCGAAGTCCACACGACCCACGTGACCAACGTGGTTTGCAGCAGTCCGACCGCGAGCGCCAGCTGCCGAACTCTCGAGGTCGGCCATCGTTGGCTCTCTTCGGTCACCGCGGCGGCTTTGGGGCTCGGCGATGTACGCGCTCTGCCTGACCTAGGCGAACGGGAACGGCTGCTCACAAGCTATGCGTGTTACCGGCCGGAGGAACGGCATCGATGGCACCATCGTCAGCCCAGAGCGGCCGCGCCACTTCCAGGTACGGGTAGCGCTTGAGTCCCGACTTGTTCACCCGGTACTGCACCGACGTGCGCAGGACCCCCAGCCCGTAGCGGACACTGCGTCTGAAGTTGATGGACGACGCGGCATCGAAGTACCGGGCCGGGCACGACAGTTCACCGATCCTGGCCCCGGCGGCCAGACCCTGGACGATCACCTGGTTGTCGAAGACGAAATCGTCAGAGTTCCGCTCGAGGTGCAGGGCGTTGAGGAGCTCCTTGCTGAAGGCACGCAGGCCGGTGTGGTACTCCGAGAGCTTGTAGCCCACTACAAGATTCTGGAACAACGTCAGTGAGCGATTGGCAACGTACTTGTAGCGCGGCATTCCCCCGTCGACGGCGTTCTGGGAAAGGATGCGCGAGCCCAGCACCATGTCGTAGTCGCCGTAGGCGATCATCCCGGCCATCGGGACCACCAAGCGTGGGGAGTACTGGTAGTCAGGATGAAGCATGACCACCACGTCAGCCCCGAGGGCGAGCGCGGCGGCGTAGCAGGTCTTCTGATTGCTCCCGTAGCCGCCCGTGTGATCGTGCACGATCGGCGCCAGTCCCAACTTCTGGGCGATCTCGACGGTGCCATCCGTGCTGGCGTCATCGACCATCAGCACATCGTCCACGACGCTCCGGTCGATCTCCGCGACCGTCTGGGCCAACGTGATCGCAGCGTTGAAGGCCGGCAGGACGACGGCGATTCGTTTTCCGTTCAACATGGGCGGGCTTCCAGTGATCAGGAACGTCCCCGAAGCGGGTGGCACGGGCCGCCTACGCCGGTTGGGTTCCCGGCGATCCACCTGCTGATTGCAGAATGACCCTAGTGGAGCGGTGGCCCTGCCCCTTAGGTTCCCGGGCTCGGCCGGGGGATTTCGAACGGGGCCCGTGGGTATTGATTTCTCGGAAATCGACAGATGGTCGGAGGAAGGCAAGGACGTGAGTCGAATCAATGTCAGGGGTGCCCGGGGCGCCGAGCGGGCCGGCACCGAGGGGGAAACCCAGGCCGTGGCCATGCCTGGCCAGCGGGCCCTGGGGGCCATGGCCGAAGCAGCTCGTCGGGCGCGTGAAGCGGGCCCACGGACCGCCCAGGTCCCCGTGGTGGTAGACCCGCCCGAGGTCCGGGCGGCTCCTCCCCACGAGGAGCGTCGCGTCAGTGGTCGCCGGGTTTGGCGGGATCTGGTGCGCGGTGGCCCGCGGGCCAACGCCGGGGCACCCCCTGATGGCGATCGGCGGGAGCGTCGACTGAAACTTTCCGTGGCGACGCTGGGTGGCGTGGTGCTGGTCGCGGCTGTCGCGCTCGCCTTCTCCCTCGGCACCCACCAGCATCCGACCCCTGGCCCCACCGGCGCCCCTGCCGGCTCGCCCAGCTCGACGCCGACTTCGCCGTCAAGCGGCCGGGGCGACGGGGCGAAGCAGTCGACGACGACCAGCCCGGCCAGCCTGGCGGTAGGAGGTGTCGGCGTCGTGTCGTCCCTCAGTCCATCCAGCGGAGGGGCCGGCCAATCGGTGGTGGTTTCGGGTTCCAATTTCATCAGCGCCAACGGCCAGATCGTGGCGGAATTCGGTGGTCAGGTCACGGCGACCAGCTGTCCGGATCAGTCGACGTGCACCGTCAAGGTGCCCGACCTTGGGCCCACGCCGCGTTCTGTCCCCTTCACGATCACCACGCAAAGCGGAACGTCGAAGGCGATGACGTTCCGGTACTCCTGAGGGGTCGCTCGTGCTCGACCGGTCAGCCCGCGGCGCGGTCCTGGAGCAGCTGCTGAAAGTCCCCGGGGTCGACGCGGGCGGGCTCGGTCGAGTCAAGGAAATCGCTGAGGACCTCGAGGAACCGGGCGGGGTCCTCGACGTGGGGGAAGTGACCCGAGCCCTCGATGATCTCGAGGCGGCTGGCCGGCAGGTCTTCATGGGCCGCATAGGCGTGGCTGACCGGGATGATGGAGTCACGGTCGCCCCAGACCAACATGGTCGGGACGCTTTCAGCCAAATAGAAGCGGTCCATCGCGCTCACCGTCTGCCCCCCGGGATCGATGACGGAACGAATCGTGCGGATGAACGAACTGCGGTTCGAGGCATCGGTGAGCGAGGCGTACGAACGCCACATCTCCCCCAAGCGCGGCATTCGAATGCCACGATCGTGCAGGATGCGGCTGATCTGGTCACCTCGCTGGCCGATCAGCGAAGGGAAGATGACCGGCATCAGGTACTCCGATCCGGGAAAGGCCATGAAGCGGAGCAGCCAGCTCACCTCGCGCCCCAAGCCCCCGCTGTCGACAAGCACGAGGCGTTCACAGCACTCGGGATGTTGGTAGGCGAGTTGCATGGCCACTCCCCCGCCGAAGGACTGGCCCACGATGCTGGCCCGTAGCACGCCCAGCACTCGCAGCAGGTCACGCATGCCGCTTGCGTAGGCACCCAATGAATAGTCTCCGGTCGGCTTGGCGGACTGGCCGTGTCCGATCAGATCAGGCGCGATGACCGTGTACCGCTCGGCCAGCGTCGGCATGATGTACCGCCAGGTTCGGGAGCTACCGGCGATCCCGTGGATCAAGAGGATGGCGGGACCCTCCCCTTCCATGCGGTACCGGACCTGATGGCCGTGGATCGACACCTGCTTCAACTCGAACATGGGTTTCCCTCTCCATCGGTCGATCGAACACTATGCACCGGCGACACCCGCCGTCGATGGTCGTCCGCCGCCGCCCTCGCTCGGGCGGCAAACCTGCAACCTTCGAGGCGTCTGTCCGCTCCCGACCAGCGGGTTCGCCGTTGCTCCCCCCGGCTGGTCGCGCAATGTAAATGAGATCGCAACCGGAAACTCAAAGTTTGTTTACCTTCGTTCCGTACGGTGGAAGAGACCATCACATGACCCTGGAGATCCGATGACTGCTTCGAACAAGATCCGCATCGCCACGCCGGACACCGCCGATGCCGTCAAACTGGCGTGCTCGGAAGTCTCCTCCGCAGTCGGACTGGCCGTCCACGCCGAATACCAGGAAATTGAGGGAACCTGCCTCATTCTCGAACTCCGGGTCGGAGAGCAGGGCGTTGCACCATCATCCCCGCGACGTATGGCCCTGGCGGTGGACAGTGCGGCAACGGGCGTCGAAGTGCTGAGCTCCTGGTCCGAGCCCGTGACGACGTCGCCGACCCCTCGCTACTCCCACGACGTCCTGGGTGTGCGCTTCGACACCATGCCACCCCTGGCGCAGCGGGCGTTGAGCGACAATCTGCCGACCGCGCGGTGGGATCGGGACGACACCTCGTGGCATCTGGCCGTTCCTTCGGCCTGCGCGGCCCAGCCGATCGTCGCCCTGTCGCATCGCCGGGGGTACACACGCCGGTTCACCTCCCTGGAGGCCGCGGCCATTCGCGGCGGATTGGCCTCCTGACCAGGTCCCAGCCGGCCCACCCGCCGGTCGGGAGGCTGGCGGAGCATCACCGGTCGGTCGGTCCCTCCGGTCGCGGTCATTTTTGCGACACATTCCCTTCACACAACTGATTAGATTCCTTAACACAGGGGCATTCGTCCCTGTGTCGGGGGTTGGATCATCAACGATCGGGTCCGCGGCAGTACGAGATGGACCACTGGGGGTCCGGATTGGGGGGTACCGCGTGTACTTCAGAAAAGTGAGCACCGTTGGGAGCCTGGCTCTCGCCTTGACCATTGGGATGACTCTGGGGACCGTCTCCAACGCCTCGGCGGCAACGAAGGGACCGAAGAGTTTGGCGGCGACGTCATTCACCAACAACTTCTCCACGATGAGCAAGCTCAAGGCTCTGGCCAAGGCGGGCCATGGCAAGGTGGCCGCACTCCTACCGGACACCACGAGCTCCACCCGCTACGTGGAATTCGACGCGCCCGACATCAACAGTGCCTTCAAGGCCGCCGGTTTGAGCTCTTCGCAGTACGTCGTCCAGAACGCGCTGGGCACCGACGCCACCCAGCTGACCCAAGCACAAACGGACATCACCAACGGGGCGACCGTGCTCATGGTGGACCCGATCGACCCCGGGGTGGGAATTTCCATTGAGAGCTACGCCAAGTCACACGGCGTCGCCGTCATCGACTACGACCGGCTGACCCTGGGCGGGAGCCGAACCTATTACGTGAGCTTCAACAACGTCCAGGTCGGAAAGTTGATAGGCAGCGGCATGGTGAGTTGCGTCGCCGCGTGGCACATTGCCAAGCCCCAGGTGGTCGTCATGCACGGCGCCGCCACCGACAACAACGCCACTCTGTTCGCCCAGGGCTACAACTCGGTGATCAACCCCTACTTCAAAGACGGCAAGTGGGTCGAGGTCACCAAGACGGCCGACACCTGGGACGGGCCAACAGCAGAGACGGAGTTCCAGGAGGCGTACACGGCCCACCCGAACATCAACGCCGCCGTCATACCCAATGACGAGACGGGTGCACCGATCATCACGTACCTGCAGTCGCTCAAAATTGCTCCCAAGACGTTCCCGACCACCGGCCAGGACGCCACGTTGACCGGTCTTCAGAACGTCCTGTCGGGGTACCAGTGCGGCACCGTCTACAAGCCGGTCTTCCTCGAAGCCGAGGCGGCGTCGGCGCTGGCTCTGTACCTCAGAGCAGGGCAAAAGCCACCCTCAAACCTGGTCAACGGGCACACGAGTGACACGAGTGAGCACAAATCGGTTCCGTCGGTCCTCCTGAAGCCCGAGTGGGTGACCACGGCCAACATGAAGTCGACCATCATCAAGGACAACTTCGTGCCGGCCGCGCAACTCTGCACCGGGTCGTACGCCGCCGAATGCACCGCGGCAGGGATCACGCCCTAACCGAAGCATGTCCGGACTCCCGCCGGTAGATTCGGCGGCGGGCCAAGCGGTTCTCCGGTCGTAGCCCACCCCTCCGTACCGCGGCGGGGTGGGCACGGCCACGAGGAGGTGGCGTGGTAGGTACTGAGGTGGCAGCGACCGACCAGGGCGTAGGTCCGCTCGTCCGGATTCGAGGGGTGACCAAGTCCTTCGGGGCCGTCCACGCGCTCACCGAGGTGGACCTCGAAATCGAGGCCGGCAAGGTCACCGCTCTCGTCGGTGACAACGGCGCCGGGAAGTCCAGTCTCGTCAAGACGATCTCCGGCCTGTGGGAACCGGACGCCGGGGAGATCCTTTGGCACGACCGACCGGTGCATCTGCGCTCACCCAAGGATGCCGAAGCCCTGGGTATCACGACGATCTACCAGGACCTCGCCCTCTGCGACAACCTCGACATCGTCCAGAACATGTTCCTCGGACATGAAGCGATGCGGCACGGGCTGCTGGATGAATCGACCATGGAGACGACGACCAAAGCAACCCTCGAGAGTCTCTCGGTGACGACCATCCGCTCCATCCGCCAACCCGTAGCCTCACTCTCGGGTGGGCAGCGCCAATCGGTGGCGGTCGCCAAGGCCGTGATGGCCAAGGCGGAGCTGGTCATCATGGACGAGCCGACAGCGGCACTCGGCGTGGCCCAGACGCGCACGGTCCTCGACTTGATCAAGCGGTTGACCAGTCAGGGCGTCACGGTGCTGATGATCTCGCACAACCTCAACGACGTCTTCGAGGTGGCTGACCGGATCGCCATTCTCTATCTCGGTCGCATCGTCGCGGTCCAGCCCGCCTCGAGCATCGACAGTCAGGTCGTCGTCGACTACATGACCACGGGGCGATCCGACCGGGCCGCACCGGCAGCCGGCAACGAAAGGCCCTGACCACCACCCCGCCTGCAGAGGCACGTTTGAGGAGATCAATTGGACGAGACCACCTCCACATCGGCACCGGCCCCCGACGCGCCTCCAATGGACGTGCTGGTCGTGGCCCCCGACGTGCTGGCCGACTCCCTGGGCGAGTATCTGAACGCCTGGTGGCGAAGGATCAAGAACGGGGAGAGCGGGGCCCTCCCGATCCTGGCCGGCCTCGTCGTCATCGTGGTGATCTTCCAATCCCAGCAGTCCAAGTTCCTGTCCGCCGGGAACATCGTCAACCTGCTGGTCCAAGGGGCCTTCTTCATCCTGCTCGGGTTGGCCGAGATGTTCGCCCTCATCCTGAGCGAGATCGATCTCTCCGTCGGCTTCGTGGCCGCCGTCGGCGCGGCCGTCATGGCCGCGCTGGTCTCACCGCCCAACAACTGGCCCTGGTGGGCTGGCATCATCGTGGGCCTCCTGGCCAGCGCGCTGCTGGGGGCGCTCCAGGGGGTCCTCATCACCCGGCTCCATCTCCCCTCGTTTGTCGTGACGCTGGCCGGACTCCTCGGATTCGGTGGGCTGTTGATATATATCTTCGACATAGCGCCAGGAGCCGTCGGCGGCGTGATCAATGTCAGCAGCAATACGGTGATCTACAACCTGGTGAACGGCAACATGAGCGCCACGGCCAGTTGGGTCGTCCTGGTGGTCCTGGTGGCCCTCTACGGCGTCTTCTCCATCCTGCGCACCACCAGGCGCCGCTCCCGCGGCCTGAGTGCCCCACCGCTCAGCATCACCATCCTCACCGTGGCGGTGGCCGCCGCCGCCGGCGTGGCGCTGGTCATCGTCTGCAACATCAACCGGGGTGCGCTGACCCCGCTCAGTGGAGTTCCCTGGGTCCTACCACTCGTGCTGGCCGTGGTGGTGGCCTGGTCGTGGCTGCTGTCCAAGACTCGGACCGGCCGCTACATCTATGCCATCGGGGGCAGCCCGGAGGCGGCTCGCCGGGCCGGCATCAACGTGTCCCTGATCCGCACGATCGCCTTCACCTTGTCGGGGTTCACCGCCGGCATCGCCGGTCTCGTGTACATGTCGCGCCTGGGCTCGATCTCGGTCGGCTTCGACGGCGGGACGTACGTCCTCTACGCGGTTGCCGCCGCCGTCATCGGAGGCGCCAGTCTCTTCGGTGGGCGGGGCAAGGCGGTGCACGCGCTCCTCGGCGGCATCGTCATCGCGGCCGTCTACAACGGGTTGGCCCTACTCGGGATCAGCACCGCCGGCACGCAAATGGCCACCGCGCTCGTCCTTCTGGGCGCGGTCACAGTGGACTCCCTGGTGAGGCGCCGCGGCACCTCGACCGTCTAGCTCGACGCGGTAGTCGGTCAGCGCGCCGACGCCATGGCCTCGGCGGGGCGGCTTACGCTGGACACGGCGTGCCCACCCCGAGCTTCCGGCCGTGACCACTCCCCTGGCCCACATCCTGCGGGTGCAAGGCCACCCGGCCAGTGGCCCCGTGGAACTGGCCGTCTTCGGGACGGCGGACCCCGACCGGATCGCCGGGCTGATCACGCGAGCGGTCCAGCAGCAGCTGGGTGTCGCCGTGGCAGGCGGATCCTTCTATTCGGTGTCGTCAGGGTGCGTGACCGGCCTCGATCTTGCCGACGGCCGGACGGTGGTGCTCAAGGCCTACCAACCCCACTGGGAGCCCGCGTTCCTGACCGCCGTCCAGCGCGTCCAGCGCGCCGCGCACCAGCGGGGCTTCCCCTGCCCCGATCCATTGGCCGGTCCGGACCCGATCGGGCGCGGCTGGGCCACCCTCGAGGCCTTCCTCCCCGATCCGGGCCTCCCCGCGCCGCCCCGGGGCGGCCCGTCGTCTCCTGAACTGCTGGATGCCTCGGCCACGGCCCTGGTGCGCCTGATGGCGTGCGTAGACGGCGTGGCGGCCGACGGGCTCGAGCAACATCCCTTCCGCCGCGGCGAGGGGTCGTTGTACCCGACCCCGCACAGCCCGATCTTCGACCTGGACACGACCGCCGAGGGAGCGGAGTGGATCGACGAATGGGCGCAGCGCGCCCTCGCGCTACGGGACGTGGCGTCCTCGCCTCCGGTCATCTCCCACCTCGACTGGTCGGCCCGCAACGTGCGACTGTCGCCCTCCCATCTGCTGGCCGTGTACGACTGGGACAGCCTCTCGCTGGCACCGGTGGCCGCGGCGGCCGGTCAGTCCGCCGCCACCTGGCGCTCGACCGGGGAGACATCCGACACCGAGGCGCCCGACGTGGGTGAGATCGACCGCTTCCTCTCAGCCTTCGCTACCGCTCGAGGCGCCTCGTTCACCGAGGCGGAGCGCTCGGTGGCCCACGGAGCCGCCCTCTGGGTCATGGCCTACTCGGCCCGGTGCGAACACGCCCTGGAGCAGCGCACGCCGTGGAGGAGAACGCGTGCCCGCGACTGGCTGCGCACCCGGGCGGGTGACCTCCTTTAGCGGCGCTTTCAGCGGGACGAGAGCAGTAGTTCGAGGACGGTGCCCAACCCGGCCACGACCAGGGAGATGGACACCGCGATTGCGGTGACCCGGATCACCCTCGGGTGCCGGGGTCCCCACTCCTCCTCGTCCTCGTCGTCCAGCTCCCACCACTCGGGCTCGACGGGGGACCGCTCCTCGAGGGGTTGGGGTTCGCGCGTGGCGAGGTACCCGATGACCGGTGCGATCCCGATCGGGAAGTGGGGCTGTGGCGGCGGCGGCAGGTGGCCCTGCATGGAATCGACGATACTCCCGCTCCCCGCGGGCAGGGACGCTCCCCGCCTACCCTTCTGCCATGACCCCCGCGGATGCCCCCCAGCAGATCGGTTTCACCCCGGCCGAGTCGACCCCCCGTTTCCCTCACGATCCGAAGCCGCCTGCCGGCGCGCCCAACGTGGTGGCCATCGTGTTGGACGACACCGGTTTCGGGCACCTGGGTGCGTTCGGGTCGGACATCGCCACGCCGCATATGGACCGGCTGGCCGCGGGCGGCGCGCCGTTCAACCGGTTCCACGTCACCTCGCTGTGCTCCCCCACCCGGGCCTCGTTCTTCACCGGCCGCAACCACCACGCCGTCGGGATGGGATTTCTGGCTGACATCCCGCTCGCCTTCCCCGGCTACACGGCCCGGCTGCCCAAGACGGCGGTGGCCCTGCCCCGCCTCCTGCGCGACGCGGGGTACTCCACCCTGGCCGTCGGCAAGTGGCACCTCACGCCGCGCGGGCAACGCTCGGCGGCGGGGCCTTTCGACACGTGGCCGCTCGGCCTCGGCTTCGAGCGTCACTACGGGTTCCTCCAGGGCGACGCCAACCACTGGGCGCCCAACCTGGTGTGCGACAACCACTACGTCGAGGCACCGCGGCGACCCGAGGAGGGCTACCACCTGAGCGAGGACCTGGCTGATGCCGCCATCGGTATGATCCAGGATCAACAACAGGCCGCGGCCGGCAAGCCCTTCTTCATGTACTTCGCCCTGGGCGCCATGCACTCGCCCCACCACGTGGCGCCCGAGTGGGTTGCGCCCTACGCCGGGAAGTTCGACCACGGATGGGACCACTGGCGCCGGGAGGTCTTCGACCGGCAGGTCGAGTCGGGCCTTGTCCCCGAGGGCACGATCCTGACCGATCGACCGACTTGGGTGCAGGGCTGGGACGAGCTCAGCGCCGACGAGCGCCGCATGCAGGCGCGCCAGCAGGAGGTGTTCGCCGGCTTCCTGACCCACACCGACGCCCAGATCGGCCGGCTGCTGACCGCGCTCGAATCGTCGGGACTCCTCAGCAACACCCTGGTCATGGTCTTCTCCGACAACGGGGCCAGTGCCGAAGGTGGCAAGGAGGGCAGCGTCAACGAACACCGCTTCACCGCGCACCTGCGCGAGTCCCTGGCCGACAACCTGGCTGCCTACGACGACTGGGGCGGCTTCACCACCTACAACCACTACTCGTGGGCCTGGGCCTGGGCCGGCAACACGCCTCACAAGCTCTGGAAGCGCTACACCTGGCTCGGTGGGACGCGCACCCCGCTCATCGTGCACTGGCCCGGCCACATCACCAGCCCGGGTACCACCCGGCCGCAGTTCGCCCACGTCATCGACCTGGCCCCCACCATCCTGGCCGCCGTCGGGCTCGAGGCACCCGCCGAGATCGACGGGGTGCGCCAGCAGGTGGTGGACGGCACCAGCCTGCTCAGCGCGCTGGATGATCCCTCGGCGGACGAGGTGCACCGCACCCAATACTTCGAGATGCTGGGGTCGCGGTCGATTTTCCGTGACGGGTGGAAGGCGACGACGAACCACATCAGTTCGGGCGTGCTCGACGAGGAGGAGTTGGCCGTCGGCAGCCGCTCCTTCGAGGAGGACCGCTGGGAGCTCTTCAACCTGGCCGACGACTTCTCCGAGGCCGTCGACCGCGCCACCGAAGAGCCGGCGCGCCTGGCGGAGCTGACCGACCTGTGGTCGTCCGAAGCAGCACGGAACCAGGTGCTGCCCATCTCCGACGGCATGCTGGACCGATTCTCCGGCTTCATCCCGCCGGCCTGGCCGCCCGGGCCCTCCCGGACCTTCCATCCGGGCGGTGGGCCGGTGCATGACGAGTCGGTCCCGCCCCTCTGGGGCGGCTTTCGCCTGACCGCCGAGATCGAGGCTCCGGGCGCCGCCACCCAGGGGGTCGTCTGCGCGTTAGGCGACTGGTTCGGAGGGTATGCCTTGTACGTGACCGATGGGATCGTGCGCTTTGCCTTCGCCCGGGCCGCCGACGCCCTCGAGCTCGAGGCCATGGCGCCCCTCTTGGCCGGCCCGCACCGGATCGACGTGGCGTACGCCCTCGGCCAGGCCGGCGCGCCCGGCCGCATGGTCCTACTGGTCGACGACACCGCGGTCGACGCCATCGACGTGGAGGGGATCCTGCCGATCGCCCTCCAGCACGGCGGGGCGGGCCTCCGGCTGGGCCGGGACGCGGGCTTCCCGGTCGCGGCCCGCTACACCCCGCCGGCGCCCTTCAACGGTGAGGTGCGCCACGTGACCATCGACACACCGGGCACTCCGGTGCCCGGTCCGGCCGACGAGATCCGCGCCGCACTCCACGGGGACTGAGGCGTGATCCTCACCGATACCGTCCGTGAGGTCCTCGGGCGCGCCCACCTGGCCCACCTGGTCACCCTCAACGCGGACGGGAGCCCCCAGGTGACCATCGTCTGGGTCGGGCTCGACGGCGACGAGGTGGTGGCCGGTCACCTCGGGTCATGGGCCAAGGTACGCAACATGGCCCGCGACGACCGCGTGGCACTGTCCATCGAGACGGGGCTCCCGGGACCCGGCGGGTTGAGCGAGTACCTCGTGCTCTACGGCACGGCCCGGGTCACCCAGGGTGGCGCGCCCGAATTGCTGCAGCACCTGGCGCACACCTACATCGGCCCCGACGTCCGCTTCCCGCCGATGGACGACCCTCCACCGGGCTACGTGACGCGCATCGCGGTCGACCGCATCGCCGGGAACGGTGACTGGAGCGAGTGACCAGCGCCTGATCAGGCAGGTCCGCCGGCTCGGCGATCCCGATCCCGCCGCGCGCCGCGTGGTCGACGTTGCGCCGGTCGATGTCCTCGCCGCTGTCCGTCACTGCTTCTCCGTTGGCCATATCCGTCAACCAGGCCAGCGCGTTGGCGTGCCCCTCGGCGATGTGGTGGATCACCACGCCAACCGGCCCGTCCTCCCCCGCGACGACGGTGCGCCACGGCGCGTCCGTACAGGAATCGGCGAACGCGATCACCGCGGCGTTGGCCGCGGCGAAGGCATCGGCCAGCGCGGCGGACCGCTCACTGGGCATTGGTCAACCCGGCCAGGGCGCTCAGCTCCTCCACCGACCACGCCCCGGGCGGCTGCCCCTCGGTGGCCGCCTTGACGGCCAGCCGCGCCAGCAGGGCGTTGACCGGCGTGGGCACGCCGTGAAGTCCGCCGAGGAGGACGACCTCGCCGTTGAGGAAGTCGGCTTCGATCGATCCCGTCCCGCGGGCCAGGCTCTGCCAGCTCGACCCTCCGCTCCAATCACCCGAGGTCGTGGTCCGCAGTTGCAGGTGATCGGCCCGGCGTTCCCGGTCCTCCTCGACCGAGGCCACCGCGATCTCGGCTGCCGCCATGGCGACCGCCCCCTCCCGCTGGGCCTCCTTGGCCAGCGGGCTGAACCGACCTTGGGGACCGCACAGCGCCTCGACGGCGTTGGCCAGGTTCATGATGAGCTTGCGGTACTTCCAGCGCATGATGTCGGGCCGCGCCACCGACTGGAACGTGGTGGCGTCGAGGTCCGCCGCGATCGCCGCCGCGGTGGCGTCGAGGCCCTCGGGGTACCGCCCCAGGTCGAGCAGCCCGGTCACCGGGGACGAATGCGCCTGCACCACGCCGGGCGCGAGGTGGGTGGCCGGGCACATGACGCACATGGCGTAGGTGTTGGCGAAACGCCTCCGCACGCGCCGCTCGTTCTCCACGCCGTTCTGCATGCAGACGACCGCCGTCCCGGGCGGGGCCGTTGCCGTCAGGGGGACCAGCGCCGGCTCGGTGTCCTGGCTCTTGACGCCGAGCATGACCACCGTGTCGTCGGTCCACGTGATGGCGGACGGATCGGTGACGACGGGGACGGGCAGGGTGACCGTCCCCTCGGGAGCTTCGAGCACCAGTCCGCGCGCCAGTGCCTCGGCGTGGGCGCCCCGCGCCACCAGCGTCACGTCGAACCCCTGCTGGAAGAGGCGGCCCCCGACCAGTCCCCCGATGGCCCCGGCGCCGAGGATCACGAATTTCACCTACGCACTCTGCCACGGCGCCGTGCCAAGCTTTGGGGGTGGCGCCCTCCAACCCAGTGGCCCAGGTCGCCGCGCTCGGCAGTGCGGTGGCCACCGCGCCCTGGCGCATCCTGAACGACCTGACCGCGCCCTCCCGCGCCGGGCTAGCCCGCAACGTGCGCCGATCCATCGGCATCACCGAGGAGCCCGTTCCGCCCTCGATGGATCCCGAGGCCGCCTTCCTGCATCCCGAGAGCGTGGCGCGCCTGGTCCACTCCGACCTGCCGACCATGCTGGTCGGCGGCATCTCGGCTCTGCTGCTCCAGACCCTCCACCCCCTGGCCATGGCCGGCGTGGCGGAGCACTCCAACTACCAGGAGGATCCGCTGGGGAGGCTGCGGCGAACGGCGACGTTCGTCGGCACCACCACGTTCGGCACCGGCGAGGAGGTGAACCGGGCGGTGGCCCAGGTGCGGCGCGTGCACCGGCGCGTCAAGGGGATCGCGCCCGACGGCCGGCCCTACTCGGCCGCCGACCCCGACCTGGTCACCTTCATCCACGCCGCCGAGATGTCGAGCTTCCTCGAGTCGGCCAAGCGCTACGGCCCGCGCGTCCTGACGCCCGAGCAGTGCGACCGCTACTTCGACGAGGTGGCGCCGGTCGCCCTGGCGCTCGGGGCGCGCTGGGTGCCGCGGTCGGCGCAGGCGATGGATCACTACTTCGGCCGCCTGCGACCCGAGCTCGGTGCCGGCGCGCAGGCCCGCCAGGCCCGCGACTGGTTGCGCCGGGGCGTGGGCGAGAAGCCCGAGGACCGCGCTGTCTACGCGCTGCTCCTGGCGGCGGCCATCGGCATCCTGCCCCGCTGGGCCCGCCGCGAGCTCGCTCTGGCCGCGCCGGCGCCGCTGGAGCTGCTGCGCGACACGGTGGCCGTGGTGCCGCTCACCCGGGCCCTGTCGGCGGCGCTGCGGTGGGTGGTAGCGGCCCAGGCCGTCGGCGAGGTGGTCTCCCCGCCGGCCGCTCAGGTGGCGATGGAGAGCCCGCCGTCGATGCCCCAGATCTGACCGGTCACGTAGGACACGGTGGCCAGGGCGAGGATGACCTCGGCCACGTCCTCGGGTTGGCCGCTGCGCTTGAGCGGCGTGACCTGCTGGACGACCTCGCGCACGAAGTCCCAGTCGGCGGTCCACGGGGTGTCGATGAGGCCGGGGGCCACGGCATTGACCCTGACGTCGGGACCGACCACCTTGGCCAGCAGCACCGTTAGGTGATTCAGCGCCGCTTTGCTGGCTGCGTAGGGGATGGAGGAGCCGGTGGGCCGGATCCCCGCCACCGAGGCCACGTTGATCACCGATCCCTTGGCCCGGCGCAGCTCGGGCAACGCGGCCAGCGTCATCGACCAGGTGCCGAACACGTTGACCTCGAAGATGCGCCGCCACACGTCGACGGTCGCCGCCTCGAGGTCGTGGTGTGGAATCACGGCGGTGGTCCCGGCGTTGTTCACCAGGGTGTCGAGCCGGCCCCACCGTTGCGTGGCGGCCTCGACCAGCCGGCGGGCCGCGTCGGGATCGGTGATGTCGCCCTGGGCGTAGCAGGCGTCGGGCAGCTCGGCGGCCAGGGCCTCGCCCTCGGCGACCGTGTTACGTGAGTTCACCACCACGCCCGCCCCCCGTGCGGCGAAGGCCCGCGCCGTGGCGGCGCCGATCCCGCTCGAGGAGCCGGTGACCAGCACCACGTGACCCGCCATGGGGGCGACCACCGAGCTCGACGCCGGGACGTCCGCCGTCACCGCGGCACCATGCCCCAACTGGCCGACCACTCCTGGCCCGGCTGGAGCGACAGCCGGTCGGTACCCGTGCGCAGGGCGTTGGGTGGGCAGGTCATCGGCTCAATGGCCACGGCCCGCCGCCGCCGGGAGACGTCGCCCAGGGTGTCGCCGGTGTACACCATGAAGTAGCCGAAGGCCCGGTCCGCCCAGAGCGAGGCGCCGCTGGCGCCCCCCGGCGCGTCCAGGGTGGCCCAAGCCCGGCCGTCGGCGTCGCGGTCGAGGGTGGTGAAGGCCGTATCGAGCACCGTCGGCCCGATGAAGCGGGCCGTGGTGAAGTCGCGCTCGGTACCCGCCACGGGCGTCTGCCCGCCGGTCGGCAGCCCGCGGTCGTCGAGGTCGACCGTGTGGGTGCCCGGCACGGTCAGGATGGCGCCGTCGACGGTCTCGGGACCGGCGGTCAGGTAGGGGTGGAAACCCAGCCCGAAGGGGACCGGCCCCTCCTCCATGCTCTGGGCGCGGGTGGTCACGGTGAGGCCGTCGCGCCCGACGTGGTACTCGAGCTGGAGCAGGAGCGAGAACGGGTACCCCGGGGAGGGGTGCAGCTGCAGGCGCAGCGACATCTGGTTCTGGTGCCGGGTCTGAAGCGTCCAGGGCAGCCAGCGCACCAGGCCGTGGATGGCGTTGCGGCGCTCGGGCTCATCGAGCGCGGCCTGGGCCCGGACCCCCCCGAACTCGTAGCGGCCGTCGGCCAGCCGGTTGGGCCAGGGGGCCAGCACCTGCCCCCGACCGCTCTGGGACCACTCGTTGGCCCCGAAGCCGTCGATCACCGGTTGGGTCCCGACCGTGTAGGAGCGCAGGGTGGCGCCGACCTCGCACACCACGATCTCCTGATCGCCGTGCCCGATGCGCCACTGCTGGCCCGTGGGCGAGGCCACGGAGATGCGAGGTGTGCTGGGGGGCATGGCGGAGTGAATTGAAGCAGGTCTGCCCCCCGAGCGGGGTGAGCCTCCGGTGAGCGCCGGGCGAACGGCCGCCGAACGGCCCGTGATGGGGCCGTGCCGAGCTGCGTTTGCGTCCCGGACCGGGCGCCGCGGCCGGTAGGGTGCGGACACGTGAGGGTATTGGTCACCAACGACGACGGCGTCGGCGCCCCGGGTCTGGCCGCGCTGACCATGGCACTGGTGCGCTGGTCCGGCTCGGACGCTGCGGCCGCCCTCGACGGGACCCGACCCGAGATCGTGGTGGTGGCCCCCAGCAGCAACTACAGCGGGGCGGGAGCCGCCGTCGGCTCGGTCGACGCCCGCACCACCATCGGCTACCGGCGGGCCACCGTGGCGGGGGCCGAGGGGGTCGAGGCCTACGGGCTCGATGCCTCACCCGCCCTCTCGGTCATCGCCGGCGCCCTGGGGGCAGTCGGCCCCAAGCCGGATCTCGTCGTCTCGGGCATCAACCACGGCGTCAACGTCGGCCGGTCGGTGCTGCATTCGGGCACGGTGGGGGCCGCGCTGACGGCGTCACAGCTGGGCATCAGCGCCCTGGCCGTCAGCCTGAGGGCGGGTGCGGACCCCGACCCCTGGGCCTCGGCGGCCGACCTCGCCGTCTCCCTCCTGCCCCTGCTGGCGAGCGCGCCGCCCCGTACCGTGCTCAACCTCAACGTCCCCGCCCTGCCCCTGGGCGAGATCCAGGGCCTGCGGTGGGCCCGGGTCAGCGGGGCCGGCCTGATCAAGTCGGCCCGCGCCGGCACCTGGGAGTCGCCCAACCGCCCCGAGATGGAGGGGCCGGCCGCCGCCGAGGGCGCCCGCGCCCACCGGGAGGGGGAGCACGGGGACCGGGGTGAGATCGTCCTGACCGTCGGGACGCCCTTCCCCCACCCCGACGACATCGGCCTGGCCGAGCCAACCGAGGACGCCACGCTGGTGGCACAGGGCTACGCCGCCCTCACCGCGCTGCGCGGCCCGAGAGCCGAGGACGACGCCGAGCTACTCGGCCTGCTCGACCAGGGACTGGCGGCCGCGGTGGCCCCGCTCGGGCCTCCTCGGCTGAGGGATCCCGGTCGGGCGCTCAGCCCGCCGGCACGTAGGTCAAGATGGCGACGCCGTCGCCCACGACCACCGAGTCGGTGAGTCGCATCGCCTTCTTGTCGCTGGTCGGCCCGAAGACCCGCTTGCCCTGTCCGAGGACGACCGGGAACACCATGAGGTGGACCTCGTCGACCAGGTCGTGCTCCAGCAGGGCCTGCACCAGCTGCGCGCTGCCGTGGACGTAGAGGTCGCCCTCGACGTCGGTCTTGAGTTGCGCCACCTCCTTCGCCACGTCGCCCCGCAGGATGGTCGAGTTGTTCCACGCGGCGTCGGTCAGGGTGGATGACACCACGTACTTGGGCATGGAGTTGAACTTGTCGGCGAACTCATCGTGCATGTTGGGCCAGGCTGCCGCAAAACCGTCGTAGGTCACCCGGCCCAGTAGCAGGGCGGCGGAATTCCTGGTCTCATCGAGCTTGAACTGGTCGCCCTCGCCGCGGTCGAAGGCGAAGGTCCACCCGTCGTAGGCGAAGCCCTCGCCCCCTCCGGGTGCCTCCATCACACCGTCGATCGAGACGAACTCGGTTACCACGATCCTGCCCATGTCGCACCTCTCTGCTGGTCGGTCCGAGGGATTATGAGTCCCGTGTCGGCTCTTGTGCTCTGGTTGACGAACGGCCGGTCCCCTACTCATCGGTGTCTGACGGCGCCCGGCGCTGGCGCTTGGTCTCGGAACGCCGCCGCTTGGACTCGACCCGGCGGATCTGTGAGCCCTTGGTCGGCCGGGTCGGACGCCGCGCCGGGTCGACCCGCAGGCCTTCGGCCAGTTTCCGCGCGAGGCGTTCGAGGGCCAGCTGGCGGTTACGCGACTGGGAACGCGAGTCGGAGGCCGCGGCCCGCACCGTCGGCCCGTAGCGCTCCAGCAGCCGGGCCCGTTGCCGGGGGCCCAAGGACGGTGAGGCGGCGGCATCGAATTGCACCTCGACGCGGCTCAGGGTGCGGTTGGCGTGCTGACCCCCCGGCCCACCCGAGGTCGAGGCGCGCCAGCTGATCTCGGCCATGGGCAGCGCGAGCGAGCGGTTGACGCGCAGCGACGACGTCGTCGCCTCGCTATCGGCCTCGGCGGGATCTGGTACCTCGGGCGCCACGGACCGAGCGTAGGGCCACCGGTTAGTGTCGCCGCCATGGACTATCGCCACCTCGGAAGATCAGGCATGCTCGTCTCGGCCCTCTCCTACGGGAACTGGATCACCCACGGCAGCCAGATTGAGGAGGACGCCGCCGTGGCCTGCGTCAAGGCGTCGCTCGAGGAGGGCATCACCACCTTCGACACCGCGGACGTCTACGCCAACGGGCGGGCCGAGTCCGTCCTCGGACGGGCATTGGTCGGCGTCCGGCGCGACTCGATCGAGATCTTCACCAAGGTCTACTGGCCCACCGGTCCCAACCCCAACAACCGCGGGCTCTCGCGCAAGCACATCATGGAGTCGCTGCACGCCTCGCTGGAGCGGCTGCAGACCGACCATGTCGACCTCCTGCAGGCCCACCGCTACGACTACGCCACGCCGCTGGAGGAGACCCTCCAGGCGTTCGACGACCTGGTGCGGCAGGGCAAGGTGCATTACATCGGTGTCTCGGAGTGGACGGCGGAGCAGATCGCCGAGGCGCTGCAGATGGCCGACGAGATGGGCTTCGACCGGATCGTCTCGAACCAGCCCCAGTACTCGCTGCTCTGGCGGATCATCGAGGCCGAGGTCGTGCCGCTCTGCCAGGAGGAGGGGGTGAGCCAGATCGTGTGGTCGCCGCTGGCCCAGGGCGTGTTGACCGGGAAGTACCTCCCCGGCGCCGCCCCGCTCGAGGGCTCGCGGGCCACCGGGGTCGAGGGGACCGAGATGAGCTGGCTGTTGCGCGACGAGGTGCTCGAGCCGGTGCAGGCTTACGCCGACCTGTGCCGCCAGGCCGGGTACCCGCCGGCGGCCGTCGGCCTGGCCTGGGTGCTGCAGAACGAGAACGTGAGCAGCGCCATCGTGGGGGCCAGCCGCCCCGAGCAGATCAAAGAGAACGTCAAGGCGCTCGACGTCGTGCTCGAGCCCGACTTCGTCGAAGCCATCGAGAAGGTGTTGGAGCCGACCACGCTCTTCGATCCCGGCTTCACCATCAGCCCGGCCACCCGCCCGTAGGCGGCCCGTCAGGCCCGTTGGTCGAAGCGCGAGGTGAAGGAGATCACCGCCATGGTCGAGTGCACGCGGTGCTCCTCAAAGACGCGCATGTAGCCGGTGTGCGAGATGCGCCAGCCGCCGCCCGTCTTGGCGTAGCGATCGCGGTAGAAGGCGGTGCCACCGATCTCCAGATCGGCGGACGGCACGATGACGCGGTCCTCGAGGTACCAGGTCCCGGTGGCTGACGTCTCCGAGTCGAACTCGATCTCGGGATGGTGGCCGTGGTGCTCGGTGATGAGGTCGTGGCTGCGCAGCGCCTCGGAGAGCCAGGTGACGATGGCCGCCCGTCCCTCGAGGACGGTCCGGCCGTCCTCGTAGGCGGCGGTGGCGTCCTCGGTCAGCAGCTGGCCCAACCGGTCGAACTCCTTGAGGTCGAGGTGGCGGAAGTAGGCGTACTTCAACCGGCGTATGGCCTCGAGTTCGGCTGCGGTGTCCATCGTGCTCCCCTCAGGTGACTGGCTGGGTCAGGGTACCCGGGTTCGCGCTTTGCGTGGCGTGGCCGGGTGAAGCCACGATGGCCCGGTGCTACGACGCCAGCGGATCGCCGTCTACGGTCTGTGCGTGGACCCCGACGGGCGCATCCTGCTGACCCGGGCGTCGACCTCGTTGAGCCTGGCCGGCCGCTGGTTCCTTCCCGGCGGCGGGGTGGACCATGGCGAGCACCCGACCGACGCGCTGCGGCGGGAGATCGAGGAGGAGTCGGGACTCGCGACCGTTGTCGGGCCCCTGCTCGACGTGCTCTCCGACACGCGCGCCCTGCCCGACGAGACCAGCCTGCACACGGTGCGGCTCCTCTACCGTGTCGAATCCTGGAGCGGGGCCCTGCGCGCCGAGCGCGACGGCACCACCGATGACGCCCGCTGGGTCGACCGCGCCGAGTTGTCCACGCTCCCGCTGGCGCACTACGTGCAGACCGTCGTGGAGCGTCACCTGTGATCGACCCGCGGGAGGACACGCGCCCCCACGTGGTGATCATCGGGGCCGGATTCGGCGGTCTCTTCGGGGCCAAGGCCCTGCGGCGGGTGCCGGTCCGGGTCACCCTCATCGACCGGACCAACCATCACCTCTTCCAACCGCTGCTCTACCAGGTGGCGACCGGCATCCTCTCCGAGGGCCAGATCGCGCCGGCCATCCGCGACGTGTTCCGCAACTACGCCTCGATGCGCGTCGTGCTGGGCGAGGTCGACAGCATCGAGCCCGACCGCCGGGAGGTCAAGGTGACCGAGTTCGGGCGCCCGACGACGATCGCCTACGACAGCCTCATCGTGGCCGGCGGCGCCGTCACCTCCTATTTCGGGCACGACGACTACAAGCACTTCGCCTCGGGCATGAAGTCGCTCGACGATGCCCTGCACCTGCGGGGTGAGATCTTCGGCACCTTTGAGCGGGCGGAAGCCGAGGAGGACGACGAGCGCCGGGCCGAGCTCATGACCTTCGTCGTCATCGGCGGCGGCCCGACCGGGGTGGAGATGGCGGGCCAGCTCAAGGAACTCTCGCGGCGGGCGCTGCGGAACAACTACCGGCGTATCGACCCCCACTCGACCCGCGTGGTGCTGGTGGAGGGGGCCGACGGGCTGGTGGCCAGCATGGGGACGCGGCTCTCGAACATGACGGCGCGGGACCTCCGCCGCATGGGCGTCGAGGTCCACCTGGGCACCATGGTCACCGGTCTGGGCGACGACGGCGTGGAGATCACCGGCGCCGACGGGACGGTGCAAACGATCGCCGCCGCCACCAGGGTGTGGGCGGCGGGCATCGGAGCCTCCCCGCTCGGGGCCCAGCTGGCCCGGGCCACCGGGGCTGAGCTGGACAAGGGCGGGCGGGTGAAGGTGGCACCCGACTGCTCGGTGCCCGGCTACCCCGAGATCTTCGTCGTGGGCGACCTCATGGCGCTCAACGACCTGCCCGGCGTGGCCGAGGTGGCCATGCAGTCCGGCGCGCACGCGGCCCACACCATCGGCCGGCGGCTGCGCGGCCAGCCCACGATGCGCCCGTTCCACTACCACGACCTCGGGACGCTGGCCGTGATCTCGCGCTTCCGCGCCGTGGCCAAAGTGGGACCGCTGCGCGTCGGCGGGTTCGCCGGCTGGCTGCTGTGGCTGGTCGTCCACGTGACGTTCCTCACCGGATTCAAGAACCGGTTCGGGGCGCTGGCGCGCTGGGTCGTCAGCTTCGTGGGGCACGGGCGCTACGAACGTGCCCTGGTCGGACGCTGGGCGGGCGGAGGGGAACCCCCAACGGATCCTGCCTAAGATCCCGCGCCATGCCGATCACCGTGACACCCATTGCCGGGTTGGACGACCACATCAACGACATCCGCCTCCGTACCGCCCGCATCGTCAACGAGGAGATCCTGCCCCACGAGGCCGCCCTCTGGGTGGGCCGGCGGGCCGACGCCACCGAGGCCGATCGGGCCGAGGCGAGGGCCCGCCGCGAGAAGGTCCAGGACCGGGTGAAGTCCGAGGGTCTCTGGGCCCCCCATCTGCCCCCCGAGTACGGCGGCATGGGCATCGACTTCCTGGCCCACGCCTACATGAACGAGATCCTGGCCTACGCCATGGGGGCGGCCTCCCTCTTCGGCGTCGTGGCGCCCAACTCGGGCAACCAGACCATCCTGGCCAAGTACGGCACCGAGAAGCAGAAGGAGCAGTGGCTGCTGCCCCTGGTCGAAGGGACCATGCAGTCGGGGTTCTCCATGACCGAACCCGAGAACGCCGGCTCGGACCCCCGGTCCATCCAGACCAGCGCGGTGCTGGAGGGGGACGAATGGGTCATCAACGGCCACAAGTGGTTCACCTCGAACGGCCTGGCCGCCGACTTCTTCATCGTGATGTGCCGGGCGGTCGAGGCCGAGGGGGACAAGCCGGGACGGATGATGCAGGTCATCGTGCCCACCTCGACCCCCGGGGTGACCATCGTGCGCGGCATCGGGATCTGGGGCAGCGCCTCGTCGGATCACTGCGAGGTGCGCTATGACAACGTCAGGGTTCCGGCCGAGAACGTGCTGGGGCAGGTGGGCGACGGCCACCGGGCCGCCCAGGACCGCCTGGGCGCCGGCCGCATCTTCCACTGCATGAACTCGGTGGGCCAGATGTGGCGGGCCTTCGATCTCATGGTCGAGCGCATGCTGACCCGCCAGGTCCACGGGGGACTGCTCAAGGACAAGCAGTTCATGCAGGGCTTCATCGCCGACAGCTACATCGACCTCCAGGCCGCTCGCCTGATGACCATCCACGCCGCCGAGAAGGTGGACGCCGGCGATCCGCAGGCCCGCACCGAAATCTCCGCCATCAAGGTGTTCGTGCCGGCGGCCTACTCGCGGGTGGTCGACCGGGCCATCCAGGTGTGGGGGGCGGCCGGGGTGTCCAACGACCTCCCCCTGGCGGCCATGTACCTCGGTGCCCGCACGCTGCGGCTGGCCGACGGGCCCGACGAGGTGCACCGCATCCTCATCGCCAAGAACGTCCTGCACCACTACGAGAAGGGCGGCAGTTGGGACTTCGCGGGATGAGCCAGTGGGCTCGCGGGCCCGGGACCTCCGTCTTCGCCGACCATCTCTTCTCGGGGCGGGTGGCCGTGGTCACCGGCGGCGGCACCGGGCTCGGGCTCGAGGTGGCGCAGTCCTTCGCCGCCCTGGGCGCCCAGGTGGTGGTGGCCGGGCGGACGGCGGACACCCTCGACGAGACCGCCGCCGCCATCACCGCGTCCGGGGGGCGGTGCCTGGCCGTCCCGACCAACATCAGGGAGCCCGAGCAGGTCGATGCGCTCCGTGACACGGTGTACGGGCAGTTCGGGCAGGTCGACTTCCTGATCAACAACGCCGGGGGTCAGTTCCCCGCCCTGCCCACCGCCATCTCCGACAACGGGTGGCGTTCGGTGGTGGACCTGAACCTCAACGGCACCTGGAACATGACCAATCGCTTCATGGAGCCGATGGCCGGGGCCGGCTTCGGGTCGATCGTCAACGTGGTCCACACCTTCTCCTTCGATCGGGGGGCACCGATGTTCGCCCACTCCGGCGCGGCGCGGGCGGGAGTGGTCAACCTGGTCAAGACCCTGGCGCCCTACCTGATGCGGCGGGGGGTGACCATCAACGCCTTCGCGCCGGGCATCTTCTCCACGCCCGGCATGGTGGGCGCCGAGCTCAAGACGGTTGGCCGGACCGAGCAGAGCTTCACCGACGAGCTGGTCGCCGAGGGCACCACCGTCCGCATGGGCACGGCCGACGAGATGGCGGCCATGGTGCTCTTCCTGTGCTCGCCGGCCGCCCGTTACGTGAGCGGGTCGACCGTCATCGCGGACGGGGCGTCCATGCAGAGCAACTGGGTCAACTTCTTCGCCGAGGGCGAGTTCTAAAGGAAGTTCCGCAGGACGTCGACGTAGGGGGTGGCGGACAGGACCACCCTCCCGTTGGAATCCTTCGACGTCGGCACCGAGACGGGATGGCCGGCCGGCACCTTGGTCAGCGACAGCAGGGCCGACGGCGCCGTGTTGGGCCCGAGGTACACGTGATGGGCCACCGACTCGATCAGCGCCATGGAGCCGGCGGGGTGTGAGATCAAGGAGCTCACCGAGAGCTTCCCGGTGGCCAGCTTGCCCAGCGATGACGTCGGGCTCACCATGTGGAGGTCGACGCCCACGTAGCGATCGACCGGGATGCCCAGGTGGTTCAGGCCGAAGATGATGTCGGCCGGCTTCCGGAGGTCGACGCCGGAGACGGGGAGATGCTGGCCGCCGGGGGTGACGATCTGCAGCTTGTCGGGTATCTGGAGCACGTTGGTGTGCCCGGTCATGGTGTGGAAGACGTAGATCTCCTCGGTGTGGTTGGGGCCCTTGACGACGGCCAGGAGGTCGTTGTGGCCCTTGGCCAGGAGAGTGGCCGGGATCTCGACGTGGTGGACGGCGTGGTCGATCTTGTAGAGGCCGACCCCGACGTAGGCCGCCACCGAGGCGGCGAGGGCGAACAGGGCGACGCCGGTGCCGATGAGCACCCGCTTGAGGCCGAACCGGCGGCGTGGCCCGGCGGCGACGACCGGCTGATGCCCCGACCGTGGCTCGGGAGCGAAGTCCCGGGGCTGCCAGCCAATTGCCTCGATTGTCATTTCCCCCCACCTTGTGTGACCCGGCTGGTGAACCGGGCTTTCTGACCGGTTTCGCCGTGCCTCAGCAATGTAGGAACCGAGGGTTGCGCCCCCGTTGCCCCTCGGGTTCGATCTGGTTGTCCCTCCGCCCGGGTACATTCCAAGGGTGGCCGGCCCACCGACGCTCTTCGTTTGGGCCGGCGGGCTCGAGGCATTCACCCGCATGATCGACGCCTTCTACGATCGCGTCGAAGCGGACGATCTGCTCTCGCCCTTCTTCCCCGGAGGCGTGCACGGGGAGCACCGGCGTCACGTGGCGGCGTGGTGGAGCGAGGTCTTCGGGGGCCCGGCGGAGTACACCGCCGAGCTCGGCGGCTACGACCGGATGGTCCACCAGCACCTGGGACTGGGCATCACTCCCGAGCAGCGCTTCCGGTTCGCCTCGCTCATGAGCCTGGCCGCGGACGATGCCGGGCTACCGGACGACCCCGAATTCCGCTCGGCCCTGGTGGCGTACCTCGAGTGGGGCACGCGGCTGGCGATGGGCAACTCGCAGCCGGGGGCCGAGGTCGTCCAGGCGGCGCCGGTACCCCGCTGGGGTTGGGGCGAGGCCCCTCCCTACCAGCCCTGAGACCGGGATTCCTACGTAGCGGACCCCCTCGGCAGGATGAAGCGCTCGACCGCGTTGGCAAAACCTTCGTCCTGATTGGTGGTCGTGACGACGCGCGCCGCCCTCTGCACCTCGGGTGAGGCATTGCCCATGGCGATGCTGAGCCCGGAGTGGGCGAACATCAGTACGTCGTTGGGCATGTCCCCGATGGTGGCGATCTGTGAAGTCGGTATGTCCAAGCGGGCCGAGAGGAACTTGGCCACGCTGCCCTTGTTGGCCTCGGGATGGGTGACGTCGAGGTAGTACGGCTGTGACAGGGCGGCGGTCACGTGGTCACCGAAATGCTCGCGGGCCGCCTCGGCGGCGCGTGCCATGGCGTCGGCGTCGTCACTCACGCCCACGATCTTGGCCACGTCGTCGGTGAGATCGGCGTACGTCGCCGTGAGCGTGGGCTTGAAGGCGACGGTGGCCGCCTCGCGGTCGACGTGGGGTCCCGCCAGGTCGCGCACGTACCAATCGGCGCCGCGGTAGATCCAGGTGGTGAGCCCGAAGGACTCCATGAGCGCCAATGTCGGGCTGACCAGCGCCTCGGGTATCACTCTCTGTTCGATGACCGTCATGTCGGGCTGGACGATCAGGCCTCCGTTGAAGGCGGCGATGGGGGTGGTGAGCCCGAGCGGCTCGATCAACATCGACATCCCCCGCGGCGGGCGGCCGCTGGTGACGGCGAACACGATGCCGGCGGCACCGAGGGCGTGAACGGCCGCGACCGCTCGCGCGGTCAGCACTTTCTCCTGGGTGACCAGGGTCCCGTCGACATCGGCCAAAAGGAGCTTGACGTCGTACTGGGTCATGGGCGCACACTGCCCGGCGCGGCAGGGAGCGAAACGTCTGCCGGTCGGACGGTCGGAGCCCTCACGCTGATGACCCTACCGGTGGGTCCTCAGCCCGGTGCTTTGACCTGGTACTCGTCCTTCCACCAGCGCGCACTCCGAATCTCCTCGGGATCGGTGCGGCGGGAAGTGTCCTGGCCGAGGTCGGCCGGGGTGGGCCCGATGCGGTCGGCGATCGGCTGGAGGGCCGCCAGGTCGAAGCCGTAGCACCGGGCTGCCGTTTCACCCAGCAGCTGGCGCGCGTCCTCGACCGGGATGCCACCGAAGTCACCCCGCAGCCGTTCCTGGGTGTGGGGCCAGGTGCCTTCGGGATGCGGGTAGTCCGTCCCCCACATGACGACGTCGCAGCCCAGCACATGGCGACGCCGGATCTCCTCCTTGGACATGGTGGAGGCCCCGATGAAGATGTTCTCGCCGAAGTAGTCCGAGGGGAGCTTGGAGATCTTGCCGGCCAGGAGCGCCGCCATCTTCTTGGTCGTGTGGCCGCCACCCATGTACTGGTCCCACTTCCACATCATGTCGGCCGCCCAGTAGGCGGCGGCCTCGGTCACCACGTACTTGAGGCGGGGGAAGCGCTCGAAGACCCCGGAGAAGAGCAGGTGCCACATGGGGCGGGCCGCCCACCACACCACTTCGGCCAGGTAGATGCCGATGTTGCCGTTGTACTCGTCCTGGGGTGCTTCACCCGAGTGGGTGTGAACGGGGAACCCGGCCGCCTGGCAGGCCGCCCACACCGGGTCGTAGTCGGGGTGGTTGTACGGCACCAGGTCGTGCCACATCGTCGGCACCATGATCCCCTTGATGCCGGGCTGCTCGGCCAGCCACTCGATCTCGGCCACCGAGCGCGCCACGCCGTGGGTGATGGGGACCAGGGCGATGCCACCGTGCCGCTCGGGGCTGCGGGCGCACATCTCGGCCAGGAAGCGGTTGTGGGCCCGGGCACCGGCGAAGGCCAGCTCGGGATCGGCGATGGCCCCGGCGGACAGACCGGCACCGAAGGGCGGGGACGCCATACCCGTGATGGCGTCGGCGTCGGCGAACATCACCTCGGCGCTCACCCCGTCGGCGTCGAGCTCCTTGTCGCGCTGGTCGATGTCCCAGGCCCCGCGCAGCCCCTCCTCGTTCTCCGTCTCCCAGCCCATGATGTAGTCGTAATTCATCTGCAACTGCTCGTCCCGGTTGGCCGTCCGTTCGGCCAGGTACTCGTCGAACTGGCGGTGATAGGTGGCATCGAGATAGGGCCGGTACCCCTCACAGGGCAGGCCGGCATGGGCGTCGGCCGAGATGATCGTGTAACGCTCGCTCATCGCTTGGACCCGAACACCGAGAGGTCGTCGTAGCGCTGGTGGAGATACGGCACCAGCGAGGCCCGGGGCACCGGGCCGATGATCCGTCCGACCTGGGTCGAGGCCCGCTCCGTCCAGTTGAGATCGACCACCCGCCGGATGACCAGGTCGGCGATCGGATCGAGCGGCGCCTCCTTGATGATGAGCTCGCCCTCGATCCCCTCGTAGCGCCGGGTGCGCTCGGTCTTCTCGCCGTAGACCAGGAGCGGGTCCTGGTCCAGCTGCCCGGGAGCCTCGGGCGAGGGCGAGACCTTGAACCAGAAGTCGGTCTTCTCCATCTCGTAGTTCTCCCGGGTGCCTTTGACCGTGCCCACGATCTCGCAGAGGATCGAGCCCATGCGGGCGATGCGCGCCTCGACGCGGGCCCCGTCGCGGATCACCTCGACCTCGGCCAGCTTCTTGGGCTCGCCGTTGGTCTCGCGCCCGCCGATGAGGGATTGCTCCGTGGTCATCGGCATCAGGATCGGATACTCACCGAGACGGTCCCCGTGCTTGGCCTGGACGCCGATCCAGCCGGCGCCGAACATGGGGAGCCCGGGCATCTCGACCTTGGTGATGGTGATGCGCACCAGGGGCCTGGGCCCGGGCTCGAGGGGCGGCGGCAACACGGCGGCGATGATGTCGGGGTCGGTCTCGTAGACGGCGGTGACCGCCTCGGACCAGATGTCCCCTTGCTTTGTCGCGGCGATCTCCCGATTGACCTGTTCGGTACGCGCTCCATATCTCACTGTCTGCATGCAACGACCTCCCGTCTTGAACACTGTTCCACAAGTCGGCTCCGGTGTCGAGAGTCGCTACGCTCACCCCCCATGCCCTCCCCGCTGGCGCGCCGAGCCACCGCGGAGCCGACCGAGCAACGGCTGGTGGCGGCGGCGAGGACCCTCCTGCTGCGGGACGGCGTGGCGGGGGTCACCATGCGCAAGGTGGCCGCCCTGGCCGGGGTGACCCCCACCTCGGTGTACTGGCACTTCGGGAGCCGGGAGGCCCTCCTGGGCGAGGCGCTCACCGCGCTCATCGACGAGCTTCCCCAACCCAAGGTGCGGGGCCGGACGCCCCGGCGGCGGATCGTCGAGCTGGCCACCGGCCTGCGCGAGCAGGTGGCGGCCACCCAACCCGTCCAGGAACTGGCCCTGGAGCTCGGGCGGGCGGCCGAGCTCTCGTTCCCCACCCAGGTGGCGCTGGCCCGCGAGGTGGCGGCGACCGGGTTGCGGGGCGACCAGGCCGCCATGGTGGTGCGGGCCATCCTCTTCACCGTGGGCGGCTTCATCCTCCTGACCGACAACTTCGAGCAGCGGGTCGAGGGGAGCGAGACCACCCAGGAGCTCTGGCGCAGCCAGGGTGGGGGCGCCGTCGAGGCCGGATTGCAACATGCCATGGAGCAGGGCGTCGATGCCGACGCGCTCTTCCTCTTCACCCTCGAGCACCTGCTCGACGGTCTCCTGCCCGACTGAGGAACCTCTACCAGGACCGCAGGATCTGGGTGTGGTCGAAGGCGTTGCAGGTGGAGTTCTGGGGCCACGACTCCGGTGGCAACGGCACGCTCACCTCGGCCACCGACGGCCCGATGCGATCGCCGATGGGCCGCAACAGGTCGAGGTCGAAGCCGTAGAAGGCGGCCCCGGTCGTCTCGACCATGGCCCGCACCTCTGCTTGCGTGCAGTCGGCCATGGCGACGCGCAGGGCTTCGGTGGTGTACGGGTAGCTGCCTTCGGAGTGGGGGTAGTCGGCGCCCCACATGATCCGGTCGACGCCGAGGTCGTGGCGCAAGGGCGACTCGCTGGGGCGCAGGAAGCTGGCGCCGATCCAGAAGTTGCGGGCGAAGTACTCCGAGGGGGTCATCGACATCTGCGCGGCGGCGGCGCCGAAGAAGCGCGCTTCGGCGGCCTCGGGCAGGGTCATGCGTCCGTAGAACCAGTCCAGCGTCTCGAGCCCGCGGGGCAACCAGGCGACGCCCTGCTCGGTGACGGCGAAGCGCAGGGACGGATGGCGCTCGAGCACGCCGGAGAAGATGAGGTGCCAGACGGCCCGGTGGCTGAACCAGGGGATCTCGATCAGCATCATCGAACGCGCCGCTGCGTGCTCGCCGTAGTCAGGTAGCGCGCTCCCGCCGTGGATGTTGATCGGCACATCGAGGTCGGCGCACAGCTGCCACAGGGGCTCGTAGTGCGTCTCCCAGAGTGGGGGGAGGTGGGAGTTCGGTGGGATCGAGGGCAGCAGCACGCCGCCGAACGGACGGAAGTTCTCCACGGCCCAGCGGATCTCGCCGAGCGCATCGTCGATGTGGTTGGCGAAGACCTGGATGACGCCGGCCCGCCGCCCCGGCGTGCGGGCGCAGAAGTCGGCCAGCCAGCGGTTGTGGGCCTGCACGCCCGCCCAGCGACGCTCGTAGTCCTCCGGTGTCGGCGGGAGCGCCACCAGATTGCCTTCGGTGAAGAAGGGCGGCACGGTGTTGGGGAACAGCACTTCGGCCGCGATGCCGTCGGACTCGGTCTCGGCCAAGCGGCGATCGCTGTCCCAACTGCGATAGGCCACCGGCGCCAGCAGGTCGGCGAAGGGATTCACATACTCGGCCGCCCAGGCGTCGAATTCGTCGTGCCAGCGGCCGGCCAGGTAGGGCCGGTAATCCTGAATGTCCCCGCCGGCGTGGCCGTCGGCCGAGACGATGGTGTAACGGTCAGAGAGGGTTGGTGTCATCGTTGGTCCCTCAACTCAGCGCGGCCGGTGGCAGGAGGCCCTGGCCGATGGCGTCGGCTCGGCGGTGCAGCATGGCCGCGGCCTCTTCCAGGCCGTGACCGATGATGAAGTCGCCTCGCTTGACGCCCTCGACGGCGAAGCGGCCGAGCTCTCGCAGGTCCATCAACTCGGCCGAACGTCCCGATGCCGTGAGGTGGGCCTTGAATTCCTCGAAGGTCGTCCCCGGGGCGGGCGGGCGCGGCTTTACCCGGGCCAGCCCGGCCGGGCGGTTGCGCTGGGCCGTCCACAGGCCGGTGTCCAGCAAACCGCCGGACGGGTAGAAGACGGCCGCCCGAAGCTGGGTCTCCGCCGCCACCAGCTGGTGGGCCAGGGCTTCGCTCAGGCACGAGATGGCCGCCTTGCTCGAGGCGTAGACCGAGGCGTAGGGCACCGGGGCGATGCCGCCGTCCATGCTCGAGGTGTTGACGATCACCCCGGGCTCACCAGATTCGATCATCCGGGGGACGAAGGAGAGCATGCCGTTGGCCACGCCGAAGACGTTGACGCTGAAGCACCACGTCCAGTCGTTGGGCTCCTGCTCCCAGGGTCTACCCCCGCCGCCGGACGTCACGCCGGCGTTGTTGAACAACAGGTGGCAGGCGCCCTCCCGGTCGAACACGTCCTCGGCCAGGGCCTCCACCGACGCCGGCGACGAGACATCGGTGACCACACCGCGCACCTCGCCGAGCGCGGCCAACTCGATCAACGCGGCGTCGAGTACCGGCTGCTCCACGTCGGCGATCACGACGCGTGCTCCCTCGTCAAGGAGAGCTTCGACGATGCCCCGCCCGATCCCCGCGGCCCCCCCGGTGACGACCGCCACCTTGCCGCTCAGTTCATCCAACATCCTCGCCCCCAGTCACCGGCACACCCGTCGGCGCGCCACCCTACCTTCAGGGCCGGGCTTCTGTTACGGCGTTCCAGAGGGGGATCGGGAACCCGAGGAACCCGAACCCGTGACGCCCAGCACGGCGGCGACGTGTTGGCGGGCGAAGTCCCGGGCCGCCCGCTCGTCGTCGACGGGGATACAGGTCTGGGGGGTCAGGGCCATGGAAAGGGCCACCCGGGCCACCATCTCCGCCACGGGATCGGGATCGAAGCGGCGGACCTGCCCCTGCTCCTGCAGCCGACGGATGAAATCGGCCAGGTAGGCCCGCCCCAGCTGCAACGCCGGGCCGCCGTGAATGGTGAGGAGAGGGAGCACCACCTCGGGCTCGGTCGCCAGCAGCCGGGACAGGAGCCGATTGTTTCGTAGCCCTTGGAGGAACGCCACGAACATGGAGACGACCTGATCCTCGGCCGGCGCCGCCGGATCGACCTCACGATCGACCAGGAGGATGAGCTGCCTCGCCTCCCGGCGGCCCACCGCCCAGACCACGTCGTCCTTCCCGGCGAAGCGCCGGTACAGCGTGGCCGGGCTGATGGCGCTGCGCTTGGCGATCTCCCCCATGCTCGTCCGGCGGATGCCGAAATCCAGGAAGGCGCTCAGCGCGGCATCGAGAACCCGTTCATGCTCGCCGTCCCCGGACTCCCGGTCGCTGAGCAGATCGGCCAGGACAACGGTCATGGGGTGGACACCCGGACGGCGCGATGGGCGCACTGGGCCCGGTACGCCAGGGGATACTGCATCAGGCGATCCGGAACCGGGAGCGAGGCGGCCCGCACCGCGAGGGCGATGCCCTGCAGCCGCCGGCGGTCGATCGACGACCAGGCCAGCCCCAGCTTCTGGCGCAGCCCAGACGGGAGGGTCCCGACGGTGGTGTCGTGCAGGAGCTGCCGGCTCAACGGGCGCAGCACCTTCCAGAGCGGCTCGGGAACGTACGGCAACGGAGGAGCGGAGACATCGTCGAGGCGGAGGCTCTGGAGCAGCTCACGCGCCATCTCGTTGTCCCGGAGGGTGTGCTCGACCACATCGTCCACGTAGGCCCGCAGGCCGGCGATGTCGGCCGGGAGGTGCTCCTCCCGGATGCCGAGCACCCGACCCACCCGTCGCCACTCGGCATAGAGCCGCTCCTGGGCGGGTCGGTCATGGGCCCGGATGAACCAGCGGTCGAAGCACAAGGCGGTGTCGAAGTTCGAGAGGTGGACCCAGGCGTACGCCTCGGGGTTCAGCGCGCGGTAGCGCTCGCCGTCGAAGCCGATGCCCCGGATCTTCTTGTGGAGCTCGCGCAGGCGCTGCGCCTCGTCGATCGAACGCGCGCCACCGAACATCTGGATCTGGAGGGACTCCAGCGTCCGATCCAACCGTCCCCACGGATCGGTCCGGAACGTCGAGAAATCGCGTACCCCGGCGCCGACGACCGGGTGCATGGTCTGGAGGAACAGGGCGCGGCCGGCCAGCAGCAGCGCCGTCCTGGGCAGCCCCATCTTCCAGGTGAGCGATTCGGGGCCCAGCGGCTCGGCCGGGGTGGCACCCGAGGGCGGGGCGGCCACCTGAGTCTCTGAGAGAGTCATCGTCACATTCTCTCACCGAGAGGCTCCTGCGGTCAATGACCGACGGGCTGGAGCTAAGGCGCCGTCTCGAAATGCCGAGCGCTACTCCCTGGCGAAGGCGGCGATGTCGCGGGCGGTGTCGTGACTGACGTCGGGGCAGGCGATCGCGAATATCTCGGTGCCGTGCATGGTGCCCATCATCTGGCGGCACCGGGCGGGGACCCCGGCGCCCATCAGCATCCGGTAGAAGTTGATCCCTTCGTCGCGCAGGGGGTCACACTCGTTCACGTTGATGACCGTCGGGGGAAAGCCGGCCACGTCGTCGGCCGTGGCGAAGGACGGCCAGGCGAGGGGGTCGCGAGCGTTGAAGGCCTCGATCCCGTATCCCATGGCGCCCCGATTGTTGTGCAGGTCCAGCAGGATCCCGTTGTTCTCGACCGAGGAAGGGTTCTCTGGCCGCGGCCATTGACCCGCTATGTAGGGGCACAGGGCGTAGAGACCCTTGATGAGGGCAAGGTCGCCGTCCCGCTTCAACTTCAGGCCGGTGGCCAGCGTCAGGTTGCCGCCGCCGCTCTCGCCGGCCACCACGACGCGCGACGGATCGATGCTCAGTTCCGCCCCGTTCGCCAGGACCCATTTGAGCCCCGAGACGCAGTCATTGAGCCCGGCCGGGTAGGGGGCCACTTCAGGCGCGGACGAAGGCTCGACCGAGTTCCGGAAATCGACCATCACGACGGCGACGCCGTTGGCCGCGATGATCTTGCCCCAGGCGCGGTACATCCCGTCGAAGCACGACAACGACGCCATGCCCCCGCCATGGATGTAGTAGACGCAGGGCAGCGTTTCTTCCGTCTCGGGCCGGATGACCTGAAGGTTGATCGAGTTGCCGTCGGGGGCGGAGTCGATCTTCTCGGTGTGGATGTTCAAACCCTTTGACGGGGCGATCTCCTCGGTGTCGCAGAGGTCCATGAAGGACGTGGCCAGCTTTCGTGCCTCACGAGCCGCGTCCGAGTTGGCCTGGGCGAGCAAAACCTCCCGGCTATCCACGTCGGGAGCATGTTCGCTGGGAAGGGCGGACAGGAAGCTCTTGAGCCTGGGGTCGAGCCGACGGTCAGCTGCGAAGTCGTACGCCATGATGGTGGTCTCCTGGCTCGGGCGGGCCATCCCGGACCGCCGGTGGCGCACCCAGGTGAACCAGGCGCGGTGGGCGGAGCGATGTCTATCAGCGGACGCCGGCGCCCGTCTACCGGCGCGGCATCAGTACTCTGCGGTCATGGTCGAGCACATCCTCAGGTCCTACCGCATCATCACCGTGGTCGGTGCGAGCGCAAAGCCGGAAAAGGCGGCGCACTCCGTACCGGCGCACATGCAGGACCATGGCTGGCGCATCATCCCGGTCAACCCGCACGCCGATGTGATCCTCGGTGAACCTGCGTTCCCGACGCTGGCCGAGGTTCCCGAGCAAGTGGGGCTGGTCAACGTCTTTCGGCCCTCAGCCGAGACACCGGAGGTAGTCCGCCAAGCCATCGCCGTCGGTGCCACGGCAGTGTGGCTCCAGCTCGGCATCGCGTCCGATAAGGCACGCGACCTGGCCCGCGCCGCCGGCTTGCTCTACGTCGAGGACCGCTGCCTGCTCGTTGAGCAGCGCCGCCTCGGGCTCAATGCGCCCGGGTAGCCCGGGATAGTTTCGGGCAGCACTGCGTTACCGGGATCCAAAGGAGGCAGCACCATGGCGGAGCCGACCACGACCTCGGGCATCATCTCCAAGCCGACCGCCGGGACCGTCGACCAGGCCGTCGCCAGACTCACCGCGCTCGTGGCGGCCAAGGGAATGATGGTCTTCGCGGTCATCGACCACAGCGGTGAGGCGAGGCGGCGGGGGCTGGATCTGAGGGACACCAAGGTCGTCATCTTCGGCAGCCCGACCGGCGGTACGCCGGTCATGGAGGCCGCGCCCCTGGCCGCCCTGGATCTGCCGCTCAAAGTGCTCGTGTGGGACGACCTCGGACACACCACGCTGAGCTACCTCGATCCCGCCGTGCTGGCCGAACGCCATCGTCTGGACGCCGAGCTGGCGACCCGCCTGGTCGGAATCGGCCCGCTCACCGATGAGCTGGCCTCTTGACCCCGGATTCGTCGACCGCGCCAACGCCGCGCTACCCATGACCGGTCCTCAGCCCCTGCTTGCGGGGTCGTCACGACCGGGGTTGGAGGCTGAGTGGCTGGCTGCCCCGCAAACCGAGGGAGCGCCAACGGGAGGTGGTGCGCCCCGTTCGACGCCCCCTTTTGCTCTTGGCGGAGAGCTGACGCGCCGTCGCTTCAGGCTGATTCTCGCATCCATCACCATGGGCGCGCTGGCGCTGCGGGTCGTGTACGTCCTCACCTACACCCGGTTCCAGAACGGCACGCTGTACGACTCCTTCTGGTACTACGCCACGACGATCGGCCTGCGCTACGGGCAGTTCTTCCGAGCGCCCTTCAGCATCAACCCATCGGCCGCCCATCCGCCGATGACCTCCCTGCTCCTGGGTGCCGGCGCGTACATCGTCGGTCTGCGCGGCGGCACCTCGTCTTCATTGCTGGTCATGGCAGTACTGGGTGCCGCCGTCGTCCTCTGTGTCGGGCTGCTGGGCCGGGCCGTGGCCGGCCCGTGGGTGGGCCTGACCGCAGCCGCCTTGGCCGCGCTCGCCCCGAACTTCTGGATGCCCAGCGGCATCCTGATGTCGGAGACGCCCGCCATGCTCTTCATGGCTCTCATCCTCTTGGCGTTGCTCCGCGTCATCCGCCGGCCGACGGCATGGGCAGCTGGGCTGCTCGGCCTGGCCTGCGGGATCGAAGCTCTGGTGCGGGCCGAGCTCATCCTGTTCATCCCTGCGCTTTTGGTTCCGGCCGCCCTGGTCGCCTGTCAGGTCCCGTGGCGACGTCGATTTCTATTGCTCGGCGTCGGGTTGTTGGCGGCGTTGCTCGTTCTGGCCCCATGGGTAGGGCGGAACCTGGCCACGTTCAAGGACGCGACCTATATCTCCACCGGCGACGGCTTGGCCCTGTTGGGCTCGAACTGCCCCCAGACCTACAGCGGACCCGACATCGGCATATGGAGCGAGACCTGTGCTACTGCGCTCAAGGGCGGGGGCGATGAATCCGTGAAGTCCTCGCGGGAGCAGCATGTCGCGTTGGAATACGTCGGTCACCATCTCGATCGACTCCCGATTGTCATGCTGGCCCGGGTCGGCCGTGAATGGGATCTCTACAAGCCGGCCCAGATGGCCCAAGCTGAGACGAACGAGGGGCGGCCGTACGTGGCGTCGCTCGTCGGCCTCGGGTTCTATTACGGCCTCCTGCCTTTCGCCATCGCCGGCATCGTCATTCTGCGGCGGCACCGCATCGACCAGTGGTTCCTCCTGGTCCCAGCGGGAGTGGTCACCCTGGTCAGTGCGTTGGTCATCGCCCTGGTGCGCTACCGCGCTCCTTTCGAAGTGTGCCTGGTCGTCCTGGCCGCACCAAGCATGGTGCTGCTGGCCCAGCGGCTCCGCGCTTCATGGCATGTGGCCGACCGCGGTCAGACGACCTGATCGTCTGCGCTCGGCCTTCCCAGAACCACTTTCACCACTCGCACCATGCGGTCGCGCTCAGCGTTGGGTACGTCGGCCACCAGTGCTTCGATCTCCGATGTGACCTTCGACGCGATCTGCCGGCCGACGTCAAAGGCGAGAGGGGTGGCGCTCACCACGGTCACTCGGGCGTCGTGCGCCGAGGTGGTGCGCACAACGAGTCCGCGCTGCTCGGCCCGGGTTATGAGCCCCGTGACGGACGAACGATCCAACCCAAGGTGCTCGGCAATCGCCGTCATCGGCGGTGTCCGATCGCGCAGCAGGCCAAGCAGGCGGAGTTGAGTCACCGACAGGTTGTGCTCAGCCGAGACTCGAGCCAGGACCTGGTGGACGGCAAAGCTCAGTTGGACCAGGGCGTCCACCAATTCCGAAGTCAGGACGTTGTCCCGCTTGGTGGCCATGACCCCATCGTAGTGGAGTTACTTTGTGATACAAAGTAACTGCTTGGCGAGACCAGGTAAACGGCTTACGGCCCATCACATCCCGGAGGACCACGTTCGATGCACGCCGCCGTCGTCCGCCAGTTTGAGCATCCCCCTCGCTACGAAGAGTTCGCCCCACCCCTCCCAGCCGGCGAGCACGAGGAGGTGATCGACGTCCTGGCATCTGGATTGCATCCACGCGTCCGCTCGCAAGCGAACGGAACCCACTACACCGCGACCGACGAGCTCCCGCTCATTCCAGGCATCGACGGTGTCGGTCGCCGATCCGATGGGTCACTCGTCTACTTCATCCTGCCCGACACGGTGTACGGCTCCATGGCCGAGCTCACGGTGGTCGACCTACGCCGTGCTATCCCCCTTCCCCCCGGCGCAGACCCCATCCGGTTGGCGGCCGCGATGAACCCGGGTATGTCCTCGTGGGTGGCGCTGCACCAAAGGGTCGCCCTCACGACCGGGCAGTCGGTCCTGATACTCGGCGCCACCGGCTCGGCCGGACAGCTGGCCATTCAGATCGCCAAGCATCTCGGGGCCGGCACCGTCGTGGCGGCCGGACGCGGGCCGGACAAGCTCGCCGCCCTGGGCGATCTCGGGGCTGACGACACGATCGATCTCGCGGCTGACCCCGCACTGGTTACGCACGACTTGAAGACCAAGGCCGCCGAGGTTGATATCGTTCTCGACTATCTCTGGGGCAGCCCGGCCGAATCAGCGATCATGCCCGTGCTGACGGGACGCTCGGATCGGAGCAAGCTCATCTCCTGGATCCAGATCGGAGCCGTCGCCGGGGCCAATGTCAGCCTGCCGTCGGCTGCCCTGCGGCAGGCGAACATTCACTTCCTCGGCAGCGGACAGGGGTCGGTCAGCGCCGCTGGGATCCTCTCCGTGCTCCCCCAGCTCGCCGCCGAGATCGACCAGGGTTCGTTTGCGATCGAGGTCGTCTCCAGGCCGCTGGCCGAAGTGGCGGTCTGCTGGAATGCTCCGTCAGCCGGACCGACGAGACGAATGGTGCTGACGCCCCAACACTGAGCCGTCGAAGTGCGTGGCGCTGGTCAGTCGGTCGGCCTGTCAAGACCCCGTGCCCGACCCGCCCCGTTCGCTCCTAGGCCTCCAGGCTGAACGGCGGGTACTCGTCGTTCAACAATAGGTAGTACGACGCCACCCGAAGTTGCCACCGGAACACACTCATGCAGAAGTCCTTCAGGGCCGGGTTCCATTCCCCGGTGAACAAGGCGATGAACCACGAGATGAGGAGACAGACTTCACTGGCGATGTTGAGGAGCCACAGTGCAATGAACTGCGGGATGCAGAGAATGATCCGGATGGCTACGGTGCCCCGGTTGCGCTCGCCGCTCACCGGCGTGAGGTTCAAGACGGCGGGGTAGCCGCCGGGATCGGCGAACCCTTGCGGGATCGGGGTGAAGGGCGGATTCGGCTCGGCCCACTCGAAGAGTCCGGTGATCACGCGCCACTGGTAGCGAAGGACCCCGGTGATGAACAGGGTCGGGCCCTCCGGCGCCGTGCCGGTGAACACGATGGAGAACCAGCAGACGACGGCGGCAATAAAGGCCACGATGCTGAGGAGGTACACCCAGATGAACTGCGGGATGTAGACCAGCCAGTTGGTCAGGACCTTGACTGGCGGTATCTTCGCCGGGCCCGGCGGGACATCGATGGTCATCGGATAGGCGACAGCCATAACAGCCTCCCTTGGTCCGCCCTCTGAGCCGGCACGATAGCCCGCCCGACCTCGGCGATGAGGGATCCTTCCCGCCGCTATGTCGCGATCGTCCGCATGCGTGACCGTCGGGTGACGGTCACCGGGACATTGCGATTTTCCTCAATCTGAGGACTCGACCCCAAGCGCTCTCGGTTGGTCGGTTCATAGCGCACCGTCCGCAGCTTCACTCTTGGGTGCGCTCGGCAATGCCCCGGCGGGTGGCGCCGAGCGCCGCATTCCTTTCGCCGTCCCCGTACCCACCGCCACGATGCCGGTGAGCACCGGGATCAGGAAGAGGGCGGCACGCAGCGTCGTCGAGGAGGCAATGGCGCCGATCACGACCGGTCCCACGACGTAGCCGGCCCAGCCACAGCCGGCCACCGAGGCGACTGCCCTTCCGGTGTTCACGTTGCTCACCGCTCCGGCCGCCCTGAGGGTCATCGGGACGACGCTTCCAAGCCCCGCTCCGAGCACGGCGAATCCAATCAGCACGCTCACGGGACGGGCGATGACGAGACCGGCGGCGAATCCGAGCGTGGCCATGACCGCGAGCACGGGGAGCAGTCGGTGGGCGGCGAACCTGGTGAAGAGCCGGTTGCCGGAGAGACGAACGACCAGCATGGCGAGGGAGTAGATGGCAAAACCCATTCCGGCCACCAGGGGCGTCGTGTGCAGCGAGTTGCGGAGATAGACAGCGGCCCAATCGGCCGCGGCGCCCTCGCAGAGCATGTCGGCGAAGTTGATGCCCCCGAGGACGATGAGCTCCCTTTGCAGCACGCCTTGGCGCCATGGGCGACGGCCGATCGAAGCTTCAGGGTCGTCCTCGACCCTCTGGTCGGGGATCATCCGGCTCGTGAGCCAGCCGGCCACCAGCAGGCACGGTATCGCCAGGATCAGCAGCTGCTCACTCAACGAGACGCCCAGTCCCACCGCCGAGGCTCCGGTGACCGCACCGACGAGGCCGCCCGTACTCCAAGAACCATGGAAACCCGGCAGCAGGACCCGGCCGGAGAGCCGCTCGACCGCGATGGCCTGGGTGTTCATCGACACATCGAGCATCCCCTGGAAGAAGCCCCAGAGCAGGAAGGCGATGAGGAAGGTCCCGAACGAACCGGTGAGCCCGATGAATGGTCCCGAGACGCAATACCCGAGTAGCGCCAGGCGGACCATCGGCCCGCTTCCGACTCTCGACAGGAGGCGGGCAGCCACCGCCAGAGCCAGGACCGAACCGATGGGGGCCCCGAGCAAGGCGAGTCCGAGCCGGCCGTCGCTCAGCCCGAGGTGCTCCTTCAGCTGGGGTATGTGCGCCGTCCAGGAGGCGAACAAGAAACCGTGCACGAAGAACACCGCGATGACGGCCAAGCGGGGCCAGCGGTCCACCGACGCTGGTGCCGTTCGTCGGCGTGAGTCCGGAATCAACGTCAGACGCAGCGGATGTCGACTCCCATCGCCCGCAATTCCTCCACTCGGGGCTGGTCGGCTCCCGCATCAGTGAGAACGATGTCGATCTCATCGAGATCGCATACGTGGCCGAACGCCACTCGCCCGAGCTTCGAGGAGTCGGCCACGACGATGACCCGCTGCGAGGCTCTGGCGGCTGCTCGCTTGACCGCCGTCTCGGCGAGAAGGTGGGTGGTAATGCCCGCCTGGGCGTCGATGCCGCACGGACTCAACACGCACGTGTCGAATCGAAGCTGAGAAAATGATGGTTCGGTGAGACTCCCCGTCAACGACAATTCTCCCGGACGGACCTCGCCACCCGGGAGGAGGAGTTTGATGTCCGGGCACTCGTGCAGCTCGAAGACTGGCCTGAGGGCGAGCGGCATGACGGTCAACCGCCGGCCGCGGATCGCTCGTGCCACCTCCATCGCGGTAGTGCCACCGTCGAGGATGATCGTCTCCCCGTCGGCCAGGAGACCGGCCGCGGCGGCGCCGATCGTCGCCTTGGCGTCGCTGCACTCGAGGGCCCGGATGCCGTAGGGGGTCTCCTCCGCGCTGAGAAAGACACTTACGGCCCCGCCGTGCACCCGTCGCAGTCCCCCGCTGCGCTCCAAGGACTCGAGATCACGGCGCACGGTCATCTCTGAGCAATCGAGTGCACCGGCTAGCTCCCCGACCAGCACCGGGCTGCGCCGGCGGAGGGACTGCAGGATCATCTGGTGGCGAGTGAGCACATCCATATTGTTCAATCTAACATGACCGATGTGCGTTCTCACACCATTGCTGAGCGTCCACCGATCGGGGCTGTCGTGTTCGACGTGGGCGGCGTCTTGCTTGATTGGAATCCCCGGCACCTCTACCGCAAGCTGTTCGCGGACGGGGTGGAGATGGAACGGTTCCTTTCCGAGATCTGTTCACCGGCGTGGCATCGGCCCCATGACCGCGGCGTCCCGACCGCGGCATCGTGCGCCGAGCTCGCGTCCAGGTATCCGGAGCTCTCCGAACTGATCTGGGCCTGGTCGAGCCGCAGCGAGGAGATGATCGGTGGCGTCGACGCCGGATCGGTGGAGGTGCTCCGAGCCGTGAGAGGAACCGGCCTTCCCTGCTACGCCCTCACCAACATGGAGGCGGAGACGTATCCACTCCGCCTGAAGCGTTTTCCGTTCCTCCGTTGGTTTGACGGCACCGTTGTCTCCGGTCGGGAAGGAGTGGCCAAGCCGGAGCCCGCCATCTTCAGGCGACTGCTCGACCGTTTTGGCTTGACGCCGAGCACGACGTTGATGATTGACGACACCGACGAGAACCTCGAGGCGGCCAGCGAGTTGGGGATCCAGACCGTCCTGTTCCGCTCGTCCTCCCAACTGCGGGCCGAGCTTGAGGTGGCCGGGGTTCTGCCCCGATCTAGCCCGACCTCAGCAATGTCCCGCTGACGGGATACGGGACATTGCTGGCCGTCTACTCAGAGATGCTGAAGGACCGCCGACTAGGAGCAGCCGCTGGTCGTGCCGCAACTGCCGCAGACGTAGCAGGAGCCGGCCCGCTGCATGGCGTTGCCGCAGCTGTAGCAGTACGGGGCGTCCCGCTGCTCGGCCCGGGCCAGGGGCTGCACCCCGCCGGCCGCAGCCGTCGGGGATGGTGGCGCGAACTCCGGGTGGGTGGGGGACGTCGAGATGCCGTCGTCGATGAGGCTGACCGACGGCGTCGACATCTCCTCGACCCCGGGCAGGGTCGGCTGCATACGCTCGGAGGTGGAGAAGATGCCCAGATCCGAGCGCTCCTCGACCGAGAGGTAGTCGAGCGCAATGCGGCGGAAGATGTAGTCGACCAGGCTGGTGGCGATGCGCAGGTCGGCGTCGTCGGTGATCCCGGCCGGCTCGAACTTCATGTTGGTGTACTTTCGGACGTAGGTGGCCAACGGGACCTGGTGCTGCAGGCCCAGGCTCAGGGAGATGGAGAAGGCGTCCATGATCCCGGCCAGCGTCGAGCCCTGCTTGGAGACGTTGATGAAGACCTCTCCGGGGCGCCCATCCTCGTACTCCCCCACCGTCACGTAGCCCTCGCAGTCGGCCACCCGGAAGGCGAACGTCTTCGAACTGCGGCGGCGCGGTAGGCGCTCCCGCACGGCCCCGACGACCACCGACTCGGTCTTGCGCTGCTGCTCGTGCAGCAGTGCCGCCTCGAGCTCGGCGATCCGCTCGGCCACGGCACGGTCCTTGGCCTCGGCCTCGGATCCCGGAGGGGCGATGTCGCCGCCGTAGGGCACGACCATCCCTTCCTTCTTGGTGGTGGACAGCGGTTGGGCCACCTTGCAGTTGTCCCGGTAGATGGCCACCGCCTTGATGCCCAGCCGCCAGGCGTCGACGTGCAGCTGCTCGACGTCCTCGACCGTCACGTCCTCGGGCATGTTCACGGTCTTGGAGATGGCCCCGCTGATGAAGGGCTGCACGGCGCCCATCATGCGGATGTGACCCGAGTAGTGGATGGTGTTGTCACCCATGGAGCAGGCGAACACCGGCAGGTGCTCGGGAGCCACGTAGGGCGCCCCGAGGATCGACATGTGCTCGTTGATGTAGGCCACGATCTCGACCACCTGGTCCGGCCCGTAGCCGAGCTTGACCAGCGCCCGCGGGATCGTCTGGTTGACGATCGACATGGTGCCGCCGCCCACCAGCTTCTTGGTCTTGACCAGACCGAGGTCGGGCTCGACCCCGGTGGTGTCACAGTCCATGAGCAGGCCGATGGTGTTGTGGCTCACGAAGCCGTTCGCTATGTAGGTCACGTTGTCCGGCACTGACAGGTCGTAGGTAAATTCCTCATCACCCAGCTCTGACGATCCCACGGTGTCGTAGAAGAAGCCGAGCAGATGTCCGAGCTCAGCATCACCGGTCCGCTCGAAGAGCTCCGTGGCGATACGACGACTCACCCGACCCCGCGCCATTTCCATCAACAGGACCTTCCGGAGCCGGTGATTCTCAGGGGCCAACCGGTCCACCAGATCCCGGGTGAGCGGGATGTAGTCCATTCGACCTGTCTGGGCGGTCGCGACGTCGGCCACGTGCACGGCGGCGTTCTTGCGGGAGCCCATGAACCCCACCTCGCCCAACCACCTCGAGTTGTACGAGGCATTCAGGAGACGCAGGGTGGCGAGGGGAGCGTTGCCCCAGCTCGAATCGTTCGTCCGGTCCTTCACCGACAGGGTGGAAGGAAACCCCAGGGCGAGCTGCATCGACTGCACGTCTCGCACCATCTGGACCGATGTGTTCTTCAACGTCGGGTACCCGGCACCCGTGTCCCCATCAGCCTCGTACAGGCCGCGCAGGAAGGCGGCGTACACCGCGCCGTCGTTGGCGTGGAGCACGGCGTCGGGGATGTGGGCTTCATAGCCCTTGCCCACGTGGCCCTCGGAGGGGCTGCGCTTGGCGAAGCCACAGGCCTCCCACCACAGAGCGAGACGCACCGAGTCGATGCGAGCCTCGATGTACCCCGGCTTCGGTGTCTGCTTGACCGAAACACCGAAGCACTCCTTGGCAAGCATCTGCAGTCGTTCCAGGACGTCGAAGTCCGTGTTGGCCACGCAGAATCGCAACCCGTGGCTGTGCAACGAACCGTCTCCCATGAAGTACCCAAGGACCTCGGCGAGCTCCGCCGTCATCCGCCGGGGCACCTGGACGTGGTGCTCGCCGGTCCAGTAGGCGTCGGCCAGCGGCGGCAGGATCACGTCCTGCGGCTCACCCACCAACGAACCCAGCGCCAGGGGAACCAGTTCGCCAGCCTTGATGTCACCAAAGCGCCGCCACACCCACTCGCCGCTGTCGGGGTTGACCACCTTGATCCGATGAGTAGTCGTGCCCTGCACCCGGTAGCCCCGCGAGGACTGCACCGTGACGACCGGCTCCAGGCCGTTCACGAAGAACTTCGTCGCCTCGCGAACACCTTCGTCAGTAGCGACGTCGATCCCCAGGTCCTGCCACTTAGTTCCGTCAGGGTCGCCCAAAGACTGCAAGCGAACGAGACCACGACCGGTCGACACCAGCGTGCCCCCGACCAGACAGCCCGTCGGCGCCAGCACGCTGGCCTGGGAGTTGCGCACGCCGAACTGCTCGGCCAGCTCCACCGCCTCGTCCCAGGACTCCTGAGCCGCCGAGAGCAGTTCGGGCGGGACGACGTCCTCGTCGATGCGGGCCGCTTCGGCCTGGTGCATGCGCAGCACGTTGGTCATCGCCTCGGCGTTGTCGTGGAAGCCGGCGAACGGCCCCATGCGCGCCGCCGTGCGGCCCGAGGTGGCGTAGGCGTGGCCGGTCAGCAATGCGGTGATGGCCGCCGCCCAGGCCCGGCCGGCGTCGGAGTCATAGGGCAGGCCCTGAGCCATGAGCAGCGCGCCCAGGTTGGCGTAGCCGATGCCGAGCTCCCGGAAGGCCCGCGTCGTCTCGCCGATCTTCTCAGTCGGGTAGTCGGCGTTGCCGACCAGGATCTCCTGGCCGGTGAACACGACGGACACGCCGGCCTTGAAGCCCTCGACGTCGAACTCGTCGTTCCCGTCGAGGAACTTGAGCAGGTTCATGCTGGCCAGGTTGCAGGCCGAGTTGTCGAGGTGCACGTACTCCGAGCACGGGTTGCTGCCGTTGATCCGGCCGGTGAGCGGCGCGGTGTGCCAGCGGTTGATGGTGGTGTCGTACTGCAGGCCGGGGTCGGCGCACTCCCAGGCCGAGTGGGCGATCTGGCGGAAGAGGTCGCGGGCGGGCACGGTGCGCACCGTGGACCCGTCGGTCCGGGCGATCAGGTTCCAGTCGCGGCCGTCAATGACCGCCTCCATGAACTCGTCGGTCACCCGCACCGAGTTGTTGGCGTTCTGGTACTGCGTGGAGTGGCTGTCGGCCCCGTCGAGGTCCATGTCGAAGCCGGCGTCGCGCAGCACCCGCGCCTTGCGCTCCTCGATGGCCTTGCACCAGATGAAGTCCTCCACGTCGGGGTGGTCGACGTCGAGGATGACCATCTTGGCGGCGCGCCGCGTCTTGCCACCCGACTTGATGGTGCCGGCCGACGCGTCGGCACCGCGCATGAAGCTGACCGGGCCCGACGCCGTGCCACCGCCCTTGAGCAGCTCGTGCGACGAGCGGATCTTCGAGAGGTTCACGCCGGCCCCCGAGCCGCCCTTGAAGATGATCCCCTCCTCGGTGTACCAGTTGAGGATCGAGTCCATCTGGTCCTCCACCGAGAGGATGAAGCAGTTGTGCACCCGTAGGTTGCCGCTCAGGTATTCGCCGCTCTCGGTCTGGATGTCGAAGACGTCCATCTCTCCGAGTTCCTCTATCCGCTCAATTTCAAGGCGCTTGGTCGCCTGTGACCGGCGCCCTTCGAGTTCAAGGCTCTGGCGAAGCTTCGACTCCTTGCGGGCGTCGATGAACCCGATCTCATCCGCGAAAGTGATCCGGTCACCCAGCGTCCTGATCGTCAGCGACCAGATGCCCTTCCGGTTGTCACGGGAGTCAGCCTTGACGCGAACCCGCGAGAAGATCCCGAATCGCGCCAACAGTCCCTGCATTCCCCGAATCACGCCCTCGGAAATCATGTCGAGACCGATAACGGCCGAGCGCTCGCGGATCGACACGTACCCCTCGGCCTGAAAAACGCTGCGCAGGTACGCGCCGATCACGGGGAGGGGCGCTTCGAACAGACTCTCCGGCACCGTCATGTCGACACCGCGGGTACGCAGTCCCCACTTCTCTACGAAATCGACCAGTCCCGCTCCATAAAGTCGGATGCGACGGCAGTCCAGCGATTGATCTTGTGTGGGCACCGTTCGTTCGTGGCGATGGACGTCCGGGAAAACGACATCGAGGGCGTCGAGGACCCATTGCCGCTCAGATTCGGTGACCGTCATCGCCTCAATGGTCAACGACCGGTTGGTCCCTTGGTACTGGCCGACGAACCCGTCGGACTGGAGCCAGCCGGCCAGTGCGGCCTCGGCCACCTCACGGCCGGAGATCTCTCCGGTCCCGAACGATTCGGACCGGTGCCAGGTGACCTTGTCGTTCGGACGAAGTTCGGCGGCTGGGACGAACGCCCCATGGCGGTCATCGCTCGCTCTCCAGACGAGGTGATCGCCAGTGGCATCAAGCTCGTGGCCCGACTTCGTGTGAATCCGCAACACCGGCTTCCTGCCGTTGTTCTTCACCGCCACGATCTGTGTGACACCGTGAGCATCGAACACCTTTCGGCCGACCGCGTCCTCCTCGACGAGGCGACCAATTGGAACCAGGCCTTCGGGCGTGCTCACCAGGGCGCGGTACGGCTGACACGCACTCGCCTGCTGGGGCACCCCGGCCACGCCGATGTTGAACCACACCGGTGAGTTGAAAGCGGCCTTCTGGTGGATGATGAGGTGCTTGAGCTCGTGGTTGAAGATCTCCGCTTCCACGTCGTCGGCGAAGTAGCCGTCCTTCAGGCCCCAGGCGGTGATCGTGTCGGCCACCCGGTCGGCCACCTGCCGGAGCGAGGACTCCCGCCCCGGGGTGTTGAGGGTCCCCCGGAAGTACTTCTGCGCCAAGATATTGGTGGCGTTCACGCTCCAGAACTCGGGCACCTCCACGCCCAGCTGCTCGAAGGCCACCGCGCCGTCGCGGTAGTTGGTGATGCGGGCGTCACGCCGCTCCCAATTCACCTCGTCGTAGGGGTGCACACCCTCGGTGGTGAAGTGGCGTCGGATGCCGATTTCTGATCGCTGGGGGGCGATGGCCATGGCGTGGGGATCCTCCTGGTTGCTCGTCGGTGCCGACAGCGGCGCCACCCCGAACCCTCGAAGCGGCGTCTCACGGCGCATGTTGTCTTCCTGCGCTCAGCGAGGGCACGTACCAGCCTAACCACAAGATGTTGTGGCTGACCCTCCCCAGAGACACGAGATGCTGTGTCATTACAGCATTGTAGTTACGCCCTTGTCAACGGTTGACCCCTCGCATCCGACCAGGTCACGGGCTGCTCGCGATGGTTTGCGCGCCGGGGCACCGGATATGCCCCCCACTGACCCACTCAGCCTCCGATCGGCCGCCCCCGTCGCCCCCAACCCGACCCCCCGGAACCCCGAATTCACCGCGGGTAGCCTCGCCCCCGCATGACGAATGTGGTGGCCATCGACGCCGGAACCACCGGGGTGCGGGCCCTCGTCGTCGACGAGCAGGCCCGGGTGACCGACGTCGCCTACCGGGAGCTCACCCAGCACTTCCCCCGGCCGGGCTGGGTCGAGCACGATCCGGCCGAGATCTGGGAGGCCGTGCGCGCCACCCTGGCCGAGGTGGGCCGGCGCCTGGCCGACGCCGGGGGCACCGTGGCCGCCATCGGGGTCACCAACCAGCGCGAGACCCTGGTCGCCTTCGACCGCACCACCGGGCGGCCCCTGCACAACGCCATCGTCTGGCAGGACCGCCGCACCGCCGCCATCTGCGCCGAGCTCGAGCAGGCGGGCCACCTCCCCCTGGTGCGCCGTACCACCGGGCTCATGCTGGACTCCTACTTCACCGCCACCAAGATCACCTGGCTGCTGCGCCACGGCGACCTCCCCCTCACCCCCGAGGACCCCGCGCTCGCCTTCGGCACGGTCGACGCCTGGGTGCTGTGGAACCTGACCGGGGGCCCCACCACCGGCGCCTTCGTCACCGACCCGTCCAACGCCAGCCGCACCATGCTGCTCGATACGGCCACCCGCACCTGGTCCCCCGACCTCTGCGCGCTCTTCGCTGTCCCCGAGCACACCCTGCCCGAGGTGCGGCCGTCGGCCGGGCGCGTCGGCCACGCCGTGCTGCCCGACTTGGGCCCGGCCACCGCGGTGCTCTCCGGCGTCCCGGTCTCGGGCGTGCTCGGCGACCAGCAGGCCGCGCTGTTCGGGCAGGCCTGCTTCGACCCGGGGATGGTCAAGGTCACCTACGGGACGGGCAGCTTCGTGCTGGCCAACGTGGGCCCCGACCGACCGACCGCCCCCGACGGCCTCACGGTCAGCGTGGCCTGGGACCTCGGCGCGCACGCACCGGCGCCGGTGGCCTACGCGCTGGAAGGCTCGACGTTCGTCTCGGGCGCGGCCATCCAGTGGTTGCGCGACGGCCTCGGCATCATCGGGTCCGCCGACGAGGTCGGGCCCCTGGCCGGGTCGGTCAACGACAGCGGCGGCGTCACCTTCGTGCCCGCGCTCACCGGTCTCGGCAGTCCCTGGTGGGACCCGGCCGCCCGCGGCATCATCACCGGCATCACCCGAGGCGCCGGTCGGGCCCAGCTCGCCCGCGCCTGCGTCGAGGCCATGGCCTTTCAGGTGCGCGACATGACCGATGCCATGTCGGCCGCCTCGTCACTCCCCTTGTCCGCGCTGCGGGCTGATGGGGGTGCGGCTGCCATGGACCTCCTCCTCCAACTCCAGGCCGAGCAGAGCGCCATGCCGGTCGCTCGGCCCCAGTCGCTCGAGTCGACCGCGCTCGGCGCCGCCACGCTGGCCGGGTTGGCCGAGGGGGTCTGGGGCTCGCTGGGTGACCTGTCCGATCTCTGGACGTCGTCGGCGCAGTTCGAACCCGCGCTACCCGTCGAGCTGAACGATGCGCTCTACGTCGTGTGGCAACGGGCCGTCGAGCGCGCCCGGGGCTGGGCCACCGACGAGGTGCAGGCCTGACGCCCCGCGGGCACTACTGCTCGAGCTGCACCGGGGCCGGCGAGGTCTCGCAGTCGCCCTTCAAGATGGCGGCCCGGGCCGGCGTGGCCAGCTTGGGCGGGTGGAGGAAGGCCGGGGGCGACGTCAGGTCGAGGTAGTCGGTCATGTCGGAGGCGTTGGCGTCGCGCCATCCCAACGCGGGCAGGTTCCACTTGTTGGCGATGGTGGCGATGACCGAGGTGTGGTCGTGCACCACATTGGTGACGCCGTGGGGGCGGCTGTAGGGCGAGACCACCGCGTTGGGCACCCGCACGCCGTAGAGGTTGTAAGCCCCTGGCACGTCGCTCGCCGACAGCATGGGGCGGACGGCGTCGGGGATGATGGCCGTCGGTGGCGCCACGTGGTCGTAGTACCCGCCGTGTTCGTCGTAGTTCCAGATCAGGAGGGTGCGGCCCCAGGCCGGCGAGTGCATCACGGCGTTGACGATGCGGGCCACCGAGGCCTCGCCGATGGCCACGTCGTCGGGGTTCTCCTCGTCGCCGCCCTGCGACTCGACCAACTGGTTGAGATTGCCGGCGATGCCCGACAGCGGGGCCGGCAGGTCCTTGATGAACTTGGCCAGCGGGGCCCCGATGTCCGAGGTGAGGCCCATCTCGGTGTCCACCCACGAGACGCTCGGCAGCGTGCCCAGCAGGCAGTCGACGTAGAACTCGGCGATGGAGGTGAAGTGGGTCGGGTAGCGCTCCAGGTTGGTGGGGATGATGGCCAGGTCGGGGAGGTCGGTGAAGTAGCTCTTGAACGACACGCCGTGGTGGTGCAGGTTGTCCATCACCGAACCGTTGGGCGGCGGCGGCAGGGAGAAGGTCGAACCGCTGGTCGAGGTCATGCCCGCCGCCGAGCCGGCGTAGAGGAAGCGCCGGTTGGGATACGTCTGGGCCGGCACCGAGCAGAAGTATCGGTTGCCGATACAGAACGTGTTGGCCATGGAGTAGTAGAAGGGGATGTCGGACTCGTCGTAGTAGCCCATGGCTTCGGTGTCGGTCATGGCGAAGCCGTCCATCGCCCCGCCGTCGATCTGCTGGTGGGTGGCGTCCCAGGACTGGGTGACGCCGTTGGGCTGGCAGGTGCCCTCCAGGCGGAAGGCCCCCTGGCGCCCACCGTGGACCGGGTTGTCGTTGCGCGGCAGGCCGTTGGCGTCGAAGGTGAACCCGTCGGCCAGCGGCTGGCCCCGGACCGGCAGCATGCCGAAGTAGTTGTCGAAGGAGTGGTTCTCCTGCATGACGATCACGATGTGGTCGAAGGGCAGGGCCTCGTTGGCCGCACCGGCGGGCCGCAGCGGGTTGGGCAGTGACCCGGGGCCCCGCCGGATGGACGGCACCGGCGGCGGGAACGGGTTGAGGGCAGACGGCTCGACGGTGGCGAAGGCAAAGGTGCCGACGGCCGCACCCTGCAGAAAGGTCCGCCGGGAGATGGGCCGCATGGGTCCGATTTCTAGCCCACCAACCCCCATGAGAACCAGGACCGGCCGGGTCGTCGGCTCCGAGTTTGCCCAACCATCACCGTTCGGCCACCGTGCGTTCAGGGGCGCCGGCTCGCCGACGCCGCTTGAATGGGGGACGTGGACAACCCGTGGCCCGAGCTCACCATCTCCTCCTGGTCCGACACCCGCGACACCCTGCACCTGTGGACCCAGATCGTGGGCAAGGTCCGCCTGGCCCTCGAACCGATGCGCAACCACTGGTGGCAGGTCACGCTGTACGTGTCGGCCCGCGGCTTGACCACCGGGTTGATGCCGACCGAAGGACGTGGGCTGGATCTCGAGTTCGACTTCATCGACCATCTCCTGCGGCTGCGCGCCTCCGACGGTCAGACGGCCTCGGTGGCGCTGGTCCCCCAGACCACGGCCGCCTTCTACGCCGCGGTGCTCGCCGCGCTCGACCAGCTCGGGGTGTCCGTCCACCTCTACCCGCGACCGTCAGAGATAGCCGAGGCCATCCCCTTCGACCAGGACGAGATCCACCGCTCCTACGACGCCGGGGCGGCGCACCGCTTCTGGTTGGCCCTGGTGCAGGCCGACCGGGTCATGCAGCAATTCAGGGGCGGCTTCCTGGGCAAGGCCAGCCCGGTGCACTTCTTCTGGGGTGGCCCGGACCTCGCCGTGACCCGATTCTCGGGCCGGCGCGCGCCGAAGCACCCGGGCGGCGTGCCCAACTGCCCGGACTGGGTCCAGGAGGAGGCCTACAGCCATGAGGTGCACAGCTGCGGGTTCTGGCCGGGCGGCGAGGAGGGCCTCTTCTACGCGTACGCCTATCCCGAGCCTGACGGCTTCGCCGACTGGCCCATCGCCCCCGAGGCGGCCTACTACGACAAGGCCATGGGCGAGTTCATCCTGCCCTACGGCGCCGTGCGCCGGGCGAACGAACCTGACCAGTTGCTCATGTCCTTCTTCCAGGGTTCCTATGACGCCGCGGCCGACCTGGGTGCCTGGGCCAGGGCCGAGCTCGAGGTCCGCCCGCCGGCCTGACCGGTTGACGTAAGGAGCGGTGTGCAAGAGGGGAGCAATAAAACAAGAAATTTGTTGTTATAATCACCAGCGGACGAACGTGTCGTTCGCAAAGGGTGGTGTGCCATGAGTGTGGCGATCGTGACAGGGGCATCTCGGGGACTTGGGGAGGCCGTGGCCACCGGACTGGTCCGCTCGGGTTGGTCGATCGTGATCGACGGGCGGGGTGCCGACGCGCTCGAGTCGGCCTCGACCCGACTCGAGGCCTTGCTGGCCCCGGGCGCCACCGTCCGAGCCGTGCCGGGCGACATCACCGATCCCGAGCACCGGCGCGCGCTGGTCTCTGCGGCCGCCGACCTCGGCGGACTCGATCTCCTCGTCAACAACGCCGGGACACTCGGCGCGTCACCGCTCCCCTCGCTGGCCGACTACCCATTGGGCGACTTGCGAGTGGCGCTCGAAGTCAACGTGGTCGCTCCGCTCGGGCTCACCCAGGTCGCCTTGCCCCTCCTGCTCGAGTCGGCCCAGCCCCGGCTGATCAACGTCACGTCGGACGCCGCCGTCGAGGCATACGAGGGATGGGGCGGCTACGGGGCCGGCAAGGCCGCCCTGGACCATCTCGGCTCGGTTCTCGGCGTCGAGTTCCCCACGCTGCGCGTGTGGTCGGTCGATCCGGGCGACCTCCGCACGGCCATGCATCAGGCGGCCTTCCCCGGAGAGGACATCTCGGACCGGCCGGAGCCTGAGACGGTGGTGCCGGCCTTCCTCGACCTGATCGGGAGCGAGCGCCCGAGTGGCCGCTACCGGGCCCGCGAGCTGCTGACGGCCGGAGCGCCGACGTGAGCGCCCTGGCCAACCCGGTGATGGCGGACCACGAGGCGACGGCCACCGCCCGTCGGGACCTCCCCCTGTTGCGGCCGCTCTCCTTCGAGTTGCCCCCCGAGCTCGAGGCGTCGTCCCCGCCGGAATCTCGGGGCATGACCCGCGACGCGGTGCGGATGCTGGTGGCGCGCCGGGAGGACGGGTCGCTCGTGCACACGCACTTCTCCGAACTGCCCCGCTTCCTGAACGAGGGTGACCTGGTCGTCCTCAACACCTCGGGCACTTTGGCCGCCGAAGTAGACGGCGTCGGTGCCGCGGCGTGCCTGCAGGTCCACCTCTCCACGCAGCTGCCCGCCGGCTTGTGGACCGTCGAGGTCCGACGGGACGGGCGGGCCTTCCTGGGCGCCACGGCCGGCACCGTCATCGAGCTGGCCGGCGGCGGTCATGTCTCGCTGCTCACGCCCTACTCCCCCGGGCCGGGCGGCGTCGGGGTGCGCCTCTGGGTCTCCCTGGTCGACACGCCCGATCCGCTCCACACCTACCTGGCCCGTCACGGCCGCCCCATCCGCTACGGCTACGTGCGCGGCAGCTACCCGATCTCCGCTTATCAGAACGTCTACGTCACCGAGCCGGGCTCCGCCGAGATGCCCAGCGCCGGCCGGCCGTTCACGCCCGAGGTGTTGACGCGGCTGGTCGCCAAGGGCGTCGGCGTGGCCCCGCTGCTGCTGCACACCGGCGTGGCCTCCCTCGAGGCGACCGAGCCCCCGTACGCCGAGTACTTCAAGGTGTCCTCGTCAACCGCGCATCGGGTCAACGACGCCCGACGCAACGGTGGCCGCGTCGTCGCCATCGGCACCACGGTGGTCCGTGCCCTCGAGTCGGTGGTCGACGAGCACGGTTCGGTGCACCCCGGCGAGGGCTGGACCGAGACCGTGGTCTCCCCGGCCCATCCCGTCCGCTCGATCGACGGCTTCCTGACCGGCTGGCACGAGCCCGAGGCGTCGCACCTGGCCATGCTCGAGGCCATCGCCGGCCGTCCCCTCTTGGAGGCGTCCTATCGAGCCGCCCTCGACGGCGGTTTCCTGTGGCACGAGTTCGGCGACGTCCACCTCATCCTCCCGTGATCGACTCCCCGCTGGACACCCTGCCGACCACCCGCCGTGCCATCCTCAACCTCCTCAAGCGACAGGGACCGCGGTCGGCCACCGACGTGGCCGCCTCGCTTTCGCTCACCCCGGCCGCCATCCGCATGCAGTTGGTCCACCTCGAAGAGGACGGTCTGCTGGCGCGTCGTGAGGCCACCGAGGAGAGTGCCCGTCGCGGCCGGCCGACGCACCTGTTCGAGCTGACCGCGGCGGCCGAGGCGCTCTATCCCAAGCGCTACGGCGACCTCACCACCGAGCTGCTCGGGTATCTCGGGGGTCCCGACGGGAAACAGGTCGACGCGTTGTTCGAGCAACGCCGGCAGAGAAGGGTCGACGGAGCGCGACCGCGGCTGGCCGACCTCACCTTCGACCAGCAGGTCGAGGCGCTGACGTCCATACTCGACGAGGACGGGTACCTGGCCGACGCCGAGCGGCTGGACGACGGCAGTTGGCGCATCACCGAGCACAACTGCGCCATCCTCACCGTGGCCCACGGCTTCTCCCAGGCGTGCTCGAGCGAGTTGGCCTTCATTCGCGACGCGTTGCCCGGGGCCAAGGTGGAACGGGTGGCGCATCTCATGGATGGCGCCCACGTGTGCGCCTATGTAGTCAGCCCGCCGAAGGCTTGACCGACGCCGGCCGGATGTCGAGCACTTTGACCCCGTCGACCTCGTGGATCTCCGAGCGGAGGAGTTCGACCAGATGCTCCCCGCCGAGCTCGATGACGAACTCGTCGACCGCGTTGCCGCCGTCCCGCTCGAGGATGTTGATGGCCACGATGTCCCCGCTCACCGCGCCAATGCGGCTGGCCACCAGGCCCAAGGCGCCGGGACGGTCCGGCAAGGCGATGCGGACGACGTACCCGGACACGCCCCAACGTTAGGCGGTGGATGTAAACATCCTGTTTCAAACGGCCGAACTGGGGTGAAAAAGGCCGATTTCGATTAGGCCGCTGAGGCTTGCGCCCGGGCGGGGACGTACTCGTCCACGTACTCACGCTCGGACAGGCGGGCGATCTCGTGCATCAAGCGGTCGGTGAAACTGCGGCACTCGGTGTGATCGTGCCCTTCCATCGGGTCCTCAGGGTTGGCCGGGCCCTCCATCTGCATGGCCGGGCCGAAGCGGACGGTGACGGTCTTGAAGGGGTGGAGCCAGTTCGAGTTGACCGGCTGGACGGCGACCGTCCCCACCACACCCACCGGGACTATGGCCACGCCGCACTCGCGGGAGAGCCGGGTGACGCCGGTGCGGCCCTTGTGCACGTACTGGTCCACCGAACGGGTCCCCTCGGGATAGAGCCCGAGGACCCGACCCTGGCCCAGGACTTCGCTGCGGGCCGTCTCCAGGGCTCGCTCGCTGGCGCTACCCCCGCCCCGCCGGATCGGGATCTGCCCGGCGGCGCGGAAGAACCAGGCGGTCTTCCACGAATCGAAGTACTCGGCCTTGGCCAGGAAGGTGACCTTGCGCCGAACCACCAGGGGGATGAAGAACGAGTCGCAGAACGACTGGTGGTTGGCGGCCAAGACCACCGGACCGTGTTTGGGGATGTTTTCCCGGCCCTCGACCTTCACGCGCCAGAGCACGAAGAACACCGGGGTCAGAATTCCCTTGAGCACCCAATACGCCACGGGTCCAACGTAGCGCCGACGCTCGGCTCTCGCGCCTGGAGCGCTGGCCCGGCCGCTGTGCTGAACTGCAGGACCGGGCCGCCCGGCCCCTGGGGAGGTGCCGCATGTCCGATCAATCCGTCGTGGCCGAACCGTTCCTCACGGGTCTGTTCTTCGGCGAGTGCCCTCGCTGGCGAGACGGGCGTCTGTGGTACTCGGACTTCTTCGACCACGCCGTGTTCTCGGTCTCACCCGAGGGGGATCGGCGCACCGAAGTGGACTTCGAGGGCGAGCCAGCCGGCCTGGGTTGGTTGCCCGATGGCCGCCTCCTCATCAACTCGCGCCTGGACCGGGCCATCATGCGCCGGGAGGCCGACGGGACGCTGGTGCACCACGGCGACCTGACCCCGTGGGCCACCTGGCATGCCAACGACATGGTCGTGGCCTCCAACGGACAGGCCTATGCCGGCAACTTCGGCTTCGACCTCGACGGCCTCTACGACGGCACGGTGGAGCCCAGCGCCATCGGCCCCACCTCCCTGGTGCGGGTCGATCCCGACGGCACCAGCGCCGAGGCCGCCGCCGATCTGGCCTTCCCCAACGGCACTGTCATCACCGATGACGGGGGCAGCCTGATCATCGCCGAAAGCATGGGGCAGCGACTCTCGGCCTTCGACCGCGAACGCGACGGGACGCTGACCAACCGTCGCGAGTGGGCCGCCCTGCCCGGCATCGCCCCCGACGGTATCTGCCTATGCGCCGATGGTTCGGTGTGGGTGGCCAACGCGTTGGGAACCGAATGTGTGCGGGTGGCCGAGGGCGGCGAGATTCTCGAGCGGGTCACCACCAGCCAGGGCTGCTTCGCCTGCATGCTGGGCGACGACGACCGCCAGAACCTCTACCTCGTCACCGCCAAGTCCAGTGACGCCGCCAAGGCAAGAGCCGAACGCAACGGTGCCATCGAGCGCGTGCGCACCACGGTGCCGGGCGCCGGGTTGCCCTAGGGGCGGTAGCCGACCTCCTGGACCAGCCATCCGTTTCCGTCGGGGTCGCTGACCACAATGAGTTCGAGCTTCCATTGCACCGGATAAAGCCTCCCCTTGAGTTGATCTGGGCCCTACGGCTCACAGGAGAGTCTGACGTCTACCCACCATCAGAGTCATCGCGAGAATGGCGAACTCCAGAGAGTCGTCGTGGTTGTGGTCGAAGTCGTGGAATCAGGCCGTGACGTCGTCGACGTCGTAGGCACCGTGCTGACTGCGCTGCTGACCACGACCGCTGGAACCGCCACCAGCGCGGAGCCGAACGGTGCCGCCGCTGAAGGCGGCGAGGCAGAATTTGCTCCGCAAAGCCCGTGACCGACCGGGCACGGACCGGCCGCCTGTCGAGCACCCGAGGCCGAAGGTGCTGACGGCTGGAACGCCAAGGCGGCCAACGCACCGACCGCCGCAATCATCAGCGCAACCTCGTCGGAACCACCAACTCCTGAGGGATCGACAACTGCTCCGTGACGGCCCGCCCTTCGGAACCCAATCCCTCAAGGGCCTCGAGGAGATCCCCGACGGCGTAGTCGCTTGCGGCACCCCGCACGCTGTCGGCGATTCGCGCCAGGGCGTCCGAACGCGCCACGAGCGCTGCCCTCTCCACGATGAATGCCGCCAACGCCAACTCGGTCCAGGGACCTGTCACACCCGGCGGAGGTGGGCCGAGGGCCCACCGGCTCACCCTGATTTCCGAGGAACTGCCGATGCCGATGAAGCCCGGATGCATGCCGGCCATCGTCACTCCCGCTCCCCGGAGATCGGCCAGGGCACCAACGAGCGAAGTTATGGTGTCGCCGACTCCGTTTGAGGCGATTAGTGACTGGCCGCCAGCCCCCGAATTGAGTCCCAGCCCGTGGTGTACGGGTTTGGCCCGCTGAGAGGCGCTGTAAGCCCCTGAAGCGAGCAGTCCCGGGGTTGTAGGTCCCCTCGACAAGCAGGCAGTTCGCGAGATCCCCCACTCGCGACGACCACCGCGTCAACCTCATGAAGTCCCGCAAAAGACGATCATGAGGAGGAAAACGCGGTGGAAGTCACACACAACATGGACCCTATGGACTGGTTGCGCAAGCACCTCGAAGGCGACAGGTCTGATTTATGCGAGAGATGGTGCGCGTCTTCGCCGAGCGGCTGATGTCTCGGCCGAGGTCGATGCCATCTGCGGTGCGCCCTATGGCGAGGTGTCGCCCGAGCGGGTGAACAGCCGCAACGGGTATCGGGCCCGGGATTTTGACACCAGGGTGGGATCGATGGAGTTCGCCATCCCGAAGCTGCGATCGGGCAGCTACTTCCCTGACTGGCTGCTTGAGCCGCGCCGACGGGCCGAGCGGGCGCTGACCCAGGTGGTGGCCGAGTGCTACCTCAAAGGGGTCTCCACCCGCCGGGTCGAGGGCCTGGTCCAGACCCTGGGCATCGAGCACCTCTCCAAGTCCCAGGTCTCGCGCATGGCAAAAGACCTGGACAGCGAGGTCGAGGCCTTCCGCACCCGGCCCCTCGACCAGGATCCCTATGCCTATGTGTGGCTCGACGCCACGTTCCAAGAGGTGAGAGAGGCCGGACGGATCCAAAACGTGGCTGTCGTCATCGCGACCGGGGTCAACGCCGAGGGACACCGAGAGATCCTCGGCATGGACGTCATCACGACCGAGGACGGCGCGGGTGGCTGGCCTTCCTGCGCGGCCTGGTGGCCCGTGGGCTCAGTGGCACCGCCCTGGTGATCTCCGACGCCCACGTCGGTCTGGTCAACGCCACCGGTTCGACCCTCGGGGCGACGTGGCAACGCTGCCGGACCCATTTCATGCGCAACCTGCTCACCCGGGTGCCCAAGTCGGCCCAGGCCATGGTGGCTACGCTCGTGCGCACCATCTTCGCCCAGCCCGACGCCGAGCAGGTCTGGGCCCAGCACGCCCGGGTGGTCGAGCAACTGAGCGAGAAGTTCCCCGATGCCGCCACCTTGTTGGCCGAGGCCGGGCCCGACGTATTGGCCTTCACCGCCTTCCCCAAGGAACATTGGAAGCAGGTGTGGTCGAACAACCCACTCGAGCGTCTCAACAAGGAGCTGCGCCGGCGCACCGACGTCGTTGGCATCTTCCCCAACCGCGATGCCGTCATCCGCCTGGTCGGTGCCGTGCTGGCCGAGCAGCACGACGAGTGGGCCGTCACAAGGCGCTATATGGGCACTGAGGCCCTGATGAAGGCCCGGCTCAAGGTCATCGACGGCGAGAGACAGGAGGAGACCCCGGCGGAGTTGGCCAACGTCAGCTAAACAAGGGCATTGAGGTTGCTGTGGTGGTCGTCGTTACACCACTCGCTGGGACTCAACCCGTAGGGCGATTGGACTGTGAATCTAGAGATTCACCAGGCGGATTAACCAGGGTCTCGGGAGTAGCCGTCCAACTGCGGTGTTCGGGGGCACGCGTGAGCTCGTTGCACTCTTGATAGGTGATGGCAGGTCATGGGCAGGTCATCACACGCCTCGGTCGGTGCCACTCGCTCAAGTCTGTGGAGAGGTAGATGTCGCGGATCTCTCGGGTTTTATTAGAGGCGTGGTATTGACCGAACTGGAAGATTCAGGCTGCTGAGGGATCTGTATTCGTTGGTGCTACGGAGAGTTGTGGCGCTGTCGTGGTAGGAGTCGTAGTGGCGGAGCGTGCGGTGACGAAGTCGTCGTGCTGGTTCGTGAGACCTTCTTCACCTTCGCCGTCTCCGTCGCTGGTGCATGATGGTGGGTCTTGGATGATGCGGATGGGACTTCTTGCCGCTAGTAGGCGATAAAGGCGCCCACCACCGCAGCTACGAAGACCAAAGCTGCCGCTCCGGCAAGGACAATCTTCCGCGTACGGTTCCCGTCAGGGCGCACTTGGTGGGTTGTTAGGACTGGCGCTACATGTGAACTGCCAAATGATGAGCAGAAGTCGGCGGTGCCCACTTGCCGAGCGCCGCATGACGAGCAGAATGGTCCGGTAGTGGGGTGCTCGGAACCCGTTCGGTCGGGTCCATCGGGACGCCTGAATCACTCATTGGGATTTCCCTTCGGCGCCGCCATACCCGGCCGTAAGTCCGATCTAATGGATATTCAATTTCATCTACGAACCGGTCGCCGCGATGATCAGCCCGTTGAGTCGATAGCTACTTTCGCCCCCATCATCGGTTGCATCACGGCAGGAGTAGACGGAACCGTCAGCGGCCGGCTGAATCGCGATCGAGCTGGGCGGTTCTGTGTGAGCATCCGCCCGCACTTGCAATCGTGGTCCGCCTCTCACCTCAACAGTCGCTGTTGTCCATTCCAGGTGAGAACCTCTGTCGGTGCTACTTATAAGTCTGTAGACCCTCAAGTAGCAGTCGCCCAGTTTCTGTCCTGTGTCAGAGGGCGATCTGCAACGAATCCTTGGGTTGAACCTGCAGGCGATTCGCCGTGATCGCGGACTGAGTCAAGAGGCGTTCGCAGATGTGCTCGAGTTCCATAGGACGTACGTCGGCGGCCTGGAGCGCGGGGATCGAAATCTCACGTTGAAGGCTCTTGAGCGGATTGCAGACAAGCAACGGAGCAAACCCTTGGATCTCTTGAAAGAGAAGCGAAACTGAGGTTCAGTCAGTCTCCAGTAACGCCGACCTGGTGTTTAAGTTGTCCTTCTCGGGGTAGAATCGGGAAAGGTGAGCTTTGGGGGTGTCGGCATGAAGAGGCGTCTGGCTTCAGTGACCATCGCCATTTTGGCCGTATTTGCAGCCGCCATTCCGGCGACGGCATCGTCGGTGACAACTACAACCGTTACATGTTGTCCAGGCAACCTCCCCCTGCCCGTACCAAGTACTACCTCTACAACTCCCCCATCGTGTTGTCCGGGCAAGCTGCCGCTACCAGTACCGACCTCCTCGGCGACGCCTCCGACGCCTCAGTCTCTAGCGCTTACCGGGGGCTCCGTCGCTTGGGAGTTCGGAACTGGAATCATTCTGGTTTGTGCCGGTTTGGCGCTATTGCTCGTTCGTCGGATTCGGGTACAAACTCAACTTAATAGCTGAGAGCGAACAAGTACTTGCCACTCGTGGCGTCAACAAACACAACCGTCACTGGTGCTTCAGGAGCGCCGGTTGTGGTCGTGGTTGACGAAACCGGACCGACCGTGACGCTGCCGCCAGCAGTTGGCGCACCATTTGTACGATCACCGACGCCTTGATATGTAACGACCCACACGGGTGTTCCTTGGTACGTGAGGCCCGGAGGAGTTGGATCAGTGGCTGCTGGGTCACCAGGGGGCAACGTAAGGCCCGCAGGCAACTGTGACGGCGAAATAGTCTGCAGCACCGAGCTGGACAGCGCCCCAAAGACGGCAGTCGGCTGCACTTTCGTACCGTCCAAAGCGGTCAAGCCCTGACCTGCCGCGGTAGCCACTGCGGACTGTTGAGTAACTGAAGGATTGCCGCTGGCCGGGGCAACGGTGACTCCGTCTACGGGGTAGCTCTGATAGCTCTGGACCCTCTCGCCCGCTGGCACCGTTGTCGACGTCGAGTAGTTGGCAAGTGTCAGGTATGGAGAGACAAGAGCTCGAGACGGCTGCACTGGTCGGCTGGGCGCCGTCGCCTTCCCAGGCTGCGAAGTACAGCCAGCGAACACAACCCCAAGTAAAGCGAGAGCTCCAATTGACTTTCGCATGGGTCTTCCTTTCACGAGGTGCACTGACTCGTGCAGTAGATATCCATTGCGTTGCCCCTCGTCGCACCACCTTGCGCTACTAGGTCGTGAGACGCACGAGCAGGAGGAGATGGATAGTACGGCGATGTGTAAAACGGCTGCGTTATAGCTGACCACGCTCCCGACAGGGTGTTCTGCCACCGCATCTGGGTGAAGGTTGTCCAGCCCTCCGTGTTGTTGCCGGCTATATCGATATTCGGATCGTCAATCTCGCCGCTGTAGAAGTTGTTTATGGGCTCCTGCCATTGGCCTGTGGCATACGGGTTGTATGGCGTCACCAAGAACAAGGATGTATCAACCCAACTCGTAACGCAGCCCACGGGACACGAAGCTCCTGGAGCTTCGTAGTACTGCCAGAACAGATGATTCTCACCATAGCTGCCCAAACTCACGCCATCGTACTCGGCGCAAGTACCTGTACACGTCCCGCCCGAGCTGCCATCATTCATCTGAGAAAAGAAGTGCAGAACTGCACCCGAGCCGGATGTTCCCTGGACTGCGTAGCCGCTTTGAACGTAGTGGTAGTCGTCTCCATTGCCCGCCACCATGGACCACACGCTCGATGCTGCATGTGAGTTGTTGCAGACTTGAGCAAAGCGATCGGTAATATCTGCCGCCGTGCCGATCGTCTCATACAACAGGCTGTATAGGACTCCGTCGAATTGCGAGGGCTCCGGAGGGGTGCCGGCACAGAGGCCGCCGGAAGGGATCGCTCCCGCAGGAGCGCTTGACGCCAGCGACATGGGCAACAGGCCCGCGAGCAAGAGAAGGAACGCCACGAACAGCCGCCTCATAAGACCCCCGATCTTCGCTGTGACGTCCACTATGACAGAATCCAACCCCCATTTGTTGAACTATTTAGCCTCGATCCACCGAAAATGGGACCTGCGGGCCGCCGAATGGAGCCAGCGGTAACGAGATGAGCCGGAGGTCGTCGCGGCGAGCCCTTGCACGGCGAACAAGGCGTGCAGAGGCAAGCCTTAGTGAAACTCGTTCGTTGTCAGCGCCTGCTGCGATCGTCTGCGGTGCGCCGGCCGCAACTGTTGGTGCTACACGGGTACCGGCGGCAGGGCTCGCAGGAGTTCGAGCGCGCGTGCGAAGGCACCGGCCCAGGGCGACTCGAGCGGGGCGCGCAGCGTCGGGCGCCCCGAACGGCTGACGAGGCGACCGGGGACCGAGAGGAACCGAGTTCTCACGGTGCGGGCCACGATCAGGCGCTCTTCTTCGGTGATGTCGCCGAGCATGGCCGTCCAGCGGATGAGGTTGTGGGCGAGCGCGGCACACACGAGCCACGCCGAGTTGGCAAGAAAGTTCCCAGAGGGCACGTGCTCAAGGCTCGCCCCCTCCTTGAGGTCTCGGATGGCGAGTCGACCGTCGCCGGGTGCGGCGCCCGACGAGGCGGCGCCCCTTGTAGTCGCACTCGGGGACCTCGGCCTCGCCGTCGGCCGTGTACTCGATCGGGGTCCAGCGAACTCGGAAATGTCTTCGACCGCTGCGACCACGGCCTTTATCATCCGCACGCCCATGGTGTAGCTGACACCGAGGCGTTCGAGGGTGGCGATGGTCGTGTTGGACCAAAAGCCCGAATCAAAGCGCATGAACAGGTCACCGCTCGCCCCGGCCCGACGCACCCGGGCTACGAGCTCTTCGATGAAACGCACCGCACCGCGCTGGGTGTTGGCCGCTCCCTTTCGCATGCGCACGTGGAGAAGCTCGCCTGTCCAGGCCCGCGTGGCGATCAAGGGGTGGTAGCCGAGCTTCTTCGTGTAACCGAAGCCGGCTCCGTGCTTGGCCTTGCCGCACACCTCGCAGATGGTCGAGTCGAGGTCGATTACGAGCGGAGCCGACCCGGGGCCGGCGCCGAGTGCCCACGCCCGGCGCAGCGCTTCGCCGAGCACTCTGTCGAGCTGGCGGATCTGGCCGAAGGTGAACGCCCGCAAGAACGTGCCCAAGGTCGACGGCGGCATCACCCGGTGGCCCAGCGCCGAGCCCGTCGCGCCAGAGCGCAGCACGTCGGCGTCGTCGATGTGTGATCCGCCCGCTGCCATGGCGTGCACAAGAGACAGCACCTTGCGGCCCGGCAGGGCGCCCCCGACGCGACCGCGAAGATGGACGGTGGTGTTGACCAGCCGTTCGAGCCCGAGGCGCGCTCCCAGCGTGGCAACAAGGAGGAGCTCCGCGTCGGCGACCAAATTGGGCTCGTCGAAGGTCACCTCGATGCGGTCGATTCCGCGCGATACTGCAGACACAGGAAGTGCCTCCTTGTTTTGGGGATGACTGCGACTTCGAACATCGCCAGTTTCCCAAGTAGGGAGGCATTTTCCGCGGATACGCGGCTACTTACTCAGGCCGCTCATCGGTGTATCGAGGCTAAGGCGTGCGATGCTGAAATCAATCAGATATCGCAACAGCAAGCAGAGAAAGCCCAACAGCAAGCGCAGCAGGCGGCGCTGTCTGCGTATATGGCGGCCACCGAATGCGGGCTTGAGCCGGCGTTGAGCCCTGAGGGACTCGGCGCTCATGTAGCGACGTGTGATGGCCCACTCGTCGCTCTGCTCGGCGAGGAGTGCGCCGACCAGGCGGATGACGGCGGCGCGGTTGGGGAAGATCCCCACCACGGATCTCCTTGTTCAGTCGTTCCTGGGGGTTGTTCGAGCGGATCTGACGCCAGTGCTCGGTGGGAAATGCACTGAAGGCCAAGATGTCGTCGGCCGCGTCGAGCAGATAGGTCACCACGTCGCAGAACCCGGCCTGGGTCAGCTTGTCGGTGACGTCGGCCAACTGGC